>NZ_CP023445.1:2780000-3380833 GCF_002354875.1 Actinosynnema pretiosum
GAAGGGAAGTCGTCCGAGGTTTTCGCCGGAATTCCGGAACCCGCTGTTCCGGAAACGCGCGCGGGGGCCTCGGGCGCCGAATCGGAAATCAGCGGGGGTGAAACTCGGAGTCCGGAGGGAAAAGCGCCGGAAACGGGGGACGCCCGCTCGGCCGGGGTTCCGCGCGGGGCCGGCGAGGCCGTGGTGGCGCCGGGCTACCCGGAGGTCATCAGCCTCGCCGGGCGAACGGGCCGCCCACCGGGGCGTCGCGTGCCCCGCCGGGTGCTCGGGCTTCTCGCGCTGGCCGTCGTGGCGCTGGTGGTGGTGTCGGCGGCGCTGTGGCCGCGCGGCGGGACCCCGGAGGTGGACGACCGGCTGCTGTTCTCCCCGGCGTGCGAGTCGGTCGTCATGGGCCAGCACGACAGCTGCGTGCGCGAGCTGCAGCAGCTGCTCGTGCGGGCGCGGGCGCGGATGTCCGTGGACGGCTCGTTCGGGCCGGAGACGCTGCGGCGGCTCACCGCGTTCCAGGTGCTCGCCGGGCTGGAGCCCAGGGGAGTGGTCGACGCGGGGACCAGGGAGGCGCTCTACGCGGGGCGGGTGGACATGTCCACGTGGACGCCGGAGCGGGTGGAGCGGCGGGTGCGCGAGGTGTTCGCGCTGGAGCCCGACGCGGCCGTGGCGATCGCCCGCTGCACCTCGTTCCTCGACCCGCTGTGGGTGCTGCCGAACACCAACGGCAGCCGCAACTGGGGGGTCTTCCAGATCTCGGACGGGCGGCTGCGCGAGCTGGGCGGCTCCCCGCTGGTGGCGTTCGACCCGGAGTGGAACATCCAGGCCGCGCACCGGCTGTACGCGGCGCGCGGCGACTTCGGCGACTGGCGGGCGTGCCAGGCGGCGCTGCAGTAGGCGCCGGGGGCGCCCGTGCCTCAGCGCCCGTCCTCAGCGCCCGGCGTGGAGCTGCGCCGAGCCCTGCCAGGTCCGGTCGGCCGGGGCGGGTCTTCCGCTGCTGCTCATGGGGGTCCTCCCGATCTTCGCCTGCGCTGACCGGGTCACCTTCGCACGGTGGCGCGGGAGGCGGCGCCGACCGGCGGCAGGCTGGGACGCTGGGACGTTCCCGGTGCCCTCACCTGCGAGAACACCGCTCGGGTGGGACGAGCGCGGGACGCCGGGACGCCGGGGGCCGCCGGAGATCCGACCCCGGTCACCCGATCCCGGACGGGGCACACCCCGGAGCCGGGCGCGCTGTCGCCCGTCACCCGCCGTGGTGGTGGTCCGGCTGGCCGGGTGGAGGGGCCGCGCCGACGGGTGGCGCGACGCCCCCACGCGCGGTTTTGCGGACCTCGTCGCCCCCGACGTCCCTAACTTCCTCGGTGACGCCGGGCGCTTCCCGGCCAGGACCACCTTGGAGGACGCGTGCTGTCAAGCCTCACCAGAGCGCTGCTCAGGGCCACCGCCACCACCCTCGCGGCGGGCCTGCTCGCCAGCCTGCCCGTCGCACCCGCGCACGCCCAGATCACCCACCCGGTCCCGACCGACCTGACCGGCGCGGCGCGCGGCGCGGCGCCGTCCGGCCTGCTCGGCGCGGGCGTGCTGCGCACCGAGCACGCCACCCCCCTGGTGGCCGCGCCCGGCCGCGACCACGGGGGAGGCGCGGCCCGCGCGTACCGGCCGGTCTGACCCGCCGCTCCCGCGGCCCGCGCCCCACGGGGCGCGGGCCGCTCAGGCGACGTGCCGGGCCGTGGGGCGCAGCGGGCGGGGGCCGCGCCCGCCGTCCGGCCTGCCGCCGCGCTCGCCGGGTTCGTCGTCCGACCGGCCGCGCTCGTCGTCCTCCGCCCCCGCGCGCCCGCCGGGCGGGGCCGAGTCGCGGTGGGCGCGGTCGACCAGGTGCAGCAGGACCAGCCCGGCCACCGCGGGCAGGTGGGTCGCGACCCGTTCGAGGGTCGCCACGCCGGTGGCCAGGTCGTAGGCCGAGAACGCCGCCAGCACCGCCACGAACCCGCCCAGCGCGGGCAGCAGCGCCCCCACCCTGGCCTCCCGCAGCGCCGCCACGAGCAGCCCGACGCCGAGCGCCAGGTTCCACGCCGCGCTCTCCGTGAACAGGTGCCCCGAGCCCGCGTGCCCGTCCGCCCCGCCGCCGAGCAGCTGCGCGAGCCCGAGCCACAGCTGCACGAGCGCCACCCCGGCCAACCCGGTCCGCTGCCACACCGCCACCCGGCGCGGCGGCGCGTCGGCGAGCACCGACCCGACCAGGTCCGGGGACGCCTCGGCGGGCCGCACCCGCAACGCCCTGGTCAGCGCCTGCGCCCGCGCCTGCCACCGCGCGCACTCCGCGCACCCCGCCAGGTGCGCGTCCACCTCGGCGGCGGCCACGTGCTCGACTTCCCCGTCCATCCGGGCCGACAGGGCTTCACGGCAGGTTTCGCACACCACCCCCACATCGTCCCCGCCCCGAGCCGTCCTGCCCACCCGTCCCCGCCAAGAACACACGCCACCCACCCGGCGCGCCCCCACCCTCGCGCCCGGCCGCGCCAACCCCCGACGTGGTGACCCCGCGCCCCCTCCCGTCACCCGCCCGTGCGACCCACCCGCACGGGCGTCGGGCGGCAGGTGTGGCCCCTTCGTGCGAGATCGTCACCCTCCGCCCACCGCGCCCCCGCCACGATTTCCCCCTACCGAGCGATAAATCCCCAATTTCCTCACCCGTTCAGGAGAACAGCACCCCACTAATCGCGAATCCCCCCATGGTGGCCATCCCAGGCCGCGGAAGATCAGCGCATTTAGCCTCTCGACAACACGGGCGTCAATGGAGGACATGAATGTCGCACCAGCCAGCAGCCCCGACACCGACACAGGCACGGCGTCCGGGTCTAGTCCTGTTGGTGGCCACCCTGATCGCGGCGCTGGTGCCGTTCGTGACCGCCGACCCCGCCGAAGCGCTCATCCGCTCGCCGTTCACCACCTCCTACGGCACGGACGACACCGGTGGCATCGCGCTCATCGGCGCGTCCTCCATGGACTGCCCCACCGCGACCTCCGGGTGCGCCGCCGCGCGCAGCGGCAGCGGCAGCGGCGCGGCGCTGAACAACAACACGTACCTGATGAACTTCGTCGACGTGGACTCCGACCCGTCCACGTCGAACTCCTCCACGGCCACGCTCGCGATGCCCGCGGGCTCCACCGTCCTCTACGCGAAGCTGGTCTGGGGCGGCCGGACCGTGCCCGGCAGCGGCACCGCGCCCACCAAGGCCCTGGAGACGGTCAAGTTCAAGACCCCCGGAGCCACCGCCTACACCACGGTGACCGGCGCGCTCACCCAGCCCGCCGCCCTGGTCGCCAGCGGCGACAACGGCCCCTACCAGGCCTCCCTCGACGTCACCGCCCAGGTCGCGGCGGGCGGCAACGGCGCCTACACCGTCGCCGACATCGGCGCCGCCTTCAACGCGCTCGACCGCTACGCGGGCTGGTCCCTGGTCGTCGCCTACCGCAACCCGGCCCTGCCGATGCGGAACCTGCGCGTGTTCGAGGGCTTCGCCGACGTCAACTCGGCCGCCCTCAACAACACCCTCGACATCCCGCTCACCGGCTTCCTCACCCCGCCCACCGGCACGGTCAACGCCTCGGTGGGCTTCGTGGCGTGGGAGGGCGACCTCGGCACCACCGGCGACGCGCTGCGCCTCGCGGGCACCACGCTCAGCGACGCCACCCGCCCGGCCAACAACTTCTTCGACTCCCGCATCACCGAGGCGGGCGCCGACCAGACCGGCCGCAACCCCGGCTACCTCAACAACTTCGGCGTCGACATCGGCAGCGTCGCCACCACGAACATCATCCCCAACGGCGCGACGTCGACCACGATCAACCTGACCACCGGCGGTGACGCCTACTACCCCGGCATCGTCACCAGCCAGATCGACCTCTACACCCCGCAGTTCAACTCCATCAGCAAGACCGCGACCAACCTCAACGGCAACAACCCGGCCCAGCCCGGCGACGTCATCGAGTACCGGCTGAACTTCACCAACTCCGGCGCGGACTACGCCGACTCGGCCGTCGTGCGCGACGTCGTCCCCTCGGGCCTGACCTACGTCCCCGGCAGCACCACCATCGTCACCGACCCGAGCGGTCGCACCGGACCGGTCACCGACGCGACCGGCGACGACGTCGGTGACTACACGGCCTCCGATCGAACGGTGCGGGTGCGGGTGGGAACGGGGGCGACCGCCACGTCAGGCGGATCGGTCGCCCCCGGCACCAGTTCCGTCGTCCGCTTCCGCGCCACGGTCAACCGCTCCGCCGCGGGCACCACGATCATCAACACCCCCCTGCTCGACTACACCGCCCGCGTCCTCAGCCGCGCCTTCACCTTCGCGGGCACCCCGGCCGTCACGCCCGTGCAGGCGCTGGCCGACCTCGGCATCACCAAGACCGTCGCCACGCCCACCCAGAACTCCGGCGGCACGGCCAACTACACCCTGAACGTCGGCAACGCGGGCCCGAACGACGCGAGCACCGTCGTCGTCACCGACACCCTCCCGTCCGGCGCGACCTTCAACTCGGCCACCACCCCGGCGGGCACCACCTGCTCGGCGGCGGGCCAGGTCGTCACCTGCACCACGCCCACCCTCGCCAACGGCGCGAGCCTGACCATCGGCCTGGTCGCGAACCTCGACCCGGCGATCCAGTCGGCCGTCGCGGTCAACTCGGCGCGGGTCAGCGCCGCCACCGCCGACGACTCGCAGGTCAACAACACCGCGACCGCGTCGAGCACGATCACCAGCCTGGCCGACCTGAGGGTGGGCCTGTCCCTGGCGCCGCCGTCCGCGCTGCCCGGTGGCCGCGCCATCGCGACGATCACCGCCACCAACGCGGGTCCGTCCACGGCCAGCGGCACGACGCTGAGCACCCAGCTGCCCGACGGCACCCGCTTCGTCTCCTCCAGCACCTGCACCGCCAACGGCAACCTGGTGACCTGCCCGCGCGGCACCCTCGCGCCCGGCGCCCAGGTCAGCTCGGACATCGTCCTCGCGCTCGCGTCCAGCTACACCGGCAGCTCGTTGACCATGACGGCCACCGGCAGCTCCACCACCGCCGAGGCGAACCCGGCCGACAACAGCGCCACCGCGTCCGTGCCGGTCGCGCCGCTGGCCAACATCAGCACCACGGTCGCCGCCGACGACCCGAACCCGGTCGCGGGCGCCACCACCGGCTACACCGTCACCCTGCTGAACTCCGGCCCCTCCGACGCGCAGAACGTCACCGTGACGATTCCGGCCGTTCCGGGGACGACGTTCGTCAGCGCCTCCCCGCAGTCCGGCAGCTGCACGATCACCGCGGGCACCGTGACCTGCAACTTCGGCGTGCTGCCCGCGGGTGGTGAGAACGTGGTCATGCTCTGGCTCGCCATCGACCCCTCCGAACCCGCGGGCCCGCTGAGCGTCACGGCGAACGCCGCGACCACCACCAACCAGGAGACCACCGACGACGACACCGACACCGCCACCACCACGGTGCAGCGGGTCGCCGACCTCGGCGTCGCCCTGGCCGCCACCCCGCAGCCGATCGTCGCGGGCCAGCCGGTCACCTACACCGCCACCATCACCAACCGGGGCCCCTCCGCCGCCGGTGGCGCGACCCTGACCGACTCGCTGCCCGCAGGTCTGACCCCGACCGCCGCCACCGCGTCCTCGGGCACCTGCGCCATCACCGGCCAGAACGTCTCCTGCGATTTGGGCGAGATCCCGGCGGGCGGCACCGCCACCGTCCAGATCACCGCCAGCACGCCGGGCGTCGTCCCGGCGGGCGGCTTCGCCAACTCGGTCACGGTCGCCTCCAGCAGCACCGACCCGAACACGGCCGACAACACCGCGGGCTACAACGCCTCGGTCACCGCGCAGGCCGACGTCCAGGTCACCGGCGAGGCCCAGCCCGCCAGCGTCACCACCGGCCAGAACCTCACCTACCGGTTCACCGCCAGGAACAACGGCCCGTCCACCTCGACCGGCATCGTGCTCACCCCGAGCCTGCCCGCCGGGTTCACCACCACCTCCGCCACCAGCACCCAGGGCGCCTGCGCCACCGACGCGGGCGGCGTGCTGCGCTGCGCGATCGGCACCCTCGCGGGCGGCGCGAGCGCCGACGTCACCCTGCAGGTCGCCATCCCGGCCAACCAGGACCCCGGCACGGAGACGGTGAGCGCGACCGCCACCGCCACCACCCCGGACCCGACCGCCTCCAACAACACCGCCTCCATCACCACCACGGTCACCACCCAGGCGGACGTGCGGCTGACCGGTGGCGACTTCACCACCCCGCTCATCGCGGGCCAGTCGTTCTCCCGCTCGATCAGCATCACCAACGCGGGCCCGTCCGACGCCCGCGACACCGTCCTCGTCGCCGACCTGCCCACCGGGGTCGCCGACCTGGCCGCCACGGTCAACGGCGTCCCCTGCACCGTGCAGGGCACCCGCATCACCTGCCCGGTGGGCACGCTCGCGCCCGGCGCCTCGGCGACCGCGACGGCCACCGGCCGGATCGTGCCCTCCAGCCCACCGGGCGACCGGCAGGTCACCGTCACCGCCAGCTCCGCCACCAGCGACCCGACCCCGGCCAACAACACGATCACGCGCACCACGCAGGTCACCGCGCAGGCCGACCTGTCGCTGACCCAGCAGGTCGACACCTCGCCGCTGGTCGCAGGCTCCCGCGCCACGTACACCACCACGATCAGCAACGCGGGCCCGTCCGACGCGCGCGGCGTGCTGCTGAGCAGCCAGTTCCCCGCTCCGCTGACCGTGATCTCGGCCAGCACCTCCCTCGGCTCGTGCAGCACCGCCGACGGCGGCGTGGACTGCTCGATCGACCAGCTCGCCGCGGGTTCCACCGCGACGGTCACGGTGGTCGTGCAGGTCGCCCCGGACGCCACCGGCACCGCGAGCACCAACGCCACCCTCACCGCGAGCACCCCCGACCCGACCCCGGCCGGGAGCAGCACCGCGCTCGACACCCCCGTCACCCAGGTCGCCGACCTGGTCGTGACCGGCAACCAGTCGGCCGACCCGGTCCGCGCGGGCACCGCCCAGACCTACTCCGTCACCATCACCAACACCGGCCCGTCCCGCTCCGCCGGGGCGACCCTCACCGAGACGCTGCCCGACGGCCTCACCCTGCTGCCCGGCGGCGTGCAGGCCCAGCGCGGCACCTGCACCACCAGCGCGGACGGCCGCACCGTCGACTGCGCGCTCGGCGCCCTGGAGCCCGGCGAGGCCGTCACGGTCGTGCTGACCGCCCAGGTCCCGCCGACCACCCCGGCGGGCACCGCGCTCGTGCTCGTCGCGCAGGCGGGCAGCGCCGAGGCCGACCCGTCGCCGGACAACCGCCGCCTGGAGCTGGCCTCCACGACCAGCTCGCAGGCCGACCTGACCACCACCGTGTCCGCCTCCTCCAGCAACGCGGAGGCGGGCGTGCAGCAGACCTACCTGGTGCAGGTCTCCAACGCGGGCCCGTCGACCGCGCTCGGCGCGAGCGTGTCCGACCAGCTCCCCGCCGGGGCCACCGTCACCGGCGTCACCACCACGGCGGGCGCCTGCACCAGCGGCGCCTCCTCGGTGGACTGCGCCCTGGGCGACCTCGCCCCCGGCGCCAGCGCGACCGTGCAGATCACCGTCCTGCTCGCCCAGGACCTGTCCGGCTCGCTCACCAACACCGTGACCAGCACCTCCTCGGTGCCGGACGGCAACACCGCGGACAACACCGCGTCCACCACCCAGAACGTCACCGCCAGCTCCGACCTGTCCGCCACCGCCTCCGTGGTGTCCGGCGCCGTGGTCGCGGGCAGCCCGGTGACCTACCGGGTGGGCGCGACTAACAACGGCCCGGCGCTGGCCAGGCAGGTGCTGCTGGCCGACCCGATCCCGAGCGGCCTGGTCTTCGTCTCGGCCGCGCCCACCTCGGGCGGGACCTGCCAGGTCGTGTCCGGCGTCGTCGACTGCACCTGGCCGCAGCTCGCGGTCGGCGAGTCGGTGTCCGCGGACCTCACCTTCACCGTCGACAGCACCACCCCGGCGGGCACCAGCGTCACCAACACCGTGCGCGCCTCCTCGCCCCAGCCCGACCCGTCGCCCGGCAACGACACCGCCACGGCGGGCAGCACCTCCGGCGCGGTCGCCGACGTCTCGCTCAGCACCGTGCTGATCTCCGGCGCGCCGGTCGCGGGCGGCAGGCTGACCTGGCAGACCACGATCCGCAACACCGGCCCGTCCAGCGCGCCCGACGTGGTGCTGAGCAACCCGGCGCCCTCCGGCGTCACGCTCGACGGCGGCCAGACCACTGCGGGCGCCTGCACCGTCGCCGACGGCGCGATCAGCTGCCCGGTCGGCGCGATCCCGGCGGGCGGCAGCGTCATCGTCACCACCACCGGCGTGCTGGCGGCCGACTTCACCGGCAGCGCGGTCACCACCACGATCACCGCCGTCGCCAACGGCGCGTCCGACCCGAACCCCGGCGACAACACCACGTCCACCACGACCGACGCGAACACCAGCGCCGACCTGGCCGTGGCCGTCACACCGGGCCAGGCGACCGTCGTGCCCGGCCAGACCGCCACCTGGGCGGTCGCCGCCACCAACTCCGGCCCGTCCACCTCGCGCGGCGTCGTGGTCACCCAGACCTTCCCGGCCGGGGTCGTGCCGCAGGCGAGCGCGGGCTGCACCGTCTCCGGCGACAGCGTCAGCTGCGACCTCGGCGACGTCGCGCCCGGCCAGACCGCCACGGCGACCATCACCGCGCTGGTCACCAGCGGCTACACCACCCCGTCGGTGCGCACCACCGCCACCGCGTTCTCGTCCACCGCCGACCCGGCGCAGGGCGACAACACCACCACCTCCGACAGCGCCAGCGCGCCCACCAGCGACCTCGGCGTCACCGTGACCCCGCCCGCGAGCACCACGGCGGGCGAGCAGGCCACCTGGACGGTCACCGCGACCTCGTCCGGCCCCTCGGACGCGCAGGGCGTCGTGGTCACCGCCGACGTCCCGGCCTCGCTGCAGGACGTCACCGCGACCTGGCCCGGTGGCGCCTGCACCATCTCCGGCGGCACCGCGACCTGCCCGATCGGCGCGGTTCCCGCAGGCCAGTCGGTGCCGGTGACCATCACCGGCCTGGTCTCGCCGTCCAACACCACCCCGGTCGACGTGGCGGCCTCGGTCACCGCGCAGACCCCCGACCAGGACACCGCGAACAACTCCAACGGCAGCTCGGTCGCCTCGGTCAGCTCCGCCGACCTCCAGTCCGAGCTGACCGCGCCCACCGCGCTCACCCCCGGCCAGCAGGCCACGTGGACGCTCCAGGTGCGCAACCTCGGCCCGTCCGACGCGACCGGCGCCGAGGCGAGCTTCACCCTGCCGGACGGCGTCGGCGGCATCACCGCCACCGGCCCCGGAGGACCCTGCGCCATCACGGGTCAGCAGGTGACCTGCCCCGTCGGCACCCTCGCCGACGGCCAGACCGCCACCGCCACGGTGACCGGCACCCTGGCCGCCGACTCCACCGCCACCACCCTGGACACCACGGCGGGCATCACCTCGCCCACCAACGACCCGGACAACTCCAACAGCACCGCCACCGCCACCAGCCAGGTGACGCCCAGCGGCGACCTGTCGGTGGCCGCCTCGGTCACCTCGGGCGTGCCCGTCGCGGGCGCCCCGATCGAGATCGTCGTGGACGTCACCAGCCGGGGCCCGTCCGACGCGCGCGGCGTCGTCCTCACCGACGTGCTGCCCGAGTCGATCACCGGCGCCACCGCCACCACCCCGCAGGGGACCTGCGTCATCACCGGCCGGGACCTGCGCTGCGAGCTCGGGGACATCCCGGCCGGGGCGCCCACCGTCACGGTGACCGTGCGCGGCACCCTCGCGCTCGACGCGGGTGACAGCGTCACCAACACCGCCGCCGTCACCAGCGACACCCCCGACCCGGACCTCGGCGACAACAGCTCGACGGTGACCTCCTCGGCGACGACCTCGTCGAACCTCTCGGTCACCGCCGACGCCCCCGGCGACGCGGTCGCGGGCCAGCCGCTGAGCTACACCGTCACCATCACCAACGCGGGCCCCTCGGTGGCGACCGGCGTCCGGCTCGAAGGCGTGGTGCCCCCGCAGGTGCTCGGCGCCTCCACCGACCGGCCCGACTGCCCGTCGCCGACCGACTGCGCCCTGCCGGACCTCGCGCCCGGCGAGTCGGTCACGGTCACGATCTCCGGCACCGTCGACCCGGCCTACACCGGCGCGCCGCTGACCATGCGCAGCACCGTCACCAGCACCTCCGGCGACCCGGACAGCCGCGACAACTCCGTCGTGACCACCATCGGCGTCGGCAGCACCGCCGACCTGTCGGTGACCTTCGACGCCGACCCGCAGCCGCTCGTGCCCGGCACGAACGCCCTGTACACGGCCACCGTCACCAGCGCGGGCCCGTCGGCCGCCACCGGAACGCTCACCTTCGACCCGCTGCCCGCGGGCATCACCCTCAACGGCAGCCCCAGCACCGACCGGGGCACCTGCTCGGTCGTCGGCGGTCGCGTGGTCTGCGACCTCGGCTCCCTGCCGCCGGGCAGCACCACCACCGTCCGGCTCCCGGTCAGCGTCGCCCCGTCCTACAGCGGCGACACCGCCAGCCTCGGCGTCACCCTGCAGGGCTCGGCGAACGACCCCAACCCGGCGGACAACACCGCCACCTCCACCGCGGGCGTCTCCGGCTCCGCCGACCTCTCGCTGACCGCGACCGCCCCGGCCTCGGTCACCCCCGGCGTCCCGGCGACCTGGACCTACACCGCCACCAACACCGGCCCGTCCGACGCGCCCGCCACCCTCGAGCTCACCGTCCCGGCGAGCCTCGGCCAGATCGTGGCGACCCCGTCGCAGGGCTCCTGCACGATCGTCTCCGGCGAGATCACCTGCGACCTGGGGTCCGTGACCTCCGGCGCGCCGGTGACCGTGTCCATCACGGGCGTGCTCGACGAGAGCAGCACCGACCCGTCGGTGACCGTCTCCGCCGCGCTCGACTCGCCGGTCGCCGAACCCGCCGGTGGCAGCGCCGACGACGGCCGCTCCACCACCAGCACCGCCCAGGTGGTGCCCGGAGCGGACGTCTCGGTCAGCGTCATCGCCACCGACGACTCCATCGTGCCCGGCCTGCCCGCGAACTTCGCGGTCGTGGTCACCAACTCCGGCCCGTCCACCGCGCGCGACGTCGTGGTCGAGCTGCTCCTGCCGGCCGGGGCCACCGACGTGGTGGTCGACGCGCCGCCGGGCGTGACCTGCACCGGGGCCCGCTGCACCATCGCCGAGCTGGCCGCGGGCGAGTCCGCGTCGCTGCTCTACACCGCGACCATGCCCGCGGACCTGACGGAGGGCTCGCTCGACACCAGGGCCACCGTCACCTCCGCCACCGGCGACGCCGACCAGGGCGACAACACCGGCTCGTTCACCAGCCCGGTCGGCGCGCGCGCCAACCTCGGCCTGGAGTTCGCGGTGCCGCAGCTCTCGGCCGGTGAGACCTCGGAGGCCACCGCCACCATCACCAACGACGGCCCGTCCTACGCGGGCGACGTGGTGTTCTCGATGGCCATCCCGCAGGACGCGCAGGTCACGCCGCTCGACGTGCCCGCCGAGTTCACCTGCGACACCACCGCCGACAACGTCACCTGCACCGCCCCCAGGCTGCGCGTCGGCCGGTTCGCGCTCCGCTTCGCGGTGGCCGTCCCGTCCACCACGACCGCCGACCAGCTCCAGCTGACCGGCTCGGTGTCCTCGTCCGCCGAGGACCTCGACCTGTCCGACAACAGCGCGTCCGGCGGCTCGACCGTGACCCGCGAGGCGAACCTGTCCTCGCAGGTCGTGATCACCCCGGACGTGCTCGTCGCGGGCACCGACGTGGAGATCTCCGCGTCGTTCGCCAACGACGGCCCGTCCGACGCGGCGGGCGTGGTGTTCAGCCTGCCGGTGCCCGTCGGCATGGAGGTCGTGACCGTCATCGCGCCGCAGGGCGTCGAGTGCGACACCTCGCTGCGCTGCTCGGTCACCTCGCTGCCCGCCGGGCAGAGCGTGGAGGTGCGGGCGACCGTCCGGATCACCCCGGCGTTCACCGCCGACGCGGCCGACTTCACCGCGACGACCACCTCCGACACCACCGACCCGGACACCGCCGACAACACCACCACCGTCACCAGGACCGTGCTGCGCGCGGCCGACGTCAGCGCCTCCGTCGCGGTCACCCCGGACGTCCTCGTCGCTGGCGGCCCGGTGCAGGTCCGCGCGGTCGTGCGCAACACCGGCCCGGCCACCGCGTTCGCCGCCACCCTGGCCCTGCCGCTGCCCGCCGCGTTCACGGACGTGCGGGTCACCGGCGCGGGCTGCGACACCACCGTCGCCTGCGCCCTCGGCGACCTCGCCGCGGGGGCGGAGGTCGAGGTGGTGATCGACGCGGTGCTGGCCGCCGACTACGCGGGCGCGCTGGAGTTCACCGCCACCGCCGGGACCTCGGCCGAGGACCCGGACCCCGGCAACAACGCCGCCACGTTCCTCAGCGCGGCGGGCGCCAGCGCCGACGTCCAGATCCGGGGCAGCGCCCCGGTGACCGGCACGGCGGGCGAGCAGGTGACCTGGTCCTACACGGTCACCAACGAGGGCCCGTCCCAGGTCGCCGACCTGCTCGTGGTCGACACCCTGCCCGCCGGGGTCACCTTCGTGTCCGCCAGCGCGGGCTGCGCGTTCGACAGCGGGATCGTCCGCTGCGACCTGGGCGTCCTGCCCTCGACGCAGAGCGTCTCGCTGGCCATCACCGCGCTGATCGACCCGGACTTCAGCGGCCCGCTGGTCAACACCACCGTGGTCGACTCGTCCGCGAGCGACCCCGACCCCGACAGCAACACCGTCACCACCACCACCTACGTGGGCGTGGGCGCCGACCTGGGCGTCACCCAGGTGCTGGCCCCGCAGCCGGTCATCCCCGGCCAGGAGGCGTTCCTCACCTTCACGGTCACCAACGACGGCCCGTCGGCGGCCCCGCTGGCGCAGCTCACCAACTCGTTCGAGGAGGGCCTCACCCCGGTCCGCTTCACCACCGACCGAGGCGACTGCGCGATCAACGGCCAGGTCCTGACCTGCGACTTCGGCACCCTCGCCCCCGGTGACCAGGTGACCGTGCAGGCCGTGGTCCTGGTGTCCCCGGAGTTCGCGCCGGAGACGGTCAGCAACACCGTGTCGATCTCCTCGGCCGTGGCGGACCCCAACCAGGCCAACAACACCGCCTCGATCGTCGGCTCGTCGGCGGCCGACGCGGACCTGAGCGTGGTCAGCACGCCCAGCGCCACCGAGGTCGTCGCGGGCGACAAGCTCGACTGGATCATCGTCGTCACCAACGACGGCCCGTCCACCGCGCGCGGCATCGTCCTGACCGACCTGATCCCGGACGGCGTCGAACTGCTGTCCACACCCGCGGGCTGCACGCTCACCGGGTCCCGGCTCGACTGCGCCCTGCCGAACCTGTCGGCCAGCGACGTGGCGTCCGTGGTCGTGGAGACCAGGGTCAGGGCGAGCACGACGGCCCAGGTCTCGAACACCGCGTCGGTCACCTCCAGCACCCCGGAGATCGACCCGGAGGACAACCTGGCGACGTCCACGGTCGCGGTCCGCACCTCGGCCGCCCTGTCCGTGACGGCGGCCCCCGAGGGCCAGCTGGTCGCGGGCGCCGAGTCGGTCTGGAACGTCGAGGTGTCCAACGCGGGCCCGTCCGACGCGCTCGACGTGGTCCTCGTGCAGCGCCTGCCCGAGGGCGCGGTCTTCGTCTCCGGCGAGGGCTGCACCGCCGCCGACGGCGTGGTCACCTGCCGGCTCGGCACCCTGGCGGCGGGCGCGAAGCGGGCCCTGCGCCTGGTGATCAGGCTGGCCCCGGCCACGACCGGCGACACGGCGTCGACGGCCCTCGCGGTCAGCTCGGCGACGTCCGACCCGGTGGTGGAGGACAACGAGGTCACCGCCTCCGCGCCCCTCACGCGGGTCACCGACGTCAAGATCACCAAGGTGGTGGACAAGGCCCAGGCCACGGCGGGCGAGACCGTCACCTGGACCATCAAGGTGACCAACGGCGGCCCGTCCACCGCGACCGACGTGGTGGTGACCGAGCAGCTGCCCAGCGGCTACACCTTCACCGCGACCAGCGCGAGCAAGGGCGTGTTCAACGCGTCCTCGGGCCGCTGGGACGTCGGAACCGTGGCGCCCGGCGAGGAGCCGACCCTGGTGGTCAGCGCCGTCCTCCCCGTCACCGGCCAGGTCACCAACACCGCCACCGTGGTCTCCGGCGGCGAGGAGCCCGGCGAGGAACCCACCACCCCGACCACCCCGACCACACCCGCTCCCACCACCCCGACCCCGTCCCAGCCGGACGACACCGCGTCCGTCACCACCGACGTCCAGGCCGCGGAACCCGAGCTCCCGCCCCTGGCGTGGACCGGTTTCGACATCCAGGGGGTCCTCCTCCTGGGCGTGGTCCTCACCGGCGTGGGCGTCCTGATGGTCCGAAAGCGCGCGAACGACTAGCCGGACCCAGCTCCACCGGCGACGGGGCGGCCACACCTTCGGGTGAGCCGCCCCGTTCCCGTCCCAGCACCCCCCGTTTTTGTCAGACCCCGGTGGTGCACTTGCCCCAGGAGATCGAGAAGGGGGTCCGGATGCTGGTGGCAGGGGGAGCGGTGCTGACGAACGAGGAGTTCTACGAGTCGGTGGGCCGCGCGGCCAGGGGCGTGGAGCGCTCGCTGGAGGAGTACCTGCGAGCACTCTGGCACCTGGCAACCGCAGAACGCACCCGCCCGGACCTGCCAGCGGAGGTGGCCCTGTCCCTCCTGGTCAACGCCACAACCGCCCCAGCCCCACCCTTCGACCCGTCCTGGCGCACCGCGGACCTGTCGGTGGGGGAGGGGACGGGCGAGTTCGAGGTGTGGGAGCGCGTGGTCCAGTCGCAGGTGGCGGACCTGCACGACCTGGCGGAGGGCCCGGAGCTCTACTACCCGGAGCTGGGAGTGGACGCCCCAAGACCCCGGAACTGCAAACGCGCAACGGGCCCACGCTGGTACAACCACCGCGTGGCGAGCTACCTGGAGTGCGCAATCGCGGGCGCCCTGGGCGGCTGGGCCCTGGGGGCGGAAACCCGAGCCCAGGTGACCGGCCCGGTGGTCCCGCTGCACCCGGAACCCGAGGGCGTGGTGGGGATGACGGTCTTGTCCTGGCTGGACCTGACGGAGGTTTTGGTGTGCGGCCAGGAGTACGAGTAACCGCCGGAGGAGGCGGAGAGGCAAGCAACCGGTTGGGGAGGCGGGATGAGGCGGGCAACCGGCTGGGGAGCTGGGTCGGGCGGGCAACCGGCTGGGGAGGCGAGCAGCCAGCTGGAGAGCCGGGTCGGGCGGGCAACCGGCTGGGGAGGCGGGTAAGGCGGGCAACGCCTGGGGAGCTGGGTGAGGCGGGCAACCGGATAGGGAGATGGGGGAGGGGACCACCGCACTTGCGGTGTGCGGGACCACCGCACTCGTGGGCTGCAAGGTGAGCGCAACTGCTTCGCGGGCTGCGGGGCGAGCGAAGCGAGCCCGCAGCCAGCCAATCCCGCGTCCCTCTTCTCCGTTTGGCCTGGCGAAGCCCGAGCGCAGGTGTCAAGATGCCGCCGCATTGCCGCGGTAGACCGGGGTGTCAAACGGCGTCTTGACGCCTGTGCTTGCCTGAAAGGAGGCCAAACGGAGAAGAGGGACCCGGACCACCGCAGGGGTAAACCGGCACCGAGCACCAACAGTCACCGGCCGGCAGAGCCTGTGCCCCTCTTTTTTGGAGGTCTGCCCCGCCGGCGAGGCGTGCCCTTCAGCTCTTGATCTTGCCTTTCAGCTCTTGATCTTGCCTTTCAGCTCTTGATCTTGCCTTTCAGCTCTTGGTCTTGCCCTTCAGCTCTTGCCCTTCACCCCATCCCCCTCAAGCCCGCACACCCCCACACCCTCACGCAGCAACCGGTCTGGCGAAGTCGACCCACTTCGCGGCGATCACCGGTGCCGTCCGCCCAGGGCACTGCGCCCGGTAAGTCCCCCCGTGCACCCTGCTGAGCTTCCCATCCCCAAGATCGGCAAGCACGGTGGTCATCCCGCAGCCGTGGGGGCAGTTCAGCGCTGTGCCGTCCGGATCGGGAACCGTGACGCTGTTCATGGCTACCCCCTGGGGGTCGTGGGCTGTGAGTCCGTGAGTACGTGCCGGATCAGCATGGGAACCCCGAGTAGCGCCGACTCCCCCGGAACGGTTGCTTTCTGGTTGCTCGCCCACTGAAACGCGCCACCTTCACCACTCGGGTGACAGAAAAACCACCCAACCGGTGACCGGCTCACCCTCTGTCCCCGCCCTACCTGAGCCTCGCCCCATCCGAGCCCCACTCCACCCGAGACCCACCCCACCCAAGACCCATCCCATCCGAGCCCTGCCACGCCCGAGCCCCACCCACCCCCAACTCCCTTCCCACCCCCAACCCCCTCCCACCCCCAACCCAAAACTTCCCCCGGATAACTCTCCCCACCCTCCCCTCAGCCGATACAGGGCGGGTAACACCGTCGCTCGATCAGGGGGTGCCGTGAACAGAACCGCCGGACGGACGCGAAGTCGCCCAGCCGCGGTCGCCGCAGCAGGTCTCGTGCTCGCGCTCGCCTCCGGCGTCGCCGCGACGCAGGTCCGCCCGGCGCTCGCCGAGCCGAGCGCGGTCGTCAACCCGGTGCGCACGGTCGACCCCACCGACGTCTACCGCGACCCGGCCCACGGCTTCATCGTCCTCGTCGAGCAGGACGCCACCCTCCGCGAGAACGAGGTCGAGGGCCCGGTCGCGATCGGCGGGAACCTCAGCTTCCGCGACTTCCGCGCCGGTTCCAACCACCCCGGCGCCTACGTCCTCCCCGGTGACGCCCAACCGACCAGCCTCGTCGTCGGTGGCCGCCTCGACTACGCCGCCAGCACCCCCACCGCCCGCTTCGACCTGCTCAACGCGTCCTACGCGAAGTTCGGCGACCTCTCCAACGCCACCGCCGTCGAGAACGTCAGCACCACCGACATCGTCCCCGCAGGCCGCCCAGCCCCGGTCCTCCAGGTCCACACCCCCCAACCCGCCGCCTCGCTCACCCGCCCCTCGGGCTTCGACCTCCCCACCCTCTTCACCACCTACCGCAAGCTCAACGCCGGCATGGCCGCCTGCCCGTCCACCGCCGTCCTGCGCGACCAGAACGGTCAGAACCCCTGGAACGGCGAGGACCCCACCGCGACCCTCGGCCTGCGCCCAGGCCAGAACACCCTCACCCTCACCCCCGACCAGCTCGACAAGCTGGCCACCCTCAACCCCCTCGCCGGCTACAACCAACCCGGCGACGGAAGCGGCGCCTGGCTGATCGTGAACGTCCCGTTCACCGGCGACCGCGCGCTCCACCTGCCGAACGTCACCTGGCAGGGCAACTCCGCGTCCCGGCACGTCCTGTGGAACTTCACCACCACCGGCACCCTCACCCTCCCCCCGGAGACCGGCACCCTCTGGGGAACCCTGTACGCCCCGAACGCGCACGTCCTCGACGTGAGCCCAGGCAACGTCGAGGGCGACCTGATCGCCCGAACCCTGACGATGGGCGGCCCGGACTCCGGGAGCGGCGGCGAGGTCCACCACGCGCCCTTCCAGGAGGTGGTCACCACCTGCGCGACCGCCGACCCGCCGTCGACCACCACGGACGCGCCTGACACCACGGACCTGCCCGTCTCCAGCACCACGGACCTGGCCACCACTACGGACGCGCCCACCACGGACGCGCCCACCACCACGGACACGCCCGTCACGGACCTGCCCACCACCACGGACGCGCCCGTCACCAGCACCACGGACACCCCTGCCCCGCAGCCTCCAACAACGGGTCAACCACCTGCCGAACCGGCCCCCACCACAACCACCACGCCCCTGAGCACCCCGACCACCGCGCCTGCCCCGACCACCGCGCCGCTCACCACAACCGAGCCGCCGCCGTCGCCCACCACCGCCACCACCACGTCACCACCCACCACCACCGGGCCCTCAACCACCACAGGTCAGGCCCCCACCCCCACCACCATCACCACAACCGCCGCCCCCATCACCACACCCACCACCACGACCAGACACCTGATCCCCCCAAGAACCTCGTTCAAGGGCGGCCTCATCACGGCTCCGGGCCTGATCGACCCGGTGACCACCGACCCGATCCTCACCGACCCACCCACCACCGACCCCACCACCACAACACCCACCACCCGGCCGCCCACCTCCATCAGCGACCCGACCCCACTCACCACCCCGCCACCCACCACAACAACCGGCAGGCCCCCGGCGAACCTCATGGGCACCGAAGACCCACCCACCCCCACAACCACCACCGCCGCCGCCGAACAAGCAACCGCACCGCCCACCCATCCCCTGGCAGGCACAGGCTCCCCCGCGGCAACACTCCTGGGCCTCGCCGCCACCCTCCTCATCGCAGGCGCAGCCCTGACCGCCCTCGACCGCACCAGAACCCCCAAGCCCTGACCCCGCAAAAAGCCACGCGGCCGGAGAAACCCCCGGCCGCGTGGCCCCCCACCTCATCCCCCACCTCACCCCCACCCCACCTCACCCCCCCCAAGATCACCTCACTGATACCCCCGGATCTGGCAGAACGCCCGCTCCAACGACTCCGAGTTCGCGTCCCACACCGCCCCACCCGTGATCTCCGCGATCTCCCCCATCTCCGCCCGAGAAGCCTCGCCGAACACGATCGGGAACACCGGAACCGCCTTCCCCCGAGCGAACTCCCGGTACTCCGCGAACGTCCGCCCCAGCCGGTTCTCCCCGTCGGTCATCAGCACCACGCTCGTGAACCGCCCCGGCGAGCTCCCCACCACCCCGTACGCCCGCTCCAAGCTGTCGTACACCGCCGTGTCACCCCCGGCGACCAGCCCCTCGACCGCCCCCCGGATCCGCTCCAACGTCTCCCGAGGCGCCCCCACGTCCACGCTGAACTCCTGCGCCGGGAGCGGCGCCTGGTTGAACGGCAGCAGCACCACCTCCTCCCGGCTCCGGAACCGGCAGTACTGCCCCGTCAACGACTCGTCGGACCCGGTCAACCGGCTCAGCGCCCGCTTCAGCTGCGCCATCCGTTCCCCCTCCATGGACCCGGACACGTCCAGCACGTACACCGTCCGCGAAGGCCGCCGCAGCTCGTCGTAGTACGCGTCCAGCAACGCCCCCACCACAGCCTGACTGTCCGGGAACGGGATCTCCACCAACCCCGACCGCGCCCCGCGGGGCAGGTCCAGCCCGGCCACGGCGGGCCGCCGCCCGGTCCTGGCCACGATCTCCCGCTGCACCTCCGCCCGCACCAGGTGCTCCGCGAGCCGCCGGTGCGCGTCGCGCGCCCGCTCGTCCGCCCCCGACAGCACCGCCAGCGGGTAGTCCGCGCTCACCACCCCGTCGCTCGGGTACAGCGGCACCAGCGGCTCGGGCAGCTCCCCGCCGGAGTTCAGCGACGACAACGACGCCTCGTACGTGATCAGCCCGTCGACCGGCCCGCCCGCGTCCTCCCCCCTGGCCCGCTTCACGAACGCGTCCGCCAACCAGTCCGACGACCCGGCCGTGATCCGGTGCCCGGTGAACAGCCCCGACACCGGCCCGGCGACCCGCGCGATCGCCCCGGTGTCCAGCGCCCGCCCGCTCCCGTCCAGCGCCGTCGCCACCGCGACCAGCGCCGAGAACCCGGTGTTCGACGCGGCGGGGTCGGTCATCGCGAACGTGAACCGCCCGGCCCCCGCGGCCTCGGCGATCCCGCCCCACGTAACGTTCCCGTCCGCCCACCCCAGCTCGCGCGCGGCCGACTGCCGGAGCCCGAGCACCACCGGCGACGACATCACCTGCACCTCGGCCCCGAGCCTGCCGCGCGCCTCGGGCAGGCTCCGCAGGTACTTGGTGGACGAGAACCACACCGCGTCGTGCGCCCCGTCGGCCTTGCCCTCGGCGACCTTCTGCGCCCCGTCGAGCGTGCCGGTGAAGGTGAACTCGACCTTCACCCCGGTGGCGCGCTCGGCCTCCTCCAGCACCGGCGCCATGTCGGCCAGCTCGCTGCCCGCCAGCACCCGCAACGTCGTCGGGACACCGCGCAGCGAGGGCTCGCCCTCGGGTTCGGCCTGCTCGACCGTGCAGCCCGCCAGCGCGACGAGCACCAGCACTGCCGACACCACCGCTTTTCGAGTCGACCGCACCCTCACCGCCCGCACCCCCTGCCGCTCCGCTGGATCTCCGCCAACCCGTCGAGCATCCGCTCCAACACCCCCGCCGACGGCGCCTCCACCACGAACCTCGGCGCCTCGGGAGCCCCGCTCGGCTGCGCCGACGCCCGCTCCGGCCGGAACCCGTGCGCCGCGGCCAGCTCGATCAACCGGTCGTCACCGGCCAGCGCCTCCCCGAGCCGTCGGGCGTCGTCCTCGCCCTCCAGCGGGATGAACGTGTGCCGCGAGTACACCGTCGGGTTCGGGAACAGCGCCACGGCGTCCTCGGGCAGCGCGGGCGCGGGCTTGGTCGAGCGGAACTGGGCCTCGTACACCAGGCCCAGCTGGATCCGCCCGCCCTGCGGGTCGCGCAGGTAGTCGTTGAACAGCACCTCGCTGGTCGCCGACTGCTGGCCCTGCTGGAGCACCATCGAGCACAGGTCCGGCATGACCCGCGCGATCTCCGCGTCGCTGGTCACCACCGCGCCGCCGTTCGCCGCGTGCGAGGCGATCGACAGCATCATGATCGCCGAGTTGGAGTCCTTCGGGTCGGTCGTGCTCAGCGACACGACCTTGTTGGGACCGCTCGGGTTCCCTGGGAGCTGGTTCCACTTGAGGCCGTCGCGGGCCGCGCCGAGCAGCGCCTCGACGTCCACCAGCGGCTCGCCGCCGCCGTCCTGCCGCACGATCCCGGCGCGGGTGAGCACCTCCACCAGCGGTCGGTGCGTCGCGACGACCATCGGCGAGGAGAACAGCGCGATCCCGGTCCTGGCCCCGGTCTCGGATTTGATCTTCTCGGCGGTCGCGGTGCTGGACGGGAACGCGAACGCGTGCTCCGGGTCCTGCTCCAGCTGCACCAGCATGTCCTCGCGCGACCCGGCCGGGTTCGCCGTCACCTCGAAACCGAGGCAGCGCAAGCGGTCCCGCACGTCGGGGTCGTCGAAGTAGGGCTTCTTCTCGGAGCCGATCAGCCCCTTGACCCGCACGGCGTCCGCCGCGCAGTCCGCGCCGCCCGCGGCGCCGTTCCCGCCCCTCGCCGGGACGCCACCGCCGTTCCGCCCGACGACGACCACCGCCAGCACGACGATGATCGCCACCCCGACGACCAGCGCCGCCACCCGGCCCGCCGCGCCGCTGTTGCTGCTGTTGCTGTTGTTGTTGCTGCCCACGCTTCACCCGCCCCCGATCCCGGTGTCCAGCAGCCGCAGGTCGGGTGGGACCAGGGTCGCGGTCTCCAGCAGCACCCGCAGCAGGTTGGTCTTGATCGCGTCCGGTGGCGCCGAGTCGGCGGTCACCCCCGGCACACCCGAGGCGGCCAGCCGCCGTCGCACCACGTCCACCACGTGCTCGGCTTTGCGGTCGGTCCAGCCGGGCTGGCCCGGCACGGCGGCGAGCGCGTCGCGGGTCTCGTTCCAGGACAGCGGGCGGGCGTCCGGGGCGCCCAGCAGCGCGAGCTGGAACAGCGCGACCAGCACCAGGCGCTCCCGGTCGGTCAGCGGCCACACCAGGTCGCGGGTCCCGGTGTCCGGGCGGACCGCTCCGGCGGGTGGGCCGCCGGTGCTGACCAGCAGTTCCACCAGGTGCAGGCGGGAACCCCTGATGTGCAGCGGGGTGTAGCCGGGGGCCAGCGCGGTCTCGTGGCCGCTCAGCAGGGGTGAGCGGCCGGGGAGGCCGATCGGGAGCCTGCCGCTGTTGCGCACCAGCCAGCCGTCGCCGTCGCGGCGCAGGGCCGCGTGCTCGCGGCTGACGTGCCAGTCGCCCGAGCCTACGGTCACGTGCACGTCCGGGCTGTTGCGGCCGAGGAGGAGCAGGGCGCCGGGGGACGGGGTCGCGGCGTAGCCGCCGTCCTCGCCGAGGGCGAAGAGGGTGCCGCGTGGCGCCGGGGCGCCTGCGACCAGGGGTTCCCGGCGCAGCAGGCTCGGGGTTCGGGGTTCCAGGAAGTGCATCACCACGTCGCGCGCTCCACGTCGGCCACGCTAGGGGCGTGGGCTCGGGAACCCTCCCGAGCCGACGTCTTTGGTCTCGTCACCGGGGTTCGGGCCTTTGTCGTTCGCGGGCTGGGGCTGGGGCTGGGGCTGGGGCTGGGTGGCGGTGGGGTGTGGGGGGTTGCCGGTCACGGCGTAGGTCAGCAGTGCGACCGCCACGGCCAGGGCCGGGTGGGACCAGAGCGGTGGGGCCAGGAAGAACGGGGTCGCCACGAGGCTCACACCGCCTGCCAGGACGCCGGTCACGACGGGCGCGGTCCAGGGGGACCGGGGGTGAGAGCGGGGGTGGGGGAGGTCGGGAGGGGTGGGGACGAGGGGTGCGGCGGCTGGCTCCGGGGCTTCCGGGTGGTTCTGGGCAGGGGGCGGGAGTTCGGGTGCGGGGAGTTCTGCGGTCAGGGCGTCGTGCGCGGCTGCGGCCAGTTCCCCGGCTGACTGGTAGCGGTCCGCGGGGTGCTTGGCCAGGCCGCGTTCCACGACCTCCTGCATCGCGTGCGGCAGGTGGGGTGGGAGCGGGGGGACCTCGCCCTTCAGGTGTCCCATCAGGACCTGGACCTCGTCGCCGTCGAACGGTCTGCGGCCCGCGAGGCACTCGTACAGGACCACGGCGAGGGAGTAAACGTCTGCGCGGTGGTCCGAGGCTGAGGTCTCCAGGCGTTCGGGGGCGATGTAGTGCGGGGTGCCGACGACCTGGCCCAGGCGGGTGATCGGTGGGGCGGTGATCGGTTGGGCGATGCCCCAGTCGAACAGCCAGGCGTGGTCGGTGCCCCGGCGGGCGCCCTGCTCCAGGAGCACGTTCGACGGCTTCACGTCGCGGTGGCGCAGGGACTTGCGGTGCGCGGCGTCCAGGGCGGCGGCGACCTGCTCGACCACGCTGACCGCGCGTTCCGGGGAGAGCGGGCCGCGTGCGACCTCGGTCGCCAGGTCGGTGCCCTCCACGTAGCGCATCACGATGTACGGGCGGGCGCCCACGGAGTAGTCGTAGACCGGGAGGACGTTGGGGTGGTCGATGCGCGCGGCTAGCGCGCACTCGCGGCGGAACCGCTCTTCCAGCTCGGGATCGCGCAGGACGTCGGTCGGGAGCAGCTTGATGGCGACCTTGCGGTCGTCCCGCGAGGTGTCCTCGGCGACGTGCACCTCGCCCATGCCGCCTCGGCCGAGCAAGCGGATCAACCGGTATCTGTCCAGATCATCACCGATTGCCACCGACGGAACCTAGAAGGGGGACTCGAACGTGGGGTTAACTCCGGGGAACGGGGTGGGATGGGTTGGGGGAACGTGCTGGTCAGAGTGCATTTTGTGGGGGTGGGGTGGTGGCGGGGTGGGGAGGTGAGGGAGTGGGGGTGGTTACTCGTCCGAGTGGTGTAGTGGTGTTGCGGCTAATGGCTCAGCGGGTGGGGCGATTTCAGTCTGTGCAGGTGTTCCCCAAGACCACCCTCGGTCGGGGTCCATCGCCTGGGGCAGAGGCGGTGGGCCCCGGCGCTTTTTCAAGATCACAAGCTGAAGAGCCACAAGCACGCCTCGCCGGCGGGGCAGACCTCCAAAAAAGAGGGGGACGGGCTCTGCCGGCCGGTGACCGTTGGTCTTGTGGTCCGGTTGTACCCCTGCGGTGGTCCGGGTCCCTCTTTCCCGTGTGGCCTCCTTTCAGGCAAGCACGCTCGTCAAGACGCCGTATGACTCGGGCGGTCTTCCGGGCGGTGCGGCGGCATCTTGACGAGCGTGCTCGGGCTTCGCCAGGCCAAACGGGAAAGAGGGACGCGGGATGGGGCGGCTGCGGGCTCGCTGCGCTCGCCCCGCAGCCCGCGAAGCGGTCGAGTGAGTGGGTCGTTAGTGCGGTCGGCTTGCGGCTTGCGGGTGGGCGTGCCTACCGGGGCGGTGCGTCTGCTGGGCGGTGCGCCTGGTGGGCTGTGCGCCTGGTGGTGTTGAGGGTCGGTTTGGTTTGTTAGGCTTGGGTGTCTGACCGGTGCGTTGCCGGGGGTGGTCGGGGTGCTTGCTGCCCGGTCGGGGCTGGAAACCTCGGGCGTGTTCGCGGTGGAGGCACTCCATTCTTGCTCGGTTCAGCCCTGTTCTTCGTCTGCCTGAGGGCAGGAGGAACTGGTGGGTTCTCGCGGTTGTTTCCCTGACGCAGTTGCTGGTCGTCCTTGACGGGACCATCGTCAACGTCGCGCTTCCCAGTGCTCAGGTTGAGCTCGGCATGTCGGACAGCGCGCGGCAGTGGGTGGTTACGGCCTATGCGCTTGCCTTTGGGGCCTTGTTGTTGCTCGGTGGGCGGATCGCGGACTTCTGGGGGCGGCGGCGGGCCTTTTTGCTTGGGCTTGCGCTGTTCGGCGTGGTGTCGGTGTGGGGTGGGGTTGCCGGGAGTGGCGCCGAGCTGCTCGCGGCTCGGGGGTTGCAGGGGGTTGCCGCCGCGTTGATGGCGCCTGCGGCCCTGGCGATCGTCACCGTCACGTTTCCCTCCGGACGTGAGCGCAACGTCGCCTTCGCCGTCTTCGGCGGGATTTCCGGTGCTGGGGCGGCCATCGGGCTGCTGCTCGGGGGTGTGCTGACCGAGTACCTGTCGTGGCGGTGGTGCCTGCTGGTGAACGTGCCGTTCGTGGTGGTCGGGGTGGTCGCCGGCGGGCTGCTGCTCTCCGAGTCGCGCGCTGACGGGGATCGGCGGTACGACGTGCTCGGGGCGGTCGCCGTCAGCGGGGGGCTCGGGGCGCTCGTGTACGGGCTCACGCTCGCGGAGGAGTCCCTGGTGTCCGCCTCCGCCTTGGGGTTCGTGGTGCTCGGGGTGCTGCTGCTGGGGGCGTTCGTGGTCGTGGAGGCGCGGTCCGCGCATCCGCTGCTGCCGCTGCGGGTGTTCGCCGACCGGGTTCGGGTCGCGGCGTTCCTCGTCCAGGGGATCACGGGGGCGGTGATGATCGGGGCGATGCTGTACCTGACGTTCCACCTGCAGGGGGTGCTGGGGCTCTCCCCGCTGCTCGCCGGGCTCGGCACGTTGCCGATCACCGCGAGCATCACGCTCACCGTGCCGTTCGCCACCCGGATGCTGGAGCGGGTCGGGCCTCGGGCCCAGCTCGTGCTCGGGCCGGTGCTCGCGGCCTGCGGGGTGGGGTACCTGGGGCTGATCACGGCTGACGGCGGGTACTGGGCGCAGGTGCTGCCCGGACTGGTGCTGTTCGGGGCGGGCATGGGGTTCACGTTCGTGCCGCTGCAGAACCTCGCGCTGCTCGGGGTGGAGGCTCGGGACGCCGGGGCCGCCGCGGCCACCGCCACCGCCGCCAACCAGGTCGGTGGGTCGGTGGGGCTCGCGGTGGTGACGGCCATCTACTCGGGCGTGGTGGCTCGGGCCGAGGGGCCCGTGGTCGTCGAGCGGGTGGTGTCGGGGTACTCGGCGGTGTTCGCCACTGCCGCCGTGCTGCTGTGCGTCGCTGCCGCGGTGGCCTTCACGCTGATCGGCAAGGGGACCGCGCTGCGGACCGGCGTCGAGAGCGCGCCCGCGGTGCACCTGGGGTGAGCGCGGGGTGGGGGGCGGCCGGGGCCGCCCCCCACGTTCGGCTAGCCGCCCACGCGCGGGGTTGGCATCACCGTGGTCACGACCGTGCGCTCCCAGCCCGTGTCCGCCCAGAAGCTGATTCCCGGCACCTCGCCCAGGCCGCAGCCCCGTGCCAGGGCGCGCAGCACGGCGGGGACCCTGCGCGCGGTGTGGCCGTGGACCAGGACGTCCACCCACGGGGCGTCCACCAGGGCCTGCTCGGCTTCGCCGCCCACCACCACGTGGCAGCGGGGGAACAGGCGCTTCACCTCGCGGGCCAGTTCCACCTCCGTGCCGTCCGCCGCCAGCGCCACCGCGAACGGGGCGTCGAGGGTGGTCAGGAGGGCCGAGCGGTCGTTCCGGTGGAACTCGAACGCCGGGACCGACCGCTGGTCGGCCGGTTCGGCGCACTCGTCCAGCTCGACCAGGTGCACTCGTCTCGGCATGGCGGAATCTCCGTCCTCAATGGACACTGGTGGGCGCTTCCGCGTCCCGGTGGGCGCGGGTGATCCGGTCGCGAGGGGCCGCTCGCGGGGAAGGGGGTGCCCGGTGATCGGGACCACGGTGGAGGCGACCGGGCTGGACGCGGGGGAGTTGGGGGCGGTGCTCGCGGAGGCGTTGCACGACAGCCCGCTGGCCGAGCACTACGAGCCCGACGGTGAGCGGCGGCGGGAGGTGCTGGAGCTCAAGTTCGGGGCCGTGGTCGCGGACTGGTTGACCGAGCCGCCGCTGCCCGCGGTCCGGGCCTGGTTGACGCCGTGCCGGTCGGCCGCCGCCGTGTGGACGCACGCCGACTACCGGCCCGAGCCCGTTGAGGAGTTGGAGACCGCGCGGTGGGTGGCCGACCAGATCGGGCCGTTCGGGGCCGCGCGGTACGAGCGGGCCGTGGCGTTGGCCGAGGAGCGTGAGCCCGACCTGCCGCACCACCGGTTGCGGGCGCTGGCCACTGTGCCGCACCGGCGCCGCAGCGGGCTGGCCTCGGTGGTGCTGGAGCCGGGGCTGCGGTGGTGCGACGAGGGGGGCACGCCCGCCTACCTGTGGACCGCGGGTGACGAGGTGCTGCCGTTCTACCGGGTGCACGGGTTCGACGTGCTGTGGACTCAGCCGGTGGCGGGCGGGTTGCGGTTGCACGGGTTGTGGCGGGACCCGGTGGTGGACGGGGTCGAGGGGCGCATTCCGCGCAGTCGTGGGCGCAGCCCGCAGAGCTGAGCGCCGGGGGGAGGGGGTGCGGCCTGCGGTGCGGGCGGTCATCCGGTCACCAGGTCACCGGCAGGCGCACCACTCGGCGCACCAGCAGGTCGCGGCGCCAGTCCAGCACCTCCTCCGCCGCCAGGCGCACGGTCGGCACGCGGTGCAGCAGGGCGGTCAGGGCCACCTCGAGGAGTTCGGCCACGACGCCGGGGCCCAGGCAGTGGTGCCGGGTCGGGGCGGGGCCCGCCTCGCGGCGGAAGTCCAGGGCGTCCGCGCCCGGCGCGGACGCGGACACCACCGCGTCGCCCGCGCGGATCAGGGCGCCACCCAGCTCCACGTCCTCGGTGGCGTAGCGGGCGCACGCGGCGCCCGGCGGGAACGGCACGCGGCGCAGCAGCTCCTGCGCGGCCAGCGGCAGCAGTTCCGGCTCCTCGCGCAGCAGGCGCGCGTGCTCCGGGTGCGCCAGCAGCACGTACGCGCAGTTCGCCAGCTGCGTCGCCACCCCGTCGCCCGCCAGCAGCACGCCGCCGACCGCCTCCAGCAGCTCGCCCCTGGTCAGCTCCGGCTCCGCGCGCACCAGGGCCGTCACCAGGTCCGCGCGCGGGCGCGCCCTGCGCTCGGCCACCAGGCGGTCCGTGTACGCGGTGACCAGCTCGCGGGAGCGGCCGGTGTCGCCGCCCACCGCGAACGCGGTGAACCAGTCCAGGAACACCGCGCGGTCCGCGTACGGGACGCCCACGAGCTCGCAGGTCGCCTCCGCGCTCAGCGGCGCGGTGAAGCGCTCCACCAGGTCCGCGGGGCCGCCCGCGTCCAGCACGCCGTCCAGGAGGGTGTCCGCGATGCCCAGCAGCCTCGGGCGCAGCGCGGCCAGGTCGGGGCCCGCCGGGACCTGGCAGTCGGCCAGCACCCTGCGCAGCCGCGCCCGGTCCCCGTCGCCGCGCTCGCGGGCGGGCGGCACGGCCCGGCCCGGCAGCAGCGGCGGCCTGCTCTCGGCCGCGCTGGTGAACCGGTGGTCGTCCTGCAGCGCGCTGATGTCCTCGCGCCGCGTCACCAGCCACGCCTCGGCGCCGAACGGCACGCTCACCGACGTCAGGCCGGAGCGCTCGCCGGGCGGTCCCAGGCGGACCGGCGGGCCGGACGGGTGCGGCAGGGTCGGGGCTGCGGGCATGGGCTGCCTCCGCTCGCGGGCTTCTCCGCCTGACCGGCGGCGCGATGGGGTCGAGCGCGGGGAACACCGCTCGTGCGGTCTCAAGGGATTGTCGGTTGGGGCGCCCGCGGGCCTCAACACCCCGACCGGTTAGCCCGTGCATTCCACTCGACCGGGTGGCTTTCGGTTGCTGCGCCCCGAGGGGCGGGGTACTAAGCGGGAGCAGGGCGTTCGGGTCAGCGGACCGGGGGACCGCCCGTCCGGGAACGCGCCCGGTCGGCGCCGCTCGGGTGCTTTCCCGCGCGCCCACCGGAATGCCCGCGAGGTCCTTCGGATGGGAGTGCCGTAAATGGTGGCAGCCGACCGGTTGGAAGCCTCGTGAACGCGCCGGGAGCGCCCCTGACCGGCTACGAGCTCTTCGCCCGCTGGGCCGAGGACGACCCGTCGCGGCCCGCCGTCGACGACGGCGCCGAGGTCGTCACCTACGGCGCGCTGCGCAGGCACGCGGACGCGCTCGCCACCCGGATCGCCGCCTCGGGCGTCCACCCCGGCGACGTGGTCGGGCTGCTGGTCGGCGGCGGGTACGAGTTCGTGGTGTCGGTGCTGGCGGTGTGGCGGGCCGGGGCCGCGCACGTGCCCCTGCCGCCCGCGCAGCCGCGCGCCCGCGCCCGGATCGCGCTGACCGACACGTCCGCGCCGCTGGTGATCGCCGACCACGAGCCGTCGCCGCCGATCCGGGGGCCGAGGGTGCTGCGCGTGGACCGGCCCGGCGTCGCGGCCGAGCCCGCCGACGTGCCGGGGCCGCTCGCGTACGTGCTGTACACCTCCGGGTCGACCGGCTCGCCCAAGGGCGTCGCCATCGGGCACGAGGGCGTGGTGAACCTGGCGCTGGCCGTCGCGGAGCACTTCGGCGACCTGGACGGGGCGCGCGTGCTCCAGTTCGCCCGGCCCACCTTCGACGCGTGGGTGTGGGAGCTGGCGATGAGCCTGCTGTCCGGCGGGGTGCTGTGCCTGCCGCCGGGTGGCGCCGTGCTGGCGGGGGTCGAGCTGGCGCGGGTGCTGCGCAAGCTGCGCGTCACGCACCTGTCGGCGGCGCCGTCGCTGCTCGCTTCGCTGCCCACCGGCGGGCTGCCGCACCTGCGGACCCTGGTGTCCGGCGGCGAGCCCGTCACGCAGGCGCTCGTGGACCGGTGGGCGGGGCGGGTGCGGCTGGTCAACGCGTACGGGCCGACCGAGACCACGGTGTGCGCGACGCTCGGCGAGTGCGCGCCCGGCGAGCGGCCCACCATCGGGCGCCCGCTGCGCGGGGTGACCGTGCTGCTGCGCCGCGAGGACGGGGCCACCGCCGCGCCCGGCGAGGTCGGCGAGGTGCTGATCGGCGGGGCGGGGGTGGGGCGCGGGTACGTGAACCGGCCGGAGCAGACCGACGAGAGCTTCCTGACCGACCCGCACTCCGACCGGCCGGGCGCGCTGCTGTACCGCACCGGCGACCTGGCGCGGCTGCTGCCCAGCGGGGACCTGGAGTTCATCGGGCGGATCGACCGGCAGCTCAACGTGCGCGGGCACCGGGTGGAGCCGGGCGAGGTCGAGGCGGCGCTGTGCAGGCACCCGATGATCACCGGGGCGGTGGTGACGGCGGACGGGCGCGGCGGGATGCTGGCGCACCTGGAGACCGACTGGGCGGTGCCGGTGCCGGAGCTGCGGGCGTTCCTCAAGGAGACCCTGCCGGAACACCTGGTGCCGTCCGTGTTCGTGCCCGTGCACCGCCTGCCGCTGACCGCCCACGGCAAGGTCGACCACGCCGCCCTCCCCGCCCCGGACCGCTCCCGGCCCTTGTTGGGCCACGACTACGTCGCGCCGCGGGGGCAGGTGGAGCGAGAGCTGGCGGCGCTGTGGTCGGTGCTGCTGGACGTGGACCTCGTGGGTGCGGTGGACGACTTCGCCGCGCTGGGCGGGACCTCGGTGGACCTGCTGCGGCTGCGGGACGAGGTCGCGGCGCGGTGGGGGGTGCGGCTGTCGGCGGCGGAGCTGGTGGAGGCGCGCACGGTCCGCCTCCTGGCGAACAGGGTGACCACCCCCGTCCCGCAGCAGCGGACCCCGCCTTCGGGGTCGGGGTCGCGGCGGGGGCGGGTGCCGGAGCGGGAGGGGAACGCCTGAGGGGGTGCTTGAGGGGGGCTGCCTGAGGTGGGTCGGGCGGGGCCGCTGAAAGGCGTGGGCGCGCGGCCGGGGTGTCCGGTCCGCGCGCCCGTCGGCGTGCACGGAGGGTGGCGGTGGAGGTGGGGCCACTCGCCCTCGGGTGAACTCGTCGTGGTCGCGCGCGGCTGAACGGGCCTCGGGTTTTTCCTTCGGCGGGGTTCGTGTTGACCGGGGGTGTCGTGCGGGCGGAATCGGGGTTGCGCAATACGGCGATCGGGGACTTTCGTCAACGCTGAATTGAGTGTTTATCGGTTGTTGTCTGGCTATTCAGCGGCACGCCCGCGGCCGGTGGCGGGGGTGTACCCGGTTCCCCTGAGGGGTAAGGATCGTCGGACGAATCCGGTGGGGCTGCTGGTGTATCCACCACTACACCGAATGGTTGTGATCTTGCTCACAAATTTTGCGTGAGCCGTAATGCTTTGGTGTCGGATGCATGACGAGGTCGTGACCTGGGTGGGCGGAAATTCTCGATCTGCCAGGTTACTGCCCAGTTCAGCCGCCGTGCGGTTCCGAACAATTTGTCCCCGATCCTTTTTCGAAAGCGTTTCCTGCCGGCCGAACGGGGGGTGTTGACCCCGTCGTGCCTCCTTCTCTTGACTACGGCTGATCGATCATCGGGTCGCCTACTCGCCGTGCCGGGAGACGTTCATGCGAGTGGTTCGTTCGGAACTGGTCATCGCGCTCAACCCGGTCCACCGGTCCGCGCCGCGACTCACCGCCGCCGCCGCGCGCGCCGGTGCGCTCGCGGTCCTGGAGCTGCCCGCCGACCTCGGCGGGGCGGTGCGCGCGCTCGCGGACACCGCCCGCTGGACACCGGGCCGCTTCGGCGTGCGCGTGCGGCCGGACTCGGTCGTGCCCGCGCTGCCCGAGGCCGCCGAGGTCGTGCTGCTGGCCGACCCCGCGCGCTCACCGGCCGAGTTCGTCGACCGCGAGGTGCTCGTCGAGGTCACCGACCTCGCCGAAGCCGCTGCCGCGCTCGCGGCGGGCGCGGTCGGGCTCGTCGCCAGGGGGCGCGAGTCCGGTGGGCGGGTCGGTGAGCTGAGCACGTTCGTGCTGCTCCAGCAGCTGCTCGCCGAGGTCGGCGACGTCCCGGTGTGGGCCGCGGGCGGCATCGGGCCGCACACGGCCGCCGCCGCCGTCGCGGGCGGCGCGGCGGGCGTGCTGCTGGACACCCAGCTCGCGCTGTACGACGACGCGGGCCTGCCCGTCGCGACCACCGAGGCGCTGCGCGGGCTCGACGGGTCGGAAACCGTTGTGCACCAAGGCGTCCACTTCCTGCACCGGCGCGGGCCGGGCGCCACCGCGCTGCCGGGGGACCCCGCCGCGCTGCTGCACCACGACCCGGCGCGCGGGCTGCTGCCGGTCGGGCAGGACGTCGCCCTGGCCGCCGCGTTCCCCCGCCGCTGGCCCACCGTCGCCGCCGCCGTGCGCGGGGTGCGCGACGCGATCACCGGCGCGTTCGCCGACGACGCCGCCCGCACCGCCCTGCTCGGCGACCAGAGCGCGGCGCGAACCCAGCGCACGCCGTCGACCGCCGCCGCCGCGCTGCCCGGTGACCCGCCGGACGCGCGCTCGTGGCCAGAACCCCTTGCCCCGCAACGTGAGAGCGCTCTCGGCACCGCCCTCCCCGTCGCCCAGGGCCCCATGACGCGGGTCAGCGACAGCCCCGCCTTCGCCGCCGCCGTCGCCGACGCGGGCGGCCTGCCGTTCGTCGCCCTCGCGCTCTCCGGGGCGGACCAGACCCGCGCCCTGCTCGAACGCACCCGCGCCGAGCTGGGCGGGAAGCCCTGGGGCGTCGGCATCCTCGGGTTCGCCGCCGAGGACGTGCGGGCCGCGCAGCTCGCCGTCGTCGAGGAGGTCCGGCCCAGCCACGCCATCATCGCGGGCGGCCGTCCCGCGCAGGCCGCCGCGCTGGAGGCCAAGGGCGTCTCCACCTTCCTGCACGTCCCCTCACCCGGCCTGCTGCGCCAGTTCCTCGCGGCGGGCGCCCGCAAGTTCGTGTTCGAGGGCGCCGAGTGCGGCGGGCACGTGGGGCCCCGCAACAGCTTCCCGCTCTGGGAGTCCCAAGTGGACGTCCTCCTGGAGCACAGGGCGGGAGCCGGGACGGCGGTGCTCTTCGCGGGCGGCGTGCACGACGCGCGCTCGGCCGCCATGGTCGCCGCGCTCGCCGCCCCGCTGGTCCGGGCGGGCGTGGAGGTCGGCGTCCTCATGGGCACCGCCTACCTGTTCACCGTCGAGGCCGTCGACGCGGGCGCGATCGGCGAGGTCTTCCAGCGGCACGTGGTCACCGCCACCCGCACCGACCTGCTCCAGACCGCCCCCGGCCACGCCACCCGCTGCGTCGCCAGCGGCTTCACCGGCGACTTCGCCGCCCTGCGCGCCGACCTCGCCCGCGACGGCGTCCCCGACCGGGAGGCGTGGGAGCGCCTGGAGCGGTTCAACGTCGGCCGCCTGCGCGTGGCCAGCAAGGGCGTCGAGCGCGTCGGCGACGAGCTGCGCGACGTCGACCACGAGCGGCAGGCCGCCGAGGGCATGTTCATGGCCGGAGAGGTCAGCGTGCTGCGCTCGGCCACCACCACGATCGCCGACCTGCACGCCGACGTCACCGCCGGTTCCGCCGCGCACCTGGCCCGGCGCGAGGAGGAGGTCCGCGCCGCCGCCCCGCGCCGCACCGCCCCCGAGCCGAAGCCGCTGCGCGTCGCCGTCGTCGGCATGGCCTGCATGTTCCCCGGCGCGCCCGACCTGCCCTCCTTCTGGGCCAACGTCCTCGCCGGTCGCGACAGCGTCACCGAGGTACCGCCGGAGCGCTGGGACCCCGAGCTGTACTACGACCCGGACGGCGACGGCGAGCGCACCCCGTCCAAGTGGGGCGGTTTCCTGCCGCCCATCGGATTCGACCCGCTCGCCTACGGCATCCCGCCCGCCTCCCTCGGCGCCATCGAACCCGTGCAGCTGCTCGCGCTCGAAGCCTCCCGCAGGGCGCTGCTCGACGCGGGCTACCCGCACGCGAGCACCGACCACTCCCGCACCTCCGTGGTGTTCGGCGCGGAGTCCGGCAGCGACCTGTCCGGCGCGACCACCCTGCGCACCACCCTGCCCGCCTACCTCGGCTCCGTGCCGCCCGCGCTCGACGCCCAGCTGCCCAGGCTCACCGAGGACTCGTTCCCCGGCGTGCTCGCCAACGTCATCGCGGGCCGCGTCGCCAACCGCCTGGACCTCGGCGGCGCCAACTACACCGTCGACGCCGCCTGCGCCTCCTCGCTCACCGCCGTCGACGTGGCCTGCAAGGAGCTCGTCACCGGCAGCAGCGACCTGGTGCTGTGCGGCGGCGCGGACCTGCACAACGGCATCAACGACTTCCTGATGTTCGCCTCCGTGCACGCCCTGTCGCCCACCGGCCGCTCCGCCACGTTCGACCACGCCGCCGACGGCATCGCGCTCGGCGAGGGCGTCGCCTGCGTCGTGCTCAAGCGCCTGGAGGACGCCGAGCGCGACGGGGACCGGGTCTACGCGGTCATCGACGGCGTCGGCAGCGCCAGCGACGGCCGCGCCCTCGGCCTCACCGCCCCGCGCCCCGAGGGCCAGCGCGCCGCCCTCACCCGCGCCTACCGCGCCGCCGGGATCTCCCCGGCGCGGGTCGGTCTCGTGGAGGCGCACGGCACCGGCACCGTCGTCGGCGACCGCACCGAGCTGCGCACCCTCACCGAGGTGTTCACCGAGGCGGGCGCGCGGCCCGGCTCGTGCGCGGTCGGCTCGGTCAAGTCCCAGATCGGCCACACCAAGTGCGCGGCGGGCCTGGCCGGGCTGATCAAGACCGCGCTCGCGCTGCACCACGGCGTCACCCCGCCGACCCTGCACCTGAGCAAGCCGAACCCGGCCTGGGACCGCGACACCAGCCCGTTCACCTTCCACGCCACCGCCCGCCCGTGGGCCGCCGCCCCCGCCGACCGCGTCGCGGGCGTCAGCGCGTTCGGCTTCGGCGGCACCAACTTCCACGTGGTGCTGCGCGCCCACGACCAGCCGCCCGCCCGGCACGCGCTCCACGAGTGGCCGGTCGAGCTGTTCCTGCTGCGCGGCAACGACTCCGGGGCCGCGATCGTCGAGCGCGCCGACCGCCACCCCGGCGCGCGGCTGCGCGACCTGGCCCGGTTCGCCGCGACGCGGGCCGACGTCGCCGCCGGGCGCGGGGAACCGGTCCGCACCGCGATCCTCGCGGGCAGCGTGGCCGAGCTGCGCGCGAGGATCGCCGGGACCGACACCGAGGGCGTGTTCACCGCCGACGCCGCCGAACCCGGCCAGCTCGCGTTCCTGTTCCCCGGTCAGGGGAGCCAGAAGCCGGGGATGCTCGCCGAGCTGCTCGTCGCGTTCCCCGAGCTGCACGACCACCTGCGCCTGGGCGCCCGCTGGGCGGACGCGCTGTACCCGCCCACCGCGTTCGACGGGGAAACCGCCGCCCGGCAACGGGAGCGCGTCACCGACACGGCCACCGCGCAACCCGCGCTCGGCGTCGTGGAGCTGGCCGCCACCGAGCTGCTCGCGACCTTCGGCGTCCGCCCCGACCTGGTCGCGGGCCACAGCTACGGCGAACTGGCCGCGCTCGCCGCGGCGGGCGTGTTCACCCCGGCCGACCTGCTCACCGCCAGCGCCGCCCGCGCCGAGGCGATCCTGGACCAGGTGCGCTCCGGCGACCCCGGCGCGATGGTCGCGGTCACCGCGCCCGCCGACGTGGTCGAGCGGCTGGTCGACGGGCTGCCCGTGGTGGCCGCGAACCGCAACTCCCCCAAGCAGACCGTGCTCTCCGGGCCCACCGCCGCCGTCCGCGAGGCGGAGGAGCGGTTGCGGGCTGCCAAGCTGGGCACCAAGGCCATCCCGGTCGCCTGCGCCTTCCACAGCCCGCTCGTCGCGGGCGCGGGGGAGCGGTTCAAGCGGGTGCTGGACGCGATGCCGCTGCGCGCGCCCGAGATCCCGGTGTGGGCCAACCGGACCGCCGCGCCCTACCCGGCCGACGCGGACGCCGTGCGCGCCGAGCTGGCCGCCCAGATCGGCGCGCCCGTGCGGTTCGCCGAGCAGCTGGAGGCCATGCACGACGCGGGGGCCCGCGTGTTCGTGGAGATCGGGCCCGGCCGGGTGCTGCGCGGGCTGGTCCGCGCCGTGCTCGGCGACCGGCCGCACCGCGTCGTCACCCTCGACGGCGGGCTCACCGGGTTCCTCACCGCGCTCGCCGTGCTCGCGGTGTCCGGCGCGGACGTGCTCGCCGGACCGCTCGTGCGCGGTCGCGACGCCGTCGACCCGGCCGACGCGCCACCCGTCCCCGGCTGGACCGTGGACGGCCACCTCGTGCGGCGCGCCGACGGGAGCATCCAGCCCGGCGCGCTGCGCCCCGCCCACCGAGTCACCGCGGAGCTGATCGTGCCCGAGCAGCAGGCCCAGCAGCAGACCGGAACGCCCGACGCGCTGGTGGCGGAGTTCCTGCGCACCAGCCGTGAGATGATCTCCGCCCAGCGGGACGTGCTGCTGACCTACCTCGGCGCGGCAGGGGCGCCCGCACCCGTTGTGCTGCACCAGGTCGCGCGACCGGTGACGGCTGCGGAGCCGGTGGCCGCGGCGCAGGCGGCTGTGGCGCGATCCGCTGTGGCGCAAAACGTTGTGGCGCAAGCGGCTGTGGCCGTCGTCCAGCCCGCACCGGTGGTGGACGTGCTGCGCGCGGTCGTGGAGGTCGTGGCGGAGCGCACCGGCTACCCGGTGGAGATGGTCGAGCCGGACCTCGACCTGGAGGCCGACCTGAGCGTGGACTCCATCAAGCGGGTGGAGATCGCGGGCGAGCTGGCCCAGAAGCTCGGGCTCGCGCTCGACGCGGACAGCGGACTGGACGACCTCGCCGCCGCCCGCACCGCCACCGCGCTCGCCGACGCCCTGCGCACCCGCCTCCCGCAGACCGCGCCCACCGCGCCCGTCGCCGTCGCGGCGGTCGTGGCCACCGGGCCGGACGTGCTGCGCACCATCGTGGAGGTGGTCGCCGAGCGCACCGGCTACCCGGTGGAGATGGTCGAGCCCGAGCTGGACCTGGAGGCGGACCTGAGCGTCGACTCGATCAAGCGCGCCGAGATCGCGGGTGAGGTCGCGACGAGGCTGGGCCTGGACGTGGGCGACGGCTCGCGGGTGGAGGAGCTGAGCGCGGCCCGCACCGCCGCCGCGATCGCCGCGCTGATCACCGGCGCCGCGCCCGCCGCGACCCCTTCCCCCGCAACGACTCCCGCCGCCCCGGCGGTCGTGCTGACCGCCGCCCCGGCCGCTGGCGCGCCCGCCCTGACGCCCCCCGCGCGCACCCCCGCCCCGACCGCCGCCGAGGCCACCGTCGTCGCCCCCAAGCGCCTGGTGTTCCGGGAGGTCCCCCTGCCCCTCCCGGCCACCACCGACCTGACCGGCGCGCGCGTGCACCTCGTCGGCGTCGACCAGCTCACCGGCGCGGACCGCGAGATCCCCGCCCGCCTCGCCGCCCTCGGCGCGACGCTGGCGGACGCCCCCGCGGGCGCGGTCGTCGTCCACCTCGGCGCGCTCGACCCGGCGGAACCGCCGCTGCCCGAGGAGTTCCCGCGCTTCCAGGCGGTCCTGACCGAGGGCCCCACCGCCCTGCTCGCCGTGGACCGGCGCGGCGAGGGCTCGGTCACCGGGCTGCGCGGCTTCTTCCGCACCCTCGCCCGCGAGTACCCGGACCTGCCCTGCGCCCTCCTGGAGGCCGCCGACCCGGTCGCCGCGATCGCCGCCGAGCTCACCGCCCCGTCCGGCCACCCCGTCGTCCTGCACGGCGAGGACTCCCGCCACGCGCTGGAACTCGCCTTCGAGGACCTCGGTCCCCTCGCCTCCTCCGGAGCCGGACCGGCCGGTGACGGCACGGCCGAGGCGCTCGCCGCCGGGCTGGACCGGGACGCCGTGGTGCTGCTGGTCGGCGGCGCGCGCGGCATCACCGCCCGGTTCGCCAAGTCCCTCGCCGCGGCCTCCCGCTGCCGCCTCGAACTCGTCGGCCGCACCCCGCTGCCCTCGGGCCCCGAGGACCCGGACCTGGCCGCCGCAGGCGACCGCACCGCCCTGCGCGGCGCGTTCCTGAGCCGGGGCATGACCTCGCCCGCCGAGGTCGAGCGCGCCGTCAGCGCCGCGCTGGCCGCCCGCGAGGTCCGCGCCACCCTCGCCGAGCTGACCGGCCTCGGCAGCGAGGCCCGCTACCACGCCGTGGACGTCCTGGACGCGGAAGCCCTGCGCACCACGGTCAAGCGCGTCCACGACGAGCACGGCCGCCTCGACGCCGTCGTGCACGCGGCGGGCGTCATCGAGGACAAGCTGGTGGCGGACAAGAGCGTCGAGTCGTTCCGCCGCGTCTTCGGCACCAAGGTCGACGGCGCCCGCACCCTCCTGGACGCCGTCGACACCCTGCCCGAACCGCCCCGCCACGCCGTCCTGTTCGGCAGCATCGCCGCCGCGCTGGGCAACCGGGGCCAGTGCGACTACGCCGCCGCCAACGACGCGCTGGAAGAGCTGGCCCGCCGCTGGAGCAAGCCGGGCAGGCGCGGCCTGACCGTCCACTGGGGACCGTGGGCGGCGGCCGGAGGTGGCATGGTCACGCCGGAGCTGATGCGCTCCTACGCGGCGCGCGGCATCGCGCTCATCGACCCCGACGAGGGCCCGCTGAGCCTGCTGCGCGAGCTGGCCTACGGCGCCGACGACCGGCACGCCGTCGTCTACACCGCCTCGGGCTGGTGACCGGCGTGACCGAGGTGGCCATCACCGGCATGGCCGTGCTGCTGCCCGGCGCGCCGGACCTGGACTCCTACTGGCGCAACATCGTCGGTGGCGTGGACGCCATCACCGAGGTGCCGCCGGACCGCTGGGACCCCGGCTTCTACGACCCGGACGCGCACGGCACCCGCCGCGCCGACCGCGTCTACTGCCGCCGGGGCGGGTTCGTGGACGCCGCCGTGGACGCGGCCGGGTTCGGCGTCATGCCGCGCTCGGTGCCCGGCACCGAACCCGACCAGCTCATCGCGCTCCAGGTCGCCGCCGACGCCATCGCCGACGCGGGCGGCGAGTCCGCGCTGCCCGCCGACCGGCGGCGCGTCGGCGTGGTGCTGGGCAGGGGCGGCTACCTCACGCCCGGCCTGGTGCGGCTGGACCAGCGGGTGCGCACCGCCACCCAGCTCGTCACCACGCTGCGCGAGCTGGCGCCCGAGCTGGACGAGGCGCGCCTGGAGCGGGTGCGGGCGTCGTTCACCGACCAGCTCGGCCCGGAGGCCCCCGAGGCCGCGATCGGGCTCGTGCCGAACCTGGCCGCGTCCCGCGTGGCCAACCGGCTCGACCTGCGCGGCCCCGCCTACACCGTGGACGCCGCCTGCGCCTCGTCGCTGGTGGCCGTGGACCACGCGGTGCGCGAGCTGGCCACCGGCCGCTGCGACGTGGTGCTGGCGGGCGGGGTGCACCACTGCCACGACATCACGCTGTGGAGCGTGTTCAGCCAGCTCGGCGCGCTCTCGCCCAGCCAGCGGGTGCGGCCGTTCCACCGCGACGCGGACGGCGTGCTGATCGGCGAGGGCACCGGCGTGGTCGTGCTCAAGCGGCTTGAGGACGCCGAGCGCGACGGGGACCGGGTCTACGCGGTGATCTCCGGGACGGGGGTGGCCAGCGACGGCCGCTCCGCGAGCCTGCTCAACCCCGCGCAGGAGGGGCAGGCGCGGGCCGTGCGGCAGGCCTGGGACGCCGCCGGGCTCGACCCGCGCGCGCCCGGCGCCATCGGGCTCCTCGAAGCGCACGGCACCGGCACCCCCGCCGGTGACGGCGCCGAACTCGCCACCCTGGCCGAGGTGTTCGGCCCGGCGGACGGCGAGCGCGCGGTGCTCGGCTCGGTCAAGTCCATGATCGGCCACACCATGCCCGCGGCGGGCGTCGCCGGGCTGGTCAAGGCCGCGCTCGCCCTGCACCACAAGGTGCTGCCGCCCACCCTGCACTGCGACGACCCGCACCCGGCGCTGGAGGCCACCCGGTTCACGCCGATCGAGCGGGCCCGGCCGTGGGAGAGCGACGGGGTGCGGCGGGCCGGGGTCAACGCCTTCGGGTTCGGCGGCATCAACGCGCACGTCGTGCTCCAGGAACCGGTGCGGGGCACCGGGAAGACCGGGTCGGCGCAGGTCGTGGAACCGACCAGGGTGCTGCGGCTGGCCGCCCGCACCCCGGCGGAACTCCTGGCTCAACTGGAGAACCCGGTCCCGCTCGCCGAGACCGAGCGCACCGACCTGCCCTGCCGGATCGGGATCGTCGACCCCACCGACCGCAAGCTCGCGCTCGCCCGCCGCGCCGTCGCCAAGGGCGCGCCGTGGCGCGGGCGCAGCGACATCTGGTTCACCCCGACCCCGCTCGGCGGGCGCACCGCGTTCCTGTTCCCCGGACTGGAGGCCGAGTTCACCCCCGAGGTGGCCGACGTCGCCGCCCGCTTCGGCCTGCCCTGGCGCGACACCGGGGCCCGCGTCGGCGACGTCGGCGGCCACGGGGCCGCCGTGTTCCAGGTCGGCAGGCTGCTCGACGCGGCCCTGCGTCAGGTGGGCGTGCGGCCGGACGCCGTCGCCGGGCACAGCGTGGGGGAGTGGACCGCCATGGCGGTCGGCGGCATCCACTCCGCGGAGGAGGTCGACGCGTTCCTCGACGGCTTCGACCCGGCCTCGCTCCAGGTGCCCGGCGTGGTGTTCGCGGTGCTCGGGACCTCGGCCGACGAGGTCGTGCCGCTGCTGGCCGAGCACCCGGACGTCGTGCTGTCCCACGACAACGCGCCCAGCCAGTCCATGGTCTGCGGGCCGGAGGCCGAGGTGGCGGCCGTGGTCGCGGTGATGCGCGGCCGGGGCGTGATCAGCCGGGTGCTGCCGTTCCGCTCCGGCTTCCACACCCCCATGCTGGAGCCCTACCTCGGCCCGATCCGGGACGGCGCGGCGAGGTTCACCCTGCACCCGCCGCGCGTGCCGGTCTGGTCGGCCACCACCGCCTCGCCGTTCCCCGCCGAACCGGACCGGGTGCGCGCGCTGTTCGTGCGGCACCTGCTGGAACCCGTGCGGTTCCGGCCGCTGGTGCGGGCCATGCACGACGCCGGGTTCCGCACGTTCGTGCAGCTCGGCGCCGGTCAGCTCGGGTCGCTGGTCGCGGACGGGCTCTCCGCCGACGAGCACCTCGTGGTGTCCGCGCACGGCGGGCTGGCCCAGCTGCGGCGGGTGGTGACCGCGCTGTGGGCGCACGGCGCGGACCCGGACGTGACGCCGCTGCTGGACCTGAGGTCGCCGCCCGCCAACGGGGTCCCGGCGCGGCGGCGGACCCCGGTGAAGCTCGACCTCGGCGGCGCGCTGGTGTCCCTGCCCCTGGAGCAGCGCGCGCCGCTCACCCCGCCCGCCGCGCCGCGCGGGCTGGACCTCGGGGACGGCCCGCTGGCCGCCGAGCTGACCGCGCTGCTGCGCGAGACCGCCGACGCCGCGGCGCGGATCACCCGCGCGGGCAGGACCGCTGCGCCCCAGCGCTTCCCGGCCGCACCACCGCAGGTCGCGCCGCAGCCCGCCGTGCCCACCTCGATCAGGTTCGACCTCGCCACCATGCCCCACCTGATCGACCACTGCTTCTTCCGCCAGCGCGAGGGCTGGCCCGACGACGCCGACCGCTGGCCCGTCGTCCCCGCCACCACCGTGATCACCCACCTGATGGAGCTGGCCGAGCGCGCCGCGCCGGGCAAGCGCGCCGTGGCCGTGCACGACGTCCGGCTCCTGCAGTGGATCGTCGCCGAACCGGCCACCGAGGTCGCCGTCCGGGTGGAACCGTTGTCCCCCAACCGGATCAGGGTCGTCCTCGAAGGCTGCTCGCAGGCCGAGGTCGAGCTGGCCGACCGGCATCCCGCCGCGCCCGAGCCGTGGCCGCTGGACCGGCCCGAGCGCGTCCCCGACCTCACCGCCGAGCGCTTCTACGGCGACCGCTGGATGTTCCACGGCCCCCGCTTCCAGGGCGTCACCGACCTGATCGCGGTCGGCGAGCGGCACGTGCGCGGCACGATCGCCCCGCTGACCGCCCCCGGCGCGCTGCTCGACAACGTCGGCCAGGTCTTCGGCTACTGGGTGATGACCGAGCTGCCCGAGCGCACCACCGTGTTCCCGGTGCGGATGCGGCACATCGCCTTCCACGGCCCGCGCCCGGACGGCCCGCTGCACTGCCACGTCCGCATCACCGAGGTCACCCCGACCGGGGTCACCGCCGACGCCGAGCTGTCGGCGGACGGCCGGGTGTGGGCGCGCTTCACCGGCTGGGCCGACCGCCGCTTCGACACCGACCCCGGCATCCGCCTGGTCGACCGCTGGCCCGGCAGGCACACGCTGTCCACAGTGGACGGGAACCTCGCCGTCGTGCACGAGCGCTGGCCCGACCTCGCCACCCGCGAACTGGTCATGCGCAACGTCCTCGGCGGCGCCGAGCGCGCCGACTACACCGCCCAGCCACCGCACCGCCGCCGCCACTGGCTCCTCGGCCGCATCGCCGCCAAGGACGCCGCCCGCACCGTGCTCTGGCGCGAGGGCGACGGCGAGGTCTACCCGGCCGAGCTCGCCGTGCGCAACGACGACGCCGGACGCCCGCTGGTGCGCGGAGTCCACGGGTTCGACCCGCGCGGCGTCGCCGTGTCCCTCGCCCACGCGGGCGAGGTTGGCGTGGCGCTGGCCGGGCGCGGCGAGCTGGGCGTGGACGTCGAGGTCGTCGAGGAACGGCCGCGCGGCACCGAGAACGCGGCCTGCGACGAGGCCGAACTCGCGCTGCTCGCCGGGCTGCCCGGCGAGCGCGCGCACTGGTTCACCAGGTTCTGGGCGGCAAAGGAAGCCGTCGGGAAGGCGCTGGGCACCGGGCTGGGCGGGAGGCCGCGCGCCTTCCGGGTGGTCGCCGCGACCGAGGACGCCGCGCGCGTCGAGGTCGACGGCCGCGCGTTCGCCGTGCGGCTGCGCGACACCGCCAACCCACCGGGACTGCCCGAACGCCGGTACGTGGTCGCATGGACGGGAGACAGGGCATGAGCAGCGGGACGACGACCGGGCGCGCCGCCGACGCGGACACCGTGCTGGCCGACATCAGCGGGATGCTCCGCGTGGTGCTGGGCGACTACGGCCTGGAGGACGCGGAGATCACCCGCGACTCGACCTTCCACGGCGACCTGGAGATGGAGAGCATCGACCTCGTCACGCTGTCCGCCGCACTGCGCGAGCACTACGGCGACCGGGTCAACTTCGCCGAGTTCGTCGCGGACCTGGAGCTGGACGAGATCATCGCACTGACCGTGGGCAGGCTGGTCGACCACGTCGTCGCCTCGCTGCGGGAGGCGCCGTGAGCAGGGTCGCGACCGGGAACGTCACCACGCACGTCCAGCTGCTCCCCGCAGCCGGGGGTGACCCCGGCGCGCCGGTCGTGGTGTTCGTGCACGGGCTGCTCACCGACAGCCTCGCCAGCTACTACTTCACCCTCGGCCCGGCGTTCGCGGCGGCGGGGGTGGACGTGGTGATGTACGACCTGCGCGGGCACGGCCGCAGCGACCGGCCCGCCACCGGCTACCGCCTGGAGGACTTCACCGACGACCTGGTCGCCCTGCTCGACGCGCTCGGCGAGCGCAGGCCGGTGCACGTGGTCGGCAACTCCTTCGGCGGCACCATCGCCTGCGCCCTCGCCGCCTGGCACCCGGAGCTGGTCGCGGGCATCACGATGCTGGAGTCCGAGCCGCCCACCCGCGCCTGGACCGGGCACATCGCCGAGGGACTGGCCGACGCGCACGACAAGCTGCGCCACCCCGAGGCCATCGCCTGGATCGAGGCCAACCACGGCGGCCACACCGCCCGGTTGTCCAAGGGGGCCAACAAGATCCTGCAGTCCACGACGCTGGCCGCCGACGTGCCGCGCAGCCGGGTCATCGGCGGGCTGGAGGAGATCGGCAGGCCGATGCTCGCGGTGTTCGGGGACGAGTCCGGGCTGGCCGCGCAGGTCCCCGAGCTGCGGGCGCGCGGGTTCCGCGCCGAGGTGCTGGCCGAGCAGGGCCACTCGGTGCTGATCGAGCGCCCGCACGAGGTGCGCGAGCTGGTGCTGGACTGGGTGCTGGGCCTGCACGACGCGGGCGGTGAGCTGCCCGCCGCGTCCCCCGCCGTGACCCCGGCCGCGTCCGGGATCGTCGGGTGAGCCGGTTCCTGTTCGTCGCGCCGCCGCTGGTCGGGCACGTCAACCCGCTCACCGGGGTGGCGCGCGAGCTGGTGGCGCGCGGGCACCGGGTGGCCTGGGCCGGGCACGGCGAGCTGCTCGGCGCGCTCGTGCGGGAACCGGTGTTCCCGTGCGCGGTTCCCGAGGACGCCCCGGCGGAGCGTCCGGCCGGGCTCACCGGGCCGTCGGCGTTCCAGTTCCTGTGGCGGGACTTCTTCGTGCCGCTGGCCGACGCGATGGCGCCCGGCGTGGCCGATGCCGTCGACGCCTTCGAGCCGGACGTGGTGGTGTCCGACCAGCACGCGGTCGCCGGGTCGCTGGTGGCCGAGCGGCGCGGCGTTCCGTGCGTCGGGTCGGCCTCCACGTCGGCGGAGCTGGTGGACCCGCTGGCGTCCATGCCGAAGGTCGCCGCCTGGGTCGACGGGCTGCTCGCCGCGCTGCGCGAGCGGCACGGGAACCCGGTGGCGCGCAACGATCCCCGCTACCCGGAGCACGGCGTGCTGGCGTTCACCACGGCCGCGCTCGCCGGGTCCGTCGACCGGCCAGGGCTGCACCTGGTCGGGCCCGCGCTCGGGAAGCCGAGGCCGGGGGTCGGCTTCCCGTGGGCGGAGCTGGACGGGCGGCCGGTGGTGCTGGTCAGCCTCGGCACCGCCAACACCGGGGTGGGCGGGCGGTTCCTGCGCGCGGCGGCCGAGGCGTTCGCGGACCGGCCGGGGTTGCGCGCGGTGGTCGTCGACCCCGGCGGCGAGCTGGGGGCGGTGCCCGACAACGTCCTGGTGCGGCAGCGGGTCCCGCAGCTGGAGCTGCTCCCGCGCTGCGCGGCGGTGGTGTGCCACTCGGGGCACAACACGGTGTGCGAGGCGCTGTGGCACGGCGTCCCGCTGGTGCTCGCGCCCATCCGCGACGACCAGCCCATCGTCGCCGGGCAGGTGGTCGACGCCGGGGCCGGGCTGCGGCTGCGGTTCAACCGGGCCGGGGCCGAGGCGATCGGCAAGGCCGTCGACGCCGTGCTCGACCCGGCGGGCGGGCACCGGGACGCGGCACGGGCCATCGGGGACAGCTTCCGCGCGGCAGGCGGCGCGAGCGCCGCGGCCGACCACCTGATCGCGGTCGCCCGCTGACCGCCCGGCGCGCCCGGCGGAACCCCCTGCCCCGCCGGGCGCGCCACCCGCGCCCATCACCCGACCAGCCGGCCAGGCCGCCCGACTAGGCCACCCGAGACCGCCGCCCGAGACCGCCGCCCGAGACCGCCGCCCGGCCCGGCCCCCGACCTCGCCGTCCGACCTCGCCGTCCGATCCGGCGGCCCGGCCAGGCCACCTGACCTCGCCACCCGACCTCGTCATCCGACCTTGTCACCGGAGACCGCCGCCCGATCCGGCCGCCCGAGACCGCCACCCGACCTCGCCACCCGATCGGGTCGCCCGCCGGGTCAGTCCTCCACCCTGCCTGAAACCCCGCCCCACCAACCTTTCCCCGTGCCCGCTTCCCCACGCCCGCCTCACCCCGTGGAGCCCGCCCATGACCGCCCCCACCCCCGGCGCGCTGCGCGTGCTGCTGGCCTACGCCCGCCCGCACCGGGCCGTCCTGCTGGCCAGCCTCGCCCTGGTCCTCGTCGCCAGCGCCACCGGTCTCGCCCAACCCCTGGTGGCCCGCGACGTCCTGTCCGGTCTCGGCGGCGACGGCGGCGTGCTCGGCCCGGTGCTGCTGCTGGCCGCGCTGGTCGTGGTCGGCGCGCTGCTCACCGGCCTCCAGTCCTGGTGGCAGCAGCGCACCGCCGAGCGCGTCGTGCGCGAGGTCCGCCGCGACCTGGTGCACCGGCTGATCCGGCTGCGCGTCCCCGAGCTGGACCGCCGCCCGCCCGGCGACCTCGCCGCCCGCGTCACCGCCGACAGCACCCTGCTGCAGAACGCCGCCACCGAGGGCCTGGTCATGGTCGCCAACGGCCTGATCACCGCGGTCGGCGCCGTTGTGATCATGGGCGTGCTGCACGCCGGCCTGCTCGCGGTCACCCTGGGCGTGCTGCTGACCGTCGCGCTGCTGCTCCTCGTGGTCCTGCCGCGCATCCGGGCCGCCGTCGCCCGCGCGCAGTCGTCCGTCGGCGCGATCGGCGCGGCCCTGGACCGGGTGCTGGGCGCGGCCCGCACGGTCAAGGCCAACGGCGCCGAGGCCAGGGAGACCGAGCGCGCCAACGCCGCCGTGGAGAGCGCTTACCTGGCCGGGTTGCGCGGGGCCAGGCACGTCGCGGTGGTGAAGGTGCTGACCGGGGTGGCCGTGCAGGGCGCGTTCCTCGCGGTCCTCGGCGTCGGCGGCGCGCTCGTCGCCGCCGGTGGGCTCACCGCGCCGGACCTGATCGCGTTCCTGCTCTACGTCTTCTCGCTGGCCGCGCCGCTCGCCTCGCTCGTCGGCGGGCTCAGCGCGCTCCAGCAGGGGCTCGGCGCGGTCGGCCGCATCCACGAGGTCGCGGCCATGCCGGTGGAGGACGACGTCGACCTGCCGGTGCCCGAGACCACCCGGACCGCGCCGCCCGAGGTGGAGTTCCGCGACGTCGAGTTCGCCCACCCCGGCCGCGCCCGAGCGCTGCGCGGCGTGTCGTTCACCGCCGAACCCGGCGCCCGCACCGCGCTCGTCGGACCGTCCGGCGCGGGCAAGTCCACCTCGTTCGCCCTGCTCCAGCGGTTCGTCGAGCCGGACGCGGGCACGATCCTGCTCGACGGCGTCGACATCACCACCATCCCCAGGGCGCACCTGCGCGCCACGATCGCCCACGTCGAGCAGGACGCCCCCGTGCTCGCCGGGACCCTGCGCGAGAACCTGCTCTACGCCGAGCCGAACGCCACCGACGCCGAGGTCGACCGGGTCCTCAGGGTCACCATGCTCAAGTCCTTCGTGGACGACCTGGAGCACGGCCTGGACACCGAGGTCGGCACGCGCGGCGTCGCGCTGTCCGGCGGCGAGCGGCAGCGCCTGGCCATCGCCCGCGCCCTGCTGCGCCGCCCCGGCGTGCTCCTGCTGGACGAGGCCACCGCCCAGCTCGACGCCCGCAACGAGACCGCCCTGCGCGAGGCCGTCGACCGGGCCGCGCTGGGCTGCACGGTCATCCTCATCGCGCACCGGCTGTCCACGGTCACCGACGCCGAGCGGATCGTGGTGCTGGAGCAGGGGAGGGTCCGGGCCAGCGGCACGCACGCCGAGCTGGTGCGCGGCGACGACCTCTACCGCGAGCTGGCCGCGACCCAGCTCCTGGCCGGGGAGGTGGAAACCGAGGCGGCGGACGCCTCGGAGGTCGGGGTGTCGTGAAGGTGGTGAACCCCTTGGGACACGCCCCTGTGGTTCTTTCCGTACAGCGGATTCGTGGTGCACCATGCGTCGCATGGCTGTCGACGTCGACTGGGCGATCGGTGAAATCGATTCCTTCCTTGAACTGACTGAACTCCATCGCCCGCCTGATCCGTATGGCGTTGTTTTCTTGGGGTCGGAGTTGGCGAACCGGGGACGCCAAGAGGCGATCGTGGCCTCAGCACACGTGGTCGAGCAGATCTTCGGCCGTGTCATGCCTAACTGGCGTACAGAAGTGCCCGCTGATCGGAACCACGATATCAACCGCTGGTGCCAGCACATCGAGGCTGCTCAGCGCGTGCGGACCGCCTTGCTCCGGCAGGTCGAGCTCAGGGAGAAGCTGGGGGATGACGCGCCCCAGTTGGATGCCGCTCGTCTGCACCCCTGGATCTGGGAAGGTGCCCGGTCGCTCTGGCAGAGCGGGCACTACCGGGAGGCCGTGCGCGTGGCGTGCGTCAAGCTCAACGCCGAGACCCAGAACAAGGTCAATCGGCGGGACATCGCGGAGATCGACCTCTTCAACCAGGTGTTCAGCGCGGACCCGCCTCAGCCCGGAAAACCTCGCCTGCACGTCGCCGTCGCCGACGGCTCGAAGACCTTCACGAGCCTGCAGCGCGGTGTCCGTTGCTTCGCCGAGGGCTGCTACGCGGCTATTCGCAATCCGATCAGCCACTCGGTGGGGGATCTCGCCGAGGACGAGGCGCTTGAGCAGCTCGCGGCGCTGAGCGTGCTCGCCCGCTGGGTCGACCAAGCCACGTTGACCACGTGACCCGGTCGCGCGGACGCCGATGACATCTCCAGAAGCACCCCTGGTGTGCCACCCGCAGGAAAAACGCCTGCGGGTGGCACATCACTGGGTCACGCCAGCGCGGTGACCCCGGCGAACGCCTGCCGCAGCGCGGGCAGGTAGCCGTCGCGGTGACCGGCCGGGTTCGGGTGGTACGACTCGTTGATCTTGTCCCACTCCAGGCTGGTCACCCACTTCGTCCCGGTGGAGCACAGGGTGTGCGCGTTGAACACCGGCCGCGCGTCCAGGAACGCGAACCCGGCCTCCGCCGCCCGCGCCGAGATCACCGTCGCGAGCGTGTCGGCGGCCGAGTTCAGCGAGGCGCGCTCGGTGTCGCTGAGCCCGAAGATCCCGCAGTTGCCGCCGATCGTGTACAGCCTCGGGTAGCCGACCACCACGACCCTCGCCGACGGCGCCGCCGCGCGCACCGCCGCGTACAGCCGGGTCAGGTTCGCCGACATGGTCGTGGTGGCGACCTGCTTGGCCTGCTCGACCCGGTTCACGCAGTCCCGGTCGTCCAGGGTGAGGATGCAGGTCACCAGCACGTCGGTGAACCCGATGTCGTTGCCGCCCACCTGCACGCTCACCAGCGTGGTGTCCGGGGTCAGCAGCGGTACCTGGTTCGCCAGCACCTCCGGGACCTCCGCGCCGGAGCAGGCGGCCTCCACGAACGCGGTGCCGGGGTTGGCCGCCGCCCACAGCCGGGGGTAGGACAGCGGGCCGCGGCGGCAGGGGTCGTTGGGGTTGTCGTAGGTGCGTGTGCCGGGACCGGTGGTGTACGAGTCGCCGAGCGCGACGTACTTGCCCGCGGCGGCTTGGGCGGGCGCGGCGAGCAGCGTGCTCGCCAGCAGCGCCAGCAGGACGGGGATCAGGGCCCGAGGTGCGCGCATGGGGGTGGCCTCTCCGGTGAGGAGGGAAGCAGGGGACCTCTCAATGGGTAACAGCGCGCGCTTGTGAGGAATACCCCACAATGTCGTATATGTGGTGAATTTCTTTTGCCGCATTCGACGACGCGCCGGTGACCCGCAGGTGAAGCCTGTTTACACACGGTGGGCGCGGGGTGGAAGCTTGGCGATCCGAGAACGGAGGACGACCATGCGACCGGCCACCGCCGCGTTAGCCGCAACACTGCTCGTCACCGGCCTGGTCACCGCGCCCGGCAACGCTTTCGCCGCGTCGGGCAACGCCGACTACGCCGAGGCCGCGCGCGAGTTCGGGGTCCCGGAGCCGGTGCTCCTCGGCGTCGCCTACCTGGGCTCCCGCTGGGACTCGCACGCCGGTTCGCCCAGCCGCGCGGGCGGCTACGGGCCGATGCACCTCACCGACGCCGTCCCCGCCGAACCGGGGGAGCACCACGACACCGAGGACCCCAGGGGCGACCCGTCCCGGCCGCTGGGCGTCGACGGCCACGCCGACCCCGCCGCCGGGCGCCCCGGCACCCTGGCGCGGGCCGCCGAGCTGACCGACCAGGACCCCGCCCGGCTGCGGGCCGACCGGCGGGAGAACATCCGGGGCGGCGCGGCCCTGCTCGCCTCGCTGCGCGGCGACGCGGGCGAGGACCTCGGCTCCTGGTACGCCGCCGTCGCCCGCTACAGCGGCGCCGACGACGACGCCACCGCCCGCCGCTTCGCCGACGACGTCTACGAGGTCGTCCGCGACGGGGCCACCCGCGTCACCGACACCGGCGACACCACCACCCTGGCCGCGCACCCCGACGTCCGCCCGGACACCGCCGCGCTCGACGCGCTCGGCCTGCCGCAACCGCGCGCGGGCGCCGAGTGCCCCGCCCGGCTCGGCTGCGAGTGGGTGCCCGCGCCGTACGAGAACCACGACCCGAGCGACCCCGGCGCGTACGGCAACCACGACCAGGCGAACCGCCCCAACGACCTGTCGATCGACTACATCGTCATCCACGACACCGAGACCTCGTACGAGCAGACCCTCGACCTCGTCCAGGACCCCACGTACGTCAGCTGGCACTACACGATCCGCTCCCGCGACGGGCACGTCGCCCAGCACGTGGAGAACGCGGACGTCGCCTGGCACGCGGGCAACTGGTTCGTGAACTCGCACGCCATCGGCATCGAGCACGAGGGCTACGCGGCGCAGGGCAGCTGGTACACCGAGGCCATGTACCGCAACTCGGCCCGCCTGGTGCGCTACCTGGCCGACCGGTACGACGTCCCGCTCGACCGCGCGCACATCCTCGGCCACGACAACGTCCCCGGCACCACGCCCGGAACCGTCGCCGGGATGCACTGGGACCCCGGTCCCTACTGGGACTGGTCGCACTACTTCGACCTGCTCGGCGCGCCGCTGCCCACGTGGGGCGCCCCGCACTCCGGCTCCGTCGTGCCCAACCCGGACTTCGCCGCCAACCGGCCGCGCTTCACCGGGTGCGAGAGCGCGGGCGTCGACTGCCCGTCGCGCGGCTCCACCTCGCTGCTGCTGCACACCGAGCCCTCCGACGACGCCCCGCTCGTCGCGGACGTCGGCCTGCGCCCGGACGGCTCGCCCAGCACCCGCGCGGTCAGCGACATCGGGGCCAGGATCGACGCCGGGCAGCGGTTCGCGGTCGCCGAGCGGCGCGACGGGTGGACCGCGATCTGGTACCTCGGGCAGAAGTCCTGGTTCCGCACCCCCGCGCCCCGGCCCGGCCGCCCGTCGGGTCCGGCGCTGGTGGTGACGCCCAAACCGGGCCTGGCCCAGGTCCCCGTCTACGGCCGCGCGTACCCCGAACAGGCGGCGTACGCGGGCACCGGCGTGCCGCCGCAGCCGGTGCTGCCGCTCCAGTACGCGATGCCCGCCGGGCAGCGCTACGCGGTCGGCGACGTCGACCCGCCGGTGGACTACTACTTCGCGCAGACCTGGGACGGGCCGCGCGTGGTGGTCAGCGGGCAGGACCGGTACCACCAGGTCTTCCTCGGGCACCGGGTCGCGTACGTGCGGGCCGCCGACGTGGACCTGAGCCTGGTCTGGTGACCTCACCCGCACGGGTGTAGGGGGTGAACCGGTTGCGCCGAACGGTCTAGCTTCGGCAGACCGGAAATCCCCCTACCCGTGGAGGACGTTGTGGCTCTCTCCAGCAGACTGGCCGCCCCGGCGGCGCTGGCACTGGCGCTGACCGCGCTGGCGCCGCTCGGGGCCGCCCAGGCCGACGCCGGGTGGACGCACCGCCGAGCCGACCTCGTGGGCGCCGACGTGGTGCCCGGACCCGGCGACGAGGACGGCGACGGCAGCGCGAAGCTGCGCCTGCGCGACGACTCCGCCGAGGGCGAGCTGTGCGCGACGGTGAACCTGCGCCGCGTGCTGCCGCCCACCGACGTCCAGCTGCGGCGGGGCGCGGAGGGGCGGAACGGGCCGCTGCTGCTGTCGCTGGAGCCGCCGCGCGGGGAGGCGCTGTTCACCCGCTGCTTCACCCTGGACGTCGAGCTGGTGCGCGAGATCGAGGACTTCCCGGAGCGCTTCCACGTCACCGTCCACGACGAGGACTTCCCCGACGGCGCGCTGCGCGGCCAACTGCGCTCCGGCGTCTGACCTCGGTGCGGTAATCCATTCAGTCGCAATGGATGTACACCTGAAGGTGTCACCACGTAGCCCTCCGCTGCTTGCTACGGTCCGAATTGCCGGCGCCACCAGCGGCGCCGTCCTCGCTAGCGGTGGCGGCCCCGGCCGTCGCCCTCCGGTTGGGGGTGCGGTGGTACCGAGGAGCAGGTTCGCGGTCGTCGGTGTTCTCCTGCTGCTGCTGGGGTTGGGCGCCGCGCCCACCGCCTCGGCGGCGTCCGGGTTCGCGGCCCAGGCCAGGGCGTCGGGGCTGAGCGCGCAGCAGAGCACCCGCTTGCAGGACGAGGTGGACGGCTACCTGGCCCGGTGGGGCGGCAGACAGGTGGCGCCGAACCGGGTCGAGCGCGACGGGGCGGTGCTGACCGTCGTGGTGCCCGGCGAGGAGCGCTCGCGGTCGCTGGCGGGGCAGGTCGACCACTGCCGCAACGGGTGGGTCGACTTCGGCTGGTTCTGCGCCTACGAGCGCGAGGACGGCCAGGGCTCCAGCCTCGCCCTGTACTCCTGCGCGTGGCAGCACGTCCCGTGGTTGAGCGTCGGCTCCTGGCAGGACAACCAGACCCCCGGCACCCGCTCGACCATGTACTTCGTCGGCGGCTCCAGCTGGCACATGCCCGCCGCGCCCTCGTGGCAGCGGTACGGGGTGGTGTGGGGGATCGTCACCGGCGTGCGGAACTGCTGAGCGGAAATCTTTCGGCCCGAGGTGTCGTGCCCGGCGGTGCGGCGGCGACCTCGTGGTGGACTGCCGCACGGGTGGTCCGCCACGAGGAGGCCGAACGGTGAAGTACCTCATCATGATGCAGATCGACTCGGCGGTGCTGGAGCAGCTCACCGAGGAGCAGCAGCGGGAGATCCAGGAGGGGCACGCCGCGTTCATGGCCGAGACCAAGGCCAGCGGCGAGTTCGTCGGCACCCAGGCGCTGGCCGACCGGAGCCGGTCCAAGGTGATCCGCGCGGGCGTCGACGGGCCCGAGGTGACGGACGGCCCGTTCGCCGAGAGCAAGGAGTTCCTGGGCGGCTACTACCTGGTCGACGTCGAGGACGAGGCCAGGGCCGTCGAGCTGGCCAAGCGCATCCCGGACGCGCGCGTCCCCGGCCTGGCCCTCGAACTGCGCCCGGTGATGTTCTCCGACTTCGGGGACGCGTGAGCGCCGGAACCCCGGTGGCCGAGGGCCTGTGGCGCGACCTCGCGCCGCGGGCCCTCGCGGCCCTGCTGCGCGCGCACGGCCGCGCCGGGTTCGACCTGTGCGAGGACGCCGTCCAGGAGGCGCTGCTCCAGGCGCACCGCCAGTGGCCCGAGCGCTTCCCCGACGACCCGCTGGCCTGGCTCGTCGCGGTGGCCCGCCGCCGGTACGCCGACCACGCGCGCGGGGACGCCAGGCGGCGCTCGCGCGAGGCGCGCGCGGCCCTGCTCGCCCCGGAGCCGCCGCGGGCCGGGCAGGACGACGACTCGCTGCTGGTGCTCCTGATGTGCTGCCACCCCGGCCTGCCCCGCTCTGGCCAGGTCGCGCTGACCCTCAGGGCGGTGGCCGGGCTGAGCACCGCGCGGATCGCGAACGTCTACCAGCTGCCCGAGCCGACCATCGCCCAGCGGATCACCCGCGCCAAGCGCAAGGTCGCCGAGCTCGGCCTGCCGCAGCCGGGGCCCGCCGACGAGCGGGTGACCCCGGTGCTGGACGTGCTGTACGTGATGTTCACCGAGGCGCACCACACCACCACCGGCGCGCCGCCCCGCGACGCCGACCTCGCGGCCGAGGCGATCCGCCTGGCCAGGCTGCTGCTGCGCGCCGTGCCGTCGTCGGCCGAGGTCGCCGGGCTGCTGGCGCTGATGCTGCTCACCGAGGCCAGGCACCCGGCGCGCGTCGGCCCGGACGGCGCCCTGGTGCCGCTGGACGAGCAGGACCGCGCGCTCTGGGACCGGGACCTGATCGGGGAGGGCGCCGCGCTGGTCGAGCGCGCGGTCCGGGGCGCCCGGCCCGGCCCGTACCTGCTCCAGGCGTGCGTCGCGGCGCTGCACGCCGAGGCGCGCAGCGCGGAGGCGACCGACTGGGGCGAGGTGCTGGCGCTGTACCGGGTGCTGGAGGCGGTGACCGGGCGGGGGAACCCGACGATCACCCTCAACCGGGTGGTGGCGCAGGCGGTGGTGGACGGGAGCGCGGTCGCGCTGGGCGAGCTGGACGCGCTCGCGGCCGAGCACCCGCGGCTGCCCCGGCTCGACGCCGTGCGGGCCCACCTGCTGGAGCAGTCCGGGCGCGCGGGGGAGGCGGCGGACGCGTACCGGCGGGCCATCGCGGTGACCACGAACCTCGCCGAGCAGCGGCACCTCAGGCGGCGGTTGCTCGGGGTGGCCGCGGAGGCGACTGCGGAGGGGGCTACTTCTTGACCCCGTAGAGCTGGGTCAGCCCCGTCCAGTCGCTCAGCGCGAGCAGCCGCTTCTCGGTGTTGCACGGGGCGTTGTTCGGGCTCATCGTCGCGGTCGGGTTCGCGGACTGGCTCACGTGCGCCAGGCCCAGCGTGTGCAGGCGCTCGTGGGTCATCGTGGACTGGAGGTCGAACGCGTTGGCGCAGTTCGCCGGGATGGTCGTGAACCAGGTGTTGGCGGTGTTGATCAGCGTGTCCGACGCGATCACGACCCCGGTGCTGCGGTAGTACGTGCAGGTCATCGCCAGGATGCTGCCGGGCATCGCGCCCCACGAGGTGACCGACTTGCCGTCGTTGCCCCGGCAGCGCCCGTACGAGTCGACCTGCGCGGACAGCTTGGTGGTCTCGCCCGCGTAGCTCTGCTGCGCGGCGGCGGTCCCGGTCTTGCCGCAGCGGTTCGCGCCCGAGGCCGCGTTGCCGGTCGCGGCGGTGATCGCGGCGAGCGCGGTGGACTTCACGCTGCCGGGCGCGGCGCCGCCGTTGTAGTACCAGGTGTACGCGGCGCTCAGCTTCCACGCCTGGCGCTCGTACCCGGCCTCGGTGCACGCCACCGAACCGGACGTGGTCAGCTTCCGGCCCGCCAGGATCGCCTCGGCGGCCACGAGCACCGTCTCCCGCGCGGGGACCAGCGCGAGCGGCGCGGCGGCGAGCGCCACCAGCGCGCCGACGAGGGCCTTGTGGATGATCCGCATCTGACTGGTCCTCCGCGCGTTCGCCGTGCCGACGGCGACAACGTTCGGATCCGCCGGGTGCGCGCGGGGTCCCGGTTCGGGTGCGGAACAGGTTTTCCCGAACGGGCGGTCCGGTCTTCGGGAAGCCGAAGGTGGTGGTATTCAGCGGCGTGTCCGGCCCTCCTCTAAACACGTGCGCGGGAGCACGTGATCCCGCGCGCTACGCCGTGCCGCCCGCGTCCGCGCTGGGCCACACCCCACACCCCCTGCGCCCGTCGCGACACAAGGCGCGTGCGGCACGGCCCTGCAGGTCGACTGCGCGCGGTCACAGGTCGACCCCTTCGAGTGACGACTTTTCCAAGTCACCTCGAATAACCTGGGTGGCGGCCCCGGCGACCGCGCCGCGCGGCCTCACGCGATCTCGAGGGGGACATCGCCGTGCGAACCACCACCCGCAGCGCCGCGGCACTCGTGCTGGCCGCGCTGACCAGTTGTGCGCTCACCGCCGCACCCGCCACCGCCGTACCCGCCACTGCCGCACCCGCCACTGCCGCGCCGTCCGCGCCCGGATCGACCCGCGCCGAGGGGGAGTGGTCGTTCGTGGACGACTACTGGAACCGGAGCGAGTGCGAGGACGCGGGCAAGCGGGGCCAGGAGGTCGGGGCCTGGAAGCGCTACCTGTGCTCCGAGGGCTGGCTCGACTGGGACCTGTACGTCATCTACTGACCGCGCCACCGACCACCGACCACCTGCCACCTGCCACCGACCACCTGCCACCTGCCACCGACCACCTGCCACCTGCCACCGACCACCTGCCACCGACCACCGGCCACCTGCCACCGACCACCGGCCACCTGCCACCGACCACCTGCCACCTGCCACCGACCACCGGCCACCTGCCACCGACCACCGGCCACCTGCCACCGACCACCGGCCACCTGCCACCGACCACCGGCCACCTGCCACCGACCACCTGCCACCTGCCACCGACCACCGGCCACCTGCCACCGACCACCGGCCACCTGCCACCGGCCACCGGCCACCTGCCACCGGCCACCGGCCACCGGCCACCTGCCACCGGCCACCGGCCACCGGCCACCGGCCACCTGCCACCGGCCACCGGCCACCTGCCACCTGCCACCGGCCACCGCACCGGCCACCGGCCACCTGCCACCGGCCACCGGCCACCTGCCACCGGCCACCTGCCACCGGCCACCTGCCACCGACCACCGGCCACCTGCCACCGGCCACCGGCCACCGGCCACCTGCCACCGGCCACCTGCCACCGACCACCGGCCACCTGCCACCGGCCACCGGCCACCTGCCACCGGCCACCGGCCACCGGCCACCGACCATTGGCCACCGACCACCTGCCACCTGCCACCGACCACCGACCACCGGCCATTGGCCGCCGGCCGCCGGCCACCTGCCATCGGCCACCGACCACCTGCCACCTGCTCCGGGACGCGGTGCCCGCCACGCGAGCGCCGCGCCCCGGCGTGCCCGGAACCGGGAGGCGGCGCTGGGCAAGGGCCCCGCGCCGCCTCCCGGTGTGCGGGGGGATCGGGGCACGCGCCGGCCAGGGCCCGTGCCGTGTCCCGGTGCGCCGGGCATCGGGCGCGGCGCTGGTCAGGGGGCCCGCCCCGCCGCCCCGCCGCGCGCCTTGGCCGGGTCGCGCGCCTAGAACGGGAAGCCCGGCACCGCTCGCCGGGCCGTCACCCACTGCGTCTCGGTGAACGCCTCCGAGTTCGCCGCCACCCCGCCGACCCGCCCGAACCCGGACGCCCCGACCCCGCCGAACGGCGCGTTCGCGTCGTCGTTGAACGTCTGGTCGTTCACGTGCACCGCCCCGCTCGGCACCAGGTCGGCCAGCGCGAGCCCGGCCGCCACGTCCCCGGTCACCACGCCCAGGCTCAGCCCGTGCTCGCTGTCCGCCGCCAGCCGCACCGCCTCCGCCACGTCCCGGAACGGCCGCACGCACGCCACCGGCCCGAACACCTCCTCCCGGTAGGCGGGCGTCGAGTCCGCGCAGCCCGCCAGCACGGTCGGCCGGTGGAACAGCCCGTCGCGCCCGCCGCCCGCCACCACCCGCGCGCCCGACGCGACGCTGCGCGAGACCAGGTCGGCGACCCGGTCCGCCTGCCGCGCGTCGATCAGCGGCCCCAGCTCGACCTCGTCCCGGTGCCCGTCGCCGACCCGCAACCCCTCCGCCCGCCCGGCCAGCAGCTCCACGTACTCGTCGTACCGGGACTCGTGCACCAGGTGCCTGCCGACCGCCATGCACACCTGCCCGGCGTGCACGAAGCTCCCGAACGCCCCGCACGCCGCCGCCTGCGCCGGGTCGGCGTCGGCCAGCACCACCAGCGCGCTGTTCCCGCCCAGCTCCAGCACCGACCTGGTCAGCGCGCGCGCCGCCCGCGCCCCCACCTCGCGCCCGGCCGCCGTCGACCCGGTGAACGACACCACCCGCACCGCCGGGTGGTCCACCACCGCCTCGCCGACCTCGCGCCCGCCGGGAAGCACGTGCAGCACCCCCTCGGGCAGCCCGGCCTCCTGGAGCACCCGCGCGAGCACCACCCCGCCGGACACCGCCGTGCGCGGGTCGGGCTTGAGCAGCACCGCGTTGCCCAGCGCGAGCGCGGGCGCCACCGACCGGATCGCCAGGACCAGCGGGAAGTTGAACGGGGAGATCACCGACACCACCCCCGAGGGCACCCGCCGCCGCACGCTCAGCCTCGGCGCGGGCGAGTGCAGCAGCTCGCCGTGCGGGGCGGTGGCCAGCGCCGCGGCCTCCAGGCACTCGGCGACCGCCGCCGACACCTCCACCCCGGCCTTGAACCGGGTCGACCCGGCCTCCCGCACCACCCACCCGGCGATCTCGTCCGAGTGCTCCTCGAACAGCGCCGCCGCCCGGCGCAGCACCGCGGCCCGCTCGAACCCCCCTAACCCGGCCCACGCCCGCCCGGCGCCCGCCGCCACGTCCCCGGCCCGCGCGACCTCCCCGACCCCGGCGACCCCGACCTCGCCCAACCGCTCACCGGTCGCGGGCTCCACCACCGGCCGCGCCTCCGAGGGGACCCACTCCCCGGTGAACAACCGCCCCGCCCACTCCGCTCCGTCCAGCAGACCCATCGCAGCCTCCTCGCACTCACCCCGTCGTGCTCCGGATTCCCCGATCGTGGCGGACCCAAAGGCGCAGCGACAGCCCTCCGGACGGCGGGCGGACCAGGGCGCGAACCGCCCGCGAACAAGGCTCCGGCCGCCGCGCGGACCACGGCCCTGAGCGCGTGCGGACGACGGCGCGGGTGGCGTGCGGGCCATGGCCTTGGACGCGGGCGGACCAGGGCGCGAGCCGCCCGCGAACACGGCTCCGGCCGCCGCGCGGACCACGGCGCTGACCGCCTGCGGATCACGGTGCGGGTGGTGTGCGGGCCATGGTTCCGGCCGCTGGCGGACCACGGCCCTGCCCGCGTGCGGGCCACGGCGCTGGCAGCCTCCGGATCACGACCCCGGCCGCCTGCGGACCCCCACTGGCCGCCTGCGGACCCCCACTGGCCGCCTGCGGACCCCCACTGGCCGCCTGCGGACCACCCTGCTGGCAGCACACGGCCCCCCACTGGCAGCGCGCGGATCACCCCGCTGGCGGCGCGCGGCCCGCCTCGCGAGCAGCGCGCGGCCCGCCTCGCCAACGGCGCACGGACCACCTCGCGGGCCACCCGCGACCGCCCCCGCCAACGCCCGCGACCACCCCGGTCCCCGCCCCGTCCCCATCCCACCCGCCCCTCCCGAAGATCATCCCCACCCTGGGAACGAACCGGCCCGCGCTCGCGTCCGAAGTGGAGCTCGACCGAGGTCGGCGGCGTTACGGCCAGTTGGGAACAACACGCTCGACGGTTTTTGTCGGACCCCATCGCTAACGTCCGCCACATCACGTCGACACCGACGTCACACACCGCAAGACCGACAACGCAGGGAGGAAACGTGGGCTGGCTCGACGCCGCGTCCGGGTACCAGGTGCGGCTTGGGGAGAACGGGCGTGTGCAGTGCCGCAACGCCAAGGGCAAGGTCCTGTCCTCCGTGCCCGCGTCCATCAAGGACGATCCGCAGGTCGTGCAGCTGCGGCAGCTGACCGAGTGGCTGACCAGGCACGAGGCCGAGTGCCTGTCCACCGTGGACGGCTGGATGGTGCGCTCGCTGCCGGTGCCGACCGCGCTGCTCGCCGAGGTGTGGGCGGACGAGGCGTGGGCGAGCGCGCTGCGCGACCTGGTCGTCACCGCCGACGGCGAGACCGGGTTCCTGCGCGACGCCGACCCCGAGCGCGGGCTCGGCGTGGTCAACCTCGACGGCGAGACGCTGCGGCTGTCCCCGGAGGCGGTCGACATCCCGCACCCGGTGCTGCTGGCGGACCTGGAGGAGCTGCGCGAGTTCGGCGCGGAGCTGGGCGTGGAGCAGAAGGCGCAGCAGCTGTTCCGGCAGACCTTCGTCAAGCCCGAGTCGTTCCCCGAGGGCCGCAACGCCGTCGACGACTTCGCGGGCGGCAAGTTCGAGCAGCTCAACCACGCCCTCAGCCGCTGCCGCACGCTCGGCTACCCGGTGCGCGGCGGCGACGCGGTCTACGCGGCGTTCGAGGGCGGCCGGGTCGTGGAGGCCCGCTTCTGGCTCGGCTCCGACTACCCGGAGGGCGAGACCTGGACCGGTCACCTGGCGTGGGCGCTGGAGGACGGCACGTCGGTGCCGCTCGCCGAGGTCGGCCCGGTCGCCTGGTCCGAGGGGATGCGCATGGCCTCGGCGATCCACGCGGGCCGCGTCGTGGACGACAAGGACGGGCAGTCGTGACGGACCCGGCCGCGCTCCTGGCCGCGGGCGCGGTCCTGCCGCTGGGAGCCGGGGCCGGGCAGCCCGACACCGGCCGGTCCGACACCGACCGGTCCGGGACCGAGCAGCCGTGGCCCGACCAGTCCGCGACCACCACGGCCCGCCACTACCGCCACCCCGGCGCCGAAGGCCGCGTCGTGGTCCGGCTGGCTCCCGAGGAGCTGGGCCGCGCCGAGGACCTGACCGCCGAGTTCCTCGGCTTCCCCGCCCCCGAGCGCGTCCGCGCGGTCGGGCGGGCCAAGCGGGTCGCGCTGGGCTTCCCGGCGTGGGCGCTGGTCAACGACCCGGCCAACGGCCACCACGCGCTCGCCCTGGTCAAGGACCTGGAGCGGGTCTCGCGGCAGGCGTCCGGGCGGCCAACGCAGGCCAAGGAGCAGTTCCTCGCCCTCGGCGAGCGCCTCGGCCGCTCCGCCCCGCACTTCCTGCCCACCTTCTACGAGCAGGCCGCCCGCTCGTTCGTCGCCGCGGGCAACCCGGCCTTCGCCGCCGTGCTGTTCGGCAAGGCCCGCGAGGCCGAGCGGGTGCACGACCTGGCGGTCGACCACGACCGGCTGCGCGAGGTGTTCCTGGAGTTCGCGTTCGCGGGCGCCCTGACCGCCAAGGCGCTGTCCGCGCACGCCAGGGGCCTGGTCGGCCGGGGCGACCCGGCCGCCTCCTACGCCCTGTTCCGCGCGCTGTGCGTCAAGCGCACCCAGGGCGGGCTGCCCCCGTACGCCGGGATGCCCGAGGACCTGAACCGGTTGGCCAAGGCGGCCAAGCTCGACCAGCGCGCCGAGCAGCGGTCCGTGCTGTCCGCCCTGCTCGGCACGACCGCCGTCACCAGGGCGAACGCCGGCTTCTGGAAGTCCTACCGGCCCGCGCTCGTCGACCTGGCGCGCGCCGACGCGGACGTGCGGCGCAGGCTGCTGGAGTTCATCCCCGCCGACGCCGCCGCGTTCGACACCTGGCTCGACGTCCTCACCGAGTCCGGCGCCGCCGACGCCCTCACCGACCCGGACGGCCCGCCGCTCCCCGTCACCGCCGCGCACTGGCTGGCCACCGCCGTCGTCACCGCCCACCCCGTCTGGGAGCCCAACCCCCGCTCCCGGGCCCTGCTCGACCTCGTCGAGCGGATGCTGCCCCGCCTGCGCGCCGACGGCCACCCCGTCGAGCTGCTGCGCGGCTGGCGCAACCACGCCCTCGACGTCCTCGACCTGGTCCTCGCGGGCGGTGTGCCCGTCGCGCCCCCGCTGCACCCCGACAGCTACCTCACGGTCGGCAAGTGGCTCGCCGACGAGGCCCCCGGCCGCCGCGACCTGCGCGCCCTGGCCGCCTCCGAGTTCGCCGACGCCCTCGGCGAGGGCCTGGTCGTGCACCTGGAGCGGGCCGTGCGCGCCGACGTGGTCGACGCGGGCGTGCTGACCGCCGCCTGCGCCGTCCCCGGCCTGCGCGCCGCGCTCGGCGCGTGGATCACCACCCGCTCGCCCGGCCCCGGCCCGCACGGGCTGCCCGCCCTGCGCGAGCGGCTGGCGGAGCTGCGCGTGGTCGGCATCCCCGAGGCGTTCGCCGACGTGCCCGAGGCCGCCGACGCGATCGCCGCCACCGATGTCGCGGGCGCCGTCCTGACCACCCTGCGCGCCGGCCTGTACGACGAGCTGGGCTGGCCCGCCCTCGACCAGGCGCACCGCGACCTCGCGGCCCTCCCGCCCGGCGACTACGGCACCCGGATCGCGGGCGAGGGCTGGCCCGCGCTCGTGCTCAGCCGGGGCGAGCGGCTGGTCGTCGTCGGCCCGGACGGCGTGCTCGACGAGCACCAGCTGCGCATCCCCGCCGACCAGCGCCACGGCCTGTTCTTCCGGGTGAGCGCCGACTGGCACGACGGCTCGCTCCTGGTGCGCTGGAACGCCCCCGGCGGCGAGCGCGCCTACTGGAGCCACGCGCCCGGCAGCACCTTCCCGCTGCCCGACCGGCGACCGCCGTTCCACCGCGCGGGCGCGCTGCGCGGCTCCATCGCGGTCGGCGACGGCCGGTTCTCCGGCGGCCGGGTCGTGCAGCTCGGCGACACGGACATCCCGGTCACCGCCGACCCGCTGAGCGACGGCACGACCCTGTGGGCCTACCGGGGCGAGGCCTGGGACTGGAGCCTGCACGAGATCGACCCGGCCACCGGCGACGCGGGCCGGACCAGCCTGCCCGCGTTCCTGGAGGGCTTCGCCACCACCGGCGCCCGGCTGGTCCACGAGGCCTGCGAGCTGCGGCCCGCCGTCCCCGAGACCGCGACCAGCCCGCTGGGCGCGGCGAACGGCCTGCACGGCTGGCGGGTGCGCCGCGAGGCGGACCGCTCCTGGTCGGCCGAGGGGATCGACGGCCGCGCCCTGCGCAGGCCGAAGATCGGCGAGATCCCGGCCGGGCTGCTGCACCTGCCCTCGGGCGGGCGGCTCGTGCTGATGGCCGTGCACAACGGCCTGCGGCTGCTCGACGTCGACGGCACCGAGCTGGGCAGGCTCGACGCGCTCGGCGACGAGCCCTGCCAGGAGAACGCCTCGGGCAGCCCGGTCGTGCCGCCGCTGGACTGGTGGCACGTGCTGCGCCCGCGCGACGAGGCCGGTTCGGCGGCGCTGCGCGCGGTCACCCGCGAGGCCGTCGACGCCATGCTCGACGCCGCGGTCGGCGAGGAGGGCCTGGTCGAGGAGCTGGACAAGCACGACCGGCAGGCCTGGCTCGCGGCCGTCTCGCGGGGGCAGGCCATCCCGCTCGCCGAGGCCATCACCACCGCCCTGCCCGGCCTGACCCACCCCGGTCTGATCGCGGGCGTGGCCGACGTGGTGCGCCGCGGCGCCCTGCTGCGCGCCGGGTTCCGCGCGTTCGCCGCGTTCGCCGACACCGCCCGCGCGCTGGGCCCGGAGGCGCTGGCCGCGACCGGGCCCACGATCACCGACTGGCAGGTCGACGACGCGCTCTCGTGGTTCCGGGAGCCGTACCGCGCCACCACCGCGCCGGCGCCCAGCGGCCTGCCCGCCGCGATCGCCGCACTGGGGCGCGCGGCCAGCGCTGAGCTGACCGAGCCGACCCCGCTGCCGCCCCTGACCTGCCACTACTGGACCGACCACCTGCCCGCGCTCGACGCGCTGCTCTACCGGGCCGCGTCCCCGCTCACCCCGGCCGACCAGCGCGCCGCCCTGGTCGCGGTGCTGCGCGCCACGGTCGAGGCCGGGATGCACGACGAGCCCGGCCGGTGGCGCACCGTCGTGGTGCGCTGCCCGGAGACCACGCTGGCCAACGTCGCCCTGCCCACGGCAGACGGCTTCCTGGTCGTCCACTACCGCAAGCGGGACGAGGGCGGCGGCGTCATGCAGGCCACCGGGCTCCAGTTCACCCGCGAACCGGACAGCCCCACCCCGCCGCCGGGCATGGCCCTGCTGGAGTCGGACCCCGCGCGCGGCGCGCTGACCGGCGCGGACGTGCTGCGGTTCCTGGACGCGCTGGCCGAGCGCGGGCCCGCCCCGTGGCGGCCGGACGCCGGTCCCGCCCTGGCCGAGCTGACCGGCGCGGGCCGGGTGGCCGCGACGGCGCTGCTCACCGGGATGCCCGGCCTGCGCTTCCGGCCGAAGGTGTTCCTCGACGCCGCCGAGCGCGCGCTGGTCGGGCTGAGCAGCGCCGAGACCGCCTCGGCCTGCCCGGTCCTCGGCGCGCTGTCCGCCCGCCGGAGGCTGGCCCTGCTCGCCGCCGCCGTGCCCGCCGACCCGCTGGCGCTGTGGGACGCGGGCCCGGACGTCGAGTCCGTCGCACGGGTGTGGACCGACGCCTTCGGCAAGCGCGCGTCGCTGCCCGACGACCTCCAGGTCGTGGTCAACCGCGAGCTGTGGCACGACGACGAGCGGCGCCGGGTCTCCGACCTGCTCAACCCGGACCTGGCCCGCTGGCTGCACGTCGACGGCGAGACCACCCTCGTGGACGCCGAGCCGGTGGTCTCCGACGAGGCGGCCTTCGACGGCGACGACCTGTCCGGGGCGCCCGGCGCGCTGGCCTGGCTGGCCTACCGGCTGCCCGCCGCCTCGCCGCTGCGGCCCGCGCTGGCCCGCTCGCTCGACCTGGTCCGCGCGCGCCTGGCGCACGAGGGCTTCGCCTTCCTGCTCCGCGACCTCCAGGACGTCCAGGCGATCACCGACCTGACCGGCGTCGAGGTCGGCCCGGTCGGGGAGGTCGGCAGGCACCGGGAGTGGCTGGAGGTCGCCCGCTCGCACTTCAGCTTCTGCGCCCTGCTCGTGCGACCGGCCCTGCTCCGACCGCAGGACCAGCCGCTGCTCGACGCGCTCACCGAGGTCGTCCACAGCCGCTGGGACGTCGGCCGCCTGCGCCTGGCGCTCGACCCCGGCCTTGCCGCCGCCTGCGCCGTCACCGCGCCCGAGGGGACCGGTCCGGACGCGCACTTCCAGGACCCGACCTTCTCCGCGCCGCACCTGGTGGAGCAGGTCGCCGACCGGCACGGCCTGCCCGCCGACGCTGCGGCGCTCTACCTGCAACTGCTCGCCCTGCCGGACCCGACCGACGCGAACGTGGCGCGGTGGACCGGCTGGAAGCGCGCCCGCCTCACGAAGGCGCGGACCGCCCTCGCAGGCACCGACCTGGTCGTCGGCGGCAAGCGCTCCAGGGCCGGGCGCTCCCTGTTCCTGCCGGGCGGCTGGCTCGACCAGCGCAAACCCCGGCTGCCACTGGAGGTGTGGAAGACGTCGCTGTACGGCGGCGTCACCTACCCCGACCACTCGACGGGCGTGATCGCGCCCGCCGAACCCGTCGCCGACCTGTTCGCCCGCGCCTGGGAGCGCGTGCTGACCGGGGACGCGCCCGCCTACGACCAGCTCACGACCGGAGGAGACCGGTGACCGCCACCGCCGCCAGGATGATCACCGCAGGAGCCGTGCTGCCCGGCACCGACTCGACCGGTGAGGACCGCGACACGATCACCGCCCGCCACTACGGGCACCCGGCGCTCGGCGAGCGCGTGGTCGTCAAGCTCGTGCCGAGCGTGCTCGGCAAGGCCGAGGACCTGACCGCCGAGTTCCTCGGCTTCAGCGCCCCCTCCCGCGTGGAGGGCGTGGGCACCGGCAAGCGCGAGGCGCTGGGCTTCCCGGCGTGGGCGCTGGTCAACGACCCGGCCAACGGCCACCACGCGCTCAACCTCGTCAAGGACGTGCAGCGCCTGGCCAGGATGGCGCGCTCCCGCGCGGGCGCCGCCAAGGACGGGTTCACCGCCCTCGGCGACATGCTCGGCCGCTCCGCCCCGCACTTCCTGCCCACCTTCTACGAGCAGGCAGGCCGCGCGTTCCTGGAGCACGGCAACACCACCTACGCGGCCACCATGTTCGGCAAGGCGCGCGAGGCGGAGGAGGTGCACGACCTCGAGGTCGACAACGCCCGCACCCGCGAGGTGTTCCTGGAGTTCGCGTTCGCGGGCGCGCTGACCGCCAAGGCGCTGTCGGCGCACGCGAAGGTGCTGCTCAAGCGGGCCGACCCGGTGGAGGCGTACGAGGGCTTCCTCACCCTGTGCGTCGAGCGCACCAGGGGCGGCCTGCCCCCGTACACCGGGATGCCCGAGGACCTCAAGCGCCTGGTCAAGGCCGCGAAGCTGGACCAGGCCGAGCAGGACGAGCGGCTGCTGACCGCCCTGCTCGACAGCGCCTCGATCCCGCGCGCGGGCCAGGGCTTCTGGAAGCACTACCGCACCGCGCTGGTGCGCATGGCCACCGCCGACCCGGAGGTGCGCTCGCACCTGCTCACGTTCGTGCCGTCCGCGTCGGCCGCGCTGCCGCTGTGGCTGGACATCGTCACCGCCTGCGGCGCGACCCGCGCGTACACCGACCCGGTGGAGACCGCGCCCGCCGCGCCCCGGCCCGCCGCCGAGTGGCTCTCCGACGTCATCGCCGTCAGCCACAGCAACTGGGGCGCCCAGCCGCGCCTGCCGAAGCTGCTCGAACTGGCCGAGGCCATGGCCCCGAGGCTCGTCGCCGACGGCCACGAGGTGCGCCTGCTGCTCGGCTGGCGCTTCTACGCGCTCGACCTGCTCGACCTGCTGCTCACCGAGGGCGTCCCGATCGCCGAGCCCAAGCGCAGGGACATCGACTACCAGGTCGGCTCCTGGCTGGGCGACGACGAGCCCGGCGCCCGCGACCTCGCCGCCGTCGCCGCCTCCCGGTTCGTCGACCGGCTCGGCGACGGCGTCTACAACTGCCTGCGCGCCAGAACCGACAAGGGCCTGACCACGGTGGACGCGCTGCTCCAGGTGCTCGCCGTGCCCGGCCTGCGCACCGCGCTCTCCGCGTGGAACACCGCCAGGGCCGCCGACGACGCCCCGCGCGGCCTGCCCGCGCTGGGGGAGCGGCTGGAGCAGCTGAGCGTCCTGGCCGTGCCCGAGGTGTTCGCCGACACCCCCGAGGTCGCCCAGGCCTTCGCCGACACCGACGTCCCCCAGGTCCTCGCCGACACGCTGCGCGCCGGCCTGTTCGACGAGCTGGGCTGGCCCGCCCTGGAGGAGGCCGTCCGGGCGCTGGAGGCCGAGAAGATCAAGGACGACCCCGGCGTCGTCCTCGCGGGCGGGGCCTGGCCGGTGCTGGTGCTGCGCCGCGCCGAGAAGTTCGTGGTCGTCGGCCCGGACGGGGTGCTCGCCGAGCACCAGGCCCGCATCCCCGCCGACCTGCGCCACCGCTGGTCGTTCGAGCCCACCGGCACCTGGCACGACGGGGCGCTGCTGGTGCGCTGGCAGGGCCCGGACGAGGAGCTGGGCTACTGGAGCGACGCGCCCAGCAAGATCTTCCAGACCAACCGCGAGAACAGCTACTACGGCGGCTCCACCCCGGAGCCCGCGATCACCACGCCCGCGGGCCTGTTCACCGGCGGCAGGCTGCTCCAGCGCGGCGACACGCACATCCCCTCGCCCCGGCGGGTCTACGGCGACGGCGCCAACCTGTGGGCCCTCGGGCCCCTGCCCGAGGGCGGCCAGGGCCTGGTCGAGGTCGACCCGGCCACCGGCGAGCTCGGCCGGGCGAGCCTGCCCGCGTTCCTGGAGGACTTCGCCGCCGACGGCGCCTCGCTGAACGTGCACTCCTGCAGCCTGCGCCCGTCCGTCCCGGCCACCACCGGCAGCCCGCTGGGCGAGGCGAACGGCCTGCACGGCTGGCGGGTGCGCCGCCAGGCCGACAAGTCCTGGCTGGCCGAGGGCGTCGACGGCAGGCGGGTGCACCTGACCGACGGCGAGCGCTACGCGCCGGTCGGGCAGCTCGCCCTGCCCGGTGGCGGCAAGCTCACCCTCGTGTCGCACTACCGGACCATCGACCTGCTCGACGAGCACGGCGTCGTCGTGGGCTCCCTGGACGGCGTCGGCCAGCAGCACGCGGACTACTCGGCGGGCACCCCGCTGATGCCGCCGATGGGCTGGTGGCACGTGCTGCGCCCGCGCGACGAGGCCGGTTCGGCGGCGCTGCGCGCGGTCACCCGCGAGGCCGCCGAGGCCCTGCTCGCCGCCGCGGTCGCCGAGGCCGCGCTGCCGAAGGAGGAGCGCGACGAGCTGCCCACCGCGCACCGCTGGCGGCTGGGCGCGCTGCTGCGCCGCGTGCGCGGTGAGAAGGCCCCGCGCGACCTGGTCGCGGAGGCCGTCGCCGGGGCGCTGCCCGGCCTGACCCACCCGGCGCTGGTCGTCGGCGTGTCCGACCTGGTGCGCCGGGCCGCGAAGCTGCTGGTGGGCTACCGGGCGTTCGCGCCGGTCGCCGAGGCGGCCCGCACCACCGACCTGGACGCGCTCGCCCCGAGCGGCCCGGTCGTGAGCGCGGAGGCCGTCGAGGGCGCGCTCGACTGGTTCGGCGGTTACCGCTACCGGTCCGGCCACTCCGGCGCGACGACGCTGCCCGAGCTGATCGCCGCGCTCGGGCAGGCCGCCGCCGGTCCCGCCCTGGCGAAGGCGCTGCCGCACCCGGACAGCACCACCTGGCACAAGGTGCTGCCCGAGCTGCCCGCGCTGCTGCACCGCGCGGCCTCGCCGCTCACCCCCGAGCCGGAGCGGGAGGCCCTGGTCCTGCTGCTGCGCTCGCTCGCCGACGCCGGACTGGTCGACGGCACCGGCCGCTGGCGCGTGGTCGGGATCAACCTCCCGGTGAAGACCCAGCTGACCAAGCACGCCGTGCTCCCGCTGGGCGGCGGCTTCGCCACGTTCACCACCAACAGCGGCTCCCGCGAGGACGACACCTACCTGGTGGAGGGCCTCCAGTTCAGCCCCGAGCCGGGCCGGTTCGCCCTGCCGCCCAAGGCCACGCTGTCCTACTCGCGCGAGCTGCGCGGCGCCCTGACCGGCGCGGACGTGCTGCGGTTCCTGGACGTGCTCGCCGAGCGCGGCCCCGCGCCGTGGCGCGCCGACGCCCCCGAGGAGCTGGCCGGGCTGACCGGCCTCGGCACCTCGGTGTCGGCGCTGCTGCTCGCCGGGATGCCCGAGATCGAGACCTGGGGCGCGAACTTCCTGACCACCGAGCAGCGCAAGCTCATCGGCCTGTCCGCCGCCGAGCTCAAGGCCGCCAGGCAGGGCCTGCGCGACACCGACAAGCGGTTCCGCCGCGAGCTGCTCGCCGCCGCCGTGCCCGCCGACCCGGTGGCGCTGTGGGAGGGCGGCCCGGACGTCGAGGCCGTCGCTCGGGTGTGGGTGGACGCGCGCGGCAGGCGCGTGCAGGTGCCCGACGACGTGCTGCTGGACGCCAGCAAGTCGCTGACCGGCCGCTCGCCGGAGACCACGCTCGCCGCGCTGCTCAACCCCGAGCGCACCGAGTGGCTCACCACCGACGCGCGGATGCACATCGTCGAGAACAACCTGAAGATGCGCGAGAGCGAGGGCTTCACCGGCCACCACCTGACGGTGTCCCTGGAGGCGCTGACCTGGCTGGCCTACCGGCTGCCCGCGGCCTCGCCGCTGCGCTCGCGGCTGCCCGTCGCGCTGGAGCTGGTGCGCGCCCGCAACGCCAGCCGGGACCTGGCGATCCAGCTCGGCACGTGGCGTGAGACGGTGGCCGTGGAGAAGATGCTCGGCATCACCGCCGACCGCACGATCGGCGCGATCACGAACCACGGGGGGTGGCTGGACGTGGTCACCACCTCCGAGGAGTACTGCACCCTGATCGCGTGGCCCGCGCGGGTGCGCCCGCAGGACCGGGCCGTGTTCCAGGCGCTGGCCGAGCAGTCGTACTCGTCGGACGTCATCGCCTGCGGCGACCTGCTCGCCACCGACGGGCTGACCGCGCTGTGCGCGGCGGTCGCGCCCGAGGGCACCGACCCGGAGGTGTTCTTCCAGGACCCGGCGTTCTCGGTCCCGCACCTGGTCGAGCAGGCGGCCGAGCGGTTCGGCCTGTCCGCCGACGCGGCCGTGCTGTACCTCCAGCTGCTGGCCCTTCCCGACCCGACCGACGCCAACACGGCCCGGTGGACCGGGTGGAAGCCCGCGCGGCTGAAGAAGGCGCGCGCCGAGCTGGCCGAGACCGACCTGGTGCTCAGCGCCAAGCGGGCGCGGGCGGGCCGGTCGCTGTTCCTGCCGGGCGGCTGGTCGGACCTGAAGAAGCCGCACCTGCCGGTGGAGACGTGGAAGGCCGCGATGTTCGACGTGGCCTTCGGCTACGAACCGGCCAAGCGCGGCGGCGCGATCGTCCCGGTCGAGCCGGTGGCGGCCCTGTTCGAGCGCGCCTGGCGGCGCGTGCTCGACGGCGACGCCCCGGCCTACGAGGAGCTGCGCACCGGGAGCCGCCGATGACGTCCCCCGCCACCGGTCCGACCGCGTCCGGGGCGTCCCCCGGCGGTCGGACCGGTGGCGCCCACGACGCGGTCACCGCCCGGCGCCGGTCCCACCCGGTGCTCGGCGACCGCGTCGTGGTCCGGCTCGTGCCGGAGTCGCTGGCCGAGGCCGAGGAGGTCCTGGCGGGCCTCCTCGGCTTCACCCCGCCCACGCGGGTCCGGCCGGTCGAGGGGGCCGTCGTCCCCGAACCGGGGGACCGGTCGGCCGGGGGCGGCCCGGCGTACGTCGAGTACGTCCTGGACCTGGTCGCCGACCCGGCCGGGCTGGTCCCGCTGGTCAGGGCGAGGCCGGGCGCGGCCAGGGCCGGGTTCGCCCGGCTGGGGGAGCTGCTGGCGCACGTGGACCCGAGCCTGCTGCCGGTGTTCCACGAGCGGGCGGGCCGGGTGTTCCTCGCGGCGGGCAGCCCCACCTCGGCGGCGGCGATGTTCGACCGGGCGCGGGAGGCGGAGCGCGAGCACGCCCTGCCCGTGGACCTCGACCGGTCGCGGGCGGTGTTCCTGGAGTTCTCGCTGGCGGGCGCGGTCACCGCGAAGGCGCTGACCGCGCACGCCAGGTCCCTGCTCGAACACCCCGACCGGGCGCGCGCGCACGAGGCGTTCTTCGCCCTGTGCGTGGACCGGGTCCGGGCGGGGCTGGCCCCGCACCCGACGATGCCCGCCGAGCTGGCCAGGTTGGCGCGCGCGGCGGGCGCGGACGCGCAGGCCGAGCAGGAGCGCCTGCTGGCGGCGGTCCTGGCCTGCCCGGCGACGACCAGGGCTCCCCGGTCGTTCTGGACCCACCACCACGCCGCGCTGACCCGGCTGTCCGCGCGGGCCCTGGAGACCAGGGCGCACCTGCTGGCGGCCGTCCCGGCGCTCCCGGACGCGGTCCCGGCCTGGCTGGAGGCGGTGGCGGCCAGCGGCGCCACCGCCGCGTACACCACCCCCGACGGAACCGCCCCGCTCCCGGCCGCGCACTGGTTGTCGCGGGTCATCGCGGCCACCGGCGGCGGTCCGGCGCGCGTCCCGGCGCTGCTGGACCTGGTGGAGGAGCTGGCGCTCAGGCTCGTGGCGGACGCCCTGCCGGTGCGGACCCCGGACTTCCCCGCGCTCGACCTCCTGGACCTGCTCCTGGCCCGAGGCGTCCCACTCGACCTGGTCGCCGGGCCGCCCGACGCGGTGGGCGCCGAGCACCGGCTGGCCCGCTGGCTGTCCTGCGCCGAGCCGGGCCGCCGCGACCTGCTGGCGCTGGCGGGTTCGGAGCACGGCGTCGCGCTGGGCGCGGCCGTGCACGCCCACCTGCGCGCCACCACCCACCGGGGTCCGGCCACCACCGACGCGCTGCGCGAGGTGCTGGCCGTCCCCGGCCTGCGCCGGGCGCTGACCCGGTGGATCACCGCCCAGTCCGACCCCCTCCCGCGCGGCCTCCCCGAGCTGGCCAGGTTGCTTGACCGGGTGCGCCCGGTGGCCAGGCCGGAGGTGTTCGCGGACGCCCCGGAGGCCGCCGAGTCGCTGGCCGCCGCGGACGTCGCGGGCGCGCTGGCGGCGACCCTGCGCGCGGGCGTGCTGGACGAGCTGGGCTGGCCCGCGCTGGACCGGGCGGCCCACGCCCTCGGCGAGGGCGTCCGCGCGGTGGGCGGCGACTGGCCGGAGCTGCTGCTGCGCAGGGGCGACGCGGGCGCGCTGGTGGGCCCGGACGCCGTGCTCGCCGAGCACACCCCCCGCCCCCCGAGCGCGAAGCGCCCGGCAGCACCCGCTCCCGCCCCGGTCGGCCTCCCCGACGCCGCTCCCGAGGCCCACCGCTCCCCGTCCGGCGCGACCCCGTGGCCTGTGATCACCGGCGAGCCGCCCGCCCCGCCGCCCGCGGTCCGTCCGGGCGCGCCCCTCCCCGGTTTCTTCGCCGACTTCGTCGCCGAGGGCGCCGACCTGGACCTGTCCCGCTCCGACCTGCGCTCGTCCACCCCGGCCACCACCGGGAGCCCGCTGGGCGAGCGCGACGGCAAGCACGGCTGGCGACTCCGCAGGAACCGCGACGGATCGTGGACCGGCGAGTCCGTCACCGGCGCCCGAACCCACCTCCCGGCGACCTCCCCACCCCCGCTGGGCCTGCTCGACCTCCCCGGCGGGGCGCGGCTGACCGTGCTGGACGCGGGCCGCTGCCCGTCCGCCCCGCACTGCCGCAGGCTCACCCTGCTGGACGCGGAGGCGGTGGAACGCGCCGAACTGCACCTCAACCACGACCGCCACCACGCCGCGGGCACCCCGCTCCTGCCGCCCCTCGCGTGGTGGCACGTGCTGCGCCCACGAGACGAGCCCGGTTCGGCCGCGCTGCGCGAGGTGACCGCGCAGCAGGCCGAGGCGATCCTCGCGGCGGCCCTGTCCGACGGCGACCACGCCCTGCCGGGCACCCCGCCCCACCCCACCCCGTCCCACCCCGCCCCGACCACCGCGCCCACCACCCGCCCCGGCCACCCCGACCCGGTGGCGGAAGCCGTGACGGCCGCGCTCCCCGCCGTCACCGACCCGGCCCTGATCACGGGCGTGGCGGCGCTGGCCCGCCACGCGGCGACCCTGCTGACGGGCTTCCGGGCGTTCACCCCGATCGCCGAGGCGGCCCGCACCGCGGACCCGAACGCCCTGCCCACGGCGGGAACGGCGGCAACCGAGACCACGCTGGCCGCCAGCCTGTTCTGGTTCGGCCGCCCCCACTGGCCGGGCCACCAGGGCACCCGCCCCCTGACCGAGCTGATCACCGCCCTGGGCGAGCTGACCACAACTCCCGAGACCGCGGACCCCACGGCTCCGGTCACTTCGGCGGCACCAGTGGCTCCGGTGGCATCGGTGGCTCCGGCCACTCCGGCGACATCGGCGGCACCAGTGGCTCCGGCGGCACCGGTCACTCCGGCGGCTCCGGTTGCTCCGGCGGCTCCGGTTGCTCCGGCAGCGCCAACGGCCCCCGCCAACACCCACACAGCCGCAGTTCCCACCGCCGCCCCAGCCCTCACCGCAGCCGGTTCCCCGCCCACTCGCGACACCGCCGCGCCTGCTGCCACCAAGTCCGGTCCCGCCGAGTCCGGTCCCGCCGCGCCCGCCTCGGCCGGGCCCGACGTCGCTGCGCCTGCCGCCGCCGGGTCCGGTCTTGCCGCGCCCGCCTCGGCCAAGTTCGACGTCGCTGCGCCTGCTGCCGTTGAGTCCGGTCCCGCCGCGTCCACGTCGGCTGAGCCCGACGTCGCTGCGCCTGCCGCCGCCGGGTCCGGTCCCGCCGCGCCCACCTCGGCCGAGCCCGACACCGCCGCCCCCACCCCTACCCCCGGCGCGGAGCTGGCCAAACCCGCCCCGTCCGCCGCCGCCTCCTCCCTCCCCCTTGGCTTCGCCGGAACCGCCCTCGGCCAGCGCTTCGCCCGCCTGGCCGGTGGTCGCGCCCCCAAGCCCGCCGACTCCCGCCCCCTCCCGCCCGCGGCCCCGGCGGGCTGGCACGCCGCGCTGCCCGACCTCGGCGCTCTCCTGCACCGGGCCGCCTCCCCGCTCACCCCGCCCCCGCACCGGGACGCCCTCGTCGGGTTCCTGCGCGCCCTGGTGCGCGCCGGCCTGGTCGACGGGTCGCGGCGGTGGCGGGTCGTCGCCTTCGAGCTGCCCTCCCGGTTCGCCCCGCCGCCGCACCGCGCCACCCCGCTCGCCGACGGCTTCGTCGCGTTCTTCGAGCGCCGCGTCCGCCGCAACGGCACCTGCCGCGTCGAAGGCCTCCAGTTCACCCGGACCCCCGGCGAGTTCGCGCTCCCCCCGCGCGCCCTCCTCGCCGACGCCCGCGAGGTCCGCACCCCGCTCACCCCCGCCTCGGTCCTGGCCTTCCTGACCGCCCTCGCCGACCGCGGCCCCGCCCCCTGGAACCCGGACGCCCCGAAGGACCTCGCCGAGCGCGCGGGCATCGGCACCGCCCAGGCCGCGCTGCTGCTCGCCGGCCTGCCCGGCGTCAACGGCCCCGCCGAGCACTTCCTCCCCGAGCCGGACCGCCGCCTGATCGGCCTGTCCACCGCCGAGGCCGACATGGCCAGGCGCGCGCTGGACAGCACCCCCGACCGGTTCCGCCGCGCCCTGCTCGCCGCCGCCGTCCCCGACGACCCGACCGCCCTGTGGACCACCGGCCAGGACACCGCCGCGATCGCCCGCGCGTGGACGGCCGAGCGGGGGCGCCGCCTCCCGGTGCCCGACGACGTCCTGCTCGACGCCCACCTGGCGTTCGGCGAGCGCTCCACCGACCTGCTCTCCGACCTGGCCAACCCCACGAGCGCCACCTGGCTCACCACCAACCGCCCGCGCCGCCCCCTCGGCGTCCGCGCCACCCGCCCGTCCGCCGGAGCCCTGAACAGCGCCGCGCTGACCAGGGCCGGTCTCACCAGCGCGCCCCCGGCGCCCCCGGCTCCCCAGTCCACCCCCGACGGCTTCACCGCCGACCACCTCGGCCCCGCCCTCGAAGCCCTCACCTGGCTCGCCTACCGCCTCCCGGCCGCCTCCCCGCTGCGCGCGAGCCTGCCCGAGGCGCTCGAACTCCTCCGCGCCCGAGCCGCCCACCCCAAGTTCGACACCCCCTCGGTCCGCTGGCGCGTCGCCGCCCACCTGGAAGCCCTCGCCAAGGACTCCCTCACCGCCGCCTGCGCCGCGCGCGCCGACACCGACCCGGACGCCCACTTCCAGGACCCCGCCACCTCCGCCCCGCACCTGGTCACCGAGGTGTCCGCCACCCTCGGCCTCTCCCACGACGCCGCCGTCCTCTACCTCCAGCTCCTCGCGCTCCCCGACCCCTCGGACGCCAACACCGCCCGCTGGACCGGCTGGAAGCCCGACCGCCTCAAGCGCGCCCGCGCCGAGCTGGCCGCCACCGACCTGGTGGTGACCGCGCGCCGCCCCCGCGCGGGCCGCGCCCTGTTCCTCCCCGGCCCCGTCGTCGACCCCGGCAAGCCGCACCCGCCGCTGGAGACCTGGAAGGCCGACCTGCTCGACCCCGCGCGAGCGGACACCCCCAAGCGCACCGGCGCGCTCGTGCCCGGTGAACCCGTCGCCGACCTGTTCGCCCGCGCCTGGCAGCGCGTGCTGGACGGGGACGCGCCCACCCCAGAACCGCACAGGACCGGAGGACACCGGTGACCGCCACCGCCCCCGCCAGGCAGGTAGAACCAGCCGAGGACGCCCACCGCGAGGAGCTCGCGTTCCTCGCGGCGCACGACGACGGCCTCAGGCCACCCGGCTGGCGGCTCACCCCGCGCGCGGTCGTCACGTTCATCGTGGGCAGCGGCGGCGACGCGCTCGCCCTCCCCAAGGGCGCGAAGGCCGACGGCCTGCCCAAGCGGCTGGTGATCAGCCCGAAGTTCGTCGGCGAGCGCGCCCTCGTGGAGCGGGCCGTGGTCACCCTCGCCGGTGAGCGCGGCCTGCTGCTGGTCGGCGAGCCGGGCACGGCCAAGTCGATGCTGTCCGAGCTGCTCGCCGCCGCCGTCTCCGGCACCAGCCAGCTGACCGTGCAGGGCACCGCGGGCACCACCGAGGACCAGCTGCGCTACGGCTGGAACTACGCGATGCTGCTCGCCGAGGGCCCCAGCCCGCGCGCGCTCGTGCCGTCCCCGGTGCTGTCGGCGATGCGCACCGGCGGCGTGGTCCGCGTCGAGGAGGTCACCCGCTGCCTGCCCGAGGTGCAGGACGCGCTGGTGTCGATCCTGTCCGACCGCCGCATCGCGGTGCCCGAGCTGTCCGGCACCGACGCGGCCACCGTGCACGCCGCCCCCGGTTTCACCGTCATCGCCACCGCGAACCTGCGCGACCGGGGCGTGTCGGAGATGTCCGCCGCCCTCAAGCGCCGCTTCAACTTCGAGGCGGTCGGCCCGATCGGCGACCTGGCCGCCGAGACCGAGCTGGTGCGCAGGCAGGCCAAGTCCGCCCTGGAGCGGGTCGGCGCGCCGTTCGCCGTGGACGACGTGGTGCTGGAGGTGCTGGTCACCGCGTTCCGCGACCTGCGCGACGGCGTGTCCGGCGAGGGCTGGGCGGTCGAGCGGCCGTCCACGGTCATGAGCACCGCCGAGGCGGTGTCGGTGGCGACCGCGCTGGGCCTGGCCGACGCGTACTTCCCGAGCGACCGCGACCCGCTGTCCCTGCTGCCCGGCCACCTGCTGGGCGTGGTGCGCAAGGACGACCCGGCGGACGCGGCGAAGCTGCGCGGCTACTGGGACGGCGCGGTGCGGCGGCGCGCCGAGTCCGGCGCGCGCACCTGGCGACGGCTGTGGGAACTCCGTGACGTCCTCGAAGGCTGATCCGGACCGCGCGGTGGCGGACCGGCTGGCCGACCACCGCGAGCCCGTGCTGATCGGGGTCCGCCACCACTCGCCCGCGCTCGCCGCCGCGATGCCCGCGCTGCTGGAGGCCGCCGACCCCGAGGTCCTGCTGGTGGAGCTGCCGCAGGAGCTGGGGGAGTGGCTGCCGCACCTGGCCGACCCCGACCTGCTCGCGCCGGTCGCCCTGTCCGGGGCGGCCCGCGACGGCGGCTCGCTCGCGTTCTACCCGTTCGCGGACTTCTCCCCGGAGCTGGCCGCGATCCGCTGGGCGCGCCGCAACGGCGTCGAGGTGCGGCCGTGCGACCTGCCCATCGCGCTGCGCGGCGACGGCCACCGGGGTGGGCACGACCACGGCACCCCGCTGGCCGACGCGCTGCGCGGGGTGATCACCGGGCGGGACGGCGACGACCTGTGGGACCGCCTGGTCGAGGCCGCCGCGCCCGGCCAGGCGCCCGAGTCGGTGCGCCGCGCCGCGCTGCTGGTCGGCCTGGCGCTGCGGCGTGACGCGGAGGGCCCGGACGGCGACGGCGTCGACGGGTTCGACCTGCGCCGCGAGGAGTGGATGCGGCACGCCGTCGCCGACGTCGCAGGGCGCCGCTCGGCCGCCGTCATCGGCTCCTTCCACGCCGCCGCCCTGCTGCGCGGCCCGGACGGCGACCGCCCGGCAGGCAGCGGGCCCGAGGTGGTGACCTCGCTGGTGCCGTACGGGTTCGCGCTGCTGGACGAGCGCTCCGGCTACCCGGCGGGCATCCGCGACCCGGAGTGGCAGCAGGCCGTCTACGAGTCGGGCGGCGACGCGGCGGCCGTGGAGGCCTCGGCGGCGGCGTTCGTCGTGCGGATCTGCGCGCGCGTGCGCGAGCTCGGCCACCCGGCCGGTCCCGGCGAGGCGCGCGAGGCGCTGCGCCTGGCGGTCGACCTGGCCAAGCTGCGCGGGCTGCCCGCGCCGGGCCGGGGCGAGCTGGTGGAGGCGGTGCAGAGCGTGCTCACCCACGCCGAACCACTCGGCCGCGGCCGGGTCGTGGCCCGCGCCGCCGGTGACGTGCTGGTCGGCCAGCGGCTCGGCCTGCTCGCCCCCGGCACCCCGCGCTCCGGCCTCGCCCCCGCCGTGGAGGCCCTGGTGGAGGAGCTGCGGCTGCCGGGTCCGGGCTCGACCGAACCGGCGCAGCTGCGCCTTGACCCGCTGCGCTCGCCGCTCGACGCGCGCCGCGAGGTCGCCCTGCGCAGGCTGGACGCGCTCGGCGTGCCCTACGGCAGCGAGACCGCGACCGCGGGCGTCGGCGGCGGCGAGGCGCTGACCACCCGGTGGACCGTCGCGTGGACGCCCGCCACGGCCGCCACCCTGCCCGTCGCGGGCATGTGGGGGGCGACCCTGGAGCTGGCGGCGCGCGGCAGGCTCATGGCCCGCCGCGCCGAGCGCGAGCGCGGCGGCGGCCACACCCCCGCCGAGGTGCTCGCCGACCTCGCCGAGGCCGCCGCGTGCGGTCTGCCGGACGTGGTCGGCGTGCTGCTGGACGACGCGGCGGCCGTGCTGCCCACCTCGGGCACCCTGCACGACCTGCTGGCCGCGCTGTCCCTGCTGGACCGGTTGCGCGCCGGGCACCTGCCCGGCACGCCCGGCGAGGTGCTGGACGGGCACCCGGTGCTGTCCCGCGACCTGGAGACGGCGGCGGTGGCCCAGCTGGAGGGCCTGGCCGGGTCCGACGACCCGGCCGACGCGCGGGCGCTGGTCGAGCTGGGCCAGCGGCACGACGCGCACGGCACCGGCGTGCGGCTGGCCGTGGCGCTGCGCGAGCTGGCGGACGGCGCGGGCCCGCTCATCGCGGGCGCGGCCGGGGCCACCAGGGTCCTGCTGGGCCTGGCCGAACCGGCCGAGCTGGGCGAGCGCGTCGCGTCCTGGATCGACACCGCGAGCACCCCGGAGGGCAGGGACGCGCTGAAGCGCGCCCTGACCGGCGTGCTCGCGGCGGCCACCGCCCTGCTGGAGACCACCGAGGCCCTCGAACCGCTGCTGGACCGGGTGGAGTCCCTGGACGACCGGGCCTTCCTGGACCGCCTGCCCGCGCTGCGCGGCGCGTTCACCACCATCGGCCCGGCCGCCCGCGCGCGGGTGCTGGCCGTGGTGCAGGAGCGGGTCGGCGCGCGGGTGGACCGGGCCGGTGACCCGGACCCGGAGCTGCTGGCGCTGTGGCTGGGGGCCGAGCGGGAGGCTGTGGAGGCGCTGCGGCTGCACGGGCTGGACGGTGCTGCGGCTGGTGGTGGCGACGCGGGCGCGGCGGAGGCTGCTGCGGGTGGCGCTGCTGCGGGTGGCGCTGCTGCGGGTGGCGCTGCTGCGGGTGGCGCTGCGGCGGCAACCGGTTCCGCTGCGGGCGGCGCGACCGCCGACGCCTTCCCGGCGTCGACCACGTCGGCGGCCACCACGATGGCGGTCGGCGTGTCCACCTCGGTGCCCGAGCCTGGTGGAAGCGCTCCCACGAGCGGGGAGGGCGCTGGGACTCCCGGCGCCGCCGGTCCTACCGGTCCCGAAGGCGCCGGGGCCGCTGGTCCCGAGGGTGCTGCCAGTCCTGCCAGTCCTGTCGGGGCCGCCGATGCCGTCGGTGCCGCCAGTCCTACCGGTCCCGCCGTCGCCGACCTCGGCCCGGCCGGGGCGGACGAGGCCGGGCCCACCCCGCCCGCCGAACTCGCCCCGGTGCTGCGCTGGCGCCTCCTGCTCGGCGCGCGCGGCGACCGCCCGGCGGGCGGTGGCCGGTACGCCGCGGCCCTGGACGAGCTCTACGGCCACGACCGGGGCGAGGGCGCGGACAGCGGGTCGCTCGGGGGCAGCGCGGGCGGCGACGGGGACCCGTTCCCCGTCGTGCGCGAGTGGTCCGACGAGCTCAGGGCCCTGTTCGGCGACCGGGTCCGCGAGGAGGTCCTGGCCGCCGCCGCCGAGGGCGGCAGGCTGGAGGCCGCGCTGGAGATCGACCCGACCTCCGTGCGCCCCTCGGTCGACCTGCTGCGCAACGTCCTGTCCCTGGCGGGCGGCCTCTCCGAGGACGCGCTCGCCCGGTTGCGCCCGCTGGTGGCGCGGCTGGTCCGCGAGCTGGCCGAGCAGCTCGCCAACCGGATCAGGCCCGCCCTGACCGGGATGCAGCTGCCGTTCCCCACCCGCCGCCCCGGCGGCAAGCTCGACCTGCCGCGCACCCTCAGGGCGAACCTGGCCACGGCCCGCCGCGACGAGCGGGGCAAGGTCGTGGTCATCCCGGAGCGCCCGGTGTTCCGCAGCCGGGGCCGCAAGGCCAACGACTGGCGGCTGATCCTCGTGGTCGACGTGTCGGGCTCGATGGAGGCGTCCACGGTGTGGGCGGCGCTCACCGCGTCCGTGTTCGCGGGCGTGCGGTCGCTGACCACGCACTTCCTGGCGTTCTCCACCCAGGTGGTCGACCTGAGCGAGCGGGTCGCCGACCCGCTGTCGCTGCTGCTGGAGGTCAGGGTCGGCGGTGGCACGCACATCGCGGGCGCGCTGCGGCACGCCCGCGACCTGGTGACCGTGCCGGAGAGGACGATGGTGGTGCTGGTCAGCGACTTCGAGGAGGGCGGACCGGTCGCCTCGCTCACCGCGCAGGTCAGGGAGCTGGTGTCCGCCGGTGTCACGGTGCTGGGCTGCGCGAGCCTGGACGACACCGGCAAGCCCCGCTACTCCACGTCGATCGCGGGTTCGCTGGTGGCCGCCGGGATGCCGGTGGCCGCGCTGAGCCCGCAGGAGCTGGCCCGCTGGGTCGGGGAGAAGGTGCGCGGATGACCCCGCCCCCGGTGGCGCCCGCCGTGGTCGCCGACGTGCTCGACGCCCTCCCGCCGCGCCTGCGCAAGCGGGTCGACGCCGCGCTCGACAAGGCGGCGGCCTGGCAGGTCGTGGTCGACGGGGACGGGGCGCGGGCCGAGCTGGACGCCGACACCGCCCTCACCTGGGTGCTGCGCGGCGGGGTGCTCGCCTCGGCCGACGACCTGACCTGCACCTGCCTGCTCGCGCCCAAGTGCCTGCACCGGGGCGTCGCGGTCGCGGCGGCCGAGGTCGCCGAGGCCCCCGACACCGGAGCCCCGGCCGAGGTCGCGGCCCCCGTGGCGGAGGTCGTGGCGGAGTCCGGTCCGCCGCCGATCCGCGAGGACGAGCGCTCCGCCGCCGCCGTGCTGTGGGAGGCGTGCGCGACCGTGCTGCGCTCCGGCGCGTCCGGCAGCGGCGCGGTCGTGCGGGCCGGTCTGCTGCGGGCGGTGCACGTCGCCCGCGTCGCCGGCCTGCACCGCGCGTCGTCGGCGGGCCTGCGGATCGCCTCGATGCTGGCGGACGCGAGGGCGGGATCGTCCTCGTTCGACCGCGAGCTGCTCACCGCCGAGCTGGTCGAGCTGCTGCTGCTCTGCCACGACCTGCGCGCGGGCGTCCCCGTCGACCCGGCGGAGCTGCGCGGCACCGCCCGCCGCGAGTACCGCCCGATCGGGGCGCTGCGCCTGTACGGGCTGTGCACCGAACCGGTCGTGACCAGCTCCGGCTACGCGGGCGTGGTCACCCACCTGGTGGACGACAGGGGCGGCCTGTGGACCGTCCCGGCGATCCTGCCCGGTGGCCGGGAGCGGGTGGTCGCGGCGGCGGGCGGACCGGTGGCGATCGGCGAGTCCGGCCTGACCCAGGCCGGGCTCGGCCGCGGCGGCCTGCTGCTGTCCGGCGGCACCGCCTCCCCGGACCGCAGGCTGGGCGCGGGCAAGGCCGTGCGCGCGGTGGCCGCGTCCGGCGCGACCTGGGACGAGGAGCCCCTGGCCGGGCTGTGGCGGCAGCCGCTGGCCGAGCAGGTGGACCGGGCCTTCCGGGCCGCCGCCCGGCCCGAGGCGCACCGCCCGCCGGGTGACGCGCTGCTGTTCGTCGAGGGCGTCGTGCAGGGGCCGGTGGGCGCGGCGCTGCGCGTGCAGGTCGGCGGCGGGTGCGTCGACCTGGTCGCGCGGGACGAGCGCACCAGGGACAACCTGCGCGTGCTCTCCGGCGCGGACGGCCTGCGGGTCAAGGTCGTGGCCAGGCTCCTGCCCGAGCGCCCCGGCGCGGCGGTCGCGCTGGCCCTGTCCGGCGACGTCGACCTGCCCTCGGCCCTGAAGGGGCGCGCCGACCTGGGCCTTGACCGCATCCAGCGCTCGCACGTGGCGCGCGGCGCGACCCACGACCTGCCGCCGGACGGCGAGGACGCCCGCCCGTCCGTGCCGCCGCCGCTGCGTCCGCTGGAGAACGTGCTGCACCGGGTCACCCTGGGCGGCCGGGCCGTGGCGGGCGTCGCGTCGACCGGCCGGGACGTGGCCGCCCTGCGCGACTCGGGCCTGCTGACCACGGCGGCGCTGCTGGAGGAGCTGGCGGCGGCGTCGCGGGACCGGGAGCGCGACGCGTTCGGCCGGGTGCTGCGGGACGCGGGCGACGCGTTCCCGCACGCCTGGCTGCGCGCGGGCCTGCACGTCCGCGAGTTCACCAGGGCGGCGGCGCGCCGCACCTGGGTGGAGGTCGTGGGCGGGGGCTGAGCCGACCGTGGCCGCCCCGGTCCGGGCTCCGGACCGGGGCGGCTGCGGGCAGCGGTTTCCCGTAGGGGCCCACCACCCGCCGCACCCCTCTCCCGGCCCGCCTGAATCCGGAGCTTCCCCTTGCGGGGCAACGGGTTCCGCCGTGCGCGCCGGGGCCCGTGCCCCGATGGGCGGCACCCGCCCGCCGGGGCGGCCCGCCCGCTCCCATTGGCGCGGAATGATCTCCGGGTGACAGTGGGGTCATGCACCAGGGCCTGGACCGCGCGGAGCGCCAGCACGACGCGTCCCCGACGCGGACCGCCCTCCCCGCGCCCCGGCGCCCCGGAGAAGGGCGGAGCGCGATGAACGAGACCACCTCCCCGCTGTTCCGGTCGCTCGCCGAGCTGGGCGTGGCCCACTCGACGCGCACCAGCGCGCGCGGCGTGCCGTACGCGGCGTTCCGGCTGGCGGGCGCGCACGGCGACCTGTCGGTCACCGCCGCGGACGAGCAGGGCGTGCTCCGCCTGACCGCCCACGACGTGCTGCCCGACGTGCCGGGGGAGCGCCTGGTCGAGGCGAACCGGGGGCTGCCGCTGGCCCGCGCCTACCGCTCCCCGGACGACGGGACCCTGGAGGTCGCGCTGGGCTGCCACGTCGGCGCCCGCTTCCCCGAGCCGCTCCAGGTGTGGATGCTGCTCGGCCACCTGGTCGCGTCCTGCAGGCTCGTGGTGGAGGGCGGCGGCTCGCTGGGCCTGCCGGAGCTGGGCGGGTCGGGCGTGGCGCTGCCGCCCACGATCTCCCGGATCGCCCTGGAGGACGGCCGGGCGGCGTGGGTGGAGCTCGGCACGCGCGGCGACTGGTTCGTCGCGGTCGCCGACTACGCCCCGGCGACCGCGGTGCCACCCGGCCCCGAGGCCGAGGCGACCCTGCAGCGGCTCCAGCGCTGGATCCCGGCGGGCCGCTACTGCGAGAGCCCGGAGGGCGGCCTGCGCGCCGAGGTGGCCACCCCGGTCCTGGGCGACGCCGCCGCGCTCGTCGACTGGACGGAGGGCCAGGCCCGGCTGATGCTCCAGGTGGCCGCCCACCACCTCGGCCTGCCCGATCCCGGCCGCTGAGCCCGCCTGCTGAACCCGCCTGCTGAACCCCGCCCGGTGGCCCCGGCCTACCGCAGGTCCGCCGCGGCGGACCGGTAGTGCGCGGGCGCCACCCCGTTGTACCGCTTGAACGCGTGCGAGAACGCGAACGGCGAGCTGTACCCCACCCGCTGCGCCACCCCGTGCAGCGGCAGCTCGGTCTCCTTGAGCAGCTTGCTGGCCAGCACCATCCGCCACCACGCCAGGTAGGCCATCGGCGAGCGCCCGGTCAGCGCGGTGAACCGCCTGGCCAGCGTCGCCCTGGACATCCCGGCCCGGTCCGCCAGCACCTCGATCCGCCACTGCTCGGCGGGCGAGGTGTGCAGCGCGTCCAGCACCGACGCCACCCCCTCGTCCCGCAGCGCCCTGGCCCACCCGCCGTCGGGGTTGTCCTCCAGCCAGGCCCGCAGCGAGTACACCAGCACCAGGTCCAGCAGCCCGGACACCAGCGCGTCCCGCCCGGACCGCCCGGCCCGCACCTCCCGGCCCAGCAGGTCCACCGCCGCCCGCAGGTCCCGGTGACCGCCCACGCGCGCGGGCAGGTGCACCACCTCGGGCAGCGCCTCCAGCAGCGGGTGGCTCCTCGACCCGTCGAGCGGGTACTCCCCGCACAGCAGGTCCACCGCGCCGCCCTCCCCGCTGCCGCGCGAGGCCCCGACCGCGCTGAACGGCACCGCGCCCTCGCTCACCGGCAGGTCCGACAGCACGTGCCCGCCCAGCCGGGGCGCCAGCACCACGTCCCCGACGCCCAGCGGCAGCGGCTCCCCGCGCTCGGGCACCAGCCACCCGCTCCCGCGCAGCAGGACGTGGAACCCCACCCCGCGGCAGGTCGAGAACCGGAACCGCCACGGCCCGTCGAACCCCGCCCGGCCGTGCACGGCGCGCCCGCAGCGCGCCACTTCCACCACGTCGCTCACCACGTCCACCGAATGACCGTAAATGAGTGGAACGGGCCTGACAATGCGCGGGCGGTGTGCTCGAAAGAATCATCGGCGAGCTATCCGCCGAAAACCGACCCGGCCAAAAGGCGAGGTGTGGCGCACCAGTCCGCTCCCGGAACGCGAAAAACCGCCCCGCCCCCTCGGAAGGGGCGGGGTGGTGGACTCGCGGTCAGGCGCGAGGGGAAAAGCGGAGGAGCCGGCCGCCTGGGGAAGGGCGACCGGCTCCTCCGGGGGTGGGCTCGGGACTCACCTGAGCCAGGCGTTGTCGCGGACCACGGGAAGACCGGCCCAGAACTTGCCCAGACCCCACGTCTCGCCGTTCTTGTGGACCGCGAGGACGAAGAGGACGATTCCGTAGATGATGTGGTAGTCCATGAAGGGGTTCGACGACCCGCTGGGCTCACCGGCCGAGGTCACGGTGGCCATGGGCCACTCCGCGAGCCACATCATGAACATGATGATCGAGCCCGACACCGCCGAGATCCACATGCCCATGCCGAGGATGACCGCGGTGCCGACCGCCGCCAGGCCGACCATGAAGAGCAGGTTGGCCCACCAGGCGCCCGCCATGCTCTGGAACATCCCCTGGAAGGGCCCGACCTCGACGTTGCTCAGGAATCCCTTGGTCGGCGACCCGCCGTTGATCCAGGCCTTCGCCGACGGGGTGCTGTAGCCGAGGCCGAACGCCTTGTCCAGGAAGGCCCAGAGGAAGACGAATCCGGTCGAGATGCGCAGGACCGCCATCAACTTCTGACCGACGTCCCCCCGCGTAGTGACTTCGTTGGTGCTGGCGATCGCGGTCATTGCCGCCTCCTCGACTCGTTCCCTGCTGGTAAAAGCATCCCGTTCACAAGGGGGTCGTCGAGAGAGGCGGAGGTCCCGGCCCCGGTGCCGGACGTCCCGTTCCGGCAGGGCCCTTGGGGGGCGCGGCGGAAGGCCGCGCGTCCTGCTCCTTCCGCGAGCGGCGGATTGCGCCCGTCGAACACGCCCGGAAGGCCCTGGGCGTTACCCCTTCCGGGGCAGTGAAAACGATCCGGTGATCGATGCGTGGACCGCTCTTCCACGGGTACTCGCGCTGGGACCACCGCCGGGCCCGATCGTCGAGGAGGACACGTGGAATCCAGGAACCCTGCTCAGGTGGTGAAGGACGCGCTGGAGAAGGCCGTGGAGAAGGTCACCCAGGCGACTTCGCCCACGGTGCCCGGCGCGCCCGCGTCGGCCCCGCCCGACCTCGTCGAACCCACCGAGCCGCGCGAGCCGCTGCCCCCCAAGCCCGACCAGGGCACCCCCGCCCACGTCACCCCCACGGGCGCGGACACCGGCGTGTCGCCCCAGCTGAACTCGCAGCAGGGCGCCCACCTGACCACCTCGCAGGGCCTGCGGCTGCCGGACACCGACCACTCGCTCAAGGCGGGCGAGCGCGGCCCGACGCTGCTGCAGGACCACCACCTGCGCGAGAAGATCATGCACTTCGACCACGAGCGCATCCCGGAGCGCGTGGTGCACGCCCGCGGCGCCGGTGCGCACGGGGTGTTCATCGGCCACGGCACCGCCGCCGCCGTGTGCAAGGCCGGGTTCCTCCAGGAGGGCGTGCGCACCCCGGTGTTCACCCGCTTCTCCACCGTGGTCGGCTCGCGCGGCTCCGCCGACACCGTGCGCGACACCCGCGGGTTCGCCACGAAGTTCTACACCGCCGAGGGCACGTTCGACCTGGTGGCCAACAACATCCCGGTGTTCTTCATCCAGGACGGCATCAAGTTCCCCGACATCATCCACGCCGCGAAGCCGCACCCGGACCGGGAGATCCCGCAGGCGCAGAGCGCGCACGACACGTTCTGGGACTTCGTGTCCCTGCACACCGAGGCCACCCACCACGTCATGTGGCAGATGTCCGACCGGGCGATCCCGCGCTCCTACCGGACCATGGAGGGCTTCGGCGTCCACACCTTCCGGCTGGTCAACGCCGAGGGCGGCACGTCGCTGGCGAAGTTCCACTGGAAGCCCAAGGCGGGCGTGCACTCGCTGCTGTGGGAGGAGGCGCAGCTGATCAACGGCATCGACCCGGACTTCCACCGGCGCGACCTGTACGACTCGATCGAGTCCGGCGCGTACCCGCAGTGGGAGCTCGGCATCCAGGTCTTCCCGGACACCCCGGACCAGACGTTCGAGGGCATCGACCTGCTCGACTCCACCAAGATCGTGCCCGAGGAGCTGGCCCCGGTCACGCCCGTCGGCACGCTCGTGCTCAACCGCAACCCCACCAACTTCTTCGCGGAGAGCGAGCAGGTCGCGTTCCACGTGGGGCACCTGGTGCCCGGCATCGACGTCACCGACGACCCGCTGCTCCAGGCCAGGCTGTTCTCCTACCTGGACACCCAGCTCACCCGGCTCGGCGGGCCGAACTTCAGCCAGATCCCGATCAACCGCCCGCACGCGCCGGTCAACGACATGCTCCGCGACGGGTTCCACCAGCACGCCGTGCACGGCGGGGTGGCCCCGTACAAGCCGAACACGCTCGACGGCGGCTGCCCGTTCACGGCGGGCGCGGACATGAGCGCGTTCGTGGAGTTCCCGCAGGTGGTGGAGGCGGGCCGCAAGGTCCGCGAGGCGCCCGCGTCGTACTCCGACCACTACACGCAGGCCAGGCTGTTCTGGCGCAGCCTGTCGGCGCTGGAGCGCGAGCACGTGGTGCGGGCGTTCACGTTCGAGCTGGGCAAGTGCTACGAGCAGGCCATCAAGGAGCGGCAGCTCAAGGTGCTGGCCAACGTGGACCCGGTGCTGTGCGAGCAGGTCGCCACCGGCCTCGGGCTGCCCGCGCCGGAGGCGGAGAACCCGGCGCGCGACGTCGACCCGAGCCCGGCGCTGTCCCAGATCGGCGGGACCTGGCCGGTGGACGGCAGGCTCATCGGCATCGTCGTCGACCCGGCCGACCACGAGGGCGCGCGCACCGTGGTGGCGGAGGTGGACGCGGCGGGCATGGTGCCGCTGCTGATCGCCCCGCACGGCGGCCCGCTCGGCGGCGGCCTGGTCGCGCAGCGCACGTTCCTGACCGCGCGCTCGGTCGAGTTCGACGCGGTCCTGCTGGCCACCGCCCCGCCGCCCGCGCCGGACGCGCTGCCCGCGCGCGACGCGAAGGCGGGCGCCCCGTCGGGCCCGGCGGTCGACCCGAGGGTGTCGCTGCTGCTGCAGGAGGCGTTCCGGCACGCGAAGGCGATCGGCGCGTGGGGCGGTGGCGTGGCGGCCCTGGAGGCGGCGGGCGTGCCCGTGGACGCGGTCGGCGTGGTGACCGGCGACAGCCCGAGCGCGGTCCTGGGCTCCGTGGTGGACCTGCTGGCCGAGCACCGCGTGTGGGACCGCTTCCCGTCGGTGCTGCCGATCTAGGCGCTCCGGTCCTGGTGCTCTAGTTCTGGTGCTCTGGTCCTGGTGCTGCCCCCGACCGCGCTCACCGCGATCGGGGGCAGCGCCGCACCCACCCCCCGGTGTCGGCCGCTCGACCTCACCCCCGCTCCGGCAACAGGCCCAACCCCGCGCGTCCGGTCCCGCACCCCCGTGCGGGCTCCGGTGGATCACCCGCCCCGATCAGGGGGAGAGCCGCCCCGGATGCGGTAGCGTCGCCCCCTGATGGCCGAAAACCCAGGGGCGCCGCGATGATCTTCGACCGCCTTGCCCGGCTCGACCTCGTCCTGCCGCTGGTCAACCCGCCCAAGGGCAACTACGTCCCAGCCGTGCCCTCGGGAAACCTGGTGCACGCCGCGGGCCAGGTCCCCATGATCGACGGCGAGGTCGTCGCCACCGGCCTGGTGGGCCGCGAGGTGGACCTGGACGAGGCCACCCGCCTGAGCCGCCAGTGCGCCCTGTCGGCCCTGGCGGCGGTCGACGCGGCGGTCGGCCTGGACCGCGTGGTGCAGGTGGTGCGGGTCGTCGGCTACGTCGCCTCGGCCCCCGGCTTCACCGACCAGGACGCCGTCCTGGACGGCGCGAGCGAGCTGTTCGCCCTGCTCTTCGGCCCGGCGGGCAGGCACGCCCGAAGCGCCGTGGGCGTCCCGGTCCTGCCCCTGAACGCGCCGGTTGAGGTCGAGGTGACGGTGGAGTTCGCCCGCTAGACCCCCGAGCAGCGCGAAGGCCCCGCACCCACTCCGGGTGCGGGGCCTTCGCCCACGTTCCGACTGCCTTCGTCCGACTCCCGCCGTCCGACTCCCGCCGTCCGACTCCCGCCGTCCGACTCCCGCCGCCCGACTACCGCCGCGACTTCGTCAGCGACTCGTCGCCGACCGCGTCACCGCCGGTCACGGCCTCGCCCTGCGGCGCCGCCTCCGGCGCCACGGCCTTCGCCGCCCCGCCCAGGTCCAGGCTGGAGCGCAGCTTCGCGGGCTTCAGCATCGCCGCCGCGATCACGCCCACCACGCCGATCGCCGCCGCGATCAGGAAGATGTGCCCGGTCGCGTCCCCGTACGCCGCGCGCACGATCTCCTGGATCGGGCCCGGCAGCGCCGAGATGTTCAGGCTGCCCCCGGCGCTGCCCGACGCCGACGCGGGCACGCCCGCCGCGGTCAGGTCGCGGGTGATCTGCTCGCTGACCCGCCTGGCCAGCACCGCGCCCAGCACCGACACGCCGATCGTGCCGCCGAGCGAGCGGAAGAACGCGATCGTGGAGCTGGCCGCGCCGATGTCCTTGAGCTGCACGGTGTTCTGCACCGCCAGCACCAGGTTCTGCATCGACATGCCGACGCCCGTGCCGACCAGCAGCATCGCGGCGCCGACCAGCACCAGCGAGGTCCGGTGGTCGATCGTGCCCAGCGCCAGGAACCCGATCACCAGCACCACGGCGCCGGTGACGATGTACGGCTTCACGTTGCCGCTGCGGGTGATCATGCGCCCGGAGATGATCGACGCGCCCAGCACGCCCGCCATCATCGGGATGGTCAGCAGTCCGGCCTCGGTGGGGGAGTAGCCGCGGCCGATCTGGAAGTACTGGCCGAGGAACACCGCGCCGCCGAACATCGCCATGCCCACCGCGAGGCTCGCCAGGATCGCGAGCGCCGTCGTGCGGTCCTTCACGATCTTCGGCGGGACCACCGGCTCGGACGCCTTGTGCTCCACCAGCACCGCCAGGCCCAGCAGCAGGACCGAGCCGCCGACCATCGCGCCGCTCTGCCAGGAGATCCAGTCGAACGAGCTGTCCACGAACGAGATCCAGATCAGCAGCACGCTCACGCCCGCCGCGATCAGGCCCGCGCCCAGGTAGTCGATCTTGACGTTCTCCCGGCGCGCGGTCTGCACCTTCAGCGTCGCCTGGAGCACCAGCAGCGCCACCACGGCGACCGGGACGCCGACGAAGAAGCACCAGCGCCAGCCCAGCCACGAGGTGTCCACGATCAGCCCGCCGAGCAGCGGGCCGCCGACCGTGGCCAGCGCCATCACGCCGCCCAGGTAGCCGTTGTACCGGCCGCGCTCGCGGGGCGGGATCATCGCGGCGATGACCACCTGCACCAGCGCCTGCAGGCCGCCGACGCCGATGCCCTGGAACGCGCGGGCGGCGATCAGCTGACCGGCGCTCTGCGCGAAACCGCTGATCACCGAACCGATGATGAACAGCACGATCGCCGACTGGACGAGCGTCTTCTTGTTGAACAGGTCCGCCAGCTTGCCCCAGATCGGGGTGCTCGCGGTGGCGGTCAGCAGGGTCGCGGTGACGACCCAGGTGTACTGGGTCTGCGTCCCCTCCAGAGCGCCGATGATCTGCGGCAGGGCGGTGGAGACCACCGTGCCGCTGAGCATCGCGACGAACAGGACGAGCAGCAGGCCGCTGAGGGCCTCCATGATCTGCCGGTGGTTCATCGGTTCGCCCGGTTGGTGGTTCCGGGTGTCCGCCGTGGTGGCGGGTGCGCTCATCGCGCGTCCTCCAGTGCTGTGCTCGGGGAGCCGATGGCTCCTGCTACGTCTGCGTTCAAGCGCCCAAGCGCGTCGTTGAACGCGTCGAGTTCCTCGGGGGTCCACCCGGCGAGCGCCCGGTCCATCAGGTCCTCGTACCAGCGGCGCGCGCGGTCCAGCGCCTCCTGCCCGGCGGGCGTGACGACCAGGATGCTGGCCCGCCCGTCCACGGGGTCGGCCTGCCGCTCGACCAGTCCCTGCCCCACGAGCGCGGCGACCGCGCGGCTGACCGTCGACGGGTCGAGCGCGGCCTGGTGCGCGAGCTGCTTGGCGTGGCAGCCGGACGGGTCGTCGCTGATCTTGCTGATCAGCTTGAGCGTCGTGATGAGCCCGGTCGGGACGCCTGCGGCCCGCTCGGAGTGCGACTGCTTGAGCATCCGCACGGTCTTCATGAGGTCCTGGATGCGGTCCTGCATCTCGGAGTGGCGCGGGTTGGCGTCCACGATGAGCCCTCCCTGAGTGGTTGCCCCATACAAGTATCAGGGCAACTTGCGCATTGTGCAAGTTTGCTCATTGGGAAGTTTGTGTGACTGCGGCTACCCTGAACGCCGAAATGGACACCACGGTCGATCTGGACACCACCGTCGGGCTGCGCGAGCGCAAGAAGGCCGCCACGCGCCAGGCCCTGCACGAGGCCGCCCTCAGGCTGGCGATCGAGCACGGCCTCGAACGGCTCACCGTCGAGGCCATCGCCGACGCCGCCTCGGTGTCGCGCCGGACGTTCTCGAACTACTTCGCGAACAAGGAAGAAGCGATCTTCCACGGCCACCGGGCCAGGCTGCGCGCCATCGTCGACCTGCTGCGCGCCCAGCCTGCGGACGTCCCGGTGCGCAGGGCCCTGTTCGACGCGGCCCGCGCCTTCTCCGCGGAGCTGGACGGCCTGGACCCCGCGCTGGTGGCGCAGCGCAGGCTCGTGCGCGGGCACCCGAGCCTGGTGGTGCACCAGGTCGCCGCGCACAGCGCCGTGGAGCGCGAGCTGGCCGACGAGCTGGCGTCCCGGATGCCCGCCGACGACCCCGAGGCGGCGCTGCGCGCGCGAGTCCTGTCGGCGGCGTTCCTGACCACGCTGCGCGCGGCGACCCAGCACTGGATCGAGAACCCGGACCGCCCGCTCTCGGACGTGCTCCTGTCGGCCCTGCGGCACGTCGCGGGCTGAGCCCTCCCGGCTGCCGCGTTCGTCCAGCGGTTCCACAGGCGCCGCACAGAGCCCGCACAGCCCGCCCCACCAGGGTGGACCCCATGCGAGACGACGAGCAGACCTACCGGGGCCGCCGCCTGCCCCGCCCGCACGAGGAGCTGGTGGACCAGGGCCTGGGCTTCGACGTGGGCACCCTGCTGGACCGCCGCCGCGCGCTGCGGATCTTCGGCGTGGGCGCGGTGTTCGCGGGCCTGACCGCCTGCGGCGCGGCGGGCACGGCCGCCACGACCGGCGCCACGACGACCGCGCGGGCCACGGGCGAGATCCCCGACGAGACGGCGGGCCCGTACCCCGGCGACGGCTCGAACGGCCCGGACGTGCTGGAGCAGTCCGGCATCGTCCGCTCGGACATCCGCTCCAGCTTCGGCACCGGCAGCGCGGTGGCGGAGGGCGTCCCGATGGCGCTGGAGCTGTCCATCGTGGACGTGGCGGGCGGTGACGTCCCGTTCGAGGGCGTGGCGGTGTACGTGTGGCACTGCGACCGCGCGGGCGGCTACTCGATGTACAGCGACGGCCTGGAGGACGAGAACTACCTGCGCGGCGTGCAGATCGCGGACGCGACCGGGAAGGTGGCCTTCACCAGCACCTTCCCGGCCTGCTACACCGGCAGGTGGCCGCACGTCCACTTCGAGGTCTACCCGGACCAGGCGGGCATCACCGACTCGGCGAACGCCATCGCGACCTCGCAGCTGGCCCTGCCGGAGGACGCGTGCGACGCGGTGTACGCCGGGACGGGCTACGAGAGCTCGGTGGCGAACCTGGCCCAGCTGACCCTGGACACCGACAACGTGTTCGGCGACGACGGCGGCGAGTCCCAGCTGGCGACGGTCACCGGCGACCCGGCATCCGGCTACCGGGTGACCCTGCGAGCCCGAGTGGACACCCGAACCGAACCCGCCGGTGGCGGCACCCCACCGGGCGGCGGTGGCAACACCCCACCGGGTGGCGGAACACCCCCGACCGGACCGGCCACCGCAGGGCGAACCCGCCCGGCCTGAGGTGAGCCGGTCACCGGCCGGTCCGCCTGCCGGGAGGCGCGCGGGCTGCGGGCGTGCGGTCTGCCGCGAGTGCTCTGGTGCGGGTGGTCGCGGGTGGGGTTGACTCTGACACCGTGTCAGGGACTGGACTCGGTGGCGCCATGTTGACCATCGGAGAGTTCGCCCGACGCGGGCGCGTCTCGGTCCGGATGCTGCGCCACTACGACGCCACCGGGCTGCTGCGCCCCGCCCGCACCGATCCCGCGACCGGGTACCGCCACTACACCGCCGACCAGCTCGACCTGCTCAACCGGGTCGTCGCGCTCAAGGACCTGGGGTTCACGTTGAACCAGGTCAAGGAGATCGTGGACGGCAGGGTCGGCGTCGACCGGTTGCGGGAGATGCTGCGGGGGCGGCGCGCGGAGCTGGAGGCCGTCGTCGCCGAGGCGACCGCGCGGCTGGCCCGCGTCGAGGTGAGGCTCCGGTCGATCGAGAGCGAGGGGCACATGCCCGAGCACGACGTCGTCATCAAGTCCCTGCCCGCCCAGCGCGTCGCGCGGCTGTCCGCGATCTCGCGCAGCTACGCGCCCGAGGACATCGGGCCGGTGGTCAGCCCGCTGTTCGGGCGGTTGTGCGAACTCCTCGCCGATGCGGGCATCAGCGCGGCGGGGCCGGGTGTCGCGCTCTACGCGGACGCCGGTGGGGGCGCGGTGACCGTGCACGCCGCGTTCCCCATCGGGGCCGGGGGTGGTGCGGACCCCGCAGGGGGCGCGGGCCTCGAGGGCGGGTTCGAGGTGGTCGAGCTGCCTGCCGTCGAGCGCGCGGCGGTCATCGTGCACCGGGGGGCGATGGACGGGGTCGTGCCCACCGCGCAGGCGCTGGAGCGCTGGGTCGACGCCCACGGCCACCGCGCCGACGGCTACCCGCGCGAGGTGACCCTGGAGGCCCCCGAGCGCCTGGCCGACTGGGTGACCGAGCTCCAGCTGCCGCTGGTCGTCTCGCCTGACCACGCGCCTTCCAGCTGACCTCCGCGCTCCGCCCGACCGGGGGCGGCTGGTGGGGCAGGCCGTCACCGCTCTCCAGCGGTGACGGCCACGTCCACCCGCGTCACCGCCTCGCTCACCGCCACCACCACCGACACCCGTCCCGGTCGCAGGCCGGTCAGCGTCCCGGTGTCCGGGTCCAAGCGCGCCACGTGCCACGGGCGCACCCCGTCCGGCCCGCCGACGTGCAGGCCGGTCGAGCCGGACCAGTCGGCGCTCATCGGGTAGGTCACCGGCACCCGCCTCCCGGCCTGCTCCACCTCCGCCGACACCGCTCCCGTCCCGCCCACCGGTATCGCGCGCGGTGCGGTCAGCCGCAGCGCGTCCACGTGGGCCCGCACCTCGGCCCTGATCCCACCCGGTTCCACGCCGATCAGGCTCCAGCCGGTGAACCCGCCCGTTCCGGTGTCACCTGACGGGGCCTTCCCGGAGTTCCCGTTGACCAGGTAGGGGACACCGTCCACCCGCGACGCCGCGAACAGGCCCGCGTGCGCGCCCACGAACGCCGCCGGCTTGCCGGTGGACGACCGGAAGTCGGCCAGCCAGCGCTCCACCAGCGCCGCCTCCATCCGGTCGGACAGCTCGCTGGTGCGCAGCGGGCCCGGATCGCGGGTCGGGTGGTGCTCCAGGACCACGACCGAGTCCACCGCCCCGTGCTCGTCCAGCGCCCTCCGCAGTGCCGCGACCTGCGCGTACCCGCCTGCGCGCAGCGTGCCCAGCGAGGTGTCCAGCAGCACGAACCTCGTGCGCCGGTGGTCGAGCACGCGGGTCGTCGCCCCGAACTCGCGGCGGAAGTTGTCGATCGTGCCCGGCCCCATCACCTCGTGGTTGCCCGGCACGTAGAACCACGGCACCGCGTCGCCCAGCTCCTCGGTCAGCACCCGCCTGGCCAGCGCCAGGTCCTCCGGCGCGGCCTCGTCCACCAGGTCCCCGTTGATCACCACGAAGTCCGGTCGCTCCGCCCTGACCTCGCGCAGCGTCCGCCGCGCCGCCCGCACCAGCTCGCTGTCCGGGGCGCGGGCCACGAACTGGGCGTCGGACATGACCGCGAACCGCCACGGGCTGCCGTCGACGGTGCCGTCGCGCACCACCACGTCGTCGCGCACCACCTCGCGCGGTGGCGGTTCGGCGTCGGGCGGGACGACGGCGGTGATGTCGTCCACCACGACCTCGCCCGCGTACTGGCGGTCGGCGGCGGTCTCGATCGTGTAGAAGCGTGTCACCTTGATCGGGAACGCCAGCTCTCCGGGCACCGGCACCTCCAGCCGTTGCCAGCCGTCCCAGGTGAGGTGCGGGCCGTACAGCGACCGGGTGAGGCCCTGGGCGTCCACGACGGTGAAGGCCGTCCACTCGCCCCGGCCTGCCGCGCGCACCCACGCGCTCAGGGCCAGTGGTTTTCCCGGCACCTCCAGTGCTTGCGGTGGGTTCGCGTACGCCGTCCGGGTGCCCGTGGACTGGGTGAAGTCGTAGCGCAGCGCCAGACCCTGGCCGGTGTGGCCGTCCGGGGTCGGGGAGACCGAGCCGGAACCGCGCGCGGAGCCGAACGTCCAGCGCGCGGCGTCGTCGAAACCGGCCAGCAGGCGCTCCTCGGTGCCCACGGTGACCGGTACGCGGGTGGTGCGCCCCTGAACGGTGACCTCGATGGTGGTGGAGCCGGGGGCGCGGGCGGTCACCAGCAGTGCGCCCTCGTCCTCGCCGACTTCGAGCACGGAGTGGTCGTAGGACAGGGCCAGGTCCGAGGGTTCGACCGGTGCGCTGAAACCGCTGTGGTCGTAGCCGACGATCCCGACCCGCGCGCCCGCGCCGACGTCGGGCAGGCTCACCCGACCGCTGGTGGCCGACAACCGCTCCAGCGCGCCGAGCACGGTCAGGTCCTGGGAGCCCTCGATCCGGCTCTGGCGGGCGATGACCCGCGTCGTCCCCGCCGCCGCGGCGCGGAACACGCCGTTCCCGCTGGCCCTGCCGACGAGCGGGTTCGTGGACGTCCACACCGGGCGCTCGTCGGCGACCGGGCCGTAGGTCTCGTCGTAGCCCTGCGCCACCATCTTCCGGGTGAGGCCGGGGAACACCCGGTCGGGGCGGCCACCGGGCACCGCGCCCGCGGTCGGGGCCGTGCGCGGGTCGGTCGCCGTGGTCACCCAGAACCCGGTCAGGCGACCGCTGCCGCGGGGCGCGTACAGCGCGAGCCCGTTCGGGACCGGCCGCTGCCCGCCGTCCGAGGGGGTGTTCTCCAGGTGGACGGCGTCACCACCCGGTTCGCGGGCCACCAGCGTGCTCGACCCGCCGCCGTCCAGGTTCAGGGCGTTGTGCGCGCCCAGGTCCCGCAGCGCCTCGGCCACGTCCTTGAGGTTCAGGCCGAGCAGGTGCGCGGACTGCCTGCCGTCCACGGTGAGGAGGAACATCCGCTTGCCGTCGGCCGAGAAGCCCACGGCGGTGCGCGGGTGCGACGCGTCGTCCGGGGCGACCACCTCGCCGTCGCGCAGCAGCACCTGGTCGCCGCCGATCGCGGCCCTCGGCGCGGAACCCCCATCACCCGCACGGGTCGCGTACCGCACGGACAGGTGGTCACCGGGCGCGACCGCCAGCGCGGTCGCGCCCGCTTCGCGGCCCAGCAGCACGTAACCGTCCTCGGGCACCCGGTCCGCGCCGACCGCGTCCCGCACCTCGGTCACGACGTCGTGGCGCACCACCACCTCCCGCACGCGCTGCGCGTCGCGCACGGTCCGCGAACGGGTGTAGTCACCCCACAGCGGGGTGAAGAGGGCGACGCCATCACGTTCCAGTTCCGCGCTGTTGAGGCGGTTCAGCGCGAGGTCACCACCGGGCAGCGCGGCCGTGCCGCTGAACAGCACCTCCATCACCCGGCCGACGCCCGCCGCGTCGACGCCCACCGCGCGTTCACGACCGGGCGAGGCGGACTTGACCGGGAGGCCGTCGCGCACGGCGGCGCCCTCGGGGGCCCCGGAGTTGTTGATGTCGAAGAAGTCGCCGTTCACCGCCGCGACCGCGCGGGTGCGGTCCGCCTGCTCGGACAGCGGCGCGGCTGCCGTGACGGAACCGGGGTCGAGGTAGTCGACCTTCGTGCCGCCCGCCAGGTCGACGGTGAGGGCGTCGCCGCGGACCCAGCCGTCCGCGCGGTACCAGTCGAACGAGGTCAGCTCGACGCCGGGCGCGACCGGGCGGGCCGCGCGGTCGGTCTCCAGGTGCTCGCGCGAGGCGGCGGTGGCGAGGTCGGGGAGGTCGGGGACGTCGGGGAGATCGGAGAGGTCGGGGTGTGGCTGGGACCGCGCCGAGCGGGATGACGCTTCGCCTGCGTGGGCGGGGTGCGCCTGGTGTCCCCCGACGGGGGACGCCTGGACGGGGGTGGTGGTGAGGACCAGTGCCAGTGCGAGGGTTCGGATGAGCACGGCGACTCCCGGTGGTTGCTGTTTCACCCGCTGTCATTGGAGCGGGTGAACGGCGGACCGAACAGGGTGGTTCCACTGAGCGCCACTGGTCCGTTCGAGGGTTCACGGCGCGGAAAGGCGCACGTCACGGGCAGTTCGCTGAGTATGTTCCCGGCCGTGACCCCCGGCAGCGCCGCCAACCCGCCCTGGCGGGTGCGGCTGTGCGACGCCTCGGGAGGGGTGCTCGGCGCGGGGGTGCTGCTCGACGACCTGCGGACGGTGCTCACCTGCGCGCACGTGGTCGGCGAGGGGGTCGAGCCGGTGCTGGTCGACGTCGTGGGGCAGCGGATCGCGGCTCGGCGCGTGCGGGTCGTGCCGCCGCGGGAGGACCAGCGCGGTGACGTCGCGCTGCTGGAGCTCGTCCGGGCGGCGCCCGGGGGGAGCGGCGCGGTGCTGCACCGCGTCGGGGTGAGCTGGGGGCGGGTGGTGCGCACGTTCGGTTACCCCCACCGCTACTCGGACGGGGTGTGGACGAGCCTCACGCTCGCCGCCGGGGCCGGGCCGGGGCAGGAGTGGGTGCAGATGAACACCCTGCCGCGCCAGCGGGCGGTGACCGCCGGGTTCAGCGGGGCCGGGGTGGCTGACGACCTCACGGGGGACGTGGTGGGGATCGTGGTGAGCGCCGACCTCGATCGGGAGGTCGGGCTGGCGTGGATGCTGCCGGTGGAGACCGTGCTGGCGCACCTGCCGTCCGCCGCGGCGTTCGTGGCCGAGGACAGCGAGGCGGAGCGGGAGCTGAGCGCGCCGGGGAGCACGGCGGCGGCGCGGCGGGTCGTGGACTGGTTGGCGCGCGACCGGGGGCTGCTGGTGCTGGTGGGGGCCGACCTCGCGGTGCTGCGGTGGTTGGCGGTGCTGGGGAGCCGCGATCTCCGGTCGACCTCGTCGGGGTCGGTGGCGGGGTCCGCGGCGGGAGCGGTGTCCGGGGTCGTGGGGGCGGTGCCCGAGGCGGGCAGCGTGGACGTGGCGCTGGACGCGACCGGGCTGGGCGTCGAGGAGGTGCACCGGCGGCTCGGGGCTCAGGTGGAGCGGCTCCAGGGGGGTGGGGGACACCCGGATGGGTGGGTGACGACCGGGAGTGAGGATGGGCCTGGGGAGCGGGTGACGACCGGGGGTGAGAGCGCGCCAGGGGAGCGGGGCGGGCCGGTGACGGTGGTCGTCAGTGGGGTCGACGCGGCCGCCGATCCGGGGGAGCTGCTCGAACACGTGGTGAAGCCGCTGGTCAGGAGCGGCACCAGGGTCGCGCTCGGGTTCCACCGGGGGGACGCGCCCGCGCTCGCCTCGGTGCGCGCCTGGCAGGCCGACGAGCACTCCGGGCGGCTCGTCGCGCTCGGGTCGCGCATCCGGGACCTCGCCCACCTGGAGCGCGCGACCGGTGGTCCGGCCAAGGCGCACTGGCTGCGGGTCGACCTCATGGGGTTGCGGGCCTCGTTGGACGAGGCCGGGCTGGTGGCGCTGGAGCGGCGGGTGCAGCGGCACGGGGTCGAGGCCGAGGGGCGGCTCGCCCGCGCCGTGCGCGAGTTGGAGGGCCTGCGGCGGTTGCTCGACGCGTCGGCCGAGCTGGCCGCCGACCACGGGCACGAGGAGGACCTCGAACTCGGGGAGCTGTACCGGCGGGCCCGCGGGCTGCTGTCCCGGCTCCCGGCTGACCCGCAGGCCTGTCACGCGGCCGTGTTCGCCCACCTGCACGCGGTCATGGGGAAGACGTGATCACCCCGCGTTCGGCGGATGCCGGTGGGGTTCTCACCCGATTACCGTTGGGGGACAACGGGTTCACCCGTCAGGAGGTCGCGCCGTGACCGCGTGCTCCCACCCCGGCTGCGTCGGGACGATCGAGGCCACCGGGTTCTGCGACACCTGCGGCAGGGAGGCCCGTGCCCCCGCTCTGGTTCACCTGGCCGAGGGCCGTCGGCCACGGGGCGCGTCGACGTCGGGGACCGGGCGCGAGCACCTGTCCCTGCCGGTCTTCTCGTTCCCCGAACCCCTCAGCCGCGTCCAGGAGAACCCGCGCACCCGCACCAGGGGGCGGCTCTGCGGCAACGGCGGGTGCGCGCAGGAGATCGGGGCCGGGTACGCCGGTCAGCCCGCGCTGCCCGAGGGCTACTGCCCGACCTGCGGGCACTTCTACTCGTTCCTGCCCGCGCTGCGCCGCGACGACGAGGTCGGCGGCCAGTACCGGGTCGTCGGGCCGCTCGCCCAGGGCGGCCTCGGGTGGGTCTACCTCGCGCGCGACCGGCGGTTGGACGACAACCTCGTGGTCCTCAAGGGAATGATCAGCGCGGACGACACGCCGCTCGCCGAGGCCGAGCGGCGGGCGCTCACCGCCGTCGACCACCCGAGCATCGTCCGGATCGTCAACTTCGTGACACACCGCGATCGGCGCTCCGGCCAGGACCGGGTGTACCTCGTGATGGAGTTCGTGGACGGGCTCGTGCTCCAGGACGTCGCCACCGGGGTCGCGCTCGGTGAGCGGTTGCTGGCCGAGCACGTCGTCACGATCGGGCGAGAGGTGCTGTCCGCGCTCGGCTACCTGCACGGGCGGGGGCTGGTGTACTGCGACATGAAGCCCGACAACGTGATCCTGCGCCCCGGACGGGTGGGTGGCGGGGACAGCCGGGTGAAGGTCATCGACCTGGGCGCGGTGCGGCGGATCGGCGAGCGCGTGGCGATCATCGGCACCAGGGGGTTCCAGGTCGACGCGGCGGAGATCGCCGCGGACGGCGTCACGCCGCGCTCGGACTTGCACGCGCTCGGGCACACCCTGCGGCGGCTGGCCGCGGCGAGCGCCGACGCGGTCGGCGATCCGGGGGCGCTGCGGTCGGGGCTGGAGTCGTTCGGGCACGCGCTGGACCGCGCCACGCACCCCGACCCGGCGCGGCGGTTCGCGTCGGCGGTCGACATGGACCGGCAGCTGGACGGCGTGCTGCGGGAGATCGCGTCGTTGCGCGACGGGCGGCAGCGGCCGGTGGTGTCGGAGCTGTTCGAGCCCACGGCGGCGCTGGTGGACGCGGGGCTGGGCGCGGTGCCCCCGCTCTCGCACTGGACCGAGGGGGTCGGGGAGACCCCGCTGCCGAGCGGGCGGGACTGCGCGGGCGGGTTGCCGAGCCCGAGGTGGGACCTGGACGTCGACCGGCTGGGCGACCCGAACGCGCTGCTCCGCGCCCTCCCGGACACGGCCGAGGCGAACCTGCTGCGAGCCCACGCCCTGGTGGGGCTGGGACGCCCCGCGCGGGCGCGGGCGCTGCTGGGGGTGGACGCGCCGGTGGAGTCCGGAGCGGGCGGGACCGGTCGCGCGGGGGCGAGCGCTCGGCGGGAACCGGCGGGCAGCGCCGCGCCAGGGGGAGGCGCCGCGAGTTCGTCCAGCGCGTCCGGGTGGGGCGCCCGGCTCGTCGCCGCGTGGGGGCGCGTCACCGGGGCGCACCGGGAGGCGCCGCTCGACCGCGCCCGACCCACCCCGCCCGACCCGCCGGTCGGGCCCGAGCCGCGCGCCCGGCCGGACCCGCTCGACTGGCGCGTCCACTGGCTCCTCGGGCTCGCCGCGCTGGTCGACGGCGCCGAAGCCCACCCGCACTTCCTGCGCGTGCACCACGAGGTCCCCGGCGAGACCGCGCCCGTGCTCGCGCTCGGGCTCTGCGCGGAGCGGCGCGGCGACGCGGCGGAGGCCGAGCGGAGGTACCGGTCGGTGTGGGTGCGGGACCGCTCGCAGGGCAGCGCCGCGTTCGGGTTGGCTCGGGTCCGGCTCGCGGGCGGCGACCCCGACGGGGCGCTCGACGTGCTCGCCCAGGTCCCCGAGGTGTCCCGGCACCGGGAGGCCGCCGCCGTCGCCGCCGTCAAGGTGCTCGCGGGCGCCGGGCGCGGGGACCAGGCCCTGCGCGCGCTGGCCGCGCTCGCCCTGGACGGGGACGCGCGTGACCGGCTCGCCGCCCACGTCCTCGACCGGGTGGACCCGTCCGGGGGAAGCGCCGACCGCGAGCGGGCTTACCGCGACCTCGCCAGGCAGGCCCGCACCGCCGCCGAGCACGGGGTCCTCGTCGACCTCGCCAACGACGTCCGACCTCGCACCACCACCTGAACCGCAGACCCAGCACCGGGGAACCGGCACCGGGGCACCGAGGGGAGAAGCGCGTGGGGTTCCGTCTCGCCGTCAGCCAGAACGAGCACGTCTCACCCGACGACGGCCAGGTCGACGCCGTCGTCTCCGTGATCGCCTCCGACCTGCGCGCCACCTCCGCCCCCGAGCTCGCCGAGGTGCTCGCCGTCGACTGCTCCGGGTCCATGGCCCACCCGCGCACCAAGATCGCCGCCGCCCGGCAGGCCACCCTGGCCGCCGTCGACGCGCTGCGCGACGGGGTGCGGTTCGCCGTCGTGGAGGGCACGCACGTCGCCCGGATGGTGTACCCGCCGGACCGCGCGCTCGTGCCCGCCGACGACCGCACCCGCGCCGAGGCCAAGGCCGCCGCGCGCAGGCTCGTCGCGGGCGGCGGCACGGCCATGGGGTCCTGGTTGGAGCTGGCCTCGGACCTGTTCGACGAGCACCCGGACGCGGTGCGGCACGCCATCCTGCTCACCGACGGCATGAACGGCGAGCCGCGCGCCCGCCTCGACGCCGTGCTCGCCCGCTGCGCGGGCCGGTTCACCTGCGACGCGCGCGGCATCGGGGACGGGTGGGCCCCGGACGAGCTGCGGCACGTCGCCGAGGCGCTGCACGGGGACGTCGACGCGGTGCGCGACCCCGGCGAGCTGCCCGCCGACTTCCGGCGGCTGATGGACGCCGCGATGGGCAAGGTCGTCGCCGACCTCGGGCTGCGGGTGCGCCTGGCCCCGCACGCGACGCTGCTGCGCGCCAGGCAGGTCTACCCGGCCGAGGTCGACCTGGTGGGCAGGCCGGAGGGGGAGCGGGCGACCCGGTTCGGGACCGGCACGTGGGGCGACGAGCGGCGGGCGTTCCTGCTGACGCTGCGGGTGGACCTGGCCGGGTTCGCGGTGGGGGAGCGCAGGCAGGCCGCGCGGGTGGACCTGGTCGACGCCGCCGGGCAGCCGCTCGCGGAACCGGCGGCGGTGCTCGCGCGGTCCACGGACGACCCGCTGCGGTCCGGGGTGCTGGACGGGCAGGTCGCGCACTACACCAGGGAGACCGAGCTGGGGGAGCTGATCCTGGCCGGCTGCGAGGCCCACGACGCGGGCGACGGGCGCGGGGCCGAGGCCGCCTGGGGGCGGGCGGTGGCGCTCGCGGCGCGGCTGGGGAACGAGGCGTCGCTGCGGCGGTTGCGGTGGCTGGTGGACGTGGTGGGCGCGCCGGAGGACGGGGTGGTGCGGGTGCGGGCGGACCTCGCGGTGAAGGACATGCACATCGCGGCGCTCAGCTCGACGCGGTCCACGTGGGCGCCGGGGGCGCCCGAGCGGGAACCCGCGCCGCCCGGCGGGCCGGACGTGCGGTGCCCGGAGTGCGGGCGGGTCTCCGGGGCCGGGAGCCGGTTCTGCCCGCGCTGCCGTCACCCGTTCGAGGGGGTGGAGCGGTGACCGGGGCAGGAGCGGACCGGGGAACCGCGGGCACCCGCCGGAGCCTGCTGCGCCTGCGCGCCGCGCTCCTGCTGCTGTCCGCGCTGGCCTGCGGCGCGGTGACCGCCTCGTTCACCGGCGTCACCACCACCGCCGCCTCGGTGCGCGAGCACGCCGCCCCCGCCGTGCTCCAGGCCGCCGCCGCGCGGCACGCGCTCGCCGACGCCCACGTCGAGGCCGTCACCGCGCTCGACTCGATCGCGCGGGCGAGGGCCACGCCGGGGCTGGGCCTGCTGACCGGGCCGGGGGAGGAGTACGAGAAGCGCCTCGCGCTGGCCGGGCAGTACCTCAACCAGGTCGCCGAGGACAACGTCGCCGGGCCCTCGGCCAGCGCGCGCGTCCAGCTCTCCGTGGAGCTGATCTCCGCCTACGCCGGGTGGATCGGCCAGGCGGGCGCGCACCTGCACCGGGCCCCGGACGGGCTGCTCGGCGCCACCGACCTCTGGTACGCCTCGCGCGTGCTCACCACCCCCGGCTCCGGGGTGCTCGGGCACCTCGACGAGCTGCTGGCCGACCAGCGCGCCGCGCTCGACGACCTGCTCGCGGGCACCACGACCACCGCCGCGAGCACGCTCGGCTGGCTGCTGCCGCTGCTCGCGCTGGCCGCGCTGCTGGTGGTGGCGCAGGTGCGGCTGTCCCGCCGGTTCCGGCGCACCTGGAACCCGCCGCTGCTCGCCGCCACCGCCCTCGTCGCCGCCCTCGCCGGGGTGGCGCTGTGGGGCGCGCGCACCCAGGCGCGGGTGGAGGCGGCGGCGGCCGAGGTGGTCGCGGTCGCCGAGGGGTGGCAGGGCCGCACCGACCAGGCGACCGAGCTGGCCAGGACGGGGCTGCTGGGGATGCTCGGCCCGGACTGCCCCGACGCGTGCGGGCCCACCGTCGCCGAGGTCGACGCGGCCGACCTGCCCGCGGGCGCGGCCACCCTCGCGACCGTCCCGGTCCTCACCGACCGGGCCCTCGCCGCCCGCACCGAGCTGGCCGACGCGGACCACGGGGCGTGGACCGCGCTGGGGCCGCTGTGCGGCGCGCTGCTGGTGGCGCTGGTGCTGCTCGGGCTGCACCCGCGCCTGGACGAGTACCGGTTCCGGCCCCGGTGACCCGGAACGCCGCCCCGCGACCCGCCGCCCCGCGACCCGCCCCCGCGACCCACACCGACGACCCCGCCCCCGCGACCCCGCCCCCGCGACCCTGCCCCCGCGACCCCGCCCCGACGACCCCGCCCGGAGTGCAGCGATGAGCCCCTCCCCCCGCCGCGCCGTCCTGCGCGCGCTGGTCCCGCTCCTGCTCCTGACCTGCCTCCCCGGCTGCGCCCCGCCCGCCGACCGCGCGCTCGTGCGCGTCCTCGGCCCGTGGACCGGAGCCGAGGAGGCCCGGTTCCGCGCCGTGCTCGACCGGACCGGCGTGCCCTACGACTACACCGGCAGCCGCGCGCTCGGCCAGCTGCTGCGCTCCAGGGTGCAGCAGGGCGACCCGCCCGACGTCGCCGTCCTGCCCGGCCTCGGCGAGCTGGCCTACTACGCGCGGGGCGGCCACCTGCGGGAACTGCCCCCGCTGCCCGAGGCCGACTACGCGCCTTTCTGGCGGGACCTGGCGCGCGTGGGCGCCGAGGGCACGCACGCCGTCGTCGTCAAGGCCGACCTCAAGAGCCTCATCTGGTTCGACCCCGACTCGGACGTGCGCCCGCCCGCGAACGCCGAGCAGCTCCTGGCGGGCGGCGCGCCGTGGTGCCTCGGCCTGGGCTCCTCGCCGGACGCGGGCTGGCCGGGCACCGACTGGGTCGAGGACCTGCTGCTGCACCAGTCCGGCCCAGGGGTCTACCGGCGGTGGGCCTCCGGGGAGCTCGCCTGGCGCTCCCCGGAGGTGCGCCGGGCCTGGGAGACCTGGGGCGCGCTGGTGTCCGGCGTCCCCGCCGAGCGGGCGCTGCTCACCGACTTCGACGACGCGGGCCTGGCCATGTTCACCCGGCCCCAGGGCTGCGGGCTCGACCACCTCGGCTCGTTCGCGGGCGCCGCCTACCGGGAGCGCGGGCGCGCGGGCGACTTCGCCCCCTTCCCCGACCTGGGCGCGAGCGGCTGGGAGGTGTCCGCCGACCTGGCCGGGCTCTTCACCGACTCGCCCGCCGCGGGCAGGCTCCTGGCCCACCTGGCGGACGCCGAGGGCCAGCGGGTCTGGCCCGCCGCGGGCGGCGCATACTCCGCCCACAAACGGGTACCCCCCTCCGGCTACGTCGATCCGGTGGACCGGCGGATCGCCGAAGTCCTCACCGGGGGCGCGTCCCTGTGCCTCGACGCCTCGGACCTCATGCCCCCGAGCCTGCGCTCCGCCTTCTACCGGGGCGTCATCAACTACCTCGAAACCCCCGAGTCGCTCGAAGGGGTGCTGGCCGGTCTCGACCAGATCGCCGATTCGGTCGACCGAACGGAGTGGATTACGCTACCTTGCGGCTGAATTCCCCGATGGGGCGGTTTCGAGTGCTTTCCAGGGGTCTTCTGGGGGCGCGCGTCGTCGCGACCTGCCCGAGGTGGGAGGGTCGGCCTGACCGGGTTCGATCTTCTCGCGTCGTGGTGGCCGGGTCGACGGCTGTCCCCATCGGGCTGCTCGACGCCCGGTACCAGCGGGGAGTCCAGGGCTGTGCAGCCCCGCGCTCGTAGGTTGCGGTGCACGATCGGGGTGGAGGACCAGCATGACTGCGACGATGGCGGCGGTGCGTGACGGGGTGGTCGCCTGGGTGGCCAGGAGGGCCGTCGCCAAGTGGCTCCTGGCCAAGTACGGGGCGCGGGCGCTCGCGATGCTCCCCGAGGGGGTGATGCTGCCGCTGCGCCGCGACGGGCTCGACCCGGTGGCCGAGATGGAGCAGATGCGCGCGGACGGGCCCATCCACCGCGTGCAGACCCCGTTCCGGTTCGGCGTGTGGCTGGTGACCGGCGAGCAGGAGACGCGCGCGGTCCTGGCGGACGGCAACGCCTTCAGCAACGACTACGCGCGGATCGGCCAGACCGGCTTCGTCAAGATCGAGCGCTCGCCCGGCGGCCTCGGGTTCGCCGACCCGCCGCACCACACCCGGCTGCGCAAGCTGCTCACGCCGGAGTTCACGATGCGGCGGCTGGCCAGGCTGGCCCCGCGCATCGACGAGATCATCGCCGACCGGCTGGACGCGATGGACGCGGCGCCCGGCCCGGTCGACCTGGTGGAGCAGTTCTCGCTGCCCATCCCGTCGCTGGCGATCTGCGAGCTGCTCGGCGTGCCCTACGAGGACCGCGAGCTGTTCCAGCGGCTCGCCGCGGCCCGGTTCGACGTGTTCGGCGGCGCGAACGCGGCGCTCGGCGCGGTGTCCGAGTCCCTGGACTACCTGCGCGAGGTCGTCGAGCGGCAGCGCGTCGAACCCGGCGACGGGCTCATCGGCATGATCATCCGCAACCACGGCGACCAGGTCGACGACGAGGAGCTCGCGGGCCTGGCGGACGGCGTGCTCACCGGCGGGTTCGACACCACCGCCAGCATGTTGGCGCTGGGCGCTGCGGTGCTGCTGCAGAACCCGGAGGCCGCCCGCGCGGTGCGCGAGGACGACGCCGCCGTCGGACCGGTCGTGGAGGAGCTGCTGCGCTACCTGAGCGTGGTGCAGGTGGCGTTCCCGCGCTTCGCCAAGCAGGACATGGAGATCGGCGGGGCGCGGATCAAGGAGGGCGACGCGGTCGTCTGCTCGCTGGTCGCCGCGAACCGCCACGCGGGCACCGACTTCGACCACACCCGCGTGCCCGCGCCGGGCGGCCACTACGCGTTCGGGCACGGCGCGCACCGCTGCGTCGGCGCGGAGCTGGGCAGGCTGGAGCTGCGGGCCGCTTACCCGGCGCTGCTGCGGCGCTTCCCGAACCTGCGGCTGGCCGACGAGCTGCCCGGCTACCGGACCGTGTCGGTCGTCCACGGCGTCGAGCGGATGATGGTGCACGTGCGCTGAGCGCGCGGCGGCGGGGCGCGCACCACCGCCCCGCCGCTACAGCACCCGCTTCGCGAACCTGCGCTGCTTGCGCCGCGCCACCGCCATGATCGGCCCGGACGCGCGCAGCCCCACCCCTGGGAACGCCGCGAGCAACCGCACCAGCGGCCCCCGCCACCTCGGCACCGCCAGCACCGGCCTCGGCCGGTCCAGCAGCCCCACCGCCGCGTCCGCCACCTCGTCCGGGTGAAGCAGCGTCCCGAACCAGGACGCCGCCGCGCGCGGGTCCGACGCCCGGTCGAACAGCATCGGCGTCCACATCCCGTCCGGGCACAGCGCGCTCACCCGCGTCCCGCGCCCGGCCAGCCGCAGGTCGTGCTGCACGCCCACGCTGAACGCCAGCGCCGCGTGCTTGCTCGCCGCGTACAGCGCCTCGCCGGGCGCCGCGACCAGTCCGGCCAGCGACACCACGTTCACCACGTGCCCGTCGTCGCCCATCGCGCCGAGCGCGGCCAGCGTGCCGTTCACCACTCCCTCGGCGTTGACCGACAGCAGCGCCCGCCGCCGCGCCCACGGCTCCTCCCACGCCGGGCCCGCGCTCAGCAGCCCCGCGTTGTTCACCCACACCGCCAGCCCCGGCGCGCCCGCCGCGACCCGCTCGCACGCCAGGGGATCGCCCACGTCCAGCTCAGCGGCCCGCGCGCCACGCCCGATCGCCCGCGCGACCGCCCGCGCGCCCACCTCGTCCACGTCCGCCACCACCACCGCGTACCCGCGCCCGGCCAGGCGCGCGGCGATCCGCTCGCCCAGCCCGCCCGCCGCACCGGTCACCACCGCAGAGCGCATCCCCGCATCATCCCGCGCCCGATCGGGGGCACGGGGGTGAAAAACACATTTCGCCGGACGGGGGCCGGGGAAGACCATGGTCACCGTGGTACTCACGACCCCCCGAACACCTCCCACCCCCCTGAAGCAGCAGCTCCTCCCCCTGGCGACCGTGGTGGTCCTCGGCGGCGCCGGTTACGCGCTCGTCGGGCCCCTGCTCTCCCTGTTCCTGATCAAGGAGCTCGGCGCGAACCCGTTCCAGGTCGGGTCGTTCATGCTCGTCAGCGCGCTCGCCGCGCTCGCCGTCAGCACCGCCGTGGGCCGGTTCTCCGACCGCCGCGCGGTGCGCAAGCAGCTCCTGGTCGTCGGCTCGCTCAGCGGCACCGCCGCGTACGTCGTCTTCGCGCTCTCCCGCGAGTACCTGCTGCTCCTGCTGGTCTCGGTCACCCTGGCCGCGCTGAGCAGCGTCATGGTGCCGCAGAGCTTCGCCTACGCCCGCCAGTCGCTGTCCGCCAGCGGCTCCTCGCGCGGGCCGCTCGCGACCAGCGCCCTGCGCACCCTGCTGTCGCTGTCCTGGGCGATCGCCCCGCCGCTGGCCGCCATCTTCGTGGAGCGCTCCAGCTTCACCTGGGTGTTCGCGGGCGCGGCCGTCATGTACGCGCTCGCGGCGCTGGCCGCCTGGTACCGGCTGCCCGCCCTGCCCAAGCCCGAGCCGGTCGTGGTCATGCCCGACTCGGTCGCCGTCCCGTCGCGGGCGCGCGGCGAGCTGTCGCTGACCGCCGTGGCGTTCGTGCTGCTCCAGGGCACGACGGCGCTGAGCGTCGCGGTGCTGCCGCTGTTCGTCGTCGACGACCTGGGCGGCACGGCGGGCAACGCCGGTGTCGCCATGGGCGTGTGCGCGGCGCTGGAGATCCCGCTGATGCTGTGGCTGGGCTTCGTCGCGGCCAAGGTCGACAACCGGCTGCTGGTGCTGGCGGGCGCGGTGCTCGCGCTGTCGTACCACGGCGTCATGCTGGTCAGCGGCGAGGTGTGGCACGTCATCGCCGCCCAGCTGCTGCACGCCCTGGCCATCTCGGCGCTGCAGGGCATCGGCATCTCCTACTTCCAGGACCTCGACCCGGACTTTCCCGGCCGCGCCACGACCCTGTTCACCAACACCGGCAAGGCGGGCTCGATGCTGTCCGGGCCGCTGCTGGCGCTGGCCCAGGCGAACGGCTACCGGACCGCGTTCGCGCTCGGCGCGGCCATGGCCGTGACCGGTCTCGCGCTGCTCCTGCTCGCCCGCCCGCGCCGCGCCCGGCGACCCCGCACCGACGTCGGCGCAATGCCGTAGTCCCCGGTGCGCTAGGGGTTTCCGGATACCGGGAAGAAGTGCGGCGCGTCGCTATGGTGATCAACATGATCACGCGCCCCCACGATCCAGCGGCCAAGTGGGCCGCACACCCGACCTGGCTGATCACGCAGGCCGCGCTGCACGCGCACCGCCTGGTGGCCGACGGGCTCGCCGCCGTGGACGCGCGCGGGCACCACTACCGGGTCCTGGCGACCCTGGAGCAGACCGGCCCGGTCAGCCAGGCCACCCTCGGGCGGACCAGCGGCATCCACCTCAGCGACGTGGTGGCGGCCATCAACGAGCTGGCCGAGCGCGGGCTCGTGCACCGCGACCCCGACCCGACCGACCGGCGCCGCAACACCATCACCCTCACCACGGCGGGCCGCAGGCAGCTGCGCAGGCAGGAGCGGCGGCTCGCCAAGGTGCAGGACGAGTTACTCGCGCCGCTGGCGCCCGAGGAGCGGGAGGAGTTGGTGCGGTTGCTCGGCCAGGTGCTGTCCCACCACCGCAACGGCTGACCCGGTCCGACCAGCCTGCGGCGATCACCAGCCCGGCAGGCGCCCGGAACCGGACGGTCCCTCCCGCTCAGCGGGTGGACCCCGCACCGCCGCCCCCGAGAACCGGGAGGGCGGCGGCCCTCGCCGCGCCGAGCCGCGCCACGTCGAGGCCGACGACCCGCGACGACCACAGACGGCGGGCAGCGCCCGACCGGCGCCCGGCCACCGCAGGCGAGCGGCGTGCTGCCGGGGACCGCAGGGCTGAGGGCGCAGGGCCGGTGGCCGGACACCCCGAGCTGCCGCAGACCCGAGACGACCCGGTCCGCCGAGGACCCCCGTCGCACGCGCACCGCGCTCCCGGCGCCGCAGCCGGAACGCCGCACCACCCCCCGACACGCCCGTGCGACACCGCCGGACACCCGTGCGCGCTGACAGGTCCCCGTGCCCCCACCGCCGCAGACCACCCGCGCACGGCCGCCAGCCACCCCCGCACCGGGACGCCGCCGCGACACCCACGTGCCGCCGCAGGCCACCCGCGCGCGCCGCCGACCCCGGCCGTCACACCATGCCCAACCCCCGCCGCCGGGGCGCCCGCTCCCGCACCGGCTCCTCCTCAGGGCCCGCCAGCGCGTCGTACGCCGCCAGCCACCCCGTCGCCCGGTAGTCCCCGCGCCGGGTGAACACCGCCACCCCCACCGCCGCCTCGCCGCTCGCGGGCGGTTCCGGGTAGGGCAGCTCGCGCTCGCCCCCGGTCGGGGTCGGCGGGCCGGTCTCCTTGCCGCGCCAGGTGATCGCCGTCGCGCCCGCCGTGCACGCCACCCGCGCCGCCTCCGGCCCGGCCGCCAGCTCCGCGCCGGTGACCCGCTCGCGCAGCAGCGCCGTGTACCCGACCCGGTCCAGCTCGCACCCGGCGGGCGGGCGGCCCGCGCGCCAGTCCGGGGAGCGCAGCCCGCTCGCCGTCGCCGACCGCCACAGCCCCGGCACCAGCTCGCGCGCCCGCTGCCTGGTCGCCATCCGCTCGCACAGCCACAGCAGCCGCCCCGCGCCGCGCGCTGGCCCCAGCGCCCGCCAGCGCACCCGCTGGTCCAGGTCCGCCGCCACCACCGCGATCCACGGGTGCACCGTCCCGTGCACGCCCTGCGCGGCCAGCCACGACAGGTAGCGCGGGGCCTGCTCCAGCACCGGGTGCAGCGTCGACAGCGGAATCCCCGCCACCGCCCGCCGCGCCCCCGCGAACGCCCTCGGCGAGCGCGCCACCAGCAGCAGCGCCGCCCACGCCAGGTCACCGGGCGCGGTCGTCGCCGACGAGCCCAGGCCGCGCACCGACGTGGCCCCGGTGATCCGCGAGGTCACCCCGCACGCCTTCACCGCCGTCGCCACCGCGGGCCGCACCCGCTCCGGCACCGCCACCCCGGCCAGCTCCGGCACCGCCACCGACAGCACCAGGGACAGCGCGTCCTCGGCGTCGTCCGCGTCCGCGGGCACCGGCAGCAGCGCCAGCGCCGACCGCAGCCGCTGCCCGGTGCTCGTGGGCACCATCATCCGCGCGGTCAACCGCCCCAGCTCGGTCGTGGCCAGCGCGTCCCCGGAGCGGGTCAGGTAGCCCTGCTCCACCAGGAACCCCACCGCCTCCACCACGACCGACTCGTCGTCGTCGCCCTGCGCGTGCGCGAGCGTCTGCACCCACCACGCCCGCGCGTCCGCCTCCGTGGTCACCCGCCCCTGGAGCACCTCGGCGAGCACGTGGTCGGCCAGGCTCTCCCGGATGCGCGAGTACACCGAGTACCCGGCCACCAGCCGCGCCTGCCACGCCGCGCGCTGCGACTCGTCCACCACCAGGTACGACCAGCCCTCGGTCTCCCCGGCCCCGATCCGCCCGGCCCGCCCGAACATCTGGAGCACCGTGGACGTGTCCATCGGCTCCCCGCCGATCGAGCTGTCCCGCACCACGACCGCGCGGGCGGGCAGGTTCACCCCGGCCGCCACCGTCGACGTGGCCACCAGCACGTCCGACTCGCGCGCCCGGAACGCCCGCTCGGCCGCGTGCTTGTGCTCGTAGTCCGAGTAGTGCATCCGCACCCCGACCGCCGCGCACGCCGCCTCCAGCGCGTCCAGGTCGTCCGGCGCGGGCAGCTCGGCCCCGCGCTCGGCGGCGACCGCCATCGCCGTGGACAGCACGTTCCGCTTGGACCCGCAGAACACCAGCACGCTGCCGCCGCCCTCGGTGTGCCGCCCGACCAGGTCCACCGCGACCTGCTCGCGCACCCGCGACGCCGCCGCGAACCCGGACGTCGCGGGCACCGTCGGCAGCTGCCAGGTCACCTTCGACGGCCGCCACGCGGTCGCCACCATGCGGGCCTGCAACCACTCGGCGACCTCGGCGGCGTTGGTGACCGTCGCCGACAGCCCGACGATCCGCACCGGCGAGTCCGCGCCGCGCACCCGCGCCAGCAGCGCCTCCAGCAGCGCGCCCCGGCCGGGACTGCCGAGCAGGTGGATCTCGTCCACCACCAGGCAGCCCACCTCGCCCAGCGCCGCCTGCAACGACGCGGCCCGGCACACCGCCTCGAACTTCTCCGTCGTGGCCACCCACAGGTCCGCCGCGCGCACCCGCTCCACGTCCACCGCGTGCTCGCCGGACAGCCGCTCCACCCGCAGGCCCTGCCCGCGCCACGCCCGCAGCTCGCGGTCCAGCTCGTCGGTGAGGGAGCGCTGCGGCACCAGCCAGGCGGCCTTGCGGCCCTCGTCCAGGATCGCCTTCAGGACCGCGAGCATCCCGATGGTGGTCTTGCCCGCGCCGGTGGGGGCGGTGACCAGCAGGTGCTCGTCGGTGTCGACGATCGCGGGCGCGGCCTGGGCCTGCGCCGGGTTCAGCACCGGGAACGGCAGGTAGGGCAGCCAGTGCTCGGGCACCAGCTCGGCCGTCGGCGCGGGCGGCGGGGTCGGACCGGGCGGCTCGTGCAGGTCCCAGACCACCTGGAACGCCAGGCGCGCGGCGAGCGCGGCGTCCTCGGCGACCGGCTCGCACGCCTCCGCCACCACGCCGCCCACCTCGGACAGGTGCGCGGTGGCGCGCAGCGGGGCGTCCAGGGAGGTGACGGTCTCCTGCTCCAGCCAGTGCGGCAGCTCCCGGAACGGGACGCCCTCGGAGCGCAGGAGGGTGCGCAGGTCGGCGAAGTCGGGGTGCGCGGGCAGGAGCACCCGCAGGTCGGCGCCGGGTGGGGCGGGCGGGGGCTTGAGGGTGGGGTCGGTGGTCTTGCACCACCACACCGGGACGGTGTCGGCGTCGGCGTCGGCGAGGAGGTGGTGGGGGAGTGCGGGGAACTCCTCGGCGGCGGCGGTGGGGACCGGGGTGGTGGCCAGGATCGCGCGGATGCGGGCGGCGACGACGGCGGTGGCGGTGCGGCGGGCGGGCGCGGGCTGGGGGCCGAGGACCGGACCGGAGGGGGCGGGGTGCGGGGACGGCTCGGCGGGGGTGGGCCGGGTGGTGGGCACGACTAGGGCGGGCATGACCGGGGCAGGCTCGACCGGGGCAGGCTCGACCGGGGTGGTCCGGGCGGCGGGCTCGGCGGTGTCTGCCGCGAGGGGCGCGCTCTCCTCGGCGTCCGCGTGCTGCGGGGGCTCGACCTGGGCGGGTTCGGCGGGTGCCTGGTCGGCAGGCCCTCGCCCGGCGGGTTCTTGCTCAGCGGGCGCGGGTTCGGCGGGCGCCTGCTCGGCAGGCCCTCGCCCGGCGGGTTCTTGCCCGGCGGGCGCCGGTTCAACGGGCGCCCGCTCGACGGATGCCCGCTCCGCGGGCGCCGGTTCCGCGAAGGGGCCCGCGTCGGGCCGTTCGGCGGGCGCGTCCCCCTCGTGGCGCGCGAAGTCGTCCGGTCGCAGCCTGCTCTTGCGCTCGAACTTCAGCGGTCGCCGGGCGCGCGGGCGCACCACCGGGACGTCCGCCTCGGCCTTCCCGCGCTGGCTGGGCCGGGTGTACTTGAGCTCGGGCGCGGCGGGCGGGGGCTCCTCGCGCGGTGCGGGGCGCTCGACCGGGTAGCCCAGGTCCAAGGGGTACTCGGGTTCCGGCGGCTGCTCGACCGGCCGCCGGGGCACGAGTCCGCGCGGCTGAGCCGGCGCGACGGGCCGCCGCTCGGGCTCGGGCGCGCGCTGCGGCGGCTCGTCCGCCCACGGGTTCGCGGGCTCCACGTCCCACGGCCCCGGCAGCTCGGGCGCGTCGGCCTCGCGCACGTACCTCGGCCGCTCGGGCTCGACCAGCCGCTCCGCCTCGACCGGCCGCTCGTCCACCTCCAGCGCCAGCGACGCCAGCTGCGCGTCCTCCGCCATCCGCCGCGCCACGGCGTCCGGCTTCAGGTCCCCGACCACCGCCCGCTGCGCCAGCTTCAGCTCGCGCAGCGTGAACGTCGCCGGGCAGCCGGGGCACGCCACCGCCGCCTGCAGCTGCTGCTTCCCGCCGCTCGGGTGCGCCCGGTACAGCCCGTGCAGCTCCCCGCCGCACCCAGGGCAGGACTTCTCCACCGGCAGCGGCGACAGCTGCCAGCCCGGCTCGGCGTAGCGGGCGATCGCCGGTTCCGGGCGCACGCCCCACCGGGCCTGCACGACCCCGGCGACCGACGTGTCCCGCCCCACCACGACCCCTCCGCCCCGCCGACTCCCGTTGAACCAGCGATGCTAGGCCCAACCCCCGACAACGAGGGGCCCGGAGCGCCTGCCGGGGGTGCGGTCAGGGCAGCAGCGACAGCCGCTTCACCAGCTTGTCGACCCGGTTGCGCGGCCCGATCAGGCTCACCGCGAGGCACGGCACGGCCTCGCTCGCCGCGACCTTCTCCAGGTACTCGTCGTACACCCTGGTCTCCTGCGCGGCCACGGGCATGTCCACCACGTGCACGCCCAGCGAGTCCGCCGCCCTGGCCCGCAGCTCGGCCAGCTGCTCGCCGGACGCGGCCAGCACCGTGCAGCCCGCCCACGGCAGGCCGGGGTGCGCCGACCCGGTCCCGTCCACCGCGTCCGGCCCCAGCAGTCCGGGCACCGCCTCGCCGGTCGCCGCCGCCACGCACACCGCCGCGTTGACCGCCCGCCCGGCGGGCAGCGCCTCGTCCACCACGACCACCCACTTCAGGCGGGCCGACCTGGTGGGCGCGGCGGTGTCGATCTCCTCGGGGGCGAACCCGACTGCGGACTGCGGCGACTCGGTGCTCATGGCCCCACTTCCTCCGTGCAATGTGCGAACTTGTGCGACGATGGTATGCACATGCTCGGTAGCAAGCCCAGCAATCCGCTGATAATTCGAAATAGCGCCCCTGGAGGCCGCCGTGGACGAACTTGATACGAACATCCTGCGCGAATTGCAGGTCGACGCACGGCGGAGCAACCGGGACGTGGCCGCCGCCGTGGGCGTCGCCCCGACCACCGCGCTCGACCGCACCCGCGCCCTCCGCGAGCGCGGCGTCATCAAGGGCGCGATCCTGGACGTCGACCTTCCCTCGATCGGGCGACCAGTGCAGGCGCTGATCGCGGTCCGCATCCGGCCGCCCGCGCGCCGCGTCATCGAGGGGTTCCGCGCCTGGGCCATCGCCCAGCCGGACACCCTGGGCGTGTTCGTCACGTCGGGCTCGGAGGACTTCCTGCTGCACGTCGCCGTGCCCGACAACGACCACCTCTACCAGTTCGTGGTGGACAAGCTCACCGAACGGGCCGAGGTCGCCGACGTGCGCACCTCCGTCGTGTACCAGCACCTGCGCAACGACCGGATCAGCCCGGTCGGCAGACTGTCCCCATGATCCTGCTGGTGCCCTCGGACCCGCTGCGCCCCCGCCGCCCGGACGAGCACTTCGCCGCCGAGGCCGCCGTCGCCCGCGACCTCGGGATCACCGTCGCGCTCCTGGACCACGACGCGCTGCCCACCGACCCGGCGCGCGCCGTCGCCCGCGTCCCGGAGGGCGAGGACGTCGTCTACCGGGGCTGGATGGTGCGCGCCGGCCACTACGCGGACCTCGCGCGGGCGCTGGCGCGGCGGGGCGCGGCGCTGCGCACCGACCCGCTGCGCTACCGCAGGGCGCACGAGCTGCCCGGCTGGCACGACCACCTGGCCCCGCTGACCCCGCGCTCGGCGTGGACCGCCGGGTACGACCGGACCGACTTCGACCGGGCCCGCGCGGAGCTGGGCAGCGGACCGGCGGTGCTGCGCGACTACACCAAGTCGCTCAAGCACCACTGGGACGAGGCGGCGTTCATCCCGGACGTGGCCGACGGCGACGCTGCGTGGCGGGTGGCGCTGCGGTTCCGGGAGCTGCGCGGCGCGGACTGCGTGGGCGGGTTCGTGCTGCGCGAGTTCGAGCGGTGGCGGCGCGGCGAGGTGCGCACCTGGTGGGTGGACGGCGAGTGCGCGCTGCTCGGCCCGCACCCGGACACCCCGGACGAGCTGCCCGGCACGCCCGACCTGACCGCGCTCACCCCGCTGGTGTGCGCGGCGGACCTGCGGTTCGCCACCGTCGACCTGGTCCTCGCCGAGGACGGCGGCTGGCGGGTGGTCGAGCTGGGCGACGGCCAGGTCAGCGACCGGCCCGCCGCGATCACCCCCGAACAGCTGATCGGGGCGCTTCACCGGGTGGGGTGACACCCCACCGTTCGGTGGGTGAACACCCGGCCAACCGGGCGGGCGCCCCGGAACCGGCTGCGGGCGGGCACCGTCCACCCGGTATGAGCAGCACGACGCGCGTCCCGCTGACGACGGCCCCGCTCGTCCTCTGGTCGGTCGCGCTCGCCGCGCTGGCCGCCGCGCTGTGGCACGGCGCGGCGATCCCGGAGACACCGGAGCGATCGGTCTACCGGGTGATCACCGCGCTGGACGCGCTGGTGGCGGTGCTGTGCGCCTGGCTGGGCGCCCGCTGGTCGTTCACCGCCCGCTTCGAACCCGACGCGCTCGTCATAGGCCGCCACCGCGTCCCGTGCTCGGCGATCACCGGGGTCCGCTGCGGCCCGTTCTCGGCCAAGCCGTTCTGGCTCGCGCTGCTGTTCCCGGTCTCGATCGTGGGCGGACTGCTCGTGCTGGCCAGGAGCGCGCAGGCCATGGACCGCGAGGTCGTGGAGATCAGCACCGCCGACGGGCGCAGGCACCGGCTGCGCTGGAAGGACGCCGAGCGGCACGGCGAGTTCACCGACCTGCTGCGCCGCGCCCGCCCCGACCTGGAACCCGGCTACGGGGTGGACAACGCGCTCCCGGCGCGTGACCACACCCCCCGACTGGGCGTCCCCGGAGGGCTGGTGGGGGCGTTCGTGATCACCTGGGGGCTGGTCGCGCTCCACCTGGGGGCGCAGCTGGGCGACCTGGACCGGTTGCAGAGCCGCACCTACGACCCGGACCGGGCGGTCACCGCGCTGCGGCGGGTCGCGACCTTCGCCGAACCGGCCGGGGTGGAGCTGCCGCACGTGGTGGAGCAGGAGCGGTGCGGGCGGGTCAACAGCGTCGTCCTCGGGCCGAGCCCGCACTGGGTGCGGGTGAGCACCACGGTCGAGGACCGGGGGATGGCCGACGCGGACGCCGAGGCCGTGCGGACCGCGCTGCGCGCCGCCGCCGGGCTGGACCCGGATCGCGGGTACGGCCGGGACCCGGACGGGGAGTCCGGGGTGACCTACAACCTCAACGGCGGGCGCGGGCTCACGCTCACGGTGAGCACCGGGTGCGTGCCCGCCGACTCCGCGCCGCGCCTGGAGGCGGCGCTGGCGGAGGTGGTGGCGGCGCTGGGGCGGGCTTAGGGCTTGCGGACCCCGAACATCGCGCTGGACTCGCCCTCGCGCACCAGGGCGACGTTGTCGACCCAGTAGGCGGTGCCGCGCTCGAACGGCTGGAACGTGCCCTTGACGTCGTCGGCGAAGAACGTGCCCAGCGCGGTCTCCTCACCGGTGGGGAAGCCGAACCGCTCGAACAGCGCCCCGTCCGGGTCGCGGACCACCATGGGCGGGGCGCTCTCGTAGACCACGCCGCCCTCGAACTCCTGGTAGAACAGCCCCTTCGTGGTGCTGGGGGTGTACCTCCAGGACCGCTCCCCGATGGGGAAGCCGAGGTCGCCGCCGGTGCCGCCCCTGCGGTCGTGCACGCCGAGGACGGGGTGCGCGACCGAGTAGAACTGGGTGTTCGCGCTCCAGTAGGCCCGGCCGAGGTCGTAATCGCGGCTGAACCCCGTCGACCCCTGCGGCGAGGGGTCGGCGCGCCGCACCTTCTTCCTGGCCGGACCGAGCGCCATGTTGGCGAACCCCTCGGCGGCGGTGAGCAGCTCGCGCAACCACTTCGGCGGGGACGGCAGCGAGTGGACCAGTTCGCGCGCCACGGTCCGCTGCATGTCGGCGAGCAGCGCGACCAGGGTGGCCTCGTGGTCCTCCAGAAGCGCGGCGACGAGCTTGCCCCGCTCGGGAGCGGCGGCGAGCGCGTCGGTGGCGGCAGAGAAGTCCATGGTGGCCAGATGGGCCGCTGCCGCGCGCGGGGACAGGTTCGCCAGCGGTGGCTTGGCGGTGTTGACGTGCACGTCGCCGTTGACGATCCCGGCCTGGACGACGTTCTCCGCGCTGCTGTTCTCGAAGGCGTTGCGCCCGCCCTGCTGCCCGTCCATGTCCGGGATGCTGCCACAGCCGACACCCGGCCCAGCCCGCTTCCGCCGACCGCGCCCGTTCCGACTAGTGCTGCCGGACCCGCCCGCCCTCGAACTCCTGCACCCACCCGCTCCCGTCCCGCAGCGGCGACCCGAGCGGGAAGCCGTACCGCTCGAACAGCGCCCCCGTGGTGTCCCGGACGGCGAACGCGCGGTCGCCCGCCTGGTAGGCCGTGCCGCCCTGGAAGCGCTGCGCGCAGCCGTCGGTGCCGTGCGGGGAGGTCACGCTCAGCTCGTCGGCGAGCGGGAACCCCAGCCAGCCGGACGCGCCGCCCTGGGCGCGGTGCAGGGCGTGCACCCCCTCCATCAGCACGCGCGGCCCGGAGTCCGCGCACCACAGCGCGGCGCCGCGCTCGAACCGCAGCCCGTAGCCGGTGGTGCCGTGCGGGGAGGGGCCCTCGCGGTGCACGAGGTCGACCGGCGCGCCGAGGTAGCCGCGCCACGTGCGGGCGACGGCCTCCAGGTCGGCGAGCGCGGCGGTCAGCTCGGTGAGCCAGCCGGGGAGGTCGCGGGTGCGGCGCAGCACGGAGTCGCGCTGGTCGTCGCCCAGGCTCGCGAGCAGCTCGACGGTGCGGTCGGGGTCGTGGTCGGCGGCGCGGGCCAGGAACGTGCGGTCCCGGTTGTCGAGCAGGGCGCGCCGGGCCTCCGCGTCGGGTAAGTCCAGCACCTCGTGCGGCTCGACCAGCCGTCTCGGCCGGGGCGGGGGCTGCAACCCGCCGCCGTGCAGCGTGAGCCCGCCCTCGATCCGCCCCGCCTGCACGACGGGGCCGCTCACGTCGCCGCGGACGACGTTGTGCACGCGGTAGGTCTGGTCGTCATCGTCGCTGCTGCGCCCCATCCTCGGATGCTCCCACACGGGTGCGCCCGCGGACGGGAGGAGCGGGTGGTCCTGCCGGGTGCCCCCGGTCGCCCCCGTTCCGGACTCAGGGGTCGTTTGTCCGGTCTTGTCAGTGACAGATTTTTGGTCTGGACCATAGGGTCGGGCCTCCGCCGCTGCCCCCGCACCCAGCGACTCGAAGGAGTTGTCGCACGTGAGGACAGCACGCAGTGCCCTGGCGCTCGTGGCCGTCGTGGCCGCCTCCACCGCGCTCGGGACCGCCCCCGCCGCCCTGGCCGGGACCGGGACCGGCGACTGGGACCGGATGCTCGCCCAGCAGCCCCTGGTCGCCGCCGCCGACGTGATCAAGGCCGAGGTCGACCGGGGCGGGCACGCCGACGGGTTCGCCGGGATCGCCCTGGAGGACGACCACGTCGCCCTGTGGTGGAAGGGCGCGCCGCCCGCCGCCGTCACCGAGGCGGTCGCCAGGGCCTCCGCCGAGGCGCCCGTCCGGGTCGAGCGGGCCGCGCACTCCGAGGCCGAGCTGCGCGCCGCCGCCAAGGACCTGGAAGCGCGCCGCGGCCCCGGTTCGGCCGTGCACTCCATCAAGGTCCCCGCCGACGGCAGCGGCCTGGTGCTCGGCACCCGCTCCGACGCCGTCGCCCGCTCGCTGGCGACCACCGCCGACGTGCCGGTGCGCACCGTCGTGGAGGAGCCGCTCGTGCCGGTGTCCCGGCAGAACGACTCGCCGCCGTGGAAGGGCGGGGCGACGATCGTGCTCAACAACTCCGCCGCCTGCACCTCGGGCTTCTCGGTGCGCAACGGCGACAACGCCCGCTTCCTGCTCACCGCCGCGCACTGCGGCCAGTCCGGGGTGCGCGTGACCGACCCGACGGGCGAGCACATCGGCAACGCGGGCGCGCGCCACGGCGACCACGACATCATGCTGATCCCGACCGGGAACGTGGTGAACCGCCAGTACGTGGGCGGCGGCGACAGCAACAGCACCGAGGTCGTGCGCGGCTGGGGCGACGTCTACGTCGGCGAGTACCTGTGCCAGTCGGGCGTCACCAGCGCCCGCGAGACCGGCTCGCAAGTCTGCAACATCAAGGTCCTGTTCTTCTACGCCGACCGCGAGGACCTGGTCGAGGGCGAGCAGGTGGACGGCCGCCCCGCCGCCCGACCGGGTGACAGCGGCGGCCCGGTGTACGGCCCGTCGTCGGACGGCGGCGTGATCGCCAAGGGCACCGTGACCCGCACGGCGGGCGCCCGCATCGGCTTCCAGGACTTCCGCACCGCGTCCCGCGACTTCGGCGTCTACATCCCGCTGTAGGCAGCAGAACGCCCCCGTCACCCGAGAACCGGGTGACGGGGGCGCTGTGCCACCGAACGACTGCACCGAGCGACTACACCGACGCGGTCTCCCGCTCCGGCTGCTCGCTGCGCTTCGCCGCGCGCCTGGCCGCGCGCCGCTCCTTCCGGTTCTCCACGATCGTGTACAGCGTGGGCACCAGCACCAGGGTCAGCAGCGTCGAGCTGAGCAGGCCGCCGATCACCACGATCGCCAGCGGCTTGCCGATGAACGCGCCCTCGCCGGTGATGCCCAGCGCCATCGGCAGCAGCGCGAAGATCGTCGCCGCCGCGGTCATCAGGATCGGCCGCAGCCTGCGCCTGCCGCCCTCGACCACCGCCTCGACCACGCCCATGCCCGCCGCCCGGTACTGGTTCACCAGGTCGATCAGCACGATCGCGTTCGTCACCACGATGCCGACCAGCATCAGCATCCCGATCAGCGACGGCAGCCCCAGCGGGGTCCCGGTCAGCAGCAGCAGGCCGATCGCGCCGGTCGCCGCGAACGGGATCGACACCAGCAGGATCAGCGGCTGCACGACGCTGTGGAACGTCGCCACCATGATCAGGAACACGATCGCGATGGCCGCCAGCATCGCCAGCCCCAGGTCCGCGAACGTCTCGGCCTGGTCCGCGCTCACGCCGCCGATCGACGTCTCCGCGCCCTCCGGCAGCTCCACCGCGTTCACCCGGTTGGTGACCTCGGTGGTGACCGTGCCCAGGTCGGACCCGGTGGCCTTCGCCGTCACGGTCGCGCTGCGGTCGCCGTCGGTGCGCCGGATCTGCACCGGACCGTCCACCACGGACACGTCCGCCACCTGCCCGAGCCGCACCCCGCCCGGCAGCTGGAGCTCGCGCAGCGCCGCCACGTCGGTCGGCGCGACGCCCGAGCGCAGCACGATCTGCTGCGTCGCGCCGTCGATCGGCAGCTCACCGGCGGGCGTGCCGCGCAGCGCCTGCATCGCGAACTGGCCCACGACCTGGTTGGACAGCCCGGTCGCCCGAGCCGCCTCCTCCCGCACCGCCACCTGCACGCGCGGCGCGCTCACCGCCAGGTCGTTGTCGACCTCGCCGACCCCCGGCGCACCGGTCAGCTCGCGCTGCACCGCGTCCGCCGCCTGCTTGAGCCGCTCCGCGTCCGGCGCGGTCACCAGGACCTCGATGCCGTCGCTGGAGAACCCGGCCGCCGCGCCCGCGCTGAAGTCCACCTTGCCTGCGCCCTCGACGTCCGCCAACCGCTCGGTCAGCCGCTCGCGCACCGCCTCCATGTCCGAGCCCTCGCGCAGCGTCGCGCTGATCTGCGTGCTGCTGCCGCCCATGCCGAACCCGGCCAGCATCCCGCCGCCGCCCAGCGTGACCTGGTAGGTCTCGACCTCGTCGGTGTCGGCGAGCACCTGCTCGACCTTCTTCGCGGCCTCGTCGCGCGCCGCCAGGCTCGCGCCCGGCTCCAGCTCCTGCGTGCCCTGCAGCGCGTCGCCACCGGTGTCGCCGATGAAGTTCGTCTGCAGCGTGCCCGCCAGGCCCAAGGTCACCGCGAAGATCAGCACCGACGCGGCCACGGTCACCCCGCGCCGCTTGGTCGCGAACCGCAGCACCGGCACGTACGCCCGCTGGAGCCTGCTGCTCTCCTCCTTCTCCAGCGCCGCCGCGCGCGCCGCCTCGGCCTCGGCCGGGTCGGTCGGCACGTCGGGGCGCTTGAGGAACCAGAACGCCATCACCGGCACGATCGTCAGCGACACCAGCAGCGACGCCAGCAGCGACACGGTCACCGTGATCGCGAACGGGCTGAACAGCTCGCCCGCGATGCCGGTCACGAACGCGATCGGCAGGAACACCGCCACCGTGGTCAGCGTCGACGCGGTCACCGCGCCCGCCACCTCGCGGGTGCCCTCCAGCACCGCCTTCTGCTTCTCCTCGCCGTACCCGAGGTGCCGCTGGATGTTCTCCAGCACCACGATCGAGTCGTCCACGACGCGGCCGATCGCGATGGTCAGCGCGCCCAGCGTCAGCAGGTTCAGCGACAGGTCGCCCACCCACAGCGCCACCAGCGCCACGACCACCGACAGCGGGATCGACACCGCCGTCACCAGGGTCGAGCGCAGCGACATCAGGAACAGCAGGATGACCACGACCGCGAACAGCAGGCCCAGCAGGCCCTCCGTGGTCAGGCCGCTGATCGCCTTGGCGACCGCCGGGCCCTGGTCGAACGAGACGGTCAGCGTGCTGCCCACCGCCGAGCCCAGCTCGCCCAGCTTCGCGCGGACCTCGTCGGAGATCTGCACCGCGTTGCCGTCCGAGCCCATGGTCAGGCTGATGCCGAGCGTGGGCTGGCCGTCGGTGCGGGTGATCGAGGTCGCGGGCAGCGGCGCGGACTCCACCGTCGCCACGTCACCGAGCGTCACCTGCTGGTTGACCCGGACCGCGCGCAGCTGCTCGATCGAGGTCACCGGGCCGCCGACCTGCACGGTCAGCGAGCGGTCGCCGTCCGTGACGGAGCCCGCCGGGATGGTCATGCCCGCGCTGGTCAGCGCCGCGCTGAGCGCGGTCGGCTCCAGCCGCGCGGCGGCGAGCTTCGCGTAGTCGACGGTCACCGTCACCTGGCGCTCGCGCTCACCGCTGACGGTGGCCTCGCGCACGCCGGGAACGGCCTCCAGCTCCGGGACGACCTGCTCGCGCAGCTTCGCCGCCATCGCGATGTCGTCGTCACCGGCGGTCGCGGCCAGCGCGATCACCGGCAGGTCGTCGGTGCTGCCCTGCACGATGGTCGGGTCGACGCCCTCGGGAAGCCGGGAGCCGAGCCGGTTCACCGCCTGCTGGAGCTGGGAGATCGCGGTGTTCAGGTCGGTGCCGTAGGTGAACATCACCTGCACCGTCGCGGAGCTCTCGGCGGAGCGGGTCAGCACCTGCTCGACGCCGTCGACCCCGCGCGCCGCCGCCGCGATGGGCTCGGCGACCTGGCTGTCCACCAGGTCCGGGGAGGCTCCGGGGTACGGCGCGACCACGGCCGCGGCGGGCAGCTCGATGGACGGGAACAGCTGCTGCTTGAGCGAGGGGAGCGCCAGCACCCCGAAACCGAGGACGACCAGGCTCAGCAGCGCGACGAGCCCCCGGTTGGCCAGGCTGAGCCGAGCCAGCACGGACATGTGCGGATCTCCTTACGGGGAAAGGTGTGGGCCACCCCCGCCGCCGGTCCGCGCTCCGGCGCAGCACTGCGCTTCGGTGCCTCGTCCTGGGACTGGCGGGGTGGATGGCGGAAGAGTTCCACACCCAACCTGAGGCCCGGCTCAGTCAAGAGTCTCGTGAACGTCATCCTTCGGTATGAAACCGGCGCGGCGTTCGGCGTCCGAGGTCGCGCCGGACGACGCGACCTGGGATTTTGCCGCCCCGGCCGCCGCGGGGTGTTGTGACCGGTGTCACGGGGGCGCGCTTCGGGGCCGTTCGGACCACCGCCCGCGAGGGGCCCGGCGGTGCTCCGAACGGCCCAGCGCGCGGGGCCGCGTCCCCGGCTCAGCCCAGCAGCAGGTCGGCCACCGAGCGCCGGGGCGTCGGCGGGACCGGCTCGCCGAAACCCAGCCGCAGCACCGTCTGCGGGAACGGCCCGCCCGCCAGCAGGCGCACCTCCTCGCGGATCGCGGGCACCTCCACCGGCTGCGACAGGAACGACGCGGACAGCCCCAGCGAGGTCGCCGTCAGCAGCACCCGCTGCATCGCCTGCCCCGCCTGCACCTCCGCCGCCGGACCGTCGTGGTAGGAGCACAGCACCGCCACCAGGTCGCCGCCGCCGGACCCGGCCGCGCCCACCCGCTCCGGCAGGCCGCGCGCCAGGAAGTCCCGCGTCGCCCACTCGTCACCGGCGGCGGGCCGGGGCCCGGCGGCCCTGGTCGGCACGCCGTCCGCGCCCACCCGCAGCCCCGTCCACCGCCGCAGCTCCGCCCGCACGCGCGGGTCGGCGTCCAGCTCCCGGTGCGCTTGCGCGACCATCCCGCGCAACCGCGCCCGCTCCTCCCGGTCGGTCACCACGTGCAACCAGGACCGCTCCCGCTCCGCCGCGCGCACCAGCGCCACCCGGAACCCCAGCGGCACCGGGTCGGCGCGGAACGGCCTGCGGTTCGTGCGCCGCCGGGGGATCGCCGCGACCAGCGCGGGCTCCGGCTCGGCCGCGCCGCCGACCCGCCGCAGCACGGCCAGCGCGCCGGACCCCGTCCCGCGCGCGACGGTGACCGCGGTCCGCACCCCCGCGCCCTCCAGCGCCACCCGCAGGTTCAGCAGCGCCGCGCCGCAGGAGAGCCGCAGTTCGCGGTCCTCCGGGTCGGTGGCGCGCAGCGCGCGCGAGGTGTCGGCGTGCAGCTCGATCCGGTCTTCCGCGACCCGGAACAGCCAAGGCTGCGTGTTGTGCACCGAAGGGGCGAGGGAGGCCGCTTCCAGTGCGGCCGTCACCTCGTCGTTGGTCAGCCCCAGCGCCATTTCCTGCCTCCCGGCGGACCGCTCGTCATGTATCCGAGGAGACCCCACTCTCTTACCGGGCGGGTGGCTGACACACGGTCGAAGGTCCCACTGCCGGAGAGTCCTGGGACACCGGCCTGGGACCGCGGTGGCGACCACCCCGTCCGCGCGGGCGGATCCGGGCGCGGGGCGCTCACAGGGGACGCACAGCGGACGCTGGTGAACTCCACAGGGGCCGCGCCGATTCTGGGGTTGTCCCGACCGGGGTGGTCCCGGAGCAGGGGAGTCCCGAGCAACCAGGAGCCACCGTGAACACCGAGCAGATGACCCGCCCGCAGGACCAGGCCGCGACCGCAGGCACCGAGACCGGGACCGCCGGCACCGAGACCGCGACCGCCGCCGAGACCGCCGGTGCCGCAACCACCACCGCCGCCGCCGAGCAGGGACGGGACGGCTGGGGCGCGCCCGAGGTGGGCGCCGCGCAGGTCCAGGCCGCCGGCGAGCCGACGTGGGGCGCGATGCCGCCCGCGCCGTCCCAGCCGGTCGCCTCGAAGCGCCCCGCGTGGCTCAGGGGGCGGAACGCGCTGGTCGCCGGCGCGCTGGGGATCGCCGTCGCCGCCGGGCTCGGCGGGTTCGGGATCGGCCTCGCGGTCGGCGACGGCGGCGCGGGCGCCGGTCAGCAGGCCCCAAGCGGTCAGTTCCCCGGTGACGGCCAGTTCCCCGGCGCGGGTGACGGGCAGACCGGCGGCGGCCAGTTCCCCGGCATGGGCGACGGGCAGACCGGGACCGGCCAGTTCCCCGGTGGGCGCACCGGTCGCGGCGGCCAGCAGACGACCCCCGGCACCGGCTCCGGCAGCACCCCCGACACGGATTCCGACACCGGTTCCGGCACCGGCTCCACCACCTGACCCGCGTCCTCGACCCCGTCGAGCCAACCCCTCCCCGGAGCGGGCGGCCCCCCCGATCGTCGGGCGGGCCGCCCGCTCCGGTGTCGTTCCGGGGAAACCGGGTAGACAGCCCTGGTGACCGAACCTGATCCACGCCGCTGGAAAGCCCTCGCCGTCAGCCTCGTGGCCGGGTTCATGAGCCTCCTGGACGTCAGCATCGTCTCCGTCGCCCTGCCCTCCATGCAGCGCGGCCTCGGCACCTCGCCCGCGGGCGTGCAGTGGGTGGTCTCCGGGTACGCGCTCGCCTTCGGCCTGGTCCTGGTCACCGCGGGCAGGCTCGGCGACGCCTACGGCAGGCGCCGGGTGTTCCTGCTGGCGCTGGCGGGGTTCATCGCGTTCAGCGCGCTCGCCGGGCTCGCGCCCACCACCGAGGTGCTGGTGGTCGCCCGGCTGCTGCAGGGCGCGGCGGCGGGCGCGCTCGCGCCGCAGAACTCGGCCCTGATCCAGCAGCTGTTCCGCGGCGCGGAGCGGGCGCGCGCGTTCGGCTTCTTCGGCGCGGTGGTCGGCATCTCCACGGCGGTGGGCCCGGTGGCGGGCGGCGCGATCCTGGCCGCGGCGGGCGAGGACGACGGCTGGCGCTGGGTGTTCTACGTGAACGTCCCGATCGGACTGGTCGCGCTGGTCCTGGCGGCCAGGCTGCTGCCGAGGGCCGGTGTCGGCGAGCGCGGTCGCCTCGACCTGCTCGGCGTGCTGCTGCTGGGCGCGGGCGTGCTGGCCGTGCTGCTGCCGCTGGTGCTGGCCGAGTCGGGCGGCCTGACGGCCCTGTGGTGGCTGTTCCCGCTGGGCGCGGCGCTGCTGGCGGCGTTCGTGGTGTGGGAGCGCCGCACGGCCGCGCGCGGCGGCGACCCGCTGCTCGACGTGACCCTGCTGACCGCCGTCCCCGGCTACGCCTCCGGGCTGCTGCTGGGCACCTGCTACTTCGTGGGCTTCAGCGGGATCTGGCTGGTGTTCGCGCTGTTCTTCCAGACCGGCCTCGGCTACACCCCGCTGCAGTCGGGCCTCGCGGTGACCCCGTTCGCGGTGGGCTCGGCGGCGTCCGCGCTCGTCGGCGGCAGGCTGGTGAGCCGCTGGGGCCGCAAGCTGACCGTGCTGGGCCTGGCCCTGGTCGTGGCGGGCCTGGTGGCGACCGGCCTGCTCCTGCGCCTGGCCCCGCCGCACCTGGCCGGGTGGTGGGCGGCGGGCGCGCTGCTGGTGGGCGGCGTCGGCGGCGGCTGGGTGATCTCCCCGAACACCACGCTGACCCTGCGCAACGTGCCGGTCCGCATGGCGGGCGCGGCGGGCGGCGCCCTGCAGACCGGCCAGCGCATCGGCGCGGCGATCGGCAGCGCCGCGCTCGCCGGGCTGTTCTACCTGGTGCTGGCGGACACCGGTCAGGACTACGGCGCCGCGGTGTCCCTGGCGATCTGGGCGGCGGCGGGGGCTGTGGTGGTGGCGCTGGGCGTCGCGGTGTGGGAGCTGCGCGCGGTCGGCCAGCCGGAGCGGGGCCGGAACTTCGCGGCGGCCGACTAGCCCCGCGCGCCCTCCCACACCCCCGCGACCGCTCTGGTTACCCTGCTGGTCGCGACCGGCTCGTGGCCCCCTCGTGAAACCCCCCGTGAACAGGAGCACCATGCCCCCGACCGCCACCGGAACGCTCGCCGAGACGCCGGGCGGCGTCGACCTCGTGCTGACCCGGACGTTCCGCGCGGACGCCGAGGACGTGTGGGCGTTTCTCACCGAGTCCGACCGGACGGCCCGCTGGTTCGGCCCGTGGGAGGGCGAGGGCCGAGCGGGCGGGACGGTGCGGGTGCGGCTGGAGTTCGAGGACGGGCGGCCGACGTGCGACCTGAAGGTGGAGGCCTGCGAGGCGCCGGGCAGGCTCGTGCTGACCATGCTGGGCACCGGGGCGACGTGGCCGATCGAGCTGCTGGTCGTGCCCGGCGAGGCGGGGGAGACCGAGCTGCGGCTGGTCCACCACCTGGGGGACGACAGCGGGATCGGCGAGATCGGGCCGGGGTGGGAGTACTACCTGGACCTGCTGGTCGCGGCGCGCGAGGGCGCGGAGGTCCCGTCGTTCGAGGACTACTACCCGGCGCTCAAGCCGCACTTCGACGCGCTCAAGCGCTGACCGGTTCATCGGCGCTCGATCGCGATCCCTTGAGGGGCCCGCCCTCGGTTCACCTGTTCGGCCCAGGCCCGCCCGTCCGCGCTTGATTCCATCTATTCCTTCAGTGTGGAACGAAGTCAACGCCCGTGGACCCCATTTGTCCGTTATCGTCCGCGATCACGTAGGTTGCCCGTCGTGCAGCCCACCTGGAAGCAGCGGATCGTCCGGTCCCACCGCGGCCTCGCGATCGCGGCCGTCGTCGCCAACGTCGTCATCGCGGGCACCGGGTCCACCGTGCGGGTGACCGGCTCCGGGCTCGGCTGCACCGAGTGGCCGCACTGCCTGCCCGGCAGCCTCGTGCCCGTCGAGCACCCCGAGCTGGCGATGCTCACCCAGTGGATCGAGTACGGCAACCGGCTGCTCGCCGTCGTGGTCGGCGTCATCGGGGTGCTCTGCCTGCTCGCCGCCTGGTGGTCGAGGCCGCTGCGCACCCGCGTGCTGCTGCTGTCCGCCGTCATGACCGGCGGGGTGTTCGCGCAGGCCGTGATCGGTGGCATCACGGTCAACCTCGGGCTGCTCTGGTGGACCGTCGCCTTCCACTTCGTCGTCTCGCCGGTGCTCGCCTGGTACGCGGTGCTGCTCTGGCGCTCCCTGGACGAGGAGGACGGCCCGGCGCGGCCGATCGCGGGCGCGCTCGCGCAGCGGCTCCTGGTCGCGGCGGTCGTGGTGCTGGCCGCGCTGGTGGTCGTCGGCACGATGGTCACCGGCGCCGGTCCGCACGCGGGCGACGCCGACGTGGCCCGGTTCGACGCGCCCGTCGAGACGCTCGCCCAGGCGCACTCGGTCCTGCTGTACCTCTTCCTCGCTGTGCTGGCGGCGCTCGGCCGGTCGTTGCGCGGGGCCGGGGTGCGCAAGCCGTACCTGGTGCTGCTGGTGGCGGTGCTGCTGCAGGGCGCGGTCGGGTTCGCGCAGTACCTCACCGGGGTGCCCGCCGTGCTGGTGGTGGTGCACGTGCTCGGGTCGATGGCGGTCGTGGTGGCGATGGCGAACCTGTGGACCGCCTGCCGCGTCCGCGAGCCCGCGACCGACCGGGTGGTGCTCGCGGCCTGACCGCCTACCCTGGCGCGGGTGCGCGTGCTGTTCACCTCCGTCGGCGGCCTCGGCCACGTCCTCCCGCTCGTGCCTGCCGCGGAGGCCGTCCGCGCCGCCGGTCACGTGGTCGCGTTCGGCTGCTCCTCGGTCCAGCGGCGGGCGGTCGAGGCGGCCGGGTTCGAGGCGTTCGACCTGGGCGGGAGCACCGCCGCGCCGCCCAGGACGCCGCTGCTCGCGCCGGACCGGGCGCGCGAGGACCGGGACCTGCGCGAGGGGTTCGCGCGGCGCGAGGCGGGTCGGCGGGCGCCGCTGTGCCTCGAGCTGCTCGGGGCGTGGCGGCCGGACGTGGTGGTGTGCGAGGAGGTCGACTTCGGCGGCGTCGTCGCGGCCGAGCGGGCCGGGGTGCCGCACGTGAACGCGCAGGTGATCGCGTCGGGCGCGTTCGTGCGGCCGGAGGTGGTGGGGGAGCCGCTGGCGGCGCTGCGGCAGGAGCACGGCCTGCCGCCGGACCCGGACCTGCTGATGCTGCGCAGGAACCTGCTGCTGTCCCCGTTCCCGCCGAGCTTCCGCGACCCGGCGTTCCCGCTGCCGCCGACGGCCTTCCCGCTGCGGCCCGCGGTGGGCCCGGTCGGGCGGGGGCGGGGCGCGCGGACGACGGTGCACTTCACGCTGGGGACGGTGTTCAACAGCGAGTCCGGCGACCTGTTCGCGCGGGTGCTGGAGGGGCTGTCCGGGCTGCCGGTGGACGTGGTGGCGACGGTGGGGGAGCACGTGGACCCGGCGGAGTTCCGGGTGGGGGAGCGGGTGCGGGTGGAGCGGTACCTGCCGCAGGCGCGGGTGCTGCCGGGGTGCGACGTGGTGGTGTCGCACGGGGGTTCGGGCAGCGTGATGGGCGCGCTGGGGCACGGGTTGCCGCTGGTGCTGCTGCCGATGGGCGCGGACCAGCCGCACAACGCGGAGCGGTGCGCGCGGCTCGGGGTGGGGGTCGAGCTGGACCCGGTGGCAGTGACGCCGGAGGGGGTTCGGGAGGCGGTGGCGGAGGTGCTGGCGGGACCGCACCGAGAGGCGGCGCTGGCGCTGCGCGAGGAGATGCTGGGACTGCCGGAACCGGCCGCGGTGGTGCCGTTGCTGGAGGCGCTGGCGCGCTAGCGCCCCGCCCCCGCTTCCACCCGCTCCGCCCCGCTTCCACCCGCTCCGCCCCCGCCTCCCCCTGCTCCGCCCCCGCTTCCACCCGCTCCGCCCTGCCTCCACCCGCTCCGCCCTCGGCCCGGCCTCCGCGGGTCACCGTCCTGGCCGCCGACCGGTTGGGCGCTCCGACCATCACACCGTTACCCCCGGCGGGCACACTCTGTCACGAAAGCGCGGGTGGAGTTCGTGTTTCCGCAGGTGAAAACCGCCAAAAAGTCCACAGTGGACGAACGAACCCCGCGCCTCGGCCCGCGCCCCGCCTTACAACGATGCAAAAGCCCGAACCCCCGGTTGACGGCCTCGCCAAGTCCACAGTGGACGGAAATCGGACCGACCGGGCCAGTCGACTCACCCGGATGGCGGTTGTCGCGCCCGTGCGAGGATCAGATAGTGCCAACTTCGCCGCATGTGAGAGCACTCGGTCTACGAGCCGTGGCTTGGGGGAAGCTCGCGTGAAACGTCCACCCGTTCCCGTGGCCGCGGACGTGCCTCCCGCCTCGGGCTCGGCGCACCGCACCGGTCGCAGGACGCTGCACCGGATCAGGGTGCTGACCACCGTCTTCGCCTGGCTCAGCGGGGTCCTCACGATCGGCAGCCTCGTCGCGACCGGTGAGGGGCCGCTCCCGATCGGGGTGGCCGCGCTGGTCGCCGGTGTCCTCGCGTGCTGGCTGCGGGTGCCCCGCGACGCGTGGTGGATCCCGCCGCTGGAGGGCGTGGTCGCGTTCGCCTCGCTGCTCCTGCTACCCGACCCGCAGGTCGTCGTGGGCTTCGTCATCGGCGCCACGGTCCGCCGCGCCCTCTACCCCGAGGACGCCGGGTTCTGGTCCAAGTCCGCCGTGCTCGTCGGCAGCTACCTCACCGGCCTGGCCGCGTCGCTGCTCTGGGGCTGGGGCGTGATCCGCCCGGAGCTGCTGCCGACCCTGCTGATGCCGCTGGCGGGCATGGCCGTCGCCGCCGCCGCGCTGCACGAGGCGGCCCGCGCGGTGCTGCGCGCCGAGTCGGCCCAGCGCGGCGCCGAGCACGCCCGCGCCACCGCCACCGCCGTCCTGCAGGCCAGCCCGGTCGGCCTGGTGCTGCTCGACTCCGGCGGCGCGCCCGTGCTGCACAACGAGCGCGCCCAGTTCCTGCTGGACTGGGCGGGCCAGAACGGGGCCGCGGTGCCCTGCCCGCACGGCCCCAACATCGCGGTGTGCGAGAGGGGTTGCCGCGACGCCGACGCCGAGCCCGTGGAGGTCTGGGTCGCCGACCGCGACCGCGTCCTCGCGCTGCACCCGGTGCGCGTCGAGCAGGCGGGCGACGAGGACCGCACCCTGGTGGCCGCCGTGGACATCAGCGTCCGCCGCCGCCTGGAGGACGAGCTGCGGCACCGCTCCGAGCGCGACGTCCTCACCGGCCTGACCAGCCGCTCGCACTTCCTGCACCTGCTGGACCGCGCGCTGCGCGCGGGCGACGTCGGCCTGCTCGTGCTCGACCTCGACCAGTTCAAGGAGGTCAACGACACCGAGGGCCACGACGCGGGCGACCAGTACCTGGTGGCCGCCTCCCGCCGCATCCGCGCCGCCGTCGAACCGGACGCGGTCGCCGCGCGCCTGGGCGGCGACGAGTTCGCGGTGCTGGCGCCGGGCTTGGACGAGCAGGCCTGCGGCCAGCTCGCGAAGTCCGTGCTGGCGGAGCTGGAGAAGCCCTGGTCGGACCTGGGGTACGACGTGCGGATGCAGGCCAGCATCGGCGTCGCGGTGTCCTCGGCGGCTGCGGGGGTGGTCGGCACCGCGGAGCTGCTGCGCGACGCCGACACCGCGATGTACGTGGCCAAGCGCGAGGGCGGCGCGCGCGCCCGCTGCTTCCGCAGGGAGATGGGCGAGCAGGCGCTGGCCCGCCAGCGCGACAAGCTCGACCTGCGCGCCGCGATCGGCACCGACCAGCTCGTCCTGCACTACCAGCCCATCGTGGACCTGGCCACGACGGCGATCTCCGGCGCGGAGGCCCTGGTCCGCTGGGAGCGGCCGGGGCGAGGACTGCTCGGGCCCGGCGAGTTCATCGGCCTTGCCGAGCAGACCGGCCTGATCGTGCCGCTGGGGTCCAGCGTGCTCACCTCGGCGTGCACGCAGGCCGCAGGTTGGCGCGCGGCCGGGCGCGAGCTGGGCGTCACGGTCAACGTGTCCACCAGGCAGCTGTCCGCACCCGGTTTCCTGGCCGCGCTGGCTAAGTCTTTGGACGTGTCGGGCCTGCAGGCGTCGGCGCTGACCATCGAGGTGACCGAGTCGGTGTGGGCGGACGAGGCCGCGATGCGCGCGCTGATGGCGGTGCGGGAGACGGGGGTGCGGGTGGCCCTGGACGACTTCGGCACCGGCTACTCGTCCCTGAGCTACCTGCACCGCTACCCGTTCGACGTGGTGAAGATCGACAAGTCGTTCACCTGGGCCCTCGGCGACACCGGCCGCACGGCGGGCGTGGTGCGCTGCATCATCGACCTGGCGGACGTGCTGGGCGCGGTGACCGTCGCGGAGGGCATCGAGACGCCCGAGCAGGCGGAGTGGCTGCGCAGGGCGGGGTGCGGTTACGGGCAGGGGTTCTTGTTCGGCCGCCCCGACCTGCCGCGCAACCTGGCACTTCCGCAGGTCGGGCGCTGAGATTCTGGTTGGGGGTGGGCGAGGGAAGGGGCCCGCGTCATGACGACGCGGGCCCGCACTGTACCCAAGCCGCTTTGCGGGTTGACTGCTTCGCGGGTTGACTGCCTTGCGGGCCAACTGTCTTGCGGGTTGACCGCTTCGCGGGCTGCGGGGCGAGCGCAGCGAGCCCACGCAGCCCCCATCCCGCGTCCCTCTTCTCCGTTTGGCCTGGCGAAGCCCGAGCGCAGGTGTCAAGACGCCGCCGCATTGCGCGGTAGATCGGGGTGTCAAACGGCGTCTTGACGCCTGTGCTTGCCTGAAAGGAGGCCAAACGGAGAAGAGGGACCCCGCCCACCGCAGTAGTACAACGGGACCACAGGACCAACGGCCACCGGCCGGCAGAGCCTGTGCCCCTCTTTTTTGGAGGTCTGCCCCGCCGGCGAGGCGTTGTTTTTGGCTTTTGACTTTGATTTTTTCGCTTTGGTCTTATAGCTCCTCTCAGAATGAGTTGGTTGGTGTTTCGGCTGGTGGGGAACCCGATAGGTCTTGGCTGCGCCGTGGATCGTCGATGACGAGGTGTTGGATCTGGTCAAGCCGTTGATCCCGGTCCCGACCAGGAACTTCCGATAGCCCGGCCCTAAATGGCTGCCCACCCGCGAGTGTCTGCAGGGCATCCTGTTCGTGCTGCACACCGGGATCGAGTGGGCCGACCTGCCCACCGAGCTCGGGTTCGGGTCCGGTTCGACCTGCCGCCGCAGGATGCTGGTCGTCGACGGCGCCGGGCATCCTCTGACCGTGGCGGTCAGCGCGGCCAGCACCCACGACACCGGCACTCTGGGCGAGATGGTCGACGCGATGCCCCGCGTCGCCGGGAGACCCGGCAGGCCGGAGGTGCTGCTCGCCGACCGCGGTTACAGACAGCCAGGCCAACCGGAACACCCTGCGCCGGGTGGTCGAACGCACCCTGTCCTGACTGCACCGGTACCGACGCCTGCGTACCCGCTGGTACCGCCGGGCCGACCTGCACCAAGGCTCCCTCAACCTGGCCCGCGCACTGATCTGCCACCGACGCCTCCACTCATGCTGAAAGGAGGTCTAAGGTGTGCCGGTGTCCATGACGATCACGGTTCCGTACGACGAGCGCCTGTTCAAGCGCACGACCCAGTTCCTGCTCCGCCCGCAGCTCAACCGGCTCTACGTGCTGGGCGCGGTGCTCGTCGCGCTTGGCGTCGCCATGCTGACCCTGACGACGATCGACAAGGTGGTGGGGGTCGTCTGTGTGGTCCTCGGCCCCCTGCTGGTGTTCCGCATCGGGCGGGTCACGGCCGCCCAGGCGCTGGAGGCGCAGTGGTCCGCCACTCGGGCCGCGTTCAACCTGGTGATCGACGACCAGTGGGTGAGCATCGCGTACCCGCTGGCCCAGATGCGGTGCCACTGGGAGACGGTGGCGCGGGTCGTGGAGAAGCCCGACGTCTGGTACCTGATGTTCACCAAGTCGCAGGCCGTCCCGCTGCCCAAGAACCTCATGACCCCGGAGCAGCAGGCCGAGTTCGCCGCCCTCGCCGCCGCGCGGACGTCGGTGGTCCCGCTACGGCGTGCGTCGGCCCAGCGCGCGTGAAATAGCCCGGCCACCGGCCCGCACGGCGGGCAGCACGGTGTCGGTGCGGGTCTCGATCGGCACCACCACGGAGACGGCCACCACGTCGCCGTTCGGGCCGCGCACCGCGGCGGCCACCCGCACCCGCAGCACGGCCTTCTCCACCGCATCCACGAACGACCCACCCACAGGGTGTTTCCGCGACGGACTGTGGGATCTGGTCGAGCCACTGATCCCGGTCCCGACCAGGAACTTTCGATAGCCCGGCCGTAAACGGCTGCCCGCTAGTGCTTGCAGGGCATCCTGTTCGTGCTGCACACCGGGATCGAGTGGGCCGACCTGCCCACCGAGCTCGGGTTCGGGTCCGGTTCGGCCTGCCGCCGCAGGATGGTGGACCGAGGCCGGGGTCTGGCAGCGCCTGCACGAGGTGCTGCTGGCCGAGTTGCACGCCGCGAACCGGATCGACCGGTCACGCGCGGCCATCGACTCCTCCCACGTCAGGGCACTAAAAAGGGGGGCCTTCACCGGCCCGAGCCCGATCGATCGCCGCAAGACCGGCTCGAAACACCACGTCGTCGTCGATGGTGTCGGTCACCCGCTGACGGTCGCGGTCAGCGCCGCCAACACCCACGACACCAGCACGCTGGGCGAGATGGTCGACGCGATGCCCCGCGTCGCCGGGAAACCCGGCAGGCCCCGGTGGCGGCCGGAGGTGATGCTCGCCGACCGCGGCTACGACAGCCAGGTCAACCGGAACACCCTGCGCACCCGCTGGGACCGCCGGGACGACCTCCACCAAGGCTTCCTCAACCTGGCCCGCGCACTGATCTGCCACCGACGCCTCCACTCATTCTGAAAGGAGGTCTTAAAGTCAAAAGCTGAAAGTCAAGAGCTTAAAAGCACGCCTCGCCGGCGGGGCAGACCTCCAAAAAAGAGGGGACACGAGCTCTGCCGGCCGGTGACACTTCCGCTGGTGGTCCGGTTTACCCCTGCGGTGGTCCGGGTCCCTCTTCTCCGTGTGGCCTCCTTTCAGGCAAGCACGCTCGTCAAGACGCCGTACGGCTCGGGCGGTCTGCCGGACAATGCGGCGGCGTCTTGACAAGCGTGCTCGGGCTTCGCCAGGCCAAACGGAGAAGAGGGACGCGGGATCAGGGAGCTGCGGGCTCGCTTCGCTCGCCCCGCAGCCCGCGAGGCAGTCAACCCACAAGGCAGTCAGCCGACAAGGCAGTCAACCCGCGAGGCAGTCAACCCGCGAGGCAGTCAACCAGCACCCCGCGAGTGCGCTCGCCCTGCACCCCGCAGCGTCGCGGCTGCGCCCCGATCCCGCCTCAGCTCACCGCGCCACCCAGCTCTGGTTCGCCCCACCGTGGCACTGGTACGCCCCGACCCCCGTCGTCGGCGTCCCCGTCGGGTACTCCTGGTCCAGGCACTCCCCGGTCGCCAGGTTCACCGCCGTGAACGGCTCCCCGCCCTGCTCGTCGTGGCTCACCCGCCACCGCTGGTTCGCCCCGCCGTGGCACCGGTACGCGCCCACCCCGCTGGTCCGCCTGCCCCCTGGGAACTCCTGGTCCAGGCAGAACCCCGTGCGCGCGTCCACGAACTCCGCCACGTCCGGCTCCACCCACCGGGCCCGCCAGCGCTGGTTGTCCCCGCCGTGGCAGTCGCCCGCCGCGACGCCCGTGGTGACCGCCCCGCCCGGCAGCTCCTGGTCCGCGCACCACCCGCTGGCCGCGTTGACCAGCACCGGTTCCGGGGCGACCCCCTCGCCGCGTACCAAACCGATGTCCACGGCCGCGTACCGCGACCCGGTCTCGGCGAACCGCACCGGCAGGCTCGTGGCGTCCGCGCCCAGCAGGTCGAAGTCGGTGTGCGCGCCGGACGAGCCCGCGCCCGCGTTCGGCCTCGCCAGCCTGTACCCCTGCGGGACCTCGGCCCTGACCTGGTACGCGCCCGTCGCCAGCGCGTCGAAGTGGTACCAGCCGTAGTCGGAGGTCGTGGTGCTGGCCCTGACCTCCGCCCCGGTGAGGTCGCGTCCCCACAGGTGCACGGTCACCGCGACCCGCTCGGGGGAGGCGTCGCGCGCGCCGTCGTCGTCCGCGTCCACGCTGACCTGACCGCCGAGCGTGCCGCCCTGCTGCGGGAACCACGCCTGCCCGGCCCTGGGGGAGCCGGAGGTCAGCTCGACGTCCCAGGTCCGGTCGGCGAGCGCCGCGTACCCGGTGCGGTCGGCCTCGACCTGGTACGAGCCCAGCGGCAGTCCGGTGAAGCGGAAGTCGCCGCGCTCGTCGGTCCTGGTGGTCCTGCGCTCCCCTGTGGCGCGCTGGAGCGCTGTCACGGTCACGCCCGCGCGGCGCGCCTCGTGCTCGCCGGGCTGGCGGTCCTGGTCCTTGTCGACCCAGACCGTGCCCGCGATCTCACCGGCGTCCTGCGCGTGCGCCGGGCCCGCCGCCGCGCCCGTGCCCACCAGTGCCGCCGCCGCCACCGCGCTCCACGCCGCGCGCCATCTCCTCACCACGCGAAAACCCCACTGTGCCAGGGCCGAATCGGCACCGCCGTCGTCGTCAGGGGAAGAGCCTAGACCCGATCACCCGGCAAGATCGACTCCACCGGCGGTGGCTGCGGGACCGGTGTGGTCCCGGTGGGAAACCGTTATGCGGCACCGTGAACAACACCACCCGCGGTAGGGGTTGCGCCCCGGCGGCAGCCGGTCGGCGGACCTCCGGGACGCCCCTCAGCGCCCGGCGCGCAGCCCGGCCACGAGCAAGTCCAGCAGTCGCCCGGCCTGCGCCGCGTCGTCGGTGGCGTTCGCGATCCCGGCCATGCCCACCAGCACGTCCAGCGCGGGCACGTCGTCGCGCAGCGCGCCCGTCCGCACCGCCGCGTCCACCAGCACCCCCAGCGCCTCCAGGAGCCGCTTCCTGGCGTGCGGGAACGGGGTCTCCGCGCCGGTGATCACCGCGCGCAGCGCGTCGGCGAGCCCCCGCTTGGTGTCCAGGTACTCCAGGAACAGGTCCATCCACCGCCGCAGCGCGACCTCGGGCGGCGAGGTGGTCAGCAGGTGCGGCGCGGCGTCGCACAGCCGGTCCAGCTCGGCCCGGTACACCTGCTCGATGAGCGCCTCGCGGGTCGGGAAGTGCCGGTAGAGGGTGCCGATGCCCACGCCCGCCTGCTTCGCGATGCCCTCCAGGGGCGCGTCGGCGCGCTCGGTGAACGCGGCCAGCGCGGCGGCCAGGAGCTTGTCGCGGTTGCGCTGGGCGTCGGCCCGCAGCGGGCGCTGGTCGGGGTCGGTCACGGCGGCGTCCTCCGGGATCGGTTGCAAGCGGAGGGCCCTCCGGTTAGTCTCGAAGAAGCGGAGGAACCTCCGCTTCATCCTAGCCCAGCGATCCGGGGAGATCATGACCGCGAACACCGCACCGCGCTTCACCGCCTCCTCCACGGCCGCCGAGGTGGTGGCCGGGATCGACCTGACCGGCAAGCGCGCCGTCGTCACCGGCGCCGCCTCGGGCATCGGCGTCGAGACCGCCAGGGCCCTCGCGTCCGCGGGCGCCCAGGTCACCCTGGCCGTGCGCGACCGCGCCGCCGGTGAGCGCGCCGCCGCCGACATCACCGCCACCACCGGCAGCACCGCCGTCCGCGTCGCCCCGCTCGACCTGGCCGACCAGGTCTCCGTGGCCGCCTTCACCGCCAACTGGGACGACCCGCTGCACCTGCTGGTCAACAACGCGGCCGTCATGGCCTGCCCGCTCGCCCGCACCCCCGAGGGGTGGGAGCTCCAGTTCGCCACCAACCACCTCGGCCACTTCGCCCTGACCAAGGGGCTGCACCGGCACCTGGCGGCGGCGGGCGGCGCGCGCGTGGTCTCGGTCAGCTCCAGCGCCCACCACCGCTCGCCGGTCGTCTTCGACGACGTCCACTGCACCGAGCGCGAGTACCAGGCGTGGGACGCCTACGCGCAGAGCAAGACCGCGAACGTCCTCTTCGGAGTGAGCGCCACCACGAGGTGGGCCGCCGACGGGATCACCGTGAACGCCCTGATGCCCGGCTCGATCAGCACGAACCTCCAGCGCCACGTGGACCTCGAGGAGATCGCGCGGGCCCGCGCGGCGGCGGGCGTCACCGAGGTCCGGCGCAAGAGCCCCGAGCAGGGCGCGGCCACCTCGGTCTACGTCGCCACCGCGCCCGAGCTGGAAGGCCTGGGCGGCAAGTACTTCGAGGACTGCGCCGAGGCGGGGCCGTTCGTGCCCGGAACCAACCGGGGCGTGGCCGACCACGCGCTCGACCCGGAGGCCGCCGACCGGCTGTGGGAGGTCTCGCTCCGCACCCTGGCGGGCTGAGAGCGCCGCCCGCGGGGGACCTCACGCGTCCCCCGCGGGCAGCACCACCCGGAACACCGACCCCACCCCCGGTTCGCTCTCCGCCACCACCGAACCCCCGTGCAGCTCCACCAGGTGCCTGCTGATCGCCAGCCCCAACCCGCTGCCGCCCGTGGCCCGGTTGCGCGACGGGTCGGCCCGCCAGAACCGGTCGAACACCCGCGCCAGATCCTCCGGCGCCAAACCCTCCCCGGTGTCCACCACCTCCAGCACCACCACACCGCCCCCACCGCGCCCGCGCACCACCACCGACCCGCCCGACGGCGTGTGCCGCACCGCGTTGCCCACCAGGTTCGCCAGAACCTGCCGCAACCGCACCGGATCGCCGTGCAGCACCAGCTCCCCGGCGCACGCCACCTCCAGCCGCACCCCCTGAGCCCGCGCCGACACCCGGTGCGCCGCCGCGGTCTGCGCCACCAGCTCCACCACGTCCACCGGCTCCCGGTGCAACCGCAGCGCCCCCGCGTCCGCCTGCGCCAGGTCCCGCAGGTCGTCCACCATGTGCTGCAACAGGAAAGCCTCCTCCAGCAGCATCGCGATCAGCGCCGGATCGGGCTCGGCCAGCCCGTCCTGCGTCGCCTCCAACCACCCGGTGATGTTCGCCAGCGGCGTCCGCAGCTCGTGCGCCACGTCGCTCACCATCGCCCTGCGCTGCCGCTCCACCTCGGCCAACCGCTCCGACAGCGCGTTGAACGCCCCCGCCAGCTCCCCGACCTCACCGCTGGGCTCGCGCACCCGCACCGACCGGTCCCCGCCGGTCATCCGCCGCGCCGCCGCCGTCAGCGCCCGCACCGGCCGCACCACCGCCGTCGCCGTCCCCCAGGACGCCAACCCCGCCACCACCAGGATTCCCGCGCCGGTCAGCGCGATCCGCGTCGCGCCCGCCGTGGACAGGTCGATCGGCCGCGGCTCGCCGCCGGTCGGCGCGGTCAGGAACAGCAGCGCGGGCTGGGCCACGTGCGAGGCCAACTGCTCCCGGCGGGCAGCCAGCGCGCACGCCGCCAGCTCCGGGTCCCCGGTCACCTCGTCGCGCAGGTACCACCCGGCGTCCCGCTTCGCCAGCGCCCGCAGCGAGACGGGCGGCGAGACGGGCGTCGACGGGGACGGGGCCGCAGACGGGGGCGAGGTGCGCGCCAGGCAGGCCGCCGTCCGCCCCTCCAGGTCGACCAGCGCGGGCCACTCCACCTCCAGCGGCGCGTTCACCCACAGCGCGTCGCACCGCTGCCCGCCGTCCCGGCCGTTCCCGTCGGGCGCGGTGGTCCAGGCGGGCGCGGTCGACTCGGCCACCCACGGCCGCTCGCCCGGCAACCGCCGCACCACCACCGCCGCGCACTGCCGCACCCGCGCCAACCGGGACTCCAGCTCCGCCAACGACCCGCCGTCCAGCGCGAACGGGCCGACCGCGCGCGGGTCGACCTCCCCGCCGCCGGGCTTGAGCACCGCGTTCACGGTCAGCGGGTCGACCTGCACCCTCGCGTTCACCGGCAGCTCCGGCGCGCCCGGACCGCCCGAGTCCGCGAGCACCGCCCGACCGGGCGTGGTCAGCGCGACCCGCCGCCCGGTCTCCACCGCCAACCGGTCCACAGTGGACTGAACGCCGGACCAGTCCGGGTGCGTCGCGGCGAACCCCAGCAGCTCGTCGTAGATCCGCGCGTCCACCGCCAGCGCCTCGCCCTGCTCCTGCCGGATCGCGCCCGTCGTGGCCTGCGAGGCCAACCACGCCGTCACCGCGATCGAGCACGCGGCGATCAGCGCCGACATCGCCGAGATCCGCACCAGCAGGCTGTGCCACCGCCCCGTCCGCCCGGCCGCCCCGCTCATCGCGCCGCGCTCACACGAGCTTGTAGCCGACGCCGTACACGGTCAGCAGCCGCTCCGGCGCGCGCGGGTCGCGCTCCACCTTGCGCCTCAGCTTCATCACGTGCACGTCCACCGTCCGCGCGGTGATGAACCCGTCGTCCAGCAGCTGCGCCCTGGTGAACACCCGGCCCGGCTGCGCGGCCAGCACCGACAGCAGCCGGAACTCCGCGGGCGTCAGCGGGACCTGCGCGCCCGCCAGGTTCACCTCGTGCCGCACCGGGTCCACCACCAGGTCCCCGACCCGCAGCACCGGCGACGGCGCGGGCCCGGCGGACCGCCCGGCCCTGCGCAGGATCGTGCGCACCCGCGCCACCAGCTGCCTGGGGCGGAACGGCTTCACGACGTAGTCGTCGGCGCCCAGGTCGAACCCGAGCAGCACGTCCTCCTCCAGCGCCCGCGCGGTCAGCAGCACGATCGGGACGTCCGACTCGGCGCGCAGCACCCGGCACACGTCGAGCCCGTCCACGCCCGGCATCATCACGTCCAGCACCAGCAGGTCCGGCGCGCTCCGGCGGGCCTCGTCGATCGCCGCCCGCCCGTCACCCACCACGGTGACGTCGTGCCCGTCGTGCTCCAGGTAGCGGCGGACCAGTTCCGCCTGGTGGGGGTTGTCCTCGGCGAGGAGGATGCGTGCGCGCACGGCGGCAGTATGCACCGCCTTCACGGGGGAAAAGCGCGGACAACACAGGATCTTCACGATTAGTGGGCACCCTGTGCTCATGAAGGTCACCCCGGCGCTCCTGGCGTGCCTGGCCACGGCGGTCGTGTTCACGGCCGCGGGCGTGGTCACCCCGCCCGAGGAGCCGCCCACCGGGCCGGTCGCGGAAGCCGAACCGCAGGAACCGGCCGCGCCCGCCGCAGCAGTCGCCGATCCCGCCGAACCGGAGCGGGTCGCGGCCGAACCCATGGCTGCGGACTCGGAGCCCGAGCCGCGGCGGGTCTACGAGCGCTCGTCCGACCTGCCCGACGGCGGCCCGTTCGCCGAGCGGGGCAGCGGGACCTGGCACGTCGTGCCCGGCACCTTCGCCGAGGCGGGCAGCGGCGCGGCGCTCAGCTACACCGTCGAGGTCGAGGACGGCGTCCAGGTGGACGAGCACGCGTTCGCCGGGTTCGTGCAGCAGACCCTCGCCGACCCGCGCGGCTGGATCTCGGCCGGGTTCGCGCTGCGCCGCGTCGACTCCGGCGTCCCGGACTTCCGCGTCCGCCTCACCTCCCAGGCCACCGCCCGCGAGCGCTGCGGCTTCCAGATCCCGGTGGACGTGTCCTGCCGCGACGGCGGCGCGGTCGACCTGAGCGCCGCCCGCTGGGCCAGGGGAGCGGTCGCCTACCTCGGCGACCTGGACGGGTACCGGCGGTACGTGGTCAACCACGAGGTCGGGCACGCCCTCGGCCGGGGCCACGTGCCCTGCGCCGAGCACGGCGCGCCGGCGCCGGTGATGATGCAGCAGACGTTCAGCACGTCCAACGACGAGATCAACCTGATCACCGCGGGCTCCGCGCAGGGCGGGGTCGTGCCCAACGACGGCAAGGTGTGCGCGCCCAACCCCTGGCCGTTCCCCGGCTGACCCGCCCGCCACCGCACCCGCCCCGCCCGCGACGAGGGCGCCGCCCCCCCCCGCCGGGGAACGGCGCCCTCGTTCTACCGCAACGACCTCCGCGCTAGCGCGGCGTCGCCGTCCACCGCTGGTTCGGGCCGGACGTCGGCGTGTACAGCCCGACCTTCGCCCCGTCCGCCGTCGACTGGCCCACCACGTCCAGCATCGCGCCCGTGGCCGCGTTCACCAGCGTCCACGTGCCGTCACCGGTGGACGACGCGATCCACCGCGCCTCCGGCCCGTCCGCCGAGCGCAGCACCGCCTCGCCGCCCACCGCCGCGAGCCGCTGCCCGGTCCCGGCGTTGACCACCGCGAACCGCACCCGGTTGCCGAACCCGTCGTCCAGCCGCTCCAGCTCCCAGTACTGGTCCGCGACCTCGGCCGAGTTCCGCTGCACCAGCGCGGTCCCGTTGGGGGCCAACGACTTCCCGCTCTGCACACCGGTCAGCCGGTACGCCTCCCGCGCGCCCAGCGCCTCCGCGCCGATCGCGCCGGAGACCCCGGACACCCGGAACGTGGTGACCGACCGCGCGGGGACGGTCAGCGTCGCCACGCCGTCGCGCACCGCCACCTCCGCGCCCTCGACCAGCGCGCCCGACGCGTCCGTGACGACCGGCTGCACCTTGGCGCTCTTGGAGATCCGCTTGAACGAGCGCAGGTCCAGCGCCACGGTCCTGGCCTGCTCGGCCTTGTTCACGTGCACCACGGTCTTGAGCGACTCGCCGCGCATCGCCACCACGTCGGTCGTGGTGTTCACGCCGATCACCCGGTCGCCCGGCTTGATGTGGTGGGTGAAGTTCCGCAGGGTGTCGAACTTCGTGTTGGTGCGCACCTCGCAGTCCGAGGTGGTGCAGGAGAACGGGACCTGCACGACGCCCCAGTTCGCGCCCTGCGGCGACTCCCCGCCCGGCTTCATGTTGTCGTAGTCCTCGATCGCCTGCCACAGCACCCAGGACCGGGGCTCCAGCTCCCGCAGGTCGTCCACGACCCGCTCGGCGATGCCGATGCCGGGGTCCATGCTGGTGAAGCTCTGGCCCGAGCCCCACGAGCCGTCGACCTCGCTCATCCACAGCGGCTTGTCCGCGCCCTTGGCGATGTCGCGGGCGGAGGTGCGCTGGCCGGTGCCGTAGGTGTGCACGTTCAGCTGGCCGACCTGCGCGCGCACCGCCGCCGGGTAGCCCGCCCAGTCGGCGGCGAACGTGCCGGGGTTGGTCTCGTCCGGCGCGGACACCGCGGCGCTCAAGCCCTTGTCCCGCAGGGCCTTCACCATCGACGGGATCACCTTGGCCTGCAGGGCGGGGCTCATGTGCGCGCCCTCCTGCCTGCCGCCGGTGGGGTTGCCGTCCGCGCCGAGGCGGGTGCTCCAGTAGTTGGTGTTGGGCTCGTTGAACGGGTCGACGGTGTCGAACTCGATGCCGTGCGCGTCCTCCATCTCCTCGACGACCTGCGCGAGGTAGGCGGTGAACTCGTCGATCTTGTCGGCGCGCAGCTGGTCGGCGTTCGCGTCGAAGCCGCCGGAGACGTAGCCGGAGACGGTCTGGAACCACGGCGGGGAGTTGCTGAACGCCTCCCAGCGGTCGACCTTCGACTTGATCTTGTCGACCCACCAGCGCTGACCGGGGTCGGCCTCGGCGTCGAACAGCTCGGGGTTGTTGGGCTCCCACCAGTCGGTGTCGGTCCGCGTGGTGCCCTCGGGCGCCTTCCACCAGCCGGGCACCGCGCCACCCGCGCGCAGGTACGGCGGCACGTCGGGCGCGTTCCCGCCGCCGATGTTGTAGCGGGCGATGTTCAGGTTCAGGCCCTGCGCGGAGAACAGCAGGTCGGCGAGCTCGTTCCGCACCGAGTTCGGGTACTGCCCGGTGGCGTTGGCGAACCACACCAGGCTCGTGCCCCAGCCCTGGAACGGCTCCTGCCGGTAGGTCGGGTCGGGGCGCACGGTCACGTCCGCCTGCTGGGCCTGCGCCTGCGCCGCGCCGACCGGGGAGAGGGCCGCCGAGGCGACCACGATCGCGGCGAGCGCCGCACGCGCCTTCACGACGCCCTCGCGGCGCTCGTCGACGCCGGACCGCCGGGGGAAACCAGTCTCACAGCCACGTCCTCGTGTTGTAGGGACCTGATGGGGGTGTGGCGGACGCGGAACGCCCGCCGGTCACCGGGAACGGGGGGTCGCCCCGCCGCCGGTGGGGATCTGGGGATCGGGCCGTGGTGGGCCGGTGGGGGAGTTGCTCGGGGTGGGCGGGGGCGCGCCTCGGGCGAGCGCGTGGGGACCGGCGGCGCGGGTGGGGAGCACGGGCGCTTCTGGGCGTGGGTGGGCGGCTCGCGGGGTCAGGCGTCGCGCGGGCATCGCCTGGGGTCGGGCGTTGCGCGGGTGCTGCCTGCGGGGCTGGGCGTCGCGCGGGTGCTGCCTGTGGGGCCAGGTGTTGTGGTGGTGCTGCCTGTGGGGCCAGGTGTCGTGGGGGTGCTGCCTGCGGGACCGGGCGTCGCGCGGGCGTTGCCTGAGGGGTCAGGTGCCGTGCGGGTGCTGCCTGCGGGGCGGGCGCCGTCCGCCGAACCTGGCGGCAAGCGGGCGCCGTCCGCCGAACCGGGCGGGAAGCGGGCGTCGTTCGGGCGTGTTCCGGGCGTGTGCGCGGCTGCTCCGGGCGGTGTCCAACCCTCGTCCGCCGCGTCGCCGTCCGCCTCGGCGCGGGCCCGCGCGGGTGTTCGCGGTGTGCCGCCGGGAGCGCGTGGGCCGGTCGTGGCGGTCGTCCGCCCCGGAGTCGTGGTGCGGCGGTCTGGGGTTCCGCGCTGCTGCGCGGCGCGGGGTGCCGGGCCGTGGGCATCGGTTCTCCGTTGAACAGATGTTAGCGCTAACAAACGATCTTCATAGAGCCTGCCCGCCGAGCGGGTGAGCGTCAAGGGGGCGTTTGGCGCAGGCCGCCACTTCCGGTGCGCGGAGTGGTTCACCCGTTCGAGGGCTAACGGTGATCACCCCGTGTGCGACGTAGCGGCTGACAAGCCACAACTGGTCCGGCCGGAGCAATCCCGGACCGGCGTTCGGCGGGGGAGGCCCGATGGGGTTGGCAGATCGGTTACGGCGCGCGCTCGGGTTACCCGACCCGGAGGAGCCCGAGCACGAGCTCGAACCGGTGCGGACCCCCGGCGGGCCGACCGGTTCCCCCGAGCCCGCCGAGCACGCGCCCGCCGAGCACGCGCCCGCCGAACCCCGGACCGAGGACCGGCAGCCCGCCGCACAACGACCCGTTGAACCGCGGCCCGCCGCACGGCAGCCCGTCGAACCGCCACCCGTCGAACCGCGGCCCGAAGACGACCCGGAGCACTTCGCGTCGGCCACCGGCACCTTCGAGCCCGCCGACACCGCCACCCTCCTCCCGCCGGACGACCCGGCCACCGAGGACCCGCCCGCCGACGAACCCCCGCCCGCCGACCGCGTGCGCCCGTTCGTCCCCGCCGTCGTCCCCGAGCCCGCCGCCGAGGCCCAGCGGCCACCCGAGGACCCGGCCGAACCCTCGTTCTGGCTCCCCGAGGGCGTCGCCGTCCACTTCGCAGGCCACACCCTCGAAGGCGGCCTGCTCTACCTCGGCCGAGCGGGCGCCCCCGGAACCGCGCACGTCATCGACCCCACCCTCCCGGTCGACCCGTCCGCCGACCCCACCCTCCCGGTCGACCCGTCCGCCGAGCCCACCGACCGCGACCCGGCCCCCGCCTACCACGCGATGAGCCCGCGCGACCGGGCCGCGCACCTGCGCTGGCTCGCGACCGGCCGCCGCGACCGCACCGTCCCCGTCGGCCACGTCTTCCTGTTCCTGGCTGGCCTGGAGCACCGCGTCGTCGCCGACCGCGCCCGCGCCGACCTGCCCGCCGTGCGCGCCGAGCTGCGCGACCTGCGCGCCCGCTACGGCCGCCACCGCCCGTTCCACGGCGCCGCGACGGCCCTGCTCGACCTCGTCGACGTCCTGCTCGACGACCGCCCCCTGCCCGACCCGGCCCGCTGGGACCGCCCCGACCCGCCGCTCGCGCTCCGCGTCGCGCTGGGCGAGCTGGCCGCCGCGGGCCAACCGGTCCCGGCCGAGTGGGCGCACGCCTGGGCCCTGCTGCACCCGGCCCTGGACGCCCCGCGCGCCCGCGCCCGGTTCCGCGAGCTGTTCACCGCCCGCTACCGCGAGCGCCACGGCGACGGCCTGCTGATCAACCCGGCCGCGCCCCCGCTGACCGTCCGCTACCGCCCCACCGCCGAGGGCGTCCCGCCCGCCGAGGTGCCCACCGACCTGCCCGACGTGCTCACCACCCCCGCGTCGACCAGGGCCCTGGCCGAGCTGCTCGACACCTGCGCCGACGAGCTCCACGCCCACGACGGCCTGCTCGCGGACGACCCGGCCGCCGAGGGCACCGCGCCCGCGCTGGCCCTGCTGCCCCGCTGCGTGGTGACCGGTGGGGAACCCGCGCTGGACCCGTTCCGCGCGCTGGTGGACCGCGTGCTGCCGGACGGCGCGGCGCTCGGGGTGTTCGAGCTGGCGGACCTGGTGGCGCTGTGGCCGGGCGGGTTTGACGGCGCGGGCGCGATCGGCGCGGCCAGGCTCCTGGGCCACCTCGGCGTCGGCCTGGAACCGGACGCCCGCACGGGCCTGGAGGAACCGCGCGCGAGCGGCCCCGCGGCCCTGTTCCGGGTGGCCGACGCGGAGGACCTGCCGCACGCCGCGACCCCCGAGTACCGGGCCGCGTCCACCCTGCTGCGGCTGGCCGCGTCGGGGGAGGGGCTGTCCGAGCCGGAGCGCGTCGACCTGACCGCGCACCTCGGCTCCGCGCTGCGCCTCACCGACGGCGAGGTCGCCAGGCTGAACGCCCACGCGGTCCTGCTCCTCACCCCCGGCGCGCCGCCCGCGCCGCAACGCCTCAGCGGGCTCACCCTGGGGCAGCGCGTGCACATCGCCGACCTGGCGTCGGCCGCGGCCCGCGTCGACACCGCGCCGCCGGGCGTCGACCAGGTCTTCCGCCGGATGCGCGCCGCGCTGGACCCGAGCGACCCGATCCCGGAACTGCCGCCCGCGCCGGAGCCCGCCCTCGAAGCACCGCAGGAACCCGAAGCACCGCCGGAACCCGAGGTCATCGCGACCATCGTCCCCGCCTCCGCCGAGGTCCCCGCCCTGCTCGAACTCACCACCGTCGACCTGACGACCGCCCCCGAACCACCCGCCCTGCCCGCGGCGCCGTCCCCACCCGCCGCCGACTCCCAGGCCACCGACTCCCCGGTCCCCGACCCCCGCCCCGCCGACCCCACCCCCGCCGATCCCACCACCTCCCACCTCCTCGCCACCCTCGCCGAGGACGACCCCACCACCCCGTCCCCGCGCCGCGCCGTCCTGCCCGTCGACCTCGTCCCCGGTCTCGACGCGGGCCACTCCGCGCTCCTGCGCGAGCTCGCCGCCCGCCCGCTCTGGCCGCGCGCCGAGTTCGACCGCCGCTGCGCCGCACTGCACCTGCTCCCGATCGGCGCGCTCGACGCCCTCAACGAGGCCGCCGTCGCCGCCTGCGGCGAACCGCTCGCCGAACCCGGCGAGCACGGCCTGCTGGTCAACGACACCGCACTGGGGGAGCTCCTCGCATGACCGCAGCCAGCCCCCGCGAGCGCGCCGCCGTCCTGCGGTCGCTGCGGGCGAAGACCACGCCGCTGCTGGGGATCGGGCACATCAGGGTCGGCAGGGACCGGGAGGTGCGCGCGCTGGAGCGCGACCTGGACCGCGTCGTCGACGGCGGCTCCACCGCCAGGTTCGTGATCGGCGAACCGGGGTCCGGCACCACGTTCTTCCTGAACCTGGTGCGCGGGCTCGCGCTCGACCGCCGCATGGTCGCGCTGCGCGCCGACCTCACCGCCGACCGCTCCCTGCTCGCCACCACCGAGGGCGCCCGCTCGTTGTACACCGAGCTGACCCGCTCCGCCGCCACCCCGGCCCGCCAGGACGGCGGCGCGCTGGCGGCCGTCGTGGAGCGCTTCGCGTCCACCGCCGTCACGGTCGCGCGCGAGCGGGGCCGCGACCCGGAGCGGGTGATCCGCGAGCGCGCCGCCCGGCTGGAGGAGCTGCCCGGCGGCGCCGGGTTCGCCGAGGCCGTCGCCGCCTACTGGCGCGGCCACCACACCGGTGACGGGCTGCTCGCGGTGGACGCGCTGCGCTGGTTGCGCGGCGAGTGCCCGCCCGCCCGCGCCCGCGCCGCGCTCGGCCTGCGCGCCACCCTGGACGACGTGCCGCTGACCGACCGGATCAAGCTGCTGGCCAGGTTCACCACGATGGCGGGCTACCGGGGTCTGCTGGTGTGCCTGGACGAGCTGGACACCCTGGCCGCCGCCCCGGACCGGGCCGCCGAGCACGAGGGGGTGCGGCGGATCGTGGAGGACAGCCTCGGCGGCGGCAGCCCGCACCTGGCGCACCTGTTCGCCGGGACCCCCAGCGCGCTCACCGATCCCCGCTACGGGCTGCACACCTGCGAGGCGCTGCGCACCGCGCTGCCCCCGGCGGGCGACGACCTATTCGGCCCGGTGGTGCGGTTGCGCGCGCTGGAGGGCGAGGAGTTCACCCGGCTGCTGGCGGCGGTGCGGGACGTGCACGCGGGCGGCGGGCGGAGCGCCCTGCCGGACGAGGCGCTGCGCGAGTTCGCCCGGCACTGCGCGGACCAGCTCGGCGCGGACTGCGCGGGCAGGCGGCGCGCGGTGCTGCGGGCGTTCCTCGACCTGCTGTCGGCGGCCGAGGACGAGCCGGGCGACTGGGCGCCGCTGGTGCGGGCGGTCCGGGTGGACGCCGAGCAGCCCGCCCCGCGCGCGGTGGCGTGACCGGCGGCCCCGCCCCCTCGGGGCGGGACCGCCGAGCGCTGCCCGACCGCCGGATCGCCCGGCCACCGGCTACCGGTAGGTGATGTTCGACGAGGAGTACAGGCAGTTCGTGCTGTCCGGGCCGCTGCCGATCTTGCTCGGCTCGCCGCTCGTGACGCCCTTGTACTTCTCGCACACCACGATCTTCTTGCTGCTGTCGCCGACGATCGTGACGTTCGTGTACTTCGCGGTGTCTCCGTAGTTCGTGTTGATCCCGGCGAGGACCTTGCCCGGCGAGTACGCGGTCACGTTCTCCAGGATCACATTCCGCTTGTACTGGGTGCCGCAGTTGCCGCACGAGCGGTAGAGCTTCCCGAAATCGTCGACCTGGAAGTTCTTGATGTGGATCGTGCCCGGCCCGTTGTGCTGGAACACCTTGTCCGACGCCTTGCGCGCGCCGCCGCCGTTCACGGTCATCTTCTGCGACGAGGAGGAGCCCTTGAGCGTCGCGGCGTCCTCGCCGACGTCCTCCCACCACACGTTGTTCAGCGTGCAGGTGCCCAGGCAGTGCACGCCGTCGGCGGCGGGCGAGCCCAGCACGACGTTGGACAGCGTGGCCCCGTTGGCCAGCTCGAAGAGCGGCGACTGCCCTTCGTCCTGACCGCCGTTGCCCAGGTCGCCGGTGCCGTAGAACCGCTTGAGGCCACCGTCGTACGACCCGGACACCTTGATCTTCGCCCCGACCCCCTGCGAGCCGTTCGGCGACGGGAACGCGCTCCCGGCTGCCGACGCGCTCCCCGCGCCCGCCGCGACCGTCACCGCGGCCAGCAGCAGCGCGCCCATTCCGGACAGGATTCGACGAGTCAACACCTTTGTTGTTCCTCCCGAGGTCTCGCGGCAGCGGAACCGGAGTGCGGGGCGGAACGGACGCTACGGACCGGAAATGCGCGCTGTCAACGGGGGATTTCGTTCGGGGCAAAGGATTCAGGTAGGTGAAACGACGTCGAAGGAATTCAGCTCGACGCGGCGCGCGGGTGTGGTCGAACGGCCGCGAAACAGCTGCGCCCACCCGGTGGTCCTCACCCCGAGGCCCGGTCCGCCGCCAGCAGCGCCAGCGCCAGGTGCAGGTCCTGCACGGCCAGGCCCGAGCTGTCGAACGCGGTGATCTCCTCCGCCGACCGCCTGCCCCGCGCCGCGCCCGCCAGGACGTGGCCCAGTGCGGTCACCGGGGCGTCGGCGGGGGCGTGCTGGAACTCGCCGATCTCCCTCGACTGCTCGGGCAGGTCGCAGAACAGGGTCGCGGTGGCCAGCAGCTCGGGCGGGAGCTCCTGCTTGCCGCGCGCGTCCGAGCCCATGCTGGACACGTGCGCGCCGGGGCGCAGCCAGCGCGCGTCGAACAGCGGGGCGCGCGCGGTGGTCGCGGTGACCACGATGTCGCTGGCGCACGCGGCCTCCGGGCCGCCCGGCTCGGCGGGCAGGCCCCTGGCGCGCAGCGCCCGGACGAACTCCTCCCCGCCGCTCCTGGCCACCACCACGATCCGCTCCAGCCGCCGCACCCGCGCCACCGCCACGCACTCGTGCAGCGCCTGGTTCCCCGAACCGAAGATCGCCATGCTGCGGGAGTCCTCGCGGGACAACGCGTCCACCGCGACCGCGTCCGCCGCCGCCGTGCGCAGGGCGTTCGCCGCGCCCGCCTCCACCACGGCGGCCAGGCGGCCGGTCCCGTTGTCCAGCAGCAGGATCGTCGAGTTGTGCCTGGGCGCGTCGGCGTTGCCCGGCCAGTACGCGCCGACCTTCACGCCCGCGACCTCCGGCGTGGACGCGGACTTCACGGTGAAGCGGTTCGCCCGCTCGTGCGCGTGGCCGACGACCACCGGGAACGTCGTGGCCTCCCCGCCCGCCGCCGCCAGCAGCGCCGCCCGCGCCGCCCCGAACGCCAGCTCCGGGGTCGCCAGCTCGGCGCTCCGCTCCTCCGACAGCACCCGCACCGCGCTCACCACCCGTTCACCCGCGCCCACACCTCGGGCTCCCGCCCGCCGCCGACCACGTGGTACTCGCCGTGCTGGGCCGCCGTCGCGCAGGCGTGCACGGGCAGCACGCGCAACCTCGTGCCCACCGGGAAGTCCGGCAGCCCGCGGGCGCTGCCCTCGCGCATCCCCAGCACCCCGTGCTCCTGGGACGCGCCCACCATCAGCAGGTCCGGCACCACCCCGCCGTCCTCCAGCGCCACCACGCCGTACGCCTGGTCCACCGGCTGCACCCCGGTTCCCCGGTCGCGGGAGGTCGCCATCCAGCCGCCGTCGGTCATGATCCAGCCGCGCTCCCTCCGGTGCCCGATCACGGTGACCACCACGGACAGCGCCAGGTCGTCCAGCCCGCACACGCCCACACCCGCCATGACCAGGTCGAAGAACGCGTAGTTGCCCGCGCGGACCTCCGTGACGCCGGTCAGGTCGCGCGCGGCGTGCGCGGTCGGGGTCGAGCCGACGCTCACCACCGGGCACGGGAAGCCGCCCGCGCGCAAGGTCTCCGCGACCCGCACGGCGGTGGCGCGCTCGTGCTCGGCGGCCCGCGCCAGCTCCTCGGGGGTGTACCGGAAGTACGACTCGCCCGCGTGGGTCAGCACCCCGCGCAGCAGGTCCCCGCCCAGCGCGCCCGCGATCTCCAGCACGGCGGGGGAGTCCGGCGGCACCCCGCCCCGGTGACCGTCGCAGTCCACCTCCAGCAGCGCCGGAACCCCTCGCGCGGCAACGGCCTCGGCCTGCTCCACGCTGTCCAGCAGCACCACCAGGTCCACGCCGCGCTCGCGCAGCGCGCGCACCCGGTCCAGTTTGGACGGTGCGATCCCCACCGCGTACAGCACGTCGTCGTACCCCGCGTCGGCGAACACCTCGGCCTCGCGCAGCGTCGACACCGTGATCGGACCGGGCGCGCCGCCGAGCAGCACCTCCGCGACCCTGGGGGACTTCGAGGTCTTCACGTGCGGGCGCAGCACCGGCCCCAGCGCGGTGATCCTGGCGCGCAACCGGTCGGCGTTGCGCTGCAGGACCTCGCGGTCCAGGCGCAGGTGCGGGGTGGGCGGTGTCATGCGGTGGGCTCCGTCCGGTGGTCGGGGTTCCTGCGGCACTCGGCGAGGTCCGCGTAGAGCGAGGCGCGGGACACGCCCAGCCGCGCGGCGACCCTCGGGGCCGCGCCGCGCAGCCGGAACACGCCCCTGCGGTCCAGCGCCGCGATCAGCGGCAACCGGTCGGCCCTGGTCAGCGCGGTCGGGTCGCCGGGGGTCTCGGCGCGGATCACCGCGTCCAGCACCTGCTCGACGTCGTCGGCGAACGTGGTGGGCGTGGGCTGCGCGGTCCCGCCGACCAGGTCGCTGAGCAGGTCGCCGACCTGCTGGAGCGCGGTGGCGTCGAGGTTCACGCACAGCGCGCCGAACACCCGGCCGCGCGCGTCGCGCAGCGGCAGCGTGGACGACTTCACCAGGCGGCCGGACGGGGTGCGGGTGAGCTGGTTGAGGATCGGCTCGGCCTCGTCGCCGCGCGCCAGCACGGACAGGCCGATCTCGCTCATCGCGCCGCCCACGTGGCGGCCCGTGACCTCACCCGCCACGGCCACCACCGAGCGCTCCGGGACCCGGTAATCGTGCAGGACCACCTCGCAGGACCGGCCGAACGTCGCGGCCAGTCCGGGCAGCACGGCCTTCAGCGCGGCCAGGATCGCGTCGGCGCTCGGATCGGGTTTCGCGGGCATGGGATGGAATATAGACGATGTGTCTTACATCTGGACAGAGTGTCCGAGCTTTGAGTGTCGCCGATCACATCCACTTCATGTTTGAAGTGCTCAGCGCGAGGTACATGCGGTCATGCCCGACCACCGCACGGCCGCCTCGGTCGTCCACGCCCTGCGCGAACTCCTGGAACTGGGCGCGCTCGACCTCCCCAGGCCGGGGGGTGGCTCGACCGCCGTCCGCTGGGAGGCGCTCGCCGCGCTCGGCAGGCGGGACCTGGCGCTCGCCCGGCTCGCCGAGGGCCACGTGGACGCGGTGGCGATCCTGGGCGAGGCGGGCGAGGAGGTCCTGCCCGGCCTGCACGGCGTCTGGGCGTCCAAGGCGGGCGGCACGGGCGCGGAGCTGCGGGACGGCGCGCTGACCGGCACCGTGCGGTTCTGCTCCGGCGCGCACGGGCTCGACCGGGCGCTGGTCGTCGCGGCCCGCGAGGACGGCGACGTCCTGGTCGACGTCGACCTGACCGACCCGCGCGTGCGCCGCGACGGCGACTCCTGGCGCGCCATCGGCATGGACGCCTCCGACAGCGCCGACGTCACCTTCGACGCGGTCCCCGCCACCCGGATCGTCGGGCCCGCCGGTTTCTACGTGAACCGCCCCGGTTTCCTGTGGGGCGGCGGGGGAGTCGCGGCGGTGTGGCACGGCGGGAGCGCCGGGCTGGTCGAGCGGCTGGTGCGGCACCTGCGCGGGTCGGCGCGGGTGGACGAGCACCGCCTGGCGCACCTGGGCGCGCTGCACACCGCGCTGCGCGGGACCGCCGCGCTGCTGCGGGCCACGGCGGACGGCATCGACGCCAGGCCCGACGCCGACCCCTCGATCGCGGTGCACGCGCTGCGCGCCAGCGCCGAGCGCACCGCGTGGACGGTCATGGACCTGCTGCCGCGCGCCACCGGACCCGGACCGCTGTCCTGGGACCGGGGTTTCGCGCAGGCGCTGGCGGACCTCCAGCTGTACGTGCGCCAGCACCACGCCGAACGGGACCTCGCGGAACTGGGGCGGCTGGTGCTGGAGGCGAGGCGCGCGGACGGGGACCGCGCCGCCGGGGGAGCCGGGGGTGGCGCGGAGGGAGCCCGCGCCACCCCCGGCGCCGGGGAAGACGGTGTGGCGCAAGGGAAGACCGAGGGCCTGGGAGAGGAGCGCGCGTGGGCGAGAGCGTGACCCCGGAGCACGAGTGGGCGCGGTTCCTGCCCACCCTCGCGCTGCCCCCGCTCGACCTGGGAAGCCCGCGCGCGGCGGTCGTCGTGGCCGCCCACCCGGACGACGAGACCCTCGGCGCGGGCGGGGTCGTGCAGCGCCTGCACGCGGGCGGGACCGCCGTCCGCCTCGTCGTCGCCAGCGACGGCGAGGCCGCGTTCCCCGCGCTGGACGCGGCGGGGCGCGCCGAGCTGGGCGCCCGGCGCAGGCGGGAGATGGCGGCGGCGCTGAAGGCCCAGGGGCTCACCGGCGTCGAGCCGACCTGGTTGGGGCTGCCCGACTCCGGGCTCGCCGACGTCGAACCGGAGCTGACCCGCCTCCTGGCCGAGCTGACCCGCGACGCCGACCTCGTGCTCCTGCCCTGGCCGCACGACCCCCACCCCGACCACGCCGCGGTCGGCAGGGCCGCGCTCGCCGCCGCCCCCGCCCGCGCGCACCGCTGGTCCTACCCGATCTGGATGTGGCACTGGATGGGCACCGACTCCGCGCTGCCCTGGCAGCTCGCCTCGGCGCACAGGCTCACCCCGCAGGAGCGCGAGCGCAAGCAGCACGGCATCCGGGCGTTCGCCTCCCAGCTGGAACCCGGCCCGCACGGTGAGGAGCCGATCGTGGACCCGCTGATGCTCACGCACTTCGACCGCGAGGACGAGGTGCTCTTCCGCGAGCCCCGCGCCGCCAGCGCGCCGCTGGCCCGGTTCGCCGAGCTGTACCGGGGCAGCGCGGACCCCTGGGACACCGCGGGTTCCCGGTACGAGAGGGACAAGCGCGCCGCCCTGCTGGCCGCGCTGCCCCGCGAGCGGTACCGGCACGCGCTGGAACCGGCCTGCGGCGCGGGCGAGCTGACCCGCGAGCTGGTGGCGCGCTGCGACCGGGTCACCGCGTTCGACCCGGTGCCCAGGGCGGTGCGGCGGGCGCTGGCCACCGCGCGCGGGGCGCGGGTGCTGCACGGCGCGCTGCCGGGGTCCGTGCCGAACGGGCGGGTGGACCTGGTGGTGCTCAGCGAGATCCTCTACTACCTGGGCGACGACGACCTCGACGCGAGCCTCGACCGGTTGCTGGAGCTGCTGGAGCCCGGCGGCGACCTGGTCGCCGTGCACTGGCGGCACTGGGCCCCCGAGGCGCCCCGCGACGGAGAGGCCGCGCACCGGGCGCTGCTGGCGCGCCCGGAGCTGGAGCCCGTGCTGGAGCGGGTGGAGCAGGACTACGTCCTGCACGTGCTGCGCCGTCGATGATCGAGGCCGTCGGGGTGGTGGTGCCCGCGCGCGACGAGGCGGGCACGGTCGGCGACGCGGTGCGGGCGGCGCAGCGGGCGCTGGAGGCGTGCCCGGTGCGGTCGGTGGTGTGCGTGGTCGCCGACCGGTGCGCCGACGACACCGCCGAGCTCGCCCGCGCGGCCGGGGCCGTCGTGCTGGAGCAGCGCGCGGAGCTGGCGCTCGGGCAGGTGCGGGACCTCGGGACGCGGCACGCGCTCGCGCTGCTGGGCGGCGACCCGGCGCGCACGTGGTTGCTGGGCAGCGACGCGGACAGCGTCGTCGGGCCGGACTGGGTGACGCGGCACCTGGCGCACGCGGCGCGGGGCGCCGACGTGGTGACCGGGCGGGTGGAGGTGGTGGGGCTGGAGGAGGAGCTGTCCCGGCGCTACCGGGGTTTCCTCGCCCGCGAGACCCGCACTCCGGTGCACGGGGCCGATTTCGGGGTGCGGGGGAGCGCTTTCCTCGCGGTGGGCGGGTACCGGCCGCTGAGCAGCGGCGAGGACCGGGACCTGTGGTGGCGGCTGGTCGCCGCCGGGTTCCGGGCCGCGCGGCCGACCGACGTGGTGGTGCGGACCAGCGGCCGGGTGGTCGGCCGGGCGCGCGGCGGCGTCGCCGACCTGCTGGCCGACCTGCGCGCGGGGGCCGAGGAGGCCAGCTGAGGGGGCCGGGCCGCTACCGGTTCCGGCTCCACTCGGCGCGGGTCAGCCCGTACTCGACCTCGCCGTGCTCGGAGCCGGGGATCGGATCCGGCCAGTCCCCGGTGAACGAGCGCAGGAACACCAGCCCGGACTTCTCCATCACCCGCCGGGACCCGCTGTTGACCGCCATGGTGTTCGCGGTGACCCGCTCCACGCCCAGCTCGGCGAACCCCTTGTCGATCAGCGCGCGCGACCCCTCGGTCGCGTAGCCCCGACCCCAGGCGGGCTTGCGCAGCCGGTACCCCAGCTCCACGACGGCGGGCGCGCCCTCGTCGAGCGGCCGGAACTCGAACCACCCCAGGAACTCCCCGCTGCCCCGCACCTCGGCCGCCCAGTAGCCGCGCGTGCCCAGGCAGGGGTGGACGTGCAGCAGCCGCGGCAGCACCCGCTCGCGCACCGCCTCCGCGGAGGTCGGCTCACCGCCGGTGAGGAACCGCATCACGTCGGGGTCCGAGTCGAGCTCCAGCAGGCGCTCTGCGTCGTCCGGGGTGAACGCCCGCAGGCGCAGGCGCTCGGTCTCCAGGAAGGCCGGTGCGGGCCGGGAATCGGGCACGCCAGGATGCTCCCCGCTCCCCGCACCCGCCGCAAACCCTTTTGCCGCCCTCGGGCGACGTCCTCCCGCCGTCGCCCAGGACGTCCAACCCCCGCCGCGAAGCCCGAACGGCACTTGACGGGCACCCGGAACGCACCCGAAGCGCACCCGCGCCACACCACCTGAACGGCCGTTGCCAAAGCGCAACAATCTGCGCTAGGGACCCCGTGGACGTGACCCCCGTCACCGACCGCGAACCCCTGCCCGCACAGCGAAAAGCGCCGGACGCCCCGCCCGGCCGCGGGGTGTCCGGCGCTTTCCCGGTGACTACTTGTAGGTCACGTCCGAGGCCGAGTACTGGCAGTGCTGGCCGTCCGGCCCGCTGCCCGTCTTCTTCGGCTCGCCCTTGGTGGTCCCGGTGTACTTGTCGCACACCGAGAGCTTCTTCTTGGAGTCGCCGACCACGGTCAGCTTCGTGATCTTCGCGGTGTCGCCGTAATTGGTGTTGATGCCCACCATCGACTTGCCGGGGGCGTAAGCGGTGACGTTCTCGATGATCACGTTCCGCTTGTACTGGGTCTTGCAGTTGCCGCACGAGCGGTAGAGCTTCCCGAAGTCGTCGACCTGGAAGTCCTTGATGTGCACGGTGCCGGGCCCGTTGTGCTGGAACACCTTGTCCGAGGCCTTGCGGGCCCCGCCGCCGTTCACGGTCATCTTCTGCGACGACTTCGACCCCTTGAGGGTGGCCGCGTCCTCGCCGACGTCCTCCCACCACACGTTGTTCAGCGTGCAAGTTCCCAGGCAGTGGACGCCGTCGGCGGCCGGGGAGCCGATCACCACGTTGGACAGCGTGGCCCCGTCGGAGAGCACGAACAGCGGGTCCTGGCCCTCCTTCTGGTTGTCGTTCCCGAGCTTCCCGCTGCCGTAGTAGCGCTTCATCCCGCCGTCGAGCGACTTGCCGACCTCGATGGTCTTCGAGACCGGCTGCGGCGTTCCCTTGGCGCTCGGGAAAGTGCTTCCCGCGGCCTGCGCGGTCGACGGCGTCGCCGCGTTCACCACGCCGACCACCGCCACCGCGGCCAGTGCCGCGAGAGCGAGGTGGAACGTCTTCCTGGATCTGGTGCGCACTGCGCTCCTCCCGAGTGGGACGGGTTACGGCGACGAAAGCTACGAAGATCCGAAGGAATTGTCAACGATCTTGGAAGTAATCCGCGCCATAAGGGTCGGGTGCAGTTGGGCGCCCATTTCCCTAATTGGTTCGGACAAGTTAGGGGGGTACGTGCTGAATCGATCAACGGTTCAACCGGAAAATTCAACCGTGAACACCTGCCCGTTGACGGGCCGTCGATCCGCGTGGTCCGCGCGCCGCACCCGCGCGAGGGGCCGCTCGGAGCACCCGGTACGCCCGAACGTCTCAGAACGGTGTCTGGACACGCGGCGGTCCAGGGGTTACGGTCCCCGGCAAATGTTTGCGTAAACATCCCGCGTGACCTCAGGGTTCGCGGCGGACCAACGGGGGGACGATGACGTCCACGTCGGTACCGGCCGTCGTACGGCCGGCACGCCGAGCGCGTTCGCAGCAGCGACGCACGCACCGCTTCGGATGGGTGTTCGTGGCGCCGTTCCTGCTGGTGTTCGCACTGGCCTTCCTCGCGCCGATCGGATACGCGATCGGACTGAGCCTCTTCCGCGAGCAGGCCTTCTTCGGCGGCAGCACCTTCGTCGGGTTCGACAACTACATCCAGGTCCTGGGCGACTCGAAGTTCTGGGAGTCGTTCGCCAGGGTCTCGGTGTTCCTGGTCGTGCAGGTGCCGATCATGCTGCTGCTCGCGCTGGTCGCGGCGCTGGCGATCGACAGCGCCCGGCTGCACGCGGCGGGCTTCTTCCGCATCGTGATCTTCCTGCCGTACGCGGTGCCCGCGGTCGTGGCCACCCTCATCTGGGGCTACATCTACGGCGACACGTTCGGCCTGGCCGCCGACATCAACGGCCTGCTCGGCAGCAAGACGCTGGTGCCGCTCTCCGGCGACTGGGTGCTGTTCTCCATCGGCAACATCGTCACCTGGGAGTTCATCGGCTACAACATGCTGATCTTCTACTCGGCGCTGAAGATCATCCCGAAGGACCTGTACGAGGCGGCGGCGATCGACGGCGCGGGCGCGTTCCGCACCATCACGAGCGTCAAGCTCCCGGCGCTGCGCGGTTCCATCGTGGTCGCGACGATCTTCTCGATCATCGGCAGCTTCCAGCTGTTCAACGAGCCCAACATCCTGCGCCCGTTGACGCCCAACGCGATCAGCACCTACTACACGCCGAACATGTACGCCTACAACCTGTCCTTCAACGGACAGCAGTACAACTACTCCGCCACCGTGGCCATCCTGATGGGCGTGATCACCACCGTGATCGCCCTGATCGTGCAGCTGCGCGGCTCGCGCAAGGGGGCGTGAGAGCACCGTGTTGAACTCCAAGCGCAAGTCGGTGCTGCTCACCGGCGTCATGGCGATCTTCGTGCTGTACTCGCTGGTGCCGCTGGCCTGGCTGATCATCAGCGCGACGAAGAGCCAGCCGGACCTCTACACCTCGTCCGGCCTGTGGTTCGGCGACTCGTTCTCGCTGTTCGACAACATCAAGCAGACCTTCACGTACAACGACGGGATCTTCCTGCGCTGGCTGGGGAACACCCTGCTGTACGTGGTGGTCGGCGCGGGCGGCGCGACGCTGCTGTCCACCGCCGCGGGCTACGGCCTGGCCAAGTACCGCTTCCCCGGCCGCCCGGTGGTGTTCGCCATCGTGCTCGGCGCGATCGCGATCCCCGGCACGGCGCTCGCCGTCCCCACCTTCCTGCTGTTCAGCGAGCTGGGCCTGACCAACACCCCCTGGGCGATCATCATCCCGTCCCTGGTCAGCCCGTTCGGCCTCTACCTCATCTGGACCTACGCGGTGGACGCGATCCCGGAGGAGCTGATGGAGGCGGCCCGCTTGGACGGCGCGAGCGAGGTGCGGATCTTCTTCTCGGTGACGCTGCGCCTGCTCGCCCCCGGCATCGTCACGGTCGCGCTGTTCGCGGTCGTGGCCACCTGGAACAACTACTTCCTGCCGCTGATCATGCTCAGCGAGCCGGACTGGTACCCGCTGACCGTCGGCCTGAACCAGTGGAACGCCGCCTCGGTCGGCGCGGGCGCCCAGCCCGTCCAGCACCTCGTGATCACCGGCGCGCTGATCACGATCATCCCCCTCGTCGCGGCCTTCCTCTTCATGCAGAGGTTCTGGCAGTCCGGCCTGAGCGCGGGCAGCGTCAAGCAGTAACCCCCGAGCGGTACCCGAGTCTCCCAATGAAGCGAGAGGACAAACCCCCGATGTCTACCACCAGCCGCCGCGCGCGGGTGGCCGTGGCGATGGCCGCCGCGCTCACCACCGCGCTCACCGCCTGCTCCTCCGGTGACAACGCCGCGAACGAGCCCGCGGGCATGACCGGCACCGCTGACGCCGTCGACGCCGCCCTGAAGGCCGGTGGCGAGATCACCTACTGGAGCTGGACCCCTTCGGCGCAGGCGCAGGTCGACGCCTTCATGAAGGAGTACCCGCAGGTCAAGGTGAACTACGTCAACGCGGGCACCAACAAGGACCAGTACACCAAGCTGCAGAACGCGATCAAGGCCGGCTCGGGCGCGCCCGACGTGGCCCAGGTCGAGTACCAGGCCCTGCCGCAGTTCGCGATGACCGACTCGCTGCTGGACCTCGGCCAGTTCGGGTTCAACGAGTTCGAGAAGGACTACACCGCCTCCACCTGGAACTCGGTGAAGGTCGGCGGCGGCCTGTTCGGCCTGCCGCAGGACTCGGGCCCCATGGCGATGTTCTACAACAAGGAGGTGTTCGACCAGTACCAGATCCAGGTCCCCAAGACCTGGGACGAGTACGTCGCCGCCGCCGAGAAGTTGAACGCCGCGGACCCCACCAAGTTCATCACCGCGGACTCCGGTGACGCAGGCTTCGCCACCAGCATGATCTGGCAGGCGGGCGGCAAGCCGTTCACCGTCGACGGCACCAACGTCAAGGTGAACCTGCAGGACGAGGGCGCCAAGAAGTGGACCGAGACCTGGAACAAGCTGGTCTCCAAGAAGCTCACCGCGCCCACCATCACCGGCTGGTCGGACGAGTGGTACCGGGGCCTCGGCAACGGCAGCATCGTCACGATGATCAACGGCGCCTGGATGCCCGGCATCCTCGAGGCCTCCGTGCCTGACGGCAAGGGCAAGTGGGCCGTGGCCCCGATGCCGACCTACGACGGCAAGCCCGCGACCGCCGAGAACGGCGGCGGCGGCCAGTCCGTCATCAAGCAGAGCGCCAACCCCGCGCTCGCGGCGGGCTTCGTGCGCTGGCTGAACCACGAGCAGGGCGGCATCGACAAGTTCATCGAGTTCGGCGGCTTCCCGGCCACCACCAAGGAGCTCGAGTCGGACAAGTTCCTGAACTTCGAGTCCGCGTACTTCGGCGGCCAGAAGATCAACCAGGTCCTGTCGCAGGCGGGCAAGGACGTCGTGAAGGGCTGGGAGTACCTGCCGTTCCAGCTGTACGCCAACAGCATCTTCAACGACAACGCCGGTAGCGCCTACGCCAACGCCAGCGACCTGAACGCGGGTCTGGCCTCCTGGCAGAAGGCCATCACCGAGTACGGCAACCAGCAGGGCTTCACCGTCACCAACTGACGCCCCTGACGCGGGGAGGCCGGGACACCTCCCGGCCTCCCCGCGAGCACCACGCACCTCCGCCAGGACAGGAGACCGGACGACATGGTCGTCAGCATCGACGCGGACCTCGCCGACGCCATCGGGCCGGTGCCGCGCAGGCTCTTCGGCTCGTTCGTCGAGCACATGGGACGCGCGGTGCACACCGGCATCCACGAGCCCGGCCACCCCGCCTCGGACGAGACCGGGTTGCGCGGCGACGTCCTGGAGCTGGTGCGCGAGCTCGGCCCCACGGTCGTGCGCTACCCCGGCGGCAACTTCGTCTCCGGCTACCGCTGGGAGGACGGCACCGGCCCGGTGGCCGACCGCCCCACCCGCTTCGACCCGGCGTGGCACACGCTGGAGAGCAACACCTTCGGCCTGCACGAGTTCGTGGACTGGGCCGACAAGGCGGGCGTCGAGCCCATGTACGCGGTCAACCTCGGCACCAGGGGCATCCAGGAAGCCGCGGACGTCCTGGAGTACTGCAACCTCCCCGGCGGCACCGCGCTCAGCGACCGCCGCCGTGCCAACGGCGCGGAGCACCCCTTCGGCATCACGCTCTGGTGCCTGGGCAACGAGATGGACGGCCCCTGGCAGATCGGCCACAAGACGGCCGACGAGTACGGCCGCCTCGCCGCCGAGACCGCCCGCCTGATGCGCATGATCGACCCGCGCGTGGAGCTGGTCGTCGCGGGCTCCTCCAACGAGGAGATGCCGACCTTCGGCGAGTGGGAGCGCACCGTGCTCGCCCACACCGCCGCGCTGGTCGACCACATCTCCGTGCACGCCTACTACCAGGAGTTCGACGGCGACGCCGACAGCTACCTGGGCAGCTCGGTCGCCTTCGACCGCTACCTGAGCCGCACCGCCGCCATCATCGACGGCGTCCTCGCGGAACTGGGGCTGGACAAGAAGATCGGCATCAGCGTCGACGAGTGGAACGCCTGGGACCAGCGGCACTGGAACGAGGTCGAGCAGCCCGCGCTGCGCGCCCAGCCGCCCGCGCACCACCCGCGCGTCATCGAGGACACCTACACCGTCACCGACGCGGTCGTCGTCGGCACCCTCCTGAACTCCTTGCTGCGCAACGTGGACCGGGTCTCCATGGCGAACCTGGCGCAGCTGGTCAACGTCATCGCGCCCATCCGCAGCGAGCCCGGCGGCCCGGCGTGGCGGCAGACCACGTTCCACCCCTTCAGCCTCACCGCGGCGCACGCGACCGGAACGAGCCTCAAGCTCTCCGTCGACGGCAGCCCGCGCATCGACACCGCCCTGCACGGACCCGTCGACCAGGTCGACGCCTCGGCGACCTACGACGCCGAGACCGGTCGGGGCGCGGTGTTCCTGGTCAACCGCTCCACCACCGAGCCCGTCGAGGTGTCGGTGCGGCTGCGCGGGGCCGCCCTGCGGCTGACCGACGCCCGCACCGTGACGATCCCGCCCGGCGGCGACCGGCACACCGCCAACACCGAGCACTCCCAGCCAGTCGCACCCACCGCGCTGGACGGCGCGACCGCGACGGCGTCCGAGGAAGGAACGACACTGTCCGCCACCCTGTCCCCGCTGTCCTGGTCCGTGCTCGTGGTGACCGACCATGGCTGAGTTCACCATCGGGGAGCACGACTTCCTGCTCGACGGCCGGCCGTACCGCGTGATCTCCGGCGCGCTGCACTACTTCCGCGTCCACCCCGACCTGTGGGCCGACCGGATCGACAAGGCCCGCCGCATGGGCCTGAACACCATCGAGACCTACACGCCGTGGAACCTCCACGAGCCGGTCGAGGGCACCTACGACTTCACCGGGATGCTCGACCTGGACCGCTTCCTGCGCCTGGTCGCCGACGCCGGGATGCACGCGATCGTCCGACCCGGCCCGTACATCTGCGCCGAGTGGGACAACGGCGGCCTGCCCGCGTGGCTCTACCGCGACCCCGAGGTCGGCGTGCGCCGCAGCGAGCCCCGCTACCTGGGCGCCGTCAGCGCGTACCTGCGCCGCGTCTACGACGTGGTCACCCCGCTGCAGGTCGACCGCGGCGGCCCGGTCGTGCTGGTGCAGATCGAGAACGAGTACGGCGCCTACGGCTCCGACAAGTTCTACCTGCGCCACCTGGTCGACCTGACCCGCGAGTCCGGCATCACCGTGCCGCTGACGACCGTGGACCAGCCGACCGACGAGATGCTCTCGCAGGGCAGCCTGGACTGCCTGCACCGCACCGGTTCCTTCGGCTCGCGCGCCGCCGAGCGCCTGGCCACCCTGCGCCGCCACCAGCCCACCGGGCCGCTGATGTGCTCGGAGTTCTGGAACGGCTGGTTCGACCACTGGGGCGACCGGCACCACACCACCTCGGCGCAGGACAGCGCCGCCGAGCTGGACGCGCTGCTCGCGGCGGGCGCGTCGGTGAACATCTACATGTTCCACGGCGGCACCAACTTCGGCCTCACCAGCGGCGCCAACGACAAGGGCGTCTACCAGCCGACGATCACCTCGTACGACTACGACGCCCCGCTCGACGAGGCGGGCAACCCGACGGCGAAGTACCACGCCTTCCGCGAGGTCATCGCCCGCTACGCGCCCGTCCCCGACGACGTGCCGCCGCCCGCGAAGCCCGCGCCGGAGTTCAGCGTCGAGCTGGACGCCGGGGCGTACGCGCTCAAGGCCCCCGAGTCGTGGGGGACCTGGGAGCGGCACGAGGCGCTGCCCGAGCTGGACGAGCTGGAGTCCATGCCCCGCATGGCCCTCTACCGGACCACCGTGGACAGCGACGTGCCCGCGACGCTGGTGCTGGGCGAGGTCCGCGACCGCGTGTCGGTGTTCCTGGACGGCCAGCCGGTCGGGACCCTGCTGCGGCAGAACCACGAGCGCGCCCTCGGCCTGGACAGGGCCAGCGGCGAGCTGGTGCTGCTGGTCGAGGACATGGGCCGGGTCAACTACGGCCCGCGCCTGGGCGAGGCCAAGGGCGTCATCGGCGGCGCGACCCTGAACGGGAAGCCGCTGACCGGCTGGGACGTCCTGCCGATCGAGCTGGACACCCCGCCCGACGCTGCCGCCACCCCGGACGGCGGCGCAGGCCCGGTGCTGCGGCGCGCGCGGTTCGACCTGGACGAGCCCGCGGACCTGTTCCTCGACACCCTGGGCTGGGGCAAGGGGATCGCCTGGGTCAACGGCTTCTGCCTGGGCCGCTACTGGTCCCTGGGGCCGCAGCGCACGCTGTACGTGCCCGCCCCCGTGCTCCGCGCGGGCGCCAACGAGCTGGCGGTGCTGGAGACGGCCACCGCCGCGACCACCGTCGCGCACTTCAGGTCCGCCCCCGAGCTGGGGCACACGGAGGCGTGACGGACCGCCCCGCGCACCGCCCCTCGGTGCGCGGGGCTTCCCAAACCCGCCCCGGTTTCGACCGAACTCGGGAACCGACAACGATGTCACGCGTCGGAACGGGGGAGGACCGGGCGCGGTGCCGCGCGGGTCGGTGCTGACCCGGGGAGGAGCAGGCGTGAGTGCGAACCGCAGGACCCCGCTGGAGCCGGGAGTGCGCCGCCGCGTCTCCATGGCCGACGTCGCCAGGCTCGCGGGGGTGTCCGCGCAGACCGTCTCCCGCGTCGCGAACGGCCACGCGAGCGTCGTCGGGAGCACCCGCGAGCAGGTCCTCACCGCCATGCGGGAACTGGGCTACCGCCCCAACAGCGCCGCGCGGGCCCTGAAGTACGGCGAGTTCCGCACCATCGGCGTCATCCTGTTCACCCTGGCCACGGTCGGCAACAGCCGCACCCTGGAGGCGATCGTCGCGCACTCGGCCGCCGAGGGCTACGCCATCACGCTCATCCCGGTCGCGGTGCCCACCCAGGACGGCGTGCTGGGCGCGTTCACCAGGCTCGACGAGCTGGCCGTCGACGCGGTCATCGTGATCATGGAGGTGCACCTGCTCGACGCCGCGACCGTCACCCTGCCGCCGGGCGTGCAGGTGATCGTCGTGGACTCGAACGGCGGCGACCGCTACAACGTGGTCGACACCGACCAGGCGCACGGGGCCAGGTTGGCGACCAGGCACCTGATCGACCTCGGCCACCGCACCGTCTGGCACGTCGCGGGCCCGGAGGAGTCCTTCGCGGCGGAGCGCCGGGCGCAGACGTGGCGCGAGACCCTGGAGGAGGCGGGCCTGCCGGTGCCGCCGCTGCGCAGGGGCGACTGGTCGGCGGACTCCGGCTACCGGATCGGCCTGGAGCTGGCCGAGGAACCGGGCTGCACGGCGGTGTTCGCGGCGAACGACCAGATGGCGCTGGGACTGCTGCGGGCCTTCCACGCCAAGGGCAAGGTGGTGCCGCGCGACGTGAGCATCGTCGGCTTCGACGACCTCCCCGACGCGACCTCCTACATCCCGCCGCTGACCACGGTGCACCAGGACTTCACCGAGGTGGGCAGGCGCTGCGTGGAGCGCGTGCTGCGGCAGGTGAGGCACGAGCCGCAGGAGGTCGGCACGAGCCTGGTGCCGACGTGGCTGGTGCACCGCGAGAGCACGGCGCCCCCACCGGCCTGAGCCGCTGCCGAACCCGCCGGTCGGGGGACACTGCCGGGCATGGCTGAACGCAGCGAGGAACTGGCCGCCGAGCTGGTGCGCGCGCTGGTCCGCGACTTCCCCGGCGTGTCCGGGACCTGGCAGGTGCTGCTCGCGAGCGGGAACCTGTCCCACCACCCCGCGCGGCCCGGACTGGCGCCCGCGCCAGACCACCGCGAGCTGGCGCAGGCGCTGGAGATCGCGCTGCGCACACCCGGCGAGCGGCGGTGGCTGGTCCTCCGGGTCGTCCTGGACGGCGCGGGCGGCGGGGCGTTCACCCACACCTTCCTGCGGCCCACCGGCGTGCCCGCGACCTTCGCCCTCGACCCCGGCTTCCGCCCTGCGGGCAACCCGGCGCCCGGAATGCCCCGCCCTCCGGCCGCCGCGCCCCACCCCCGCCCCACCGATCCCGAGGTGCTGGAGCGGATCCGGGGGCTGGTGGCCGAGGCCGCCGCCTGCCACCGCGCGATGACCGGCCAGGACGCGGTCTTCGGCGAGCCGCGCACCGAGGCGGACCTGGTCGCCGCCGAGCAGCGCATGGGCCTGCGCCTTCCCGAGGACGTGCGCGCCCTCCACCTGGTCATCGGAGGCGACCCGCACGAGACCGGAATCCTCGGCGACTACGCGCTGCACCCGCTGGAGCGGACCGTCGAGGAGCACCTGCGGGGTGAGCCCGGCTGCTGGGACCACATCCAGGTGGACCTGTTCGACGGCCACGTCCTGCCGGAACCCGAACCGCTGGGCGCGGTCCGCACGCTGACGCGCAACGACTGGTGGGTCGTGATCGCCGCGGACCGCGGCGGCCACGAGTGCGCGGTCGACCTCGATCCGGGCCCGCTCGGCCACCACGGCCAGCTCCTCTCGCACGGCCGGGGCTCGGACGGCGTCGAGCTGATCGCCGAGTCCGCCACCGCCCTGCTGGCCGCCACCGTCGAGACCCACCGCCGGGGCGAGGAGATGAGCTACCCGCACAACCGGCCACCGGAGCGCTTCTGGTTCACCAAGCCGGGCGGCGACCTGGCCACCCGGCTCGCCGCCCTGCCCCAGCCCGAGCTGATCCAGGGCCTGTGCCTCAACGACCCGCCCGAGCTGGACCTGACCCTGCTGCGCGCCGTGCCGAACCTGCGGGAGCTGCACGTCAACCGCTCGGGCCCGGTCCGCCTGTGGCTGCCCGAGCACGTGGTGTCCCTGACCCTGGACACCCCGGAGGCCGACCTGGCCGCCCTCGCGGGCCACCCCGCGCTGCGGGACCTGGCCGTGCGCGGCCTGCCGGTCCGGGCAGCGCACCTGGCCGCGCTGCCGGAACTGCTGTTCCTGGACCTCTCGGACGCCGACGTGGTCGACGTGGAGTCGCTGGGGGAGCTGGACGTCCGCGTGCTGACCCTGAACGCCGCCCAGTGGTCGCGCCTGCGAGCCGCGGGCGCCCCGCCACCCCGCCTGGCCATCGCGCGCATCGGCGGACCGCAGACGGTCGAGGACGCGCTGGACTGGGTGAACTGGCTGACGAGCCAGGGGAATCCCGCGCCAACGCGATAGCGCCTCCCCGCTCCCCGTCCCGCGAATCCCGGCCGATCCCGTCGCGCTGCCACGGTTCCGCGCCCCGGTCGCGCACCGCCCGCCGGACGGCGCGCGACCGGAGGACCCGCTACCTCACAGGCACCGCCACGCGCCCGATCTCCCGCCCGCTCGCGTCGCGCGTCACCAGCTCCGCGCTGGCCGCGCCCAGGTCGCCCATCGCCAGCAGATCGCTCACCAGCACGAACGACCCGCCCGACAGCACGGCCTGGACCGGTGGCGCGTCCGGCGTCACCAGTTCCACGCCCGTCACCCGCTCGTCCAGCACGAGCCCCACCAGCGCCTGCGACGTGGTCCCGGTCTGCACCAGCCCGGATTCCGGGTCCAGCTCGGAGGTGAAGCTGTGGGGCTTCGGCACCGCGACCACCCCGCCCCCGAGCACCCGCCCTGGGGTGAGGTCCCACTCGGCCGCCAGCGGCTCGTGCGTGAAGGGCGCGTCGTCCGGCGAGCACGTCGCGAGCAGCTCGCCCATCCGCGCGACCTGCACCGACTCGCCCGCGCGCACCGGCACGTCCGGCCCGGCCGTCCAGAACTCCGGGTCGACGAGCGGCGCCTGCCCGTTCCGGCAGGTCCACGGCGCGCCCGCGCCCGCGTCCACGAGCAACCGCCGCTCCGCCGCGGCCGGAGGCGTCAGCGGCTGCTCGACCTGGATCTCCGCCGAGTCGCGCACCTCGTACTGGGCGACCAGCCCGCTCCCCGGCCGGAACTCGGCGGGCGCGAGGAAGATCCGGCCCGCCCGCGCCGGGTAGGCCGACCGCTGCCCGTCGAACAGCCCGAACGGCCGCTCGTCGGTCCCGGTGAACCCGGCGATCGTGCCGTTGGCGGTGGTGAACGCGACCGCCAGCTCGCCCGGATCGGCGACCGGCCCGGTCCAGCTGGTCGACCTCGGCGTGCGCTCGCAGAACAGCACCCCGGCGGGCGTGTCGTAGACGGTCACCACGACCCCGAGGTGCTGCCCGGTGACCAGCCGCGTCCACCCCTCGACCGGGGGAATCCCTTCCCCTTCCGGGCGACAAACGGGTTCTTCGCTCGACGGCCCCGTCTCCACCCGGTAGTTCTGGTTGTTGTCCGGCATCGGCAACTCCCGGACCGGGGACGGCGGCCCGCTGGGGCCGGTCGTCCCGAGGTCGGTGCGCAGCTCACCGACCAAGGCCGCCGCGAGTCCCGCGCCGACCAGCGCGAGCGCGCCCACCACGGCCGCAGCCGCAGGCACCCGGCGCGGCGATTCCGCCATGCCCTCGCGGAGCCGCAGCAGCGCCGCGTCGCGCGTCGCCTCGGGCAGCCGCCGCCCCGGCGGGGTGAACTCGGCGTCGTGCTCGGTCCCGTGCTCAGCCACGGTCGTCCTCCTCGGTCAGGTCGCGCAGGCGGGCGCGGGCGCGGGCGACGCGGGAGCGCACGCTCGCCTCGGTGATGCGCAGCAGTTGCGCGGCGTCGGCCGTGCCCACCCCGCCGAGCAGGCACAGCCGGGCGATCTCGCGCTCGGAGCGGGGCAGTCGGTCGACCGCGGCCACCACCCGGCGCAGCCGGTCCTCGGCGGCGTCCGCGTCGGCCACCCGCTCGGCGTGGTCGCGCTGCGGCGCGGGCGGTCCCACCAGGCGCAGCACCTGGCGCAGCCGCGAGCCGGAGCGGTGCTCGGCGCGCACCAGGTTCGCGGTCACGGTGTACAGCCAGGGCAGCGCGGAGTCGCGGGTCAGCACCACCTTGGCGCGCGAGCGCCAGGCGGCGAGGAAGACCTGCGAGAGCAGGTCGTCTGCCGCCGTCCACGAGGCGGTGAGCCGGTGCGCGTGGTTCCACACGGCCTCGGCGTGCCGTTCGAACAGCGCCGTGAACGCGGCGCGCGCGGACTCGGTCCGCTCGTGCGCGGCGCGGCGCCACAGCTCGGCGTCGCTCTCCCACGCCGCTTCAGCGTTGTCGGGTGGTCCCGCGCCGGGTTCCGCGCCGTCCACCACCTCTGAGTTCCGTCCCCTGGTCCCGGTCGTCACACCCGGCTTGAGTGTCCGTGCGGGGCGGGCGCTGCGTCGTTGTGCTGTGACGTGGCGCACATCTCACTGCGGGGTGGTCGCTGTTCCCCCTGACCGTGAATTTCCGGCGTCTTTTGACGAAACGCGGTTGCTCTGCCCCCTTTTGGGTCAAAATCGTGCCGCACGTTCGGGTGACGCACGCCGGAGTGGTGACCGGCGCAGCCCGACGGCGACCGAGGGGGCGGTTGGCTGTGGCTGGCGAGAATCCACTGGTGGCGCAGGCTCCGGCTGAGCCCGACGGGTTGTTCAACGCGGGGACCGGCGACAACGGGTGGGCCACGGGCATCTCGTTGGCGGAGTCGGCGATGGACACCTACAAGGGGTTCGCCGAGGGCAACTGGATCGAGGCCGGGCTGGGCACGGTGGGCCTGGTGGCGGACGTGGCGTCGTTGGCGGTGGACCCGTTCGGGACGCTGCTGTCGTCGGCGGCGTCGTTCCTGATGGAGCACATGCAGCCGCTCAAGCAGATGCTGGACTGGCTGGCCGGGAACCCGCCGGTGATCGACTCGTACTCGCAGACGTGGGACAACGTCGCGGAGGAGTTGAAGGCGGTGGCGGCCGACTACGCGTCGGCGGTGGCCTCCGGCACCGAGGGCTGGACCGGTCCGGCTGCCGAGGCGTACCACCGCGGCGCGGCCGAGCACGGCGACGCGCTCTCGGGCGCGGCGTCGGCGGCGGGCGCGGTGGGCACGGTGGTCGGGTTGATGGGCATGGTGGTGGGGTTCGTGCGCGAGTTCGTGCGCGACCTGATCGCCGACCTGGTGGGCAAGTTGATCGCGTGGGTGTTGGAGGCGGTGTTCTCCCTGGGGTTCGGGACGCCGGTGATCGTGGCGCAGGCGGTCACGGCGATCTCGAGGTGGGGGGCGCGGATCGCGGAGGTCGTGCGGAAGCTGTTGAACACGGTCAAGAAGGTCTCGCCGATGATCGCGAGGCTGGTGGAGGTGTTCGAGAAGATCGCCAAGGTGGTCGGCAGGATCGCGGGCAAGGTGACCGGGTTGGACGTGCTGCACCCGAGCAGCGTGATCCCCGGTGGTTTCGCGCGGCGCGGCGGCGGGGGAGGGGTGGACCTGCCGGGCGGCAGCGCTCCCGGCGGCCGAGGCGACGGCCCCGACGGTTCCGACGCCCCTGGTTCCCCCGGTTCCCCTGATTCCCCCGCGACCCCTGACGGTCCCGGCTCGGACACCCCGCGCACCGACACGTCCGCCGCCGACGCACCGGGCACCGCACCGCGCGGCACAACCCCGGAGTCGGGCACCCCGCGCCAGAACCCCACGACCGACGGCGGCCCCACCCCGTCGCCGTCGAGCCGTCCCGCCGCGGACACCACAACCTCCTCGCACGCCCCGGTGGACACCCCGACGTCCGCACCTCGCCGCGACATCGGCGACCCGGCGCCCACCTCCCCACGCCCAGGCCGCGACCCCGACCTGCCCGCAGCCAACACCCCGACCGGCACTCCGACCCACCCGAACACCCCCACCGGCGGCGGAACCACCCCGCGCACCGACACCCCGTCTTCCGCACCACGCGGTCAGACCACAACGTCCTCCTCAACCCCGGACGCCCCACCCCGCCCGACCCACCCCGCCGCCCCGCAGCACACCCAGCCCTCCCAGCCCCAGATCCCGACCCAACCCACCCACGCGGGCGGCACCCCGTCGCAGTCGGGCGGCGGCACCCCGAACACCACCCCGTCCAGCGCCCCGCGCCAAGGCGGCCAAGGCTGGACGGGCACGCCGGGCCACCGCGGCGACCTGAACTCGGGCGTCCCGACCACCCGCACCCCGGACCCCACCCGCCCGTCGATCCACACCCCAGGCCACACCGGCACGAGCAACGCAACCCCCGCTCACACCTCGCCGCCCCACACCCCGGCCACTCCGCCCCACAGCACGCCGGGCACCCCGCACTCCCCGAACACCCCAGGCCACAACACCACCCCGAGCGGCCCCCCTCACCCCACCCGTCCCACCGCCCCACCCCCGGACGGCGCCCGCCCACGCGCGGCAGACCCGTGGACCCCACCCCGCCAGGACACCCCGCCCCGCACCCCGGACGCGGGCCACCCGGACGCGGGCCACCCGGCCCCGAACCACCCCGCCGCGCCCGACCACAACCTCCCGCCCGCGCACCACGACACCCCGAGTATCGACGAGGCCCACGCCCACCACGGCGAAACCACCCCCTCAGGCGTCTCCCACCACCGAGGCGACCCCACCATGGGCGACCTCCCCCACCGAGTCCCCCCGGACCCGCGCTACTTCACCGCCGACGTCCACATCACCCCCGACGGCCGAGCCCGCATCGGCCCGAACACCTACACCCCCGAGCAGTACGGCGACCTCCTCCGACGCACCGGCTGGGACGGCCGAACCCCCATCCGCCTCATCGGCTGCGACGCAGGCTCCAACACCTTCGCCGACCGCCTGGCCCGCCACACCAACGCCGACGTCCTGGCCCCCACCAAACCCGCCTGGACCGACAACGCGGGCCGCGTCTACACCAGCGACGCCGAAATCGCCCCCGACGGCACCCGCCGCCCCCGAATCCCCCCGAACGGCGAGTGGAACACCCACCGCCCCGACGGCACCACCACCCGCGCAGGCGACGACGGCTACGTCCCCCAAACCCCGGACCACCACCGCGCCGACCACAGCGATGCGGATGGTGCCCAGGACCGCGCTGCTGACAGCACCGAACCTGATAACGACCAGTTGGACCAGCACGCCCCGGTCCCGTCGCCCAAGCAGTACCTGCCGGAAGTCACCCCGTCGCGAGTCGTCCACTACGACGGACCGACCCGCGGCCCGTCAGGCGACTACCCGCCGCCGTACACGCGGCCCGATGCGGATGGCCGTCCCGGCTCGCCCGTCGAGATCGACCTCGACGAGCAGCGTGGCCGCGTCCGCGATCCCGCTGGTCCGCCCAGGCCGGTGGAGTCCACCGATCCGAACGTCCCCGCCGTGCCGAAGCACCCGGACGTTCTCGATGACCACGTCGATCCGGCCACCGGCAAGCTCACCCCCGAGACCCAGTACACGGTGCGCAACCCCAACGGCACCAGGACCGACTTCTTCACCGACGCCAACGGCGACATCAAGTGGGCGCAGGCGACCTCGGGCACCAAGAAGGACGGCTTCAACCCCGACCTCGACTACCCGCTGCTGGGCGACGTCACCTACAAGGTCGACAACAACTGGGAGTTCCACACCAACCAGCACGGCCAGACCACCTCCGTCACCGGCGAGCCCGAGTACCAGAAGTCGGACAGCAACCGCAGGGACGACTCGGGCGGCTACAGCGCGCAGGGTCGCGCGAACAGCGAGGGCAAGGCCGCCTACCCCGAGGTCAAGTGGGCGGGCGGACACCTCGCGGCGAACGAGTCCGGCGGTCCTGGCGAGTACATCAACATGTTCGCGCAGATGAACGCCTCCAACAGCGGCCACAACAGGGAGGGATGGGTCTACGACGCGAGCTGGCGTTCCTTCGAGAAGGACTTGGCCGCCTTCGACGCCGCGCCGGGGCAGCGGATCTCCAACTACCAGGTGGAGATGGAGCGCCAGGAGAACGGGGTTCCCGCGCAGGTCACCATGCGCTGGACCCAGGAGGTCGACGGTCCGCCCGCGACCACGGAGACCTGGCAGGTCGATTTCCCGAACACCCCGGACACCGTCAACTACGCTGACCCGGTTCCCTATCGGAGATGACGTACCCAGGGAGGAGTCGGCCGATGCGCTTGGAGCGGGCCGCCACGGCGCTTGCCGCCGAGGCACCCCACGGTTGGACGCGGATCGACGTGGACGCCAAGGTCTGCACGATGATGCACATGTTCGGAGTGCGGGTCAGCTCCGACGGTGGGGGTGCGCCTCTGTCGATGCGGTTGCCGAAGGTGGTCGGCAACGACCTCGTCCGATCCCGGCAGCAGATGTACGAGCCGGGACGGGGGACGTGGTTGTCGGCGAGTTTGACCGTGTTCCCGGACGGCGAGCACCGGGTCGAGTTCAACTTCGACGAGGACCCCGCTTGGCGGCCCCCGCTGCACCCGGTCGCGTACGCCAGGGACCTGGAGGCTTTTCCGCGCGACGACGAGCACGTCCCGGACTGGCTCCGGGAGCAGTTGCGGCTCGCCGAGGTCGCCGAGGCCGAGCACCAGGAGCAGAGCGCGCCGCCGAGCGCGTAGCGTGTCGCCGACAGGGCCGGACGGAGAGGACCACTGGGCGTGGCGAAGAAGAAGCTCAACCCCTTGCAGCAGAAGGAACTCCTGGACGAGTTGACCGGGATGGTCCTGGACGCCTTGCCCCAGGACTGGGACTACCTCGAACTTCAGCACCACCAGGTCGGCAACCACCTGAGCCTGGCGGTCGGGCTCCGCGTCGCGGGTGGTGGGGGTCGGGAGTGGAACCCGTCCGATCAGATCTGGTACCTCTTCCAGGACCTGCGCAGCGGGATGTACTCCGAGGGGCAGGGGACCTGGTTCAGCCTCCTCTACAAGCTCGAACGGCCGGGCAGGTACTCGGTGAGCTACGAGTGGGAGCAGGAACCTCCTTTCTCCCCGCCGCCGCCTCCCGGAGATTTCGTCCTGGAGTTGAAGCGCTTCCCCCGCGAGCCCCAGTACGTTCCTGACTGGTTCCCGCGCGCTGTGGAGCAGACTGAGGCCTGACCTTGCCACGAGGTGCGAGTGGTGACACGGGACAGCACTTTGTTCGCGTGTCAGGCGAGGTGTCGGTGTTCGCGAACGTGGTCCGCATTTTGGTCACAGCGGAATCGGAGTACCCGCTATACCACGTTGCCACTGGTAAGCGGCTCGGTGAGGGCTGCGTGCTCTAGCCTCGACTGCGGGTTCTCCGACTCGACTCGTTCGTCCAACTCGGGAGTTCTGCTCGTGTCCCAGCAGGAGGGCCAGGGGCAGGCCGGGTGTGCCCTCGATTGGGTCGGCGGCAAGCTGCTCACGGTCGCGCCACCGGGGTGGGCCGTCATGGATCTGAAGGTGTTGTTCGCGGCTGACGTCGAGGACTTCGTCTTCGCCACCGTGCTCGGTGACGGGTCCTTGCTGCCGGTGGAGATGCCGGAGGAGGTGCGCGCTCCGTTCGTCGGCCTCCGCCACCTGCTGCACGAGCCCGGAGCGGGAACCTGGTTCTCGATCCGCTTCACCATGACTCCGCCTGACCACTACCGCGTGGACTTCAACTTCGACGTCGATCCCGTCTGGGACCCGCCGCTCGACCCGGCCGTGCTCGCCGACGACCTGCTCCGGTGGCCGCGCACTCCGGAGAACACCCCGCGCTGGGCCTTGGAAACGATGGGCGTCGAACCGCCTGCGCTGCCTGACCGGGTGGACTACGAGGAGCAGGCCAACCAGGTCAAGCGGGTCACCGACCAGTTGCGCCAAGTGCTGCCTGCGGGCTGGGGGTACGTGCAGGTGCAGTTCCGAGAGATCGGGCATCACGCTGAGGTGGCCGCGCTCGTGCAGAACGCCGTGGGCGCGGTGGTCCAGTGGAACCCGCCTCGCGCGGTGGCCGAGCGGTTCCGCGAGTTGCGCACCATGACCCGGCGCACCGAACACGGGCCGTGGTTCTCGGCGAAGGTGGAGCTCTCCGGCGATGGTCGGGAGAAGGTGTCCACGAACCGCACGGAGGAGCCGACCTGGGTCGATCCGCCTTCGGACGAGGCGTACCTCGTGGAACTGGGACTGCCCGGCTCGGAGCGGGCTCCCGACTGGCTCCGGGCTCGTTCGGTGTCCTGACGCTCACCGCGGAGCAGTTCAGGGTTTTCTGTTGTCGTGTCAAGGGAGGCCCTGAGCTGTTTTTGCGGGAGCCGCTTTGAGGAGACATCGTCAGGCGGTTGTGGGAGTAGGCCGCCGCAAAGATGTTTGCAGCAAGGTCGACGGCTGGAAGGCACGGGCGAACCGGGACCCCGCTGAGGGCTGACTCACGAGGAACGGCGAAAGCGGTGTCGGGCGTGGGTTCGGCGACTACGCTGGGCCGGTCCTTCGCGGGGGAGGGCGTTCCTGAGCGAGGGGTTGAATCGATGCACCTGGAGCGGGCTGTCACGGCGCTCGCGGCCGAGGCGCCCCGTGGGTGGACGCGGGTCGACGTGGACGCCAAGCTCTGTTCGATGATGCACGTGTTCGGGGTGCAGGTCAGCTCCGACGGTGGGGGCGCGCCTCTGTCCATGCCGTTGCCGAGGGTGGTTGGCAACGATCTCGTGCGGGCTCGGCGGCTGATGTACGAGCCTGGGCGGGGGACGTGGCTGTCGGCGAAGTTGACGGTGTTCCCGGACGGCGGGCACCGGGTCGAGTTCAACTTCGACGACGAACCGGCTTGGCGGCCCCCGCTGCACCCGGTCGCGTACGCCAGGGACCTGGAGGCCTTTCCGCGCGACGACGAGCACGTCCCGGACTGGCTCCGGGAGCAGTTGCGGCTCGCCGAGATCGCCGAGGCCGAGCACCAGGCGCAGATCGCCGCGTCGAGCGCGTAGCGCGCCCCCGGCAGCGCTGAACGGAGAGGATCGCCGGACATGGCGAAGCGGCAGAAGCTCAACCCCTTGCAGCAGAGGGAGATCCTGGACGAGGTGACCGGGATGGTCCTGGACGCCTTGCCCCAGGACTGGGACTACCTCGAACTTCAGCACCACCAGGTCGGCAACCACCTGAGCCTGGCGGTCGGGCTCCGCGTCGCGGGTGGTGGGGGTCGGGAGTGGAACCCGTCCGATCAGATCTGGTACCTCTTCCAGGACCTGCGCAGCGGGATGTACTCCGAGGGGCAGGGGACCTGGTTCAGCCTCCTCTACAGGCTCGAACGGCCGGGCAGGTGCTCGGTGAGCTACGAGTGGGAGCAGGAGCCCGCTTTCTCCGCGGCTCCGCCCCCTGACGAGATCGATCTGGAGTTGAGGCGCTTCCCGCGTGATCCGGAGTACGTGCCGGACTGGTTCCGGGTGCGTTCCAGCGCTTGATGTCCGGTGATGGGCAGGGGGAGCGGTTGTGATGAGCGAAGTGCTGGGGCCTGAGGAGCAGCAGGAGATCGTTCACGAGGTCGGCGGGGAGCTGGTGTCCGCTGCGCCTGCGGGGTGGCGGTGGCTCCAGTTGTCCTTCCGGTCCACGATCGGTGTTGACACCGCTACCTTCCTGTGCGCGGACGAGAGCGGTGAGCGGCGCAGGGTGGTGCCGCCCGTGCGGGCCATGCGGCTGCTCAAGCGGTTGCGCGGCGGGATGTACGCGGAGGGCGCGGGGGCGTGGTTCACCGCTACCGTGACGGTTGAACCGCCGGGGCGGTATCGGGTCGAGTACGACTACGACAGCGAGCCGGTTTTCATCCCGCCGCTCAGGGGGAGCGCTTACGCCTTGGATCTCGAGCACTTTCCCCGCGCGGAGGGGAGGATCCCGGAGTGGTTGAAGCGCAAGCTCGCGGTGGAGGCGTAACCGGCCGGGTGTCGAGGTGGCGTCATGAACTCACGCACCCGTCCTGCGAGAGCGGCCTCGTGTTCGGATTGGACATCCCGGGTGACCCGTTGGGCGGATTCCGGGGAACCCCGATCTGCTCTGGGCGCGGCAGCAGATGTGCGAGTCGGGGCGTGGCGCCGAGCGCGCAGTGCGCCGTCGGCGGCGCCGGATCGGGAGGGGGGCGGGCGTGGCGGAGTGGCTGAAGCTCAACCCGGTGCAGCAGAAGGAAGTCCTGGATGAGATGACCGGGGTGCTCCTCGAATCCCTGCCCGCGGACTGGGAGTACCTGGAGTTGGAGCACCACCACGTCGGCGCGCACCTGGGGCTGCGGGTCGGGTTGCGCGTCGCGGGTGGGGGGACAAGGGAGTGGTTCCCGCCGGAGGACGTCTGGTACCTCTTCCAGGACCTGCGCAGCGGCATGTACGCCGAGGGGCAGGGGACCTGGTTCAGCGGGTACTACAAGCTGGAGCGACCGGGCAAGTGCTCGATCAGCTACGAGTGGGAGCGGGAACCGGCTTTTTCCACGCCGGTCCCCCTCGAGGCGTTCGCCCTGGACCTGGAGCGCTTCCCGCGCGAGCCCGACTACGTCCCGGACTGGTTCCCCCGCGCCACCGGGCAGCCCACGAGCTGACCGCGTCCGCGAACCCCAGCCCCAAGAGCCGGGGCCCGGCGCACCACGCGCCGGGCCCCGAAAACCCCTGCCGGGCAACCAACCTCAGCCCGCCGAGCAGCTCGGCGTCAACGTCCCCGCGCTCCCGGTCCCCTGGAACCCGAACTCCGTCGACTGCCCCGCCGCCACCTTCCCGTTGTACGCGGCGTTCCGCCACTGCACCGCGCCGCTGGTCCCGGTCCGCTCCGCGTTCCACGACCCGGTCACCGACACCCCCGACGGCAGGTTCGTCGTCACCGTCCAGGAGTTGATCGCCGCCGACCCCGCGGTCACCTTCACCGTCGCCACGAACCCGCCGTTCCACGAGTTCAGCGACACCGCCGCCGTGCACCCCGCCGGACCGCCGGGCGTCGTCGTGGTGGTGGTGGTCGTCGTGGTCGACGTCGGCGGCGTGTTGCCGCCGTTCAGGGCCGCCAGGACGGACGTGTACGCGGCCTTCTTGTTCCCGCTGCCGTCGAACAGCAGCGGGGTGCCCGAGGCCCGCCAGGAGTCCGTGTCCCTGATGCCCCACACCGTGATCCCGTTGCACCGGGCCACCGCCAGGCACGCCCGCGTCACGCGGTCGTAGTTGCTCGCCTGCGCCGAACCCGAGCCCTCGATGTCCAGCTCGGTGATCTGCACGTCCACGCCCAGCGCGGCGAAGTTCTCCAGCGTCGTCTGGTAGTTCGACGGGACCGGGCTCGCCGGGTTGAAGTGGGACTGGAAGCCCACGCAGTCGATCGGCACGCCCCTGGTCTTGAAGTCCTGCACCAGGCGGTACACCGCCTGCGTCTTGGCGTGCGTCCAGTCGTCGGTGTTGTAGTCGTTGTAGCAGAGCTTCGCGCCGGGGTCGGCGGCGCGGGCGGCGCGGAACGCGGCCTCGATCCAGTCGTTGCCGGTGCGCTGCAGGTTCGAGTCGCGCCTGCCGCCGCCACCGCCGTCGGCGAACGCCTCGTTCACCACGTCCCACGAGTCGATCTTGCCCCGGTAGTGCGTGGCGACCTGCGTGACGTGGTTCAGCATCGCCGACCGCAGCGGCGCGCCCTCCATCGACTGCATCCACCCCGGCTGCTGCGAGTGCCACGCCAGGGTGTGCCCGCGCACCTTCATGCCGCGCGCCGCCGCGTGGTTCACGATCCGGTCCGCGTTGGTGTACGTGAACTGCCCCTGCGTCGGCTCGGTCGCGTCGAGCTTCATCTCGTTCTCGGGCGTGACCGAGGTGAACTCCGAGTTGAGGATGCCCGTGTAGACCGAGTCGCTCAGCTTGTACGCGGCCACGGCGGCCCCGAAGTACCGGCCGCTCTCGGCCGCCGACGCGCCCAGCGTGGTCGCCGCCTGCGCGGCGGGCGCGTTCACCAGCAGCGCGGCGCCCAGCGTCGTGACCGACAGCAGGGCGGCGCCCAGGGCGGTCCTCGGAACTGACCTCGATGTCAGCTTCATGGTTCAGCACCTTCGTGGGGGAGGAGTGGCTGAAAGTTTTAGGAGCCTTAACCGAAACATATACTGACCGAACTTGCCCTGACAAGGCTCAACGCGACCCCGGACTTCGGAAAACGCCACGTGCGAGCCGTCCGAAACATTGCGAAACCCAGTCGAAAGAGGCCCCTGGGCCCGACTCGCGCGCGACGAACAACCCCACTCCCCGGAACCGGAAGCCCCACTCGTCCGACCACTGCGGTTGAGCGGCGACCGAAGGGAGCACGATGTCCATCGCCGAACGGGGAACGCCCCGCGCCTCACCCGACGCAACCAGCACGCGCCGAGGTCCCGACGAGCCCGCCTGGCCCGCGCTCCGCGCCCTCCTGCTGCGCCTGCACTTCTACGCCGGTGTCCTCATAGGACCGTTCCTCCTCGTCGCCGCCGTCACCGGGATCGCCTACGTCTTCACGCCGCAGCTGGAACGCGCCGTCTACGACCACGAGCTGCACGTCCCGGCGGGCGACACCCGCCTGTCGCTCGACGAGCAGGCGGGCATCGCCGCCGCGCTCGTCCCGGACGGCAGGCTCACCGGCGTCCGCCCCGGCCCGACCCCCACCGACAGCACCCAGGTGATCTTCACGCTCCCCGGCCAGCGGGAGAGCTACCACCAGACCGTGTTCGTCGACCCGCACACCGGCGAGGTGCGCGGGCAGCACGAGACCTACGGCTCCGGCCAGGCCCTCCCGCTCCGCGGCTGGATCGACAACCTGCACCGCAACCTGCACCTCGGCGAGTTCGGCAGGCTCTACAGCGAACTGGCCGCCAGCTGGCTGTGGGTCGTCGTGCTCGCCGGCCTGGCGCTGTGGATCGGCAGGCGCCGCAAGCGCAAGCGCGAGCTGGTCCTCCCGCACCCAGCGCCCGCCGGTCGCCGCCGAACCCTGTCCTGGCACGGCGCGCTCGGCCTGTGGGCCGCCGCGGGCCTGCTGTTCCTGTCCGCCACCGGGCTCACCTGGTCCGCCTACACGGGCGCCACCATCGGCGAGGTCCGCACCGCGCTGGACTGGACCACCCCGGCGGTCACCTCCGCGATCACCGCGACCGAGGAGGGCCCGCGCATCGGCCTCCAGGCCGCCCGCGACGCCGCGCTCGCCGTCGGCCTCACCGACCCCGTCGAGGTCCGCCCGCCCGCCGAGGGCAAGGCGTACGTCGTGCAGCAGGTGCAGCGCAGCTGGCCCGAGAAGCAGGACTCCGCAGCGATCCACCCGGTCACCGGCGAGGTCCTGGACGTGCTCCGCTTCGCCGACCACCCCCTCGCCGCCAAGCTCACCCGCTGGGGCATCGACGCCCACATGGGCCTGCTGTTCGGCCTGCCCAACCAGCTCGTCCTCACCGCGCTCGCACTCGCCCTCGTCGCCCTGGTGTGCTGGGGCTACCGCATGTGGTGGCAGCGCAGGCCCACCAGGGGCGGCGCCCGGTTCGGCCGGGCGCCCGCGCGCGGCGGGTGGCGCAGGACGCCGGGGCGGGTGCTCGCCCCGCTGGTCGTCGCCGCAGCGGTCGTCGGCTACTACCTGCCGCTGCTCGGCGTCCCGCTCCTGGGCTTCCTCGCGCTCGACGTCGCGCTCGGCGCGCGGCGCGCCCGTCAGGAGGGCACGCAGGAGGGCACGCAGGCGGAAGCCGGACCGGACGCGCCGGCCGACGATGGGGTCCCGGACGAGGGCACGGCCACCACCGAGGAGCAGGGGGTCCCCGCGTGATCGACGAGATCGTGCTGCGCGTCGCGCTCACCGCCGCCTACGCGCTCGCCTGCGGCTTCCACCTGGTGCGCCTGCGGCGCGACGGCGGGCTCGTGGACCGGGTCGGCTCCGTGCTGCACGCCCTGATGTGCGCGGGCATGGTCCTCATGGCCTGGCCCGCCACGATGGCGTTCGCCCCCGTGCCGCAGACCGCCCTGTTCGCCGTCGCCGCCGCCTGGTTCGCCGCGCTGGCCGCGATCGGCGGCCGGGCCTGCGCCGGGCACGGCCGGGTCGAGCTGGCGCACCACGCGGTGATGATGGCGGGCATGGCGTGGATGGTCGTGGTGATGCCGCTGGCCATGCGCGAGCCGTCCTCCGGCGGCGGTGGCGGCGCGCACGACCACCACGGCGGCGCCACGACCACCGCCGTCGACGCGGGCGCCGGGGCGCCGGGGCACGTGACCGCCGTGGGCCTGGCCCTCGCCGCGCTGTTCGCGGTCGCCGGGACCGCCTGGCTGGCCCGAGCGCTCGACGTGGGCCGCGCGCCCGGCGCCCGGCGGCGCGCGGTCGCGCCCGCCGTGGAGAGCGCGATGAGCCTGGGCATGGCGGTCATGGCCGTCGCGATGACCTGACCCGCCTCCGGCCGGGAGGCGCCTCCCGGCCGGGGTTTCCCCCGTCATCGGTGAAGAACTCCACCCCGCCGCCGCGCACGGCACTGCGGCGCAAGGCTTTTCACGCAGTCCCGACCCCGAAGTCCCGTCCAGGGGCCCTTTCCGTGAGTACGGTCGACCCGTGGCGACGCGAAGCACGGCACCCCGGCTCACCCGCGCCGCCGTCGTGCGCCGGGCCACCGCGATCAGCGCGGCCGAGGGCCTCGGCGCGGTCACCATCCGCCGCCTCGCCGTCGAGCTGGGCGTCACCCCGATGGCCCTCTACTGGCACTTCACCAACAAGGACGCCCTGCTCGACGCCCTCGCCGAGCACGCGGCAGCCGCCGTCCCGCTGCGCCAGGACGGCCCCGACTGGGCCGAGGACCTGCGCGCCCTGCTGGGGGACCTCGTCGGGGCGCTGCACCTGACCCCCGCGCTCGCGCCGCTGGTCCAGACCAGGGTGCTGTCCGGTCACGCGGGCGCGGGACTGGCCGAGCGGACGCTCGCGCTGCTGGAGCGGGCCGGGTTCACCGGGCGCGGGGCCGCCGAGCTCGCGCTGGTGCTGCTCGGGTCGGCGGTCGCCGTGGCCGCGGGCTGCGGCGCCGGTCCCGCCACGGCCGGGCGACGCCTGGCCCGCGCGCTCGCCCTGCCCGCGGACCGCTTCCCGCGCGTGGTCGCCTCCGCCGACGTGCTCAGCGGCGGCCTCGCCCACGACCCCCGCCACCCCGCAGGGGTGAGCCTGCTGCTGGAGGGCGTGCGCGCCCTGCCCCGCGACTGACCGGCCAGGCCCCCGCCGCACCGGGGAACGGCCGCCCGAAGCCCCGTTCCGCACCCGGTTCCCCAGCGCCACCCCGCGGGCGCCCGCCCCCTGCTTGATCGATACCACCACCCCGGTGGCACGCCATGACCCGTCCGGGTGGACACTCTGCCGGGGTAGTGCGGCTGTTCGGACGCGCGAACAGGTGACCGCGCCTGCCATCCTGGGTACCCCCTGGTATTCCAGGAGGGCTGTCGTCGAGATCGGGGAGGGCAGATGAGCGCACAACCCGTCGACATCGCCGTGCCCGCGCCGCGTGGCGGTGCGGCGCCCATTCCGCTCAACCTCACCGTCCCCTCCGAGCCGAACCTGCTGCCGTGCGCCCGCGCCGCGCTCGACCGCTGGCTCGCCGCGGCCGGGATCGACCCCGGCGCGCTCGTGCGCGCCACCGGCGAGCTGGCCGACGACCTCGCGGGCCGGGGCCGGGTCGTGCTGGTCCGGATCGCCGCGGAGCTCGCGGGCGACCGGGTCGTCATCCACGTCGGCGAGCACCGCATCGGCGCGGGCACCACCGACTTCGCCACCGTCGTGCGGCAGCGCTGACCCGTGGGCTCCGGGCGCGCGGGCGGGTGGCGGGTCGTCGTGCTGGACGACGACGTCAACACCCTCACCACCGCCGGCTACGCGCTCGACGCCCACTGCGGCCTCGACGCCGAGGGCGCCGCGTGGCGCCTGCACGCCCAGGGCAGCGTCCCGGTCGCCGAGTTCGCCGACCGGGACGGCGCCGAGGAGCTCGTGGTGCGGTTGCAGCGGCACGGGCTGCACGCCGCCCTCCGGTCCGCCGGGTGAACCACGAGCCCGACCACTTCGACGCCTCACCGGTGGGCGACGGGGTGCTGGTGCGCATGTCCGACAACGTCGCGCGCACCCTGGCCCACCACCTCGGGCTGCTCGCGCGCTTCCTGGAGGACGACGTCTACCCGGAGCCGCGCCGCTCGCTGCTGCGCCGCAGGCCGCCGCGCGACGTGCTCGCCGCGCTGTTCCCCGACGCCTGCCCGTCCCGCGCCGAGTCGGAGGACTTCCGCGCCCGCCACGCGGCCGAGCTGCGCGACGCCGCACCGGTCCGCAGGGTGCTGGAGCGCTGCGCCACGCCCACCCCGTTCGTGCTCACCCGCGCCGAGGCGGACGACTGGCTGATCGCCCTCCCGCTGGCCCGCAGGCTGCCCCGGCGGCCGGGACCGGAGCGGGTGATGGTGGAGGCGTGGTTCGCGCACGCCCACGAGTACCTGGTGCTCGCGCTGCGACCGGACCTGGTCGACCTGCGCCGGTGAGCCCGCGCGGGAACCGGTCGGGGGACCGGGGCCACGCGTTCGGCGGACCGGGCGCCCGCCCGCGCGCGTGGCAGGATCGGGGGATGCCCAGGATCGAGTGCGTGGTCGGCGACCTCACCCAGCAGGACACCGACGTCGTCGTGAACGCGGCCAACTCCTCCCTGCTCGGCGGTGGCGGCGTCGACGGGGCCGTCCACCGCGCGGGCGGCCCGGAGATCCTCGCCGCGTGCCGCGACCTGCGCGCCGGTCACCTCGGGGGCGGGCTGCCCACCGGGCAGGCGGTCGCCACCACGGCGGGGCGGATGCCCGCGCGCTGGGTCGTGCACACCGTCGGACCGGTGTTCTCCGCCGACGAGGACCGCTCCGAGCAGCTCGCCGACTGCCACCGCAACTCGCTGCGCGTCGCCGCAGAGCTGGGCGCGCGGACCGTGGCGTTCCCGGCCATCTCCACCGGCATCTTCCGCTGGCCGCTCGACTCGGCGGCCCGGATCGCGGTCGCCGCCGTCGCCGAGGCCGACGCGCCGGGCGTGGAGCTGGTGCGGTTCGTGCTGTTCGACGAGGCCGCCCACGCGGTCTTCAGCGCCGCGCTCGACGCGTGAGGCGCCACCGCGCGGGTCCCCTGGTCGGGAACCCGCGCGGCGGTGTGGTGGGAGCGGTTGTGGATCAGCCCTGCGCGGCCTGCCGGAGCGCCTGCGCGAACACCTCGGCCGGCTGCGCGCCGGACACGCCGTAGGCGCTGTTCAGCACGAAGAACGGCACGCCCGACACGCCGTACCTGCGCGCCTGCGCGAAGTCCTCCCGCACCTCGTGCGCGTACTCGTCACCGGCCAGCACCCGCTCGGTCTCCTGCGCGGGCACCCCGATCCCGGCGGCCAGCTCGACCAGCGTCGGGGTGTCCAGGGTCCTGGCCTCGACCAGGTTGGCCCGCATCAGCCGCTCGTGCGCGACGGTGCCCAGGCCGTGCGACTTCGCCAGGTGCAGCACCCGGTGCGCGTCGAACGTGTTCAGCGAGACCGAGTTCACCAGGTCGTACTCCAGGCCGACCTCGGCGGCGACCGCCGTGACCTGGCCCATCATGCCCTCGACCTGCTCGCGCGAGGCGCCCATCTTGGCCGAGAGGTGCTCCGGCGTCGGCAGGAACTCGCCGACCGGCGCGTTCGGGTCGAGCTGGAAGCTGCGCCACTCGACCTCGACCTCGCCGTCGAACCCGGCGAGCGCGCTCTCGAAGCGCCGCTTGCCGATGTAGCACCACGGGCAGACGATGTCCGACCACACCTCGACCCGCACGGCGCTCACCGGCACACCCCGTCCACACCGCACGCCTGCGCGTCGGCCCCGCCCAGCACGACCAAGCCGGTCGGCTGCTCCTCGGTCACGCTCTCGGCGGGCTCCGCCTGCAGCTGAGTCTGTTCCACCCCAGGGGCAACCGCGAGGGGGCGCGCGGGTATTCCGGCGGCGCGCGATCCGGTGCGTCCCTTTTGGTGCGCAACGCGGCGTTTTCCCGGCCGGGGACGGGAAGTGTGCGTCACCTCACGAGCGGCGCGGGCGGTGGGCGGGGTCCTCGCGGCGGCTAGGGTCGAGCGGGCGGCCGGTCGAGCCCGCAGCGGCCACCGCCCCCTCCCCGATCCCCGCCAGTCCCCGGAGCGCCCCCGCATGAGCACGCCCCCACGCCGCGCCGACCAGCGGCGACCGGACCAGCCGCCACCCGGCGGGAACCGCCCCGAGCAGCCCGGCCCGCAGCGGCCCGACCCGCAGCGGCCCGGCCCGCAGGAGCCCGACCCCCAGCGCTGGCGCGCGCTCGCGGTGTGCCTGCTCGCCGGGTTCATGACCCTGCTCGACGTCACCATCGTCAACGTCGCCTTGCCCTCCATCCAGCGCGACATCGGCGCCACCACCGCCGAGCTGTCCTGGGTGGTCACCGGGTACGCGCTCGCCTTCGGCCTCGTCCTGGTCTCCGCCGGTCGCCTCGGCGACGACCTGGGCCGCCGCCGGATGTTCCTGATCGCGCTCGCCCTGTTCACCCTCACCAGCGCCCTCGCGGGCCTCGCCCCGGACGGGACCTGGCTGGTGCTCGCCCGGCTGCTCCAGGGCGTCGCGGCGGGCCTGCTCAACCCGCAGGTCGCCGGGTTCATCCAGCAGCTGTTCCCCGGCAAAGAGCGGGGCAAGGCGTTCGGCCTGTTCGGCGCGGTGGTCGGGCTGTCCACGGCGGTCGGCCCGCTGCTCGGCGGCCTGCTGCTCCAGTGGGGCGGCGGCGCGGGCGGGTGGCGCTGGGTGTTCTACGTCAACCTGCCCCTCGGCGCGCTCGCCCTGCTGCTCGGCCTGCGCCTGCTGCCCCGCGACCGGCCCGCCGCGCGCGGTGGCGCCCGCAAGCCGCTGGACGCGGTCGGCGCGGTGCTGCTCGGCGGCGCGGTCGTGTCGCTGATGCTGCCGCTCGTGCTGTCCGAGCACGACCCGGCCACCGCCCCGTGGTGGCTGATCGGGGTCGCGGCGGCGCTGGTGGCGGTGTTCGTGCCGTGGGAGCGCGCGGCCAAGCGCCGCCACGGGCACCCGCTGGTGGACTTCGCGCTCCTGCGCACCCGCGGCTACTCGATGGGCGTGGCGCTCGGGCTGGTCTACTTCGCCGGGTTCACCTCGATCTTCTTCGTGCTCACCCTGTTCCTCCAGCAGGGCCATGGGTACACACCGCTGCAGGCCGGGCTCGCGCTGACCACCTACTCGGTCGGCGGCGCGACGGCCGCCGCGATCGGCGGCAGGCTCGTCGGGCGGCACGGCCGGGTCGTCGTCGTGGTCGGCCTCGTGCTGGAGGCCGCCGGGCTGGTCGTGGTCGACCTGGTGCTGCGCGGCGCGCCCGAGCGCATCGGGCTCGCGATCGCCCTGCCGATGCTCGTCGCGGGCATCGGCAACGGCCTGGTCATCGCCCCGAACCAGACCCTGGCGCTGCACGACGTGCCGCCGAGGCAGAGCGGCACCGCCGCGGGCGTGCTCCAGACCGGGCAGCGGATCGGGTCGGCGATCGGCATCTCCGCGGCGGGCGCGGTGTTCTTCGCCGCGCTGGGCGGCGGCGGGTGGGACCACGCGATCACCACGAGTCTGCTGGTGACCATCGGGCTGATCCTGCTGGCGCTCGTCGTGGGGCTGGTGGACCTGGTGCAGGGGCGCCGCCGGTCGCGCGCGGCCGAGGTCGAGCACGTGGGCTCCGGGGCCTGAGGCGGTTCCCGGACCGTCCCGAGTGGACGGTCCGGGGGCGGGCCCCGGTTCGCGCGGGCGAGCCCGGCGGGGGTGTGGTCCGATCGGAGTCCCCGGTGCTGCGCCGAACGCCGCGCGGCCGTCCACTCGGGACGGCCGGGTGGCGTGCCGGAGGGGCTGCGGCGGGGGTGGGGATGTACCGTAGGCAGCTGTGAAGACCGTGGTCGGAAGGGGTGCGCGGGCGGCGCAGGTCGACTCGACGCGCCAGCAGATCCTGGCCACGGCGGAGCGCCTGTTCGCCGAGCACGGCCTGTACGCGGTGTCCAACCGCCAGATCAGCGCGTCCGCCGGACAGGGCAACAACGCGGCGGTCGGCTACCACTTCGGGACCAAGGCCGACCTGGTGCGGGCGATCATCGCCAAGCACACCGAGCCCATGGAGCGGCTGCGGCTGGCCATGGTGGAGGCGGTCGGGGACGGCGCAGGCCTGCGGGAGTGGGTGGACTGCCTGGTCAGGCCGGTGACGACGCACCTTGACTCGCTCGGCGGGCCGACCTGGTACGCCAGGTTCGGCGCGCAGGTGATGACCGACCCGGCGTTCCGGGCGATCATGTCCGAGGAGGCGCTGGCGACGCCGGGGATGCGGCTGGTGCTGGAGGGGTTGCAGCGCAGCCTGCCTGCCGAGGTGCCCGCGCAGGCGCGGCTGGACCGGGCGCAGATGCTGCGGCACCTGATGGTGCACGTGGTCGCCGAGCGGGAGCGGGCCCTGGCGGAGGGCGTGGTGACGCCGCGCGGCAGCTGGGACGACGCGGCCACCGGGCTGGTGGACGCGATCACGGGGTTGTTGCTGGCGCCGGTCACGGGGTGAGGGACGGGGGCCGCTCCGCCTCGCCCAGGTGACGTCGGGTTCTTCGGCTTCCTCATCTCAGCCTCCGATCGGTGGATCACCTCGCCGTCCTCCTCCTTGTACCGTCTGCTTGGCACAAGGAGGAGGGGGTGCCGTGCCGCTCGACAACGTGCTCGCGCTCGTCGCCTTCCACGCGGTGCTGGCGCTCGCCCTCCTGGTGCTGCTGTGGCCCGAGCCCAAGAAGGGCGTCGCGGTGCTGCGGCGGTGGGGGGTCGCCGAGCCGGACGAGCGGCAGACCGAGGTGGCGCTGCGCTACCTGCGGCGGCGCAGGCTCTGGTACCCCGTGCTGATGTTCGGGATCCCCCTGCTCTCCGAGGTGCTCGGGCTGCCCGAGGCCGGTGACGCCGGGCAGGCGTGGTTGCTGCCGGTGCTGCTCGGCGGGCTGCTCGGGGAGGTGGTCGCGCAGCGGCCGGTGCGCGGGCCCCGGCGGGAGGCCTCCCTGGAGCGGCGCGGGGTGTCCGACCTCGTGCCGGTGTGGGCGGTCGTGCTGCACGGCCTGCTGCTCGGGTGGCTCCTGGTGGTGCGGGCGCTGCCGGTCGGGCCCTCGTTCTCACCGCCCGGCGTCGCCCTCGGCTCCGCGTTCGTCGCCGCCCTCGCCGGGTGGGGCGTCGTGCTGCTCGCGGTGCGCAAGCCGCCTGAGGGGGACTGGGCGGTGGACGCGGCGCTCCGGTTGCGCAGCGCCCGCGTCGCGCTCGGGCTGGCCATCGCCGTCGCCGGGGTGGCGTGCGCGGGGCCGGGGAACATGATCGGCCAGGCGGAGTGGACCGACCTGCTGCTCTACCCCGCCCTGATCGGGTGGTACCTGGTCGTGCGGCCGGTGCGGGTGGGGGAGCGGGTTCGGTGACGTCGCTGCGCGTGGTCGTCGACACCGGGAACGGGGTCGCGCCCTGGCGGCAGGTGCACGACCAGGTGATCCGGCTCGTCAGCGCGGGGGCGCTGGTCGGGGGCGCGCGGTTGCCGCCCATCCGGCGGCTCGCGCGTGACCTCGGGCTCGCGCCCGGCACCATCGCCCGCGCGTACCGCGAGCTCGAGCTCGGCGGGTGGGTGCGCACGGCGCGGGCCAAAGGGACGGTGGTCGTCGAGCGCGGTGACGACGCCGCCTCGGCTGAGCGGGCCGCCCTGCTGGACGAGGCGGCCGAGCGGTTCGCCGGGGTGGTGCGCGAGTTGGGGCTGCCGACCGGCGCGGCGCTCTCCGCCGTCGAACGCGCGCTGCTCTCGTCCGGGGGGCCGGTTCCGGGGTGACGGGACGCGTTCGGTCACCGCGGGTGAGCTGAACGCCCCTCCGGGGGACCGCCTTTGGGCCCTGTCCCGGTGACCCGCCGCGGTGGTTGATTCAGCTCATGGCCGAGCGGGCGGAGCAGGACGTTCCCGACCGGCGCGGACGGGTCGCCGTGGTGACCGGGGGCAGCAACGGCATCGGGTTCGGGGTGGCGCGGGCGCTCGCGCGCAAGGGCGCGCTGGTCGTGCTCGCCTGCGAGCACCTCGGGCGGGCGCGCGACGCGGTCGCCCGCATCGACGGGCGCGTCGAGGTGCTCAAGCTCGACCTCGCCTCGCTCACGTCCGTGCGCGACGCCGCCGACGAGCTGATCGGGCGGCACGAGCGGGTCGACCTGCTGGTCAACAGCGCGGGCGTGGTCACGGCGGGTGGCATCACCGAGGCGGGGTTCACCACGCGGTTCGGGGTCAACCACCTGGGGCACTACGCGTTCACCGGACTGGTGCTGGAGTGGATGCTCCGCGTGCCGGGGGCGCGGGTGGTGTCGCTGGCCGGCATCGCCCACCGGATCGGGCGGTTCGACCCCGCCGACCCGCGCGCCACCGGGACCTGCGGCGGCTCGAAGCTCGCCACCCTGCTGTTCACCCTGGAGCTGGACCGCAGGCTGCGCGGCACCTCGGTGAGCGCGCTGGCCGCGCACCCCGGCGGGGTGGCCACCGCGTTCTTCCGCGACTCCACCACGCCCATGCGCCGCCCGGTCGCCGTGGTCGGCAGGATCCTGGCGCACGGGGCCGCGCAGGGCGCCCTGCCGGTGCTGCGCGCGGCCACCGACCCGGTCGCCAGGGGCGGCGAGCACTACGGGCCGGGCGGGCCGTTGTAGCTGGTCGGCAGCCCGCGCCCGATCCCGGTCGCGGCGCGGGCGCGCGACGAGGACGCCCAGCGCGGGCTGTGGGAGCTGTCCGAGCGGCTCACCGGGGTGCGCTTCCCGGTGTGACGCCCCGCCGGGGGACACCGGACCGGAGACACTCGGACGGGCCAGTCGCGCTCGATCAGCGGACCTCGATCAGGGGACCTCGTTCGGGGGCACCGACTCCACGGTGGTGGAACTGGTCGACCGCCACCAGCGGCCCGTCCTGCACGTTCAGGTCCTTGTAGGTGCTGCGCACGTGCCGGTGACCGGACCTAGGTGGCTCCACCACCAGCCCGGCGACCCGCTGCAACGCGGTGGCGGCCTCCAGGTCGGTGCCGAACTGCCGCGCCGAGGGCACGAGCAGGCTCGCGCCCAGCACCCCGACCGCCGTGGCCGCCGCGCCGAGCAGCACCTCGGCCCGCCCGCCCCGGCCCCGGCCCGCCCCGGCCCCGGCCCGTGCCGAACGGGGCCGCGCCGGTCCGGCTCGCCCCGACCCGACCCGCGCCCGCCCCGAACCGCCACCCGAGCCGCCGCCCGCCCGCGTCCCCCCGCGTCACCGCCCGCAGCGCGCCCAACCCCCGCTCGCGCGCCGCGTCCGACATCCCCGGCTCGCCCGCCCCGACCAGCCCCAGCGCCCGGTCCAGCTCCTCCGGCCGCCGCCCCCGCCGTCGGCGGACCCGAGGTCCTCGCGGTCGGACATCGCCCGTCCTCTCCCGGTCCAGGTGCGCGCCGATCCCCGCCCGCAGCTTCGCGCGCCCGGTGCAGCCTGGTGCGCACGGTGCTCCCACCGATCCCGAGCGCCGCCGAGACCTGCGCAGGCGTCAGCTCACCCCACGCCACCAGGGTCAGCACGTCCCGCTGCTCGCGCGGCAGGTCGGCCAGCATCCGCCGCAGCGGCCCGGTCAGCGCCTCGGCGTCGGCGACGTCGTCCACCCGCCCCAGCGGGTCCTCGTCCGGCCCGGTCCTGGCGTGCTCGCGCGTCCACGCGCGCAACCGCCGCTCCTCGGTCCGCACGTGCCTGCGCACCAGGTTCGCCGCCACCCCGTACAGCCACGCCGCGGTCGCGTCCGGCTCGCGCGGGCTCCCCGCCCGGTCGTGCCACAGCACCAGGAACGCCTCCGCGACCAAGTCGTCGGCGATCTCGACCCCGACCCGCCGCGCCAGGCACCGGTGCAGCCGCCCGGCCGTCCCGGAGTGGAGCCGCTCGACCGCGTCCTCGTCCAGGAGGCCCGCTCGCACCTCTCCCGGTGAGGCGGTTGCTCTGCTTCGCACACCCCTGCCTGCCCGCGCGCACCCGCCGAACGCCAGCCACAGCGCCGGTTCCACCCCGCCGGGCAGCCGCAGCCGGTGCAGCGCGCGGCGGATCGAGGAGTTGCCTGCGCAGGCGATCCCGCCGATGCGGCCGGGGTCGAGCGGCGCGCCGAACCAGCAGCGCGCGCTGTCCGACGGCGCCAGCAGCAACCCCAGCGCGCCGCCGCCCGCGAACACCCCCGCCGCCCCCGCCGCCGACCTGCGGTCCCCGCGCGCCAGGAACACCAGCGGGGTCAGCTCCGCGGCGGCGACGAGCCCGGTCGGCGCGCCCCGCCGCCACACCGGCCGCTCCGCCGGGCAGTCGGGAGCCACCAGCGCCATCAGGAACAGGTTGACCTGCCCGTAGTCCAGGGTGGCCCGGAGCGGCTCCAGCGGCAGCGCGCCCGCCGCGACCAGCACGCCCAGAGCCGTCCAGGCCACCGCGACCAGCGCGAACAGCACCGCTGCGAGCGGCGGGCAGGTGAAACGGCAGGTCGGGGCCCCGCAGCGGCGCGGGGAGGTCCGGCGCGTACAGCGGCGCCCCGGCCGGCCACGCCTCGCCGCCCACCCGGTAGACCCGCAGGTCGATCAGCGCGAAGCCCGAGCGCGACCACGGCCCACAGCAGGTGGGGCCAGCGGAGGGGCCTGCGGGTTCCGGGCAGGGCGGGGCCCGCCCAGGTCACAGGTCCCGGGCGCCGCGCCTCAGCTTGGTGTTGAGCGGCGGACTGGTCGACTCGCCCCGGTGCTCGCCCAGCGCGCGCACGAACTCCCGCAGCACGTCGCGCGCGTCGTGCCGCGGCGCCCAGCCGAGCGCGCGGGCCCGCGCGGTGTCCAGCAGCGGCGACGCCAGCGCCAGGTCCACCCACCCCGGCGCGGTCGGCTGCAACCGGGCTTTCCAGGTGCCCTTGGCCAGCGCGCGCAGGACGTTCGCGGAGATCGGCACGTGCCTGGCCCCGACCGCCGCCGCCAGCTCCGCCGGCCCCACGACCGGCTCCGCGGCCACGTTCAGCGCCCCGGTGAACCGCTCCCGCAGCACCAGCAGCAGCGCCTCGGCGACGTCGTCGGCGTGCGTGAACTGCACGGACAACCGCCGGGGCAGCGGCAGCACGGGCAGGCGCAGGCGGAACAGCGCGGGCGGCACCAGCAGCCCCAGGAAGTACCGGTGGATCTCGGCCGCCGCGTCCGGCTGCAGGATCAGCGACGGCCGCACGCGGGCGACCGCGATCCCGTCGAGCGCGTCCAGCTGCCGCTCCACGGCCGCCTTGTGCCTGCTGTACGAGGAGGTGCGCACCCCGTTGGTCGGCCACTCCTCGTCCACCCGCAACGACTGCACGGCGGGGGAGTAGGCGCCCACCGACGACATGTGCACCAGGTGCGGCACGCCCGCCTCGCGCGCGGCGGCGAACACCCGGCCGCTGCCCGCGACGTTCGTGCGGAACAGGGCCTGCTCGTCGTGGCCGGGCTGGATCTTCCAGGCCAGGTGCACCACGGCGTCCGCGCCGGAGGCGATCTCGGCCAGCTCGGCCTCCGCGCCCTCCTCGGCGAGGTCGACCTGGGACCAGGCCACCCCCTCGGCCGGGCCGAACGCGGGCCTGCGCCGCGCCACCCCGTGCACGGCGATGTCGGGCTCGGCGGCCAGGCGGCGGAGCAGGGCGGTGCCGACGTTCCCGGAAGCGCCTGTGACCACGATCCTCATGGCGGCCGGTTACCCCCGCTCGGGTGGCCTATCCGCGCGGGCCCGGTATTCGTGGTGGGAGGGATCTCCGGGCCCGGAGCGCCGGACGCCCCGGTCGCGTCCACCGGGCGGATCTCGCTCGTCGGCGGTGCGATCGGGGCGCTGCTGTGGGGGGTGCCGTGGGTGGTGCTGGTCGCGCGCTGATCAGGTCAGGCGCTGACGGGGGTGCGCAGCGACGCGCACGCCTCCGGGACGCTGGTCATCGGCAGCAGGACGGGGTCCAGGCCGCTGAGCGTCGTGGGCCTGCGGACGGCCCGCTGGTCGCTGACCACCGCCCACCGCACGTCGGCGGTCTCGGCGGCGGCGGTGATCTCCACCAGCACGCCGAGCACGGCGGCCGAGCAGAAGCTCACCCCGCCGAAGTCGATGATCAGGGCGGGCGGGGTGTCGGCCACGGCCTCGGCGAGGCGGTGGCGCAGCCGGTCGGTGACCGCGCCGTCCAGCTCGCCGGTCGCGGTCACCACGGTGACCTCGGAGCTGGAGCTGGCGGTGATCGTCACGGGAGCGGTGCTACGTCGGGTGGTGAGCACGATGGGCCTCCTCTTCGGGACGAGGACGGCCAGCGGTTCGAGCGCGCCGGTCTGCCCTGCCCCGCGTGCTCGTCGTGCGGGTGGGTGGACCGCGGCTGCTAGTTGAACCGCTACCTCTCCGACGGTACTCACCTCAGCCCTGAGCGCAACCACCTGGGCGCGATCAGCCCCGATCGATCTCGTCGTGCCTGGTGGTGAGGGTGCGGGCGAGGTCGATGAGCTTGACGTTCAGCTCCTGGGAGGTGCGGCGCAGCAGCGCGAAGGCCTCGTCGGCGCCGATCCCGCGCCGGGTCATCAGGATGCCCTTGGCCTGGCCGATGACGTCGCGGCTGTCGACGGCGCGCGCCAGGTCGGCCCGCTGGAGGTCGGCCAGCTCGGTGACGCGGGCGTGCGCGAGGGCGAGCGAGGCGTGCGTGGCGAGCAGCAGGGCGGTGTGCCGGTCCGCGGCGCTCAGGCCGCGGGCGTCGTGGGAGTAGATGTTGAGCGCGCCGGTCAGGCCCTCGCCGGGGGTGGGGAGCAGCTCGGTGGAGATGATCGCGTCGTAGCCCTCGTGGTGCGCGGCCCTGGAGAACGCGGGCCAGCGCTCCTCGGCGCCCAGGTCGTCGCTGGCGGCGAAACCGGGGCCGTCGGGGACGGCGGCGTCCAGGCAGGGGCCGGACCGGGCGCGGTACTGGACCTCGTCCAGGGACACGGCGACGGGGTGGGTGCGCACGGGGGTGGAGAGGCGGCCGTCGCGGTCGCGCAGGGTGACGCTGGCCAGGTCGGCGCCGCTCACCAGGCGGACGGCGGCGTCCACGACCTGTTCGAGGGTGCCCAGGACGGTGGGGCGCCCAGGAGGCGGCGGGTGAGGGCTTCGAAGCCGTCGTCGAGCTGGGTGCGGTCTACCTGGGCGCCGTCGAGGTGCGCGCCGCCGGGCTGGGCGCCGTTGAGCCGGGCGTCACCGGGCCGGACCTCGCTGGTCGGGTCGTCCGCGGTCGGCGTGCTTCGGGTGGGCGCTGTGCGCGGGTCGATGTGGTGCCCCCCTGCGTCCCGGTGCGGGTCAGTGGCCACCTCACCGCAGGGGCGGGAGCGGGGGATAGCAGCGCGGCCGAACGGGTGGCTGCTGTGAAAGCGAAACCGGGTCCCGGACCTGCCCGGTCGGGAACTGCCCGATCGGGTCCTGCCCGGTCAGGAACTGCCCGGCCGGGCAGGACCGGCTCGGCGGTCCCGCCCGACCCGACGGCTCAGACCGCGGACCAGCCGTTGTCCACCGGCAGGACCACGCCGTTGAGGCTGCTCGCCGCGTCCGACGCCAGGAACACGATCGCCGCCGCCTGCTCCTCGGCCTCCGACACCCGGCCCAGGTTGCCCATGTACCGCCCCAGCACCTTAGGGCCCGACGCCTCCGGGTCAACCTGCACCGCGATGCCGGTCCTCGTGCCGCCGGGCGCGATCGCGTTCGCCCGGATGCCCTGGTCGCGGTACATGACCGCCAGCGACTTGGTCAGGCCGACGACGCCGTGCTTGGACGCGGTGTAGGCCGCGCCCGCCGCGCTCCCGCGCAGCGACGCCTCCGACGCGGTGTTCACGATCGAGCCCCCGCCCGCCGCGAGCATGTGCGGCAGGACGGCCCGGCTGAGCAGGAACGGGGCGGTCAGGTTGACCCGGATCACGCGCTCCCACTCGGCGTCGCCCACGTCCCCGAGCGCGTTCATCCGGTCCATGATCCCGGCGTTGTTCACCAGCACGCCGACGCCGCCGAACGACTCCACCGCCGTCGCCACGACCCGGTCCACCACGGCCTGCTCGCCCAGGTCGCCCACCACGACCTCGGCCACGCCGCCCGCCTCGCGGATCGCGGTCCCGGTGGCCTCCGCGGCCTCCGCCGCCAGGTCCGCCACCAGCACCTTCGCGCCCTCGGCCGCGAAGAGCAGCGCCGCCGCCCGCCCGATGCCCGATCCCGCGCCGGTCACGATCACGCCGACGCCCGCCAGCCCACTGCCGCTCATGTGCCCACTCCTGTCACTCCCGTTCGTGGCGCATCGTGCCACTGTGTCACGTCGTGCCAAATAGTAGGCTGTGCGCCCGTGGAACCACAGGTGGGGCCGGCCAGGGGTGGCCGTCCGCCGCTCAGCGAGCGGCGCAAGGCGCAGACCAGACTGGACATCGCCCGCGAGGCGGTCCGGTTGTTCGAGGCGCGGGGGGTCGCCGCGACGTCGGTCGAGGACATCGCGGAGGCGGCGGGCATCTCGACGCGCACGTTCTGGCGCTACTGCGAGGGCAAGGAGGACTGCGTCCGGCCCCTGCTGACCACCGGGGTGGACGTGGTGGCCGCCGCCCTGCTGGAGTGGCGCTTCGGCGAGGACCTCGCGACCGTGCTCGACCGCGCGGGCGCGGCGGCGGGCGAGGTGATGGCCGACGCGCCCGCCACGCAGGCCCTGCTGCGACTGGTGGTGGACGAGCCCGCGCTGCGCTCGGTGTGGCTGCGGGTGCACCACGACGCGGAGGACGTGTTCGCCGCCGCGCTGACCCGCTCGTCCGCGCTGCCGCCCGGCGGGCTGCACGCGCGGGTGGGCGCGGCCGTGGTCAACGGCGCGCTGCGGGCCGCCGTGGAGCACCACGTGGCGCTGCGCGGCACGGAGGGGTTGGTCGACGCCGTCCGGGAGGCGCTGCGGATCGCGGTGTCGGGGTTGCGCGGGTAGGTGCCGTCCACAGTGGACCCGACGGCGGGAGCGCCCGTGCCGCAGCGGATCGCGGCACGGGCGCGGTGGCTCAGCCCAGCTGGAACGAGCGCTTGGCGAAGCCCATCGTGTACCCGTCGATCGCGGTGACCGCGCGCTGCGCCGGATCGGTCGCCGCGCCCAGCGTGATGAAGATCGGCAGGAAGTGGTCCGGCGTCGGGTGCGCGTACGGCATCCCCGGCGCGCGCGTGCGGAACGCCGCCAGCTCGTCCACGTCGCCGCGCCCCAGCGCCTCCGCCGCCCACGCGTCGAAGTCGGCCGACCAGGTGGGAACGGCGTTGTGCAGGAACATCTCCCGCGTCGCGAACCGCAGTCCGTGCGTCATGAACCCGGAGCCGATCAGCAGCACGCCCTCCTGCCGCAGCGGGGCCAGCCTGGCGCCCAGCTCCACCAGCCGCGCCGGGTCGTGGCTGGGCATGGACAGCTGGAGCACCGGCACGTCCGCCAGCGGCAGCATCGCCATCAGCGGCACCCACGCGCCGTGGTCCAGACCGCGCGCGGGGTGCTGGTGCACCGGCTCGGCGTCCGGCATGAGCGCGGCGACCCTGCGGGCCAGCGCGGTCGCGTCCGGGGTGTCGTAGCGCATCCGGTAGTAGCGCGGGTGGAAGCCGCCGAAGTCGTACACCAGCGGCGTCCCGGCGGCGGGCGCGGACAGCGCGAGCGGCGCGTCCTCCCAGTGCGCGGACACGATCAGCACCGCCTTCGGCTTGGGCAGCGACCGCGCCCAGTCGAACAGCTGCCCGATCCACGGCCCGTCGTCGAACAGCGGCGGCGCGCCGTGGCTCAGGTACAGCGCGGGCAGCGGCCCGTCCGCGGGCGTCCACCCGCGGTGCGAGCGGGCGCTCTCCAGCGCGCCGGGCAGGAACGCGTCGTACGCGCCCGCGGGGGTCTGGAAGGGCATCAGGCCCGCTTCAGGGCGGTGGCGACCCACGCGCGCAGCGGGGTGGTGGGGCGGCCGATCAGCGCGCTCAGCTCGCCGGGCGTGGCGGCCAGCTCGCCGCGCGCGATGGACGCGTCGATGCCGGACACGAAGTCCGCCACCGGTTCCGGCAGCCCGGCGCCGACCAGTGAGGCGCGGTGCTCGGCCAGCGGCAGGTCCCGGTAGACCACCTCGGTCCCGGCGGCGGCGGCGATCGCGTCGGCCAGCTCCGGCATCGCCCAGGCGGTGTCGCCGGACAGCTCGTGCGCGGTGTTCGCGAACCCGTCGCCGGTCAGCACGACGGCCGCGGCCTCGGCGTAGTCGGCGCGCGAGGCGGACGCGACCAGGCCGTTGCCCGCCGCGCCCGTGATCACGCCGGTCTCCGCGCCCCGGCGGGCGGTCTGGTCGTAGTTCTCGTGGTACCAGCCGTTGCGCAGGAAGGCGAACGGCACGCCGGACGCGCGGATGTGCGCCTCGGTCGCCACGTGGTCGGGCGCGACGCCCAGCGTGCTCGTCGGCGCGCCCAGCACGGAGGTGTAGGCGAGCAGCTCGACCCCGGCGGCTGCGGCGGCGTCCACGACGGCGCGGTGCTGCTCGGCGCGGTTCGGGTCGGTGCCGGAGATCAGCAGCACCCTGGTGGCCCCCTCGAACGCGGCGACGAGCGTCTCCGGCCGGTCGTAGTCGGCGAGGCGGGCGGGGACGCCGAGGTCGGCGGCCTTGTCCAGGTCGCGGACGGCGGCGGTGACGGCGGCGCCGCGCTCCCGCAGGGCGGCGATGACGAGGCGGCCGAGCTGACCGGTGGCTCCGGTGACGACGATCATGGGTTTTTTCCTTGCTGTGTCTGGGTTTCCGGGTTGTGTGGTGGGGTTCGGGAGCCGGGGCAGGACTGGTCGGGCCCGCCGGGCTCGATGGCCGAGGCCACCCGCAGCCCGATCTCCCGCAGGTGCCGCTGCTGCTCGCCGGAGAGCGGGTCGAACACCAGTCGCCGCACCTCCTCGACGTGTCCGGGCGCGGTGTCGACCACCTTGTCCCAGCCGGCGCCGGTGAGCACGGCGAGCGTGTAGCGGCCGTCGTCGGGGTCGGGCGTGCGGGTGACCCAGCCCTGGCGCTCCAGGCGCTTGACGACGTGGGAGAGGCGGGAGAGGGAGCCCTCGGTGACGACGGCGAGCTCGCTCATGCGCAGCGAGCGGGTGGGCTGCTCGGACAGGAAGGCGAGCGCCTGGTACTCGAAGTGGCTGATGCCCGCGTCGCGCTGGAGCTGCGCGTCGAGCGCGGAGGGGAGCCGGATGAGGACGCTGGCGAGCGCGAGCCAGGTCTGCCGCTCTTCGGCGTCGAGCCAGCGGGGGGCTGCGGGGGGCATGGGGACAGGTTAACTTGAAGCTTCAAGTCATGCGAGTCGGGAGGGGTGTCCTGCTGGTCACAGGGCTTCCGCTGAAGTGCGGAGGAGGGGTGGGGGAGGTCGGTTGGCTTCGGCCGGGTGCCCACGGAACAGCAGGAGCAGGCGTTCGAGAAGCTGCGGAAGTGCCGGGACCGGAGCGAGCAGCAGAAGCTGATGGAGAAGCTCCGCAGGAGCGAACCGGAGTGGTTCAAGCGCGAGCTGCGGAGCTTGCGCGACGACCTCGGGCTCACGCCCGAACTCCGCTTCACCATCGCGCTCTTCCTGTGCAAGCACCTCCGGGAGCCCTCGGTCACCCTCATCGACCTCGCGCACGACTACCGGTTGCCCCAGGACGACGCGCTGAAGGCCGTGCGGGAGAACCGGGGGGACAAGCGGGCGCGCCAGGTGTGCGACGCCCAGTTCTTCGCGTGCGCGCCGGGTGGCCCCGGAGACGTTTTCGCCACCGTCGCGGCGATCTGCGAGGCCTACGGGAAGGTCAAGCCCGTCGAGTACTACGCCAAGCTCCAGGAGTGGCTTGCGTGGGACTACCGGATCCGGAACACCGCTTTCGGGAAAGCGGGCAACGAGTTCTCCGAGTGGCAGCGGAAGACCTACCGCCGTGCGCTCTTCTTGGACCGGGACGCCCCGCAGGGTGACAAGTTCTCGCACGCCAAAGCCGCGTGGGGCCTCGACAAGAAGCTCGGGCGCGCTCTGTTCCACAAGCTCGCCGCGGACGTCGGTGTCGACGCGACGCTCAAGTTCCAGGCGGCGGGTGAGGTCGGTGACGATCCGGTCCGGATCGAGTTGTGCGAACAGGCCGCGGAGGGCACGAAGGACAAGGCGCTGCTGGTGAAAGCCCTGCGTTTGGCCTACTCGTCCGATCAGGACAGGGCTGTCTGGTTCACCGCGCTCCTGCTGAAGCGGTGGCCCGAGCGCGAGTGGGACTCGTTGCAGCGCGATCTGGACGGTCAGCACCGGAAGCGCGTCAGCGCTCTGCTCGCGCCACCCGAAAAGACCAACCCCGCCTAGCCGGCTTGCGTCCCGAGGGCGCCGTGGAGGAAACTTGATCTACTTCGCGGCGAAGGGCGGATTCCCACGGGAAGACCGCGACGTGCTCCCCGCAGCGACCCGACCCGGTGGGGGCGGTCCACGGGGAGCCGTGCGTCGTTCACCACGTCACGGGCAGGGCGTTCAGGCCGTAGACGTTCGCGTCGTCCTTGAAGTCCAGCTCCTCCCTCGGGACCGCCAGGCGCAGGGTCGGGACCCGCCTCAGCAGCGCGCCGAACACGATCCGCAGCTCCTCGCGCGCCAGGTGCTGCCCCAGGCACTGGTGCGGGCCGAAGCCGAACGCCAGGTGCTTGCCCTGCGGCCTCCGCACGTCCAGCACGTGCGGGTCCGGGAAGACCTCCGGGTCGTGGTTCGCGGTCTGCACCGGGCCGATCACGCCCTCGCCCGCGCGCACCAGTCGCCCGCCCACCACCACGTCCGCCTTCGCCAGCCTCGACGTCGCCGTCTCCACCACGCTCAGCAGCCGCAGCAGCTCCTCCACCGCCCCCGGCAGCAGCGCCGGGTCCTCGCGCAGCTCGCGCGCCACCTCCGGGCGCTCCAGCAGCGCCAGCGCGCCCAGCGCGATCGTGCTCGCCGTCGTCTCGTGCCCGGCCAGCAGCAGCAACGTGCCCAGCAGCACCAGGTCGTCGTGGTCCTCGCCGCCCGCCTCGCGCTGCCTCACGATCAACCGGCCCAGCAGGTCGTCCCCCGGCGCCCGCCGCTTCGCCGCCACCAACCCGCTCAGGTACTCCTGAACCTGCGCGCCCGCCCGCGCGCGGTCCACGTCCGACGTGCCCCGCCGCACCAGCTCCGCCGTGCGGGCCTGGAAGAAGTCGTGGTCCGCGTACGGCACGCCGAGCAGCTCGCACACCACCAGCGACGGCACGGGCAGCGCCAGCGCGGCCACCAGGTCGGCCGGGCGCGGGCCCGCCAGGAGGTCGTCCAGGCAGCCCTCCACGATCTCGGTGATGCGCGGGCGCATCGCGCGCACCCGGCGCACGGTGAACTCGCCCAGCACCGCCCGCCGGGACGCGGTGTGCGCGGGCGGGTCCTGGGCGATCAGGGTGGTGCGGCCGTTGCGGGTGGTCAGGCCGCGCTGGCCGGGGACCAGGGTGGGGAACGCCGGGTGCGTGCGGTCCGAGCTGAACCTGGGGTCGGCGAGCACCGCGCGCAGGTCGTGCCAACCGGTGACCAGCCACGCGTCCGCGCCCGCCGGGGTGCGCGCCCTCGGCAGCCTGCCCCGGCTCCGGTACCCGGCGGGCGGCTCGTACGGGCCGGGCCTCGGCTGGGGGACCGCCAGCGGTTCTTCCGGCGAACGGGTCACGGTGGGCCTCCCGGTGTCCGGGTATTCGGAGGGTTTTCTTCCGCTTGTCGTCGACGCTAGTTCCGGCGCTGCCCGGCGTCGAGGGTGCGACCGGGTGGCAGGATTCCCCCATGAGCGCCGATCCGCCCGTCGACGACCGGCCCCCGCTGCGCGCCGACGCCAGGCGCAACCGCGACCAGATCATCGGCGCCGCCAAGGCGATCTTCGCCGCGCACGACCCGGAGACCGTGCCGATGGAGGAGGTGGCGCGGCGCGCGCGGGTCGGCGTCGGGACGCTCTACCGGCGCTTCCCCGACCGCACCGCGCTGGTGCGGGCCGTGGTGCTGGACAACTTCGCCCGCGCGCTCGCCGAGGCCGACGCGGCGGGCGCCGAGGAGCCGACCGCGTGGGACGCCCTGGTGCGGCTGCTGCGGACCTCGGCGGAGCTGGACCTGAGCGTGCGGCTCGCGGTGCTGTCCCCGCGCACCTGGGCCGCGCTGCGGGCCGACCCGGACGCGCTGGAGCTGCGCGACCGGGTGCTCGCGGCGATCGACGCGCTCGTGCTGGCCGCGCAGGCGGAGGGGGCGCTGCGGGCGGACGTGGGGGCGGGGGACGTGATCCGGCTGTTCTCGCTGCTGCTGCGGCGACCGCTGTGCGAGGACGTGGAACCGGCGCCGTTCGCCTGCGAGCGGACGCTGGCCGTGGCGCTGGACGGGTTGCGGGCGCGGGGCGGCGGGCTGCCGGGGGAGTCGCTGACGACGGCGGACGTCCTGCCGCGGTGAGCGGTCACCAGCGCGGGGCGTGGGTGCGGCACGGGGGCATCTCTTGCGGCGGGATCGGTCGATCGGGTGACGGTAAAACCGTTGGGGCTGGTTCGCCGGGCGGATTAGGATCGGGGGCATGGTGCGCTTGGGGCCCGTGTTCTGGGTGAGGATCCGGCTCCGCTGACGGCGGGGCACGGGGACTGACCACTTCTTGCTGCCGCCGTACCGGCCATCGCCGGGCGGGGCTCGTACAGCGCTGCCCGGCTCAATCCGAGTCGCGGAGCAGAAACACCATGTCGCACCCACTGGGTGGATCACCCCTGCGCGCATCCGGCGCGGGGAACTGGGATGGGAACGACCGCAGGGACGGCTGCGGGGGCGCGAGCGCGCCTGGGAGCGGGCGGCAGCGCGGGAGCGGGAACGGGCGGCAGCGCGAGAACGGGCGCGGAAGCGGGCGGCAGCGCGGGAATGAGAACGGGCAGCTGCGTGAGAACGGGCGCGGGAGCGGGCGGCAGCGCGGGAATGAGAACGGGCAGCTGCGTGAGAACGGGCGCGAGAACGGGCGGCAGCGCGGGGAAGAGCGCGGGCGGGGTAGCGGGACCGACGGCGAGTCCGGTGGCTGGCGCAGGCCAGAGCGCGGGACTGGCAACGGGTTCGGCAGCGGTCGCGCGGTAGAGCGCGGGACCGGCAGCGGGTGCGAGGACGAGCCTGGGTCCGGTAACGGGTTCGGTGGTGGGCGTGAGGACGAGCCTGGGGCTGGCAACGGGTTCGGCAGCGGGCGCGGAGCTGGCAGCGGGCGTGGTGCTGAGCGCGGAGCCGGCGGTGGGCGTGGTGCCGTGCGCGGAGCCGGCAGCGGCCGTGCCGAGCCCGCTCGGGGCGTGGGAGCGAGTGCGCGGCCCGGTGCTGTTGGGGTGGGGGGAACCGGAGCGGAGCTCGACGAGCTCGCCGGGGTGCCCGTGCCGGCCGGGCGGCGGGCGCATGTGCGGGCTGACGGGGTCAGCGTCGCGCTCGGGGACCGGCAGGTGTTGCGGGAGCTGTCGGTGACCGTGTCCGCCCGGTCGCGGTTGGCGGTCGTGGGGGAGAACGGGCGGGGCAAGAGCACGGTGTTGCACGTGCTCGCCGGGGTGCTGGCGCCCGATTCCGGGACGGTGCGGCGGGTCGGGGTCGTGGGGCTCGCGCGGCAGGCGCTGGAGGTCCGGGGTGGGGAGAGCGTGGGGACGTTGACCGGTGCTGCGCTGCGGGGGTCGCGTCTCGCGCTCCGGGCGCTGGAGCTCGCGGGTGAGGAGCTGGCCTCCGGGGTCGTGGGGGCCGATGACCGGTACGCGACCGCGCTGGACGTCGCCACCGGGCTCGACGCCTGGGACGCCGAACGCCGGGTCGACGTCGCGCTGGAGGCGTTGTCCGCCTGCGCCGACCGGGAGCGGCCGTTGGCGACGCTGTCCGTGGGGCAGCGGTACCGGGTCCGGTTGGCCTGCCTGCTGGGGGCGCACCACGACGTGCTGCTGCTGGACGAGCCGACCAACCACCTCGACGCCGCCGGGCTGGCGTTCCTGACCGACCGGCTGCGGGCCCGCGACGGCGGGTTCGCCGTGGTCAGCCACGACCGGGCGCTGCTGCGGGACGTCGCCGAGGAGTTCCTGGACCTCGACCCCAGCCGGGACGGCACAGCCCGCCTCCACGCGGGCGGGCACACCGGGTGGCGGGACGGGCGGCGGCGGGAGCGGGAGCGGTGGGAGCGGGAGCACGGGGAGCAGGTCGAGGAGCGGCGCAGGCTCTCCGAGGCCGTCGACCGGGCGCGCGACCGGCTCAGCACCGGGTGGCGGCCCGACAAGGGGACCGGCAGGCACCAGCGGCAGAGCCGCGCGCCGGGCGTCGTGCGGGCGCTGAACCGGGAGCGGGACGCGCTGGAGGCGCACCGGATCACCGCGCCCGAGCCGCCGCCCTCGCTCCGCTGGCCGCGGCTGGAGGTGCGGCGCGGGGAGGCGCTGCTGCGCGTCGACGGGGTGGCCGTCGAGGGGCGGCTGCGGGGACCGGTCGACCTGGTGCTCGACGGGGGTGACCGGGTGCTGGTCACCGGGGGCAACGGGGCTGGCAAGTCGACGCTGCTCTCCGTGCTCGCCGGGGAGGTCGAGCCCACGTCCGGGGGTGTGCGGCGGCTCGCCGGGGCGCGGATCGCGGTGGTGGCGCAGGAGGTCCCCGCGTGGCCGGACGAGGTGACCGCCGCCCAGCTGCACGCCCGGCTCGGGGACGGGGCGCTGCCGCTGGGCGCGCTGGGGCTGCTCGACGGGCACGTGCCCGGCACGCCGGTCGGGCGGCTCTCGCAGGGGCAGCGGCGGCGGGTGGACCTGGCGCTGCGGCTCGCGACCCGGCCGAACCTGGTCGTGCTCGACGAGCCGACCAACCACCTCTCGGCCGCGCTCGTGGACGAGCTGACCGAGGCGCTGCGGGGCACGCCCGCCGCCGTGGTCGTCGCGACCCACGACCGGGGGATGCTCGCCGACCTGGCCGACTGGCCGCGGCTGCACCTGGGGTGAGCCCGCGGGCGCGGAGGTGACCGCGGGGACCGCCTCGGGAACGGGGCGGCCCCCGCGATCCCCGTCAGGACCCGCCGAACCGGGCCGTGAAAGCTGCCCTGGTCGGGGAGTCCCGGCGGCGGTCCAGGACCGCGAAGACCACGTGCTCGAACGCGGGCGCCGCCGCCAGCGCCGCCGCGAACGCCTCCGCCACCTCGCCCGGCTCGTTGCGGAACACCCCGCACCCCCACGCGCCCAGCACCAGCCGCCGGTGCCCGTGGTGGGCCGCCACGCGCAGCACGCGCTCCGCGCGGCGCAGCAGCGCCGGGCGCACGTCCGCGACCCGCTCGGGCTGGTTGGCCAGCACCGCGCCCCGGTTCGGGGCCGCCGCCGCCAGGAACGACGCCCGGTGCGGTCGCGCCAGCAGCCCGCCGTCGTCCGAGCGGAACACCGGGACGCCGGGGGCGTGGATCACCCGGTCGCTGTAGACGAGGTCGGGGCAGGCCCGGTGGTGGGCGTAGAAGGCCGGGACCGACTCCAGGCAGGCGTGCAGCGCCGACGAGCGCGCGATCGCCTCCTCCTGGGCCTGGGCGCCGTTCAGGAACCCGCCACCGGGGTTGCGGGCCGACGCGAACACCAGGCAGGCCACCCCGTCCCCCAGCCGCCGCGCCGCCTCCAGGGTCGACTCGCCGGTCACCTCCACCAGCGCCGACCCGGCCGGGACCGCCTCGGCCAGCGGCTCGTCCGGCAGGTGCAGCACCGTGCCCGCCACGGCCGCCGCCACCGCCCCGCCGATCTCCACCTCGCGGCCCCCGACCGCGTAGGACCCGCGCCGGGTGATCTCCACGGTCTCCTGGGCGATGACGCGCAACCCGCTCTTCACGGCGCCGATCCTGCCGAGGGCCACGACCGGCGGGCAACCGAATTCGCGGCGGACCCGCGCCACCCGAACGGGCCACCCCCTTGATAGGCAAGCATCCACTTGCCTATGCTCTGCCCCGTGGCCCAGGAGCTGTTCAAGGCGCTGGCCGACCCGACCCGCAGGCTCGTCCTCGACGAGCTGGTCGAGCGGGACGGCCAGACCCTGTTCGAGCTCTGCACCCGCCTGATCACCAAGCACGGCCTGGAGCTCTCCCGCCAGGCGATCAGCCAGCACCTCGCCGTCCTGGAGGCCGCCGACCTGGTCCGCACCCGGCGCGAGGGCCGCTACAAGTTCCACCACCTCAACACCGAACCGCTGGAGCACCTGCTCGCCCGCTGGCTCCGGCCCGAACCACCTGGGGATGCACCGTGAGGATCCACCTGTCCAGCGTCTTCGTCGACGACCAGGCCAAGGCCCTGGACTTCTACACCGGGGTGCTCGGCTTCCGGCTCAAGGACGACGTCCCGATGGGCCACTCCCGCTGGCTCACCGTCGTCTCCCCGGACGACCCCGACGGCACCCAGCTGCTCCTCGAACCCTCCGAGCACCCCGCCGTCAAGCCGTACAAGGACGCGCTCGTCGCCGACGGCATCCCGGCCACCTCGTTCGCCGTGGACGACGTGCGCGCCGAGCACACCAGGCTCACCGCCCTCGGCGTCCGGTTCACCCAGGAGCCCACCGAGCTCGGGCCCGTGGTCGTCGCCGTCCTCGACGACACCTGCGGCAACCTCATCCAGATCGCCCAGCACGCCTGACGGGCCCCGCCGGTCCGGCCGGTCCTGCGCTAGTCCGGCCGGTCCGGCGCTAGTCCGGCCGGGCCAGCGCCTCCAGCAACCGCTCCAGGAACACCTCCGACCGCACCGTCCGCAGCACCTTCACCGGCCGGGGCGTGTCGTCGATCGTGCTCTCGATGTGCGCCGTCGTGGTGATCCGCCGCCGGTCGGCCACGATCTGCCCCCGCGTGTGCGTGCCGGTCAGCTCCACCCCCAGCGGCAGCTCGCGGTGCGTGGCCAGGCCGGGGTCCAGCGCCACCGCCACGGTCAGCGGGTCGTGCGGGGTGCAGGTGCGCCTGCCGATCACCCGCGTGTAGAACTCCACGTAGTGCGCCAGGATCGCGTTCGCGTACCGCGCCCGCCGCGTCCGCAGCCCCGCCAGCCGGTCCAGCCAGTCCGCGTCCGCCCGCGCCGACTCGGTCACCTCCAGCCCGACCAGCGTCAGGTCGAACCCGGCGTCCAGCACGATCGCCGCCGCCTCCGGGTCGTGCCAGGCGTTCGCCTCCGCGTACGGGGTGATGTTGCCCGGCACCGCCGTCGCCCCCGCCATGGCCGTCACCGACCGCAGCAGCGCGGGCAGCTCCGGCTCCAGCAGCACCGCCAGCGCCAGGTTCGTCAGCGGCCCCAGCGCGATCAGGGTCAGCTCGCCGGGGTTCGCCCTGGCCAGCGCCACCAGCTGCTCGGCCGCCGACACCGGCACCGGCAGCCGCGACGGCGGCGGACCGGCCCGCCCGCCCAGCCCGTCGAGGCCGTGCACGAACTCCGAGGTGTACAGCGGCTGCGCCAGTGGCCGCCGCGCCCCCACCGCCACCGGGACCCCGCCCAGCCCCGCCAGCTCCAGCACGCGCAGCGCGTTCAGCGCGGCCTGCGGCGCGGGCACGTTCCCGTGCACGCTGCCCACCGCCACCAGCTCGGCCTCGTCCAGGTGCGCGGCCAGGTACAGGATGGCCAGGGCGTCGTCGACGCCGGGATCGGTGTCCAGCACGATGCGCATGACGATCACACACCCAGCGGTCGGGACTGGAGAGCAATCACTGTACGTGGCCGGGGCGTCACCCGCGCCGGTTCGCGGTCACCTCGCCGCGCGAAGGGGGAGCGGCGCGAACGACCGGTCCGCGCGCGGCTGCCGGACCGGCGGAACGTGCGCCGAACCCGCCCCGCGCCGAATAAAGGACGGACGAAAAAGGGGGCGGGTCCGAAGACCCGCCCCCGCCGTCCGATCACCGGGTCACCCGGCGACGCGCTCCCGCTCCCGCTCGTCCGCGAGCGTGGTGAACGCCGACCGGTGCCACACCAGCGGCCGGGCCGCCTCGTCCGAGCGCAGCCCCCGCACTCGCAGCACCACGATCTCGTGGTCGCCCGCCGGGTAGGTGTGCTCCACCGCGCACTCCAGCCACAGCGGCGCGCCCTCCAGGAACACCGCGCCCGAGTCCGACACCGCCGTCTCCAGCCCGCCGAACCGGTTCTCCCGGTCCTTCGTCGACGCCAGCTGCCGCACCTTCCCGGCGTGCCCCTCGCCCAGCACCGACACGCCCAGCAGCGGCGCGGTCGACAGCACCGGCCACGTCGTGGACGACAGCTGCACCGCGAACAGCACCAGCGGCGGCTCCTGCGAGGTGCCCACGCTGAACGAGGACACCACCAGCGACACCGGCTCGCCGTCCACCAGCGCGGCGATCGCCGCCACCCCGGACGGGAACGCCGAGAACGCCTGCCGCAGCGCCACCACGTCGTCGGTGTACGGCTCGGTCACCGGACCGGCCGCGCGCTCGGCCACCAGCACGCCCGAGCGCGGCTCCTCGCCGCCCACCCGCTCGTTCCAGCGGTCCGCCGCGCTCGACCCAGTCGACGCGACGGACCCGGCCGGACCGGACGCGGAGAAGTGCGCCCGCCCCACGACCTCGTCCCGCCGCATCTGCTCCACCAGCGCCTCCACCGAGGAGAACCCGACCTGGCCCCGGATCCACGACTCCAGCTCGACCTCGGCGCGCCGGTCGTACAGGTCGCCGTCGAAGTCCAGCACGTGCGCCTCGACCGTGCGGGCCGAGCCGTCGAACGTCTCGTTCGACCCGATCGACACCAGCGCGGGCAGCACCACCGGCGCGTCCGGCCCGTCCAGCAGGGTGAACCGCCCGGCGTAGACGCCGTCCTCGGGCACCGACGCGGACGCGTCGAAGTCCAGGTTCGCCGTGGGGAAGCCCAAGTCCTTGCCGCGCCCGGCGCCGTGCACCACGACCCCGGACACCCGTCCCAGCGGTTCCACCGCATTCCTCCCGAGCAGAGCAGAAGCCAGCACGCACACCAGCGCGGCCACACCCAGCGCGGCCAGCGCCGCGCCCTGGGACGTCACCGCCAGCAGCGCGGCCGTCACCGCGCTGCCCACCACCGCACCGACCTGCTTGATCGCGTTGAACGCGCCCGAGGCCGCGCCCATCAGCCGGTCCGGGGCCGAGTTCAGCGCCGCCACCGACATCGGGGCCCACACGAACGCGTTGGCCAGGCCGAACACCGCCAGCGCCGCCGCGAACACCCAGATCGGCGCCGACGCCGCCACCAGCACCGCGGCCAGCAGCACCGACACCGCCAGCGAGATCGAGCCGATCAGCGCCGTGAACCGGGGCCCGCGCGCCGACACCGACCGGCCCGCGAACGGGGCCGTCGCCGCGCACACCACGCCCATCGGGATCAGCACCAGCGCCGCCGACATCGAGTCCAGACCGCGCGCGCCCTGCAGGTGCAGCATCACCGGGATCATCGCCGCGCCCACCGTGAACGAGGACATCGCCGCGCCCACCGACGCCATCACGAAACCCCGGTCCCGGAACAGGGGCACCGGCACCAGCGCCCGGTCCGGCTCGCCGCGCTGCGCGAACACCACGCAGCCCACCAGCGCCAGACCGACCAGCACCGCCGCCCAGCCGGGCACCCACGGCGGAAGCACCCCGCCGTGGATGCCGGCCACCACGCCGAACACCCCGAGCCCGCTGACCAGCACGCCGGTCACCGGGATCGCCGTGCGCAGCGGCTCCGCGCGCGGCAGCCACACCCAGGCGGCGGCCAGCGCGACCAGTCCGATCGGCACGTTGACCAGGAAGATCGACTCCCAGCCCCACGTGCCCACGAGCACCCCGCCCAGCAGCGGGCCGCTCACCGAGGCCACCCCGCCGACCGAGGCCCACACGCCCATCGCCACGCCCAGCGCGGGGAACGCGAACAGCCTGCGGATGATCGTCATGCTCTGCGGCGTCATCAGCGCCGCGCCCAGGCCCTGCACGACCCGCCACGCCACCAGCGCCAGCGGGCCCGACACCAGGCCGCACGCCAGCGACGCCAGGATGAACAGCACCAGACCCGCCAGGTACACCGCGCGGGCCCCGTACCGGTCGCCCAGCCTGCCCGCCACCAGCAGCGGCACCGCGTACGCGAACAGGTAGGAGCTGTTGACCCAGATCGCCGTGCCCTCGTCGGCGCCCAGGTCCGCCATCAGCGCGGGCAGCGCGACGGAGATGATCGTGCTGTCCACCAGGAGCAGGAAGAAGCCGAGGCAGAGACTGGCCAGGGCCAGCCAGTCCCCGCCCCGAGAGGTCGACGTGCTCACGCCGACAGGTTCTCGCGCAGCGTGCGACCCGAGCGGGGCGCGCCCAGCGCGCCCCTGCGGCGCAGCTCCGGCACCAGCAGCTCGGCGATGTCGTCGAAGCCCGACGGCATCCCGGTCGGGCTCGACAGCATGTAGCCGCCGCGCGACCCGGTCGCCGCGAAGTTCTCCTGCAGCGCGTCCGCGATCGTCGCCGCGTCGCCCACGACCGTGTGGTCGATGCCGGTGGCGCTGCGCCAGCCGTGCTCGAAGAACTCGGCTCGGGTCAGCACGTGCTCGTCGCCCAGCTCGGCCGCCAGCGACGACACCAGGCCCGCCTGGCTCGCCTGCGCGGCGTGGATCCGGTCGCGCAGCTCGCCGATCGCGAACTTCTCCGGCAGCGTCGAGTAGTCGTAACCGGTGTTGTGCGACAGGTACGCGCCCACCGCCTCGTGGTCCCAGAACGCCAGGACCTCGTCCCGCCGGGCGCGCGCCTCGGCGTTCGTGCGGCCCACGATGACCTGGTTGGCCCACAGGATGCCGACCTTGGCCGGGTCCCTGCCCTCGGCGACCAGCGCCTCGTCGAGGAGCGCGCGGTGCCGCAGCTGGCCCTTGAGGTTCGCGCCGAAGCCGAACACGACCTCGGCGAACTTCGCCGACGCCGCGATGCCGCGCGGCGAGTTCCCGGCCTGCACCAGCACCGGGCTGATCTGCGGGCTGGGCACCGCCGACAGCGGGCCCTTCACCGTGAAGAACTTCCCGCGGTGGTTGATCGGCGCCACCTTCGACGGGTCGGCGAACCGCCCCGTCGCCCGGTCGCGGACGATCGCGTCGGGCGCCACCGAGGCCCACAGGGCCTGGCACACCTCGACGAACTCCTCCATCCGCTCGTACCGCACGTCGTGGTCGAGCAGCTTGTCGTAGCCGTAGTTCGCCGCGTCCGCGCCCCGCGTGGAGGCGACCACGTTGAACGCGACCCGCCCGTTCGTGACGTGGTCCAGCGAGTTCAGCAGCCGCGCCACGTAGAACGGGTGCATGAACGTCGACGAGTAGGTCAGGCCGAACCCGATCGACGAGGTCACCGTGGACATCGCCGCGATCACCGGCGACATGTCCTGGCGCGGCCACTGGATGCCCCACTCCACGGCGGGCTCGATCGAGCCCCGCCAGGTGTCCGGGATGCCGCTGCCGTCGCCGAAGAACAGCATGTCCACGCCGACCCGCTCCGCGGTCTGCGCCAGCTCCATGAACATCCGCACGTCCGGGAAGTCCCGGCCCTCCCACGAGCCGGGGCGCGCCCAGCGCCCCTCCGTGTGCGTGAAGGACAGGTCGAACGCGATGCGCATACCGCTCACCGATGGGCTCCCGTCAGTCGTGCGGCGCCCCAGGACGCCCACGTCCGTTGCAGATCGGCGGAGCTGGCGAGCACGGCCGAGGTCAGTTCCAGCTGGTTCAGCGCGGCGCGCTGAACCTCGAGGTCGTACGCGGCCACCGCGTCGGTGGCCACCACGACCGGGTACCCGTGTTGGAAGGCGTCCACCGCGGTGGCGGCCACGCAGCACTCCGTGGTCAGCCCCGCGACGGTCACCCAGTCGATCCCCTGCTCGTGCAGCAGGTCGGCGAGCCCGGTGCCGTGGAAGCCGCTGTAGCCGCGCTTGGCGACCCTGGCCTCCCCGGCGCCGGGCTCGACGCCGTACCAGCGCGCGCCCTCCGTCCCGACCACGCACGGCTCGTCCGGCCCGTAGGGGGTGTCCGGGTCGCCGGTGCGCAGCCAGGCGCTGGCCCGCCAGGGGCGGGCCGGGTCGCTGGCCAGCTCGATCCAGATGACCGGGACGCCCGCGGCGCGGGCGAGCCCGACCAACCGGTCGGTGCCCGCCACGGCGCTCGCCACCAGCTCCAGCGCCTCGAGGGGAGTCCCCCACGAGGCGAGGAGCTCCGGGTCGGCGAAGGAGTTCTGCACGTCCACCACGAGCAGCGCCGGACGCCTCTCCGGCGCCGTCAGGTGGACGAGCATCTCCTCGCGGGTGGGCATCAGCCCGCCGCCCCGTCGAGCTCGCGCAGCCGGGGCAGCACGGTCTCGCCGAACAGGACCATGTCCTGGTCGTACTCGGGGAAGATGAGCATCAGCCCGTCCAGCTCGGCCTCGCCCACGATGTGCCGGATGTGCTCCAGCACGGTGTCGGCGTCGCCGCTCACGTACGGCGTCTGGAAGGCCTGCTCGCCCTTCGCGTCCTCGGCCCAGGAGCGGGCCTGCTGCTCCGGGATGCCCCACGCGATCCGCATCGACGTGAGCGCCTCCCGGTCCAGGCCCGCGCCCCAGGCGCGCACCTTCTCGGCCGCGGCCTCGTCCGTCTCGTCCTGCACCACGGTCAGCATGGAGAAGGTCTTCACCGCGCGCCCCAGGGACTCCGCCCTGGCGTGCACGTCGCGGGAGTACTCCCGCATCTCCTCCAGCGTGTCCGAGGCCAGGAACGCGCCGTCCGCGTACTGCGCCTGGAACTCGCGGGCCGACGCCGAGCGGCCCGCGCTGATGATCGTCGGCTTGGTCTCCGGGTGCGGCCGGGACTCGGCCTCGTCCAAGGTGAAGAAGTCGCTCTCGAACGAGACCGAGTGCTCGGTCCACAGCCGGTTGACGGCCTCGGTCCACTCGCGCGTCATGCGGTACCGCTCGGCGTGGCTCAGCTCGGCGTCCCACAGGCCGAACTGCGTGAACTCACCCGCGTAGGAGCCGTTGACGATGTTCATGCCCGCGCGCCCGCCGGAGATCTGCTGCAGCGTCGTGTACATCTTCGCCGCGATCGCCGGGTGGTGGACGTTGGCGTGCATGGTCGCCCACACCTGCACCCGGCTCGTGGCCTCGGCGAGCGCGGACATCATCGTCATCGACTCGAGGCTCTCGCCCCAGTGGTCGGTCGTGCCCCCGAAGCCCCGCCACTTCGCCATCGACATGATGAAGTCCAGGCCGATGTCCTCCGCGTGCAGTGCCGCCCGCTTGTTGTACTCGTAGGTGGCCTGCGGGTGGGGAGCCGTCGTGGACAGCATCCACCCGCCACTGCCGATGGGGAGGAAGATTCCGTAATCCTTGCGCGACATAGCGGGGCTTCGCCTTTCAGGTTGAGCGGTGGTGCCTAGGCACGCGTCAGGGCGCGGGCCAGATGAGCTGGTCGGCGTCGTACAGGCCCTCGACGACGCTGGTGTCGAAGTAGGTCTTCGCGGTCTCCTCGGTCACCGAAGCCGGCATGGCGTTCGCCTCCTTGAGGAAGGTCACCAGCGACGAGATGTGGCCCAGGTCGAGCGCGCCCAGCGCGACCGTCTTGGTCCGGGTGGCCTCGATCTCCGCCACCTCGGTCTTCCAGATCTTCTCCTGGTGCTTCGGGTCGTACGCGTCGCTCGCGCCGCCCGCCGCCTCGGTGGCGTAACCGACGCACTCGGAGACCTTGGCGTCGTCCGCGCAGTACTCGTACGCGTGGAAGCCCGCGCGCATGAAGTCCTGGGCCGCGGTCGGGTGCTTCGTCACGAAGTCCGGGTTCGCGGCCATGCCGCCGATGGAGCTGGGGATGCCGAAGGTGAACGGCCGCCAGACCGTGACATCCTTGTTCTGGGCCGCGAGCTGGTTCGGCTCGTTGGAGATGAAGCCGGTCAGCGCCTGGACCTCGCCGCGCGGCAGGACCGTCGCGTCGTAGCCGACCTTGACCTGCTGGACGGCGTCGTACTTGACCCCGGCCTTCTTCAGCATCGCCTCGACGCTGGTGGGCACCTTGCCCTTGTGGCCGAGGATCTTGCCCTCGAGCTGGGTCAGGTTGTTGACGTCCTTGTTGGTCATCAGGACGTCCAGGCCCGACGACGAGTACGCGCTGATGCCGACGATCTTCGAGCCCTCGCCCTCGACGCGCGCGCCGATGATCTCCTGCAGGGAGATCGGGGTGACCTGGACCTGACCGGCGGCCACCATGCGGGCGTTGCCCATGCTGTCGCCGGTGCCCGGCTGGATCTCGACGTCCAGGCACAGCGCCTTGAAGTAGCCGAGCTTGTCGGCGGCGATGTACTCCAGGATCGAGGCGGACGCCTGGTACTGGTAGCCCGTCAGGTAGACGATCTTCCCGGCGTCCTTGTTCTTCTGGCAGCGCTCGTCGGAGATCTGGCTGCCCTCCGCGACGTTCGCGGCAGGCGCGTTCTCGTTGCCGCTGGACGAGCTGTCGCTGCCGGCGAAGCAGCCGCTCGCCGCCAGCGCCACGCCCATGGCCGTGGTCAGTGCCAGGCCTGCGCGGGCAAGGGGGTGCCTCATAAGGGGTGCTCCTCGTGAAGGTGACATGCGGAACCCGCACCGGTGTGTGACCGGTGCTGGGGTGCAGCAGGTGTTTCCTTGCGAACCCGCCCTCGGGGTGGGCGGGGGTCTGGGGCGGCCTCCGGGGTGGGAGGCCGGGGCCCGCCTGCTCGGCGGGCCTCAGCTCGGGACTACTTGGCGCCCTGCTTGGTGGACTCGTGCCAGTGCAGGACCTTGCGCTCGACGGTGGTCACCACGAGCAGCAGCAGCGAGCCCATGACCGCCAGGATCGTGATCGAGGCGAAGACCATGTCGAGCCGGTTCATCGACGACGAGATGCTGATGATCGTGCCGAGGCCCAGCGAGGCGCCCGGCGCGGACATCTCGGCCACCACGGCGCCGACGATCGACAGCGGGAACGCGATGCGCAGCCCGGCGAAGATGTACGGCAGCGCGTTGGGGATGCGGATGCGCCAGAGCATCTCCCACCGGGAGGCCCGGACGGTCTGGTACACCTGGAGCACCGCGGGCGGCACGGACCGCAGACCCGTCGAGATGTTGATCAGCAGGGTGAAGAAGCAGATCAGCGCGGTCACGATCAGCTTGGGCTCGGGGCCGAAGCCGAAGGCCACCACCAGCACGGGGGCGATCGCGACCAGCGGGGTCACGTTCAGCACCACCGCGATCGGCATGACCGCCCTGCGGGCCACGCCCCACTCGCTGGTCAGCACCGCGAGCACGAACGCGGCGGTGAAGCCGATCAGCAGGCCGACCATGGCCTCCTGCAGCGTCCACCAGGCGTTGTCGAAGAACTTCGCGGGGTCCTTCGTGAGCGCCGCGCCCACCTTGTTGAGGTGGGGGAGCAGGTACGGCATGGTCTCCGCCGTCCGCTCCCACACGAAGCCCAGCACCACGAGCATCACGGCCAGCGGGGACCACACCTTGGGGTGCAGCGCGGCCTTGAGCTTGGACTGCCCCGGCTTGCGGGACGACTTGCCGGTCTTGCCCACGCCCGCGAGGTCGACGCGCACGGTGGGCTTGTCCTCGATCGAGGTCATGTCGGATTCCGTCCTCACGCCGCGTGCATTCCCCAGCCGGCGCGGAGCTTGTCCCGCACCAGGTCCTCCAGGTCGTGGAACTCCCGTGACTTCATCAGCTCGGTGTCCCTCGGCCGGGGCAGGTCGATCGGCACGATGTCGGTGATGCGGCCCGGTCGCGCGGCCATCACCACCACGGTGTCCGACAGGCGGACGGCCTCTCCCACGGAGTGGGTCACGAAGACCACCGTGGTCTTGAGCCCCTCCCACATGTCGAGCAGCTGGCCCTGCAGGCTCTCGCGGGTGAACTCGTCCAGCGCGGAGAACGGCTCGTCCATCAGCAGCACGTCCGGGCGCAGGCCGAAGGCGCGCACGATCGCGGCCCGCTGCTGCATCCCGCCGGACAGCTCGGAGGGGAGCTTGTGCGTGGCGTCGCCCAGGCCGGCCTTCTTCAGCAGGTCCATCATGTCCGGCTTGGCCACGTCGACGTCCCGGTGCGCTGCCTGGGCGATCTTCTTCCGCCGTTTGGCCGCACCCCGGTTCACCTTTTGGGGTAGAGTGACGTTGCTGAGCACGGAAAGCCACGGCAGCAGTGCGGGCGCCTGCGGGACGAGACCGATCATCTTGGCCGCGCACGCCTGCTCCGCGCTGACGCCGTAGACGCTGACGTCGCCGTCGTCGGGGGTCTCCAGACCCGCGATGAGGCGGAGCATCGTCGACTTCCCGCACCCGCTCGGCCCGATGACGCTGACGAAGCTGCCGGAGGGAATGGACAGGTCAACCCCGTTGAGGGCGACCATCTTCGCCGCCCCGATCCCGTACTCGCGGTGAACGCCGCGAACCTCGATCGCCGAGCCGGTCACTGCGCTGCCCCCTGCTTCACGAAGCCCGCGGGGTAGACAGAAGGCATGGTGCTCTCCTGGTGAGTCGTCCCGTGCTGGACTCCGGAGAGCGTGCGGCGCGAGGGGATCTGCGCTGCGGAATTCCGAATCCCGATCATTGTACCGTGCCGTTGTCGTCCGGTAGCCACCATGGTGTTGCCGTTCTGTTACGGCGTGGCCGGCGCCGCGACCAGCGGCACCAGTTCGCCTGAGTCCTGGTAGAGCAGAACCTCGACCCGGCTGTCGCGGGCAGCCGCGGCCACCCAGCCGGAGAACGCCTGCGCGACCGTGCTGCTCACGCACAAGACCGCGTGCCCGCCCGGCAGGAGCGCGTCGCGCAACCAGATGAGCTTGAACATGTCCGCCATCACCTTGTTGCGGTGGTGGGACTTGTAGTTGCCCTGGTTCGCGACCAGCTGCACCAGGATGGTGCCGCTCGGATCGACTCCTTCGACCTCGACCCGGCTGTCGTCGGGCAGCGTGAACGTCCGGGGTCGCAGGTGCGCCGCGTACCGGGCACCGAGCAGCTCCAGCATCCGCCGCTCGGTCGACTCCGGCCCGAACCGGTGCCACGACCTCTCGTTGTCCTCGCCGTCTGAGATCACGGCGTGGAGCTTAACCCTGCCTGATACCCCCGTATTGAGGTCGTCACACTTAGCGATGTTAAGCCCGTGTGTGAACTCAGGGTGGATGGTCGCTGAGCTGCGACGTTCCGAAATCGACCGAACGAGTGAAACTAAATCTTCACCTCAGCAATGACCCACTCGTGATCAACAAGTCGCGCTGCGTCCACCATGTGGACGTTCTTCCCACGCCGAACGGGGGCTTCCGGGGGCATCCCCAGGGGGGTTAGGGGATGCCCCCGGAAGTGTGGGCTGAATGACACCGCCCCCGGTTCCGCTCGGAAGTCCGAGGGCGCCGGGGGCGGTGGGTTCGGTGCGCGCCGCGTCAGTTGTCGCCGTCGCCGCCGCTGTTGTTCTCGCCGTTGTTCGGACCGTTGTCCTGGTTCTGCCCGGAGTTGTTCCGGTCGTTGTCGCGGCCCCGGCGACCTTCGCCGTCACCGCCCCGGCCCTCGCCGCGGTGCGCGTTCCCCCGGCGGTCGTCACCTCGGTCTTCCCGATTTCCGGGACCACCGCGCCTGCCTTCCGCGCGGCCTTCCCCGTCCTTGTGGTCGTGCTTTCCCCGGACGTCGCCGTTCGCGGAACCGGAGTGCGCGGGGCGGTCGCCGCCGCCCCGGCCGCCGTGCAGCGCCAGGGCCGTGCCGCCCGCGCCCAGCACCAGGCCCAGCACCAGGACCGCCGCCAGACCCGTCGCCCGGTGCCGGGCGACGGCGCGCACGCGGGCGCCGAAGCGGCCTCGGGGCTCGCCGTCGCTCGCGGGGGTGCTCTGAGCTGCGGAAACCGACTCGGTGGTGGCCTCGGCCCCAGGCGTGCCCGCCGCGGTCGGCAGCTCCTGGGTGGGCTGCTCGCGGGTCGGCTGCGCGGGCTGCTGCTCCGGCTGTCCCGGCGTCGGCTGCTCCGGGGTCGGCTGCTCGGGAGTGGTCATCGTGGTTCGCTTTCCTGCCGCTGTGCTGGACCGGGCTGGTCGGGGGTGGACCGGCCGCCCGGATCGCGGGAAACCCCTGCTCCGGTGGCCGTACTGCCCCAAGGTGCCCGGTCTTCGTGAGAGGACGGTGAGAGGACGCCGGTGTTCGGGTGAGAAAGCCGCGGCAGGGTCAGCCGCAGCAGCGCCCCGCCCGCCGGGGACCGCCCCGCCCGCACCGCGCCCCCGTGCGCGGCGGCGGCCCGCGCCACGATCGCCAGCCCCAGCCCCGAACCGGGCAGCGCCCGCGCCGCCGGGGCCCGGTAGAAGCGCTCGAACACGTGCGGCAGGTCCTCGTCCGCGATGCCGGGACCGGCGTCGGAGACCTCCACGACCGCGCCCTCCTCGGCGGAGTCCTCCCCGGCCCGCGCCGACACCCGCACCACCCCGCCCGGCGGGCTCCACTTCACCGCGTTGTCCAGCAGGTTCAGCACCGCGCGCTCCAGCGAGGCGGCGTCGCCGAGCACCGGGACCGGGGCCAGGTCGACCTCCACCGCCACGTGCTGCGCGCGCGCCCGCGCCCTGGCCGCGGCGGCGGCCACCACGTCCGACAGCTCCAGGGGCTCGAACCGCTCCGGCTCGCCGTCCTGCTTGGCCAGCTCGACCAGCTCCGCGACCAGCGCGGTCAGCTCCGCGGACTGGGCCCCCAGGTCCGCGAGCAGCCTTCTGCGGTCGGCCTCGGGCAGCGCGCGGCCGGAGTTCTCGGCGTGCAGCAGCAGCTCCACGTTGTTGCGCAGGCTGGTCAGCGGGGTGCGCAGCTCGTGGCCCGCGTCCTCGACCAGCCTGCGCTGCGCCGAGCGGGACTCGGCCAGCGCGGACAGCATCGCGTTGAACGCCTCGGCGAGCCTGGCCAGCTCGCCGCGCCCGGCCACCGGCATCCGCGCGGTCAGGTCCTGGGTGCGGGCGACCCGCTCGGCGCCCGCCGTCAGCGCGTCCACCGGGCGCAGCGCCGTCCGCGCGACCGAGCGGCCCAGCACGGCCGCGACCAGCACGCCGACCAGGCCGACCGCGCCGTGCAGCAGGCCGAGGACGCGCAGCGTGGCCTCGATGCCCTCGGCGTCCCGCGCGACCTGCACCAGGCCGCCGTCGCGGGCGACCGTCCACACCCGGTACCGGGCGCGGCCGATCTCGACCTCCTCGACCCCGGAGCGGCTGCCCTCGGCCAGGCCGCGCGCCTGCGGGGTGACCGGGAACCGGGGGCCGCCCGCCGAGGTGGCCTCGCCGGAGCCCGAGACGAACTGGACGACCAGGTCGGAGCGCCTGCCGCCGGGTCCGCCGGGGCCCCGGCGCTGCGGGGTGTCCGAGCGCAGCACGCCCAGCGCGTCCTGGGCGGAGGTCGAGCGGGCGGCCAGCTCGGCGGAGGCGCGGAGCTGGTCGTCGAACTGCTGGTTGAGCCGGACCCGCACCAGGAACCAGGACGCGCCCGCCACGCCGACCACGACCAGCGCCGCGGCGGCGGCGGCGAGCAGGGCGAACCGGGAGCGCAGGGACAGGCGGTCCACCAGGCGGGACGGGAGGGGGCCGTCGCCGGGATTCGCGCCCCGTGCCGGGGCGCGGCCGGTCACAGCGGGTCCTCGCGGAGCACGTAGCCCACGCCGCGCACGGTGTGGATCAGGCGCGGCTCGCCGCCCTGCTCCAGCTTGCGGCGCAGGTAGCCGACGTACACGTCCAGGCCGTTGGAGCCCGCGCCGAAGTCGTGGCCCCACACGGTGCGGAACATCGCCTCCCTGGACAGCACCAGCCTCGGGTTGCGCAGGAACGTCTCCAGGATCGAGAACTCGGTCCTGGTCAGCGCCACCTGCCGGTCTCCCCGCCGCACCTCGCGGGTGCCCGCGTCGAGCAGCAGGTCGGCGAAGCGCAGCGCCTCCGAGCGGGCCGCGGTGCCCGCGTAGCCGCCGCGCCGCACCAGCGCGCGCACCCTGGCCAGCAGCTCCTGGAGCGCGAACGGCTTGGCGAGGTAGTCGTCGGCGCCCGCGTCCAGGCCCGCGACCCGGTCGGAGACCTCCACGCGGGCGGTCAGCATGAGCACCGGGGTGGTGTCGCCGGAGGCGCGCAGCGCGCGGCACGCGTCGAGTCCGCCGAGCACCGGCATGGTCACGTCGAGTATCACCCCGTCGGGGCGCAGGGAGCGCACGAGGTCGAGCGCCCTGGCCCCGTCGTGCGCGGTCGTGACCTCGTAGCCCTCGAAACGCAGCGTGCGCGACACGGCCTCGGCGACCGCGACCTCGTCGTCCACGACCAGGATGTGCACGGGGGACAACCTACCGATTTTCCCGCGCGCTCACCCGATTCCGCTTTTCGGGTTTTCCGGTGACTCCACCGGGTGATCAAGTGATCACCCTTCGCGGGATGAGGGGGCGCGCTTTCAGGTTCCCGCGCAGGTCCGCGCGGTGGTGTCGCCAGGAAATGGCGAGGGCGCGCGCGGCGGTATCACGGTCCGATTTCATGATCGATAACGCGGAACGGGCGCGGAACCGCCCCGGTCCGCGCCAGGAATCGGGGCGCGCTCCCGGAGGAATGTAGGGGTGGGCTCCGGCGGGAATGCCCGACGCGGTCGTCCGGTTACCGCGCGTGGTCATTCGGGGGGTGTGCCTGGGCCCCGCGCGGGGCCTCGCAGGGGGTGCTCGCGGCGCGCGCGCGACCGCGCGTGCACCCTGGGGGAACTAATGGCTACTGCCGGTAGTTCCCCCGTTATTCCGCTTCGAGAGGTTTGGGGTCTGGTGGACGGGTACGGGTTCAACATCGCGCTGGTCGTGGTGCTGCTGCTCTTCAACGCGCTGTTCGCGGGCAGCGAGATGGCGCTCATCTCGCTGCGGGAGGGGCAGCTCAGGGCGCTGGAGCGCGAGGGCGGGTCGGGTGGTCGCACACTCGTGCGGTTGGCCCGCGACCCCAACCGCTTCCTGGCGACCATCCAGATCGGCATCACCCTGGCGGGCTTCCTCGCCTCGGCCACCGCGGCGGTCTCGCTCGCCGCGCCGCTGGTGCCGCTGCTGTCCTTCGTGGGCGGCGCGGCCGACGCCGTCGCCGTCGCGCTGGTCACGATCGTGCTGACCTTCGTGACCCTGGTGTTCGGCGAGCTGGCCCCCAAGCGGCTGGCCATGCAGTACGCGCTGCGCTGGGCCCTGCTCGTGGCCAAGCCGCTGCACCTGCTCTCGACCGTATCCCGCCCGGTGATCTGGCTGCTGAGCACCTCGACCAACGCCGTGGTGCGGGTGTTCGGCGGCAAGGCCGAGACCGACGCGGAGGAGATGTCGCCCGAGGAGCTGCGCGAGCTGGTGTCCGCGCAGCGCGGGCTCAACAGCGAGCAGCGCATGATCATCAACGGCGCGCTGGAGATCCACGAGCGGCGGCTGCGCGAGGTGTTCGTGCCCCGGCGCGACGTCGTCGTGCTCGACGCCGCGCTCGACGTGCCGTCCGCGCGGGCCGAGCTCGCCGCGTCCGGCCACTCCAGGGCGCCGGTCGCGCGCGGCGGGCACCTGGACGACCTGGTCGGGGTGGTGCACCTGCGCGACCTGCTGTCCGACACCACCCCGCTGACCGAGCTGGTGCGGGCCGCCGTGGTGTTCCCCGACTCGCTGCGGGTGTCCGACGCGCTGCGCCGGTTCAAGACCGACCACGAGCAGTTCGCGCTGGTGGTGGACGAGCACGGCGCGGTCGACGGCATCGTCACGCTGGAGGACCTGCTGGAGGAGATCGTCGGCGAGATCTACGACGAGACCGACCGCGACGTGATGGCCGTGCGGCGCGAGGACGACGGGGCGCTGGTGCTGCCCGGCTCGTTCCCGGTGCACGACCTGGTCGACCTCGGCGTCGAGCTGCCGGGCGCCCCGGAGGGTGACTACACGACCGTGGCGGGCTTGTTGCTGACCGTGCTCGGACACATCCCTGAACGGGCGGGTGAACGTGCCGAGGTGTCCGGGTGGGACCTGGAGGTCCTGGCCGTTGAGCGGCGGGCCATCACCTCGGTGCGGTTGCGCAGGGTCAAGGCGCTGGGCTGATCGAGTGATGTCCGCACTGGTGCGGGCGCATCGGACTTATCGCCCGATACGGTGAGTGTGTCAAGATCGACAACTCTCTGTGAACGGGGACGTGCGGTGGCTTTTTCCTTGGACCTGGACAAGCAGCTCGACAAGGCGTACGAGCAGCTCGGCCTGACCGAGATCCTCGACTCGCCGGTCGCGGCCCTGGCCGGGGTCAGCGAGGCGGCGGGCGAGAAGCTGGCCGCCCTCGGCATCAAGACGGTCCGGGACCTCGGGACCAACAAGTACTTCGCGTTCGCCTCCGCGCTGGCGGAGCTGGAGCGCACCACCAAGTGACCCCCGCCGGGAGCCCCCGTCGCCGCGCGGGCGACGGGGGCTCCCGCGCGTCGCGGGGTCGGCGTCGCGGGGTCAGGGGACCAGCAGGACCCGGCCGAAGGCGGTGCGGCCCTCGATGTGGCGGTGCGCGTCACCGGCCCGCTCCAGCGGGAACTCCTCGTCCAGCACCACGGTCAGCTCGCCGGAGGCGACGCGGGCGATGAGCCCCTCGACCAGCGGGCGGGTGCGCGCCGGGTTGTGCGCCATCTCGCCGCCGAAGTACACGCCGTTGATCGAGGCGTTCTTGAACATCAGCGGGCCGATGTTCGGCGGCTGCGCCTCGCGACCGGCCTGGCCGACCCAGCTGATGCGGCCCCGGTAGGCCAGCGCCGCGACGCTGCCCTCCAGGGTGCGCCCGCCCACCGGGTCGACGACCACGTCGACGCCCCGGCCGCCGGTCAGCTCCATGACCCTGGTGACGACGTCCTCGGTGCGGTAGTTGATCGCGTGGTCGAGGCCGTACCCGGCGAGGCGCTCCAGCTTGTCCGGCTGCGAGGCGGTGCCGATGACCGTGGCGCCCGCGGCCTTGGCCAGCTGCACGGCCGCGAGCCCGACACCGCCCGCGGCGGCCTGGACCAGCACGGTCTCGCCCGCCTGGAGCCTGCCGAACTCGAACAGGCAGTCGTCGGCGGTGCCGAACTCGACCGGGATGCCCGCGGCGAGCTTGAGGTCCAGGTTCTCGGGGACGCGGTAGGCGTTGCCCGCCTGCGCCACGGCCAGCTCCGCGTGCGAGCCGGACTGCATGAACGCCACGACCCGGTCGCCCTCGGCCAGCGAGGTCACGCCCTCGCCGAGCGCGACGACGGTGCCCGACGCCTGGTAGCCGACCACGTGCGGGGTGGACTTGAGCGGCGCGAGCTGCCGGTGGAGCAGGTCACCGCCCTGCACCCCGACGGCGGCCACGCGCAGCAGCACCTCGCCGGGCCCCGGCTGGGGGTCGGGGACGTCCTCGTAGCGCAGGACCTCGGGACCGCCGTTCTCGTAGTACACCGCCGCCTTCATGCCTTGCCCCTCTTCGCAGATCGAATGACAACACTGTTATTCAAACACTGGTACCCCTCGTTGACGCGCTGAACCGCCGGGGTGTGGGAAACCGCACGGGTGGGGGGACTTGGGAATAGGGCGCCCGGGAGGAAGTGCGAGGGAGGGGAGCCGGGTGCCGGGTGCGGGGAGGAGTGCCGGGGAGCCGGGGGCCGTGGAGGGAGGTATCGGGGAGCGGGGCGGGCGCTGGCGGCGAGGTGATCGGGGGCGGCGGGCGGGCGGCGGACGGCGGGCGGCGGATGGCGGGCGGTTGGCGGGCGGTTGGCGGATGGCGGGCGGGCGACGGGCGGCGGTTGGCGGTTGGCGGTTGGCGGGCGACGGGCGGCGGTTGGCGGTTGGCGGGCGGCGGTTGGCGGGCGGTTGGCGGGCGAGCGGTTGGCGGGCGGTTGGCGGGCGGTTGGCGGGCGAGCGGTTGGCGGGCGGTTGGCGGGCGGCGGGCGGGCGAGCGGTTGGCGGGCGGTTGGCGGGCGGCGGGCGGGCGGCGGGCGGTTGGCGGGCGGTGGTGGCAGCGACGGACGGCGTGGTGCGGCGCGGCGGTGGGTGCGGCGGTTGGGGGCGTGGTGTGGCGCGGGCGGTGATCGGGGGTCGCCCGCGGGCCTGGCGGCCCGGATCGCTTCGGGAGACCGCTGCGCCGGTTAGGCCTTCCGGGTGGTCTCCCGCGCTGCTGCGGGGTCCGCGTCCCCCGGCGCAACCTGCGGCGGGTAGACCGGTGCACCTGCCGGGGTGAGGAGGGGGCGTGGACCTGAACAGCGTGGTCGAGGTGTGCGACCCGCGTGACGTGGGGGAGTGGCGCGACGGGGACGTGTGGCTCGCGGGTGGGACGGTCGTGTTCGGGGAGCCCGCGCTGCGGCCCCGGCGGCTGGTCGACCTCACCCGGTTCGGCTGGGCGCCGGTCACCGGGTTGGCGGACGGCGGGGTCGAGATCGCCGCCACCTGCACCATCGCGGAGCTCGTCGCGTGGGGGCGGGAGCGCGGCGTGCCGCTGGTCGAGCAGTGCTGCCGGGCGTTCCTGGCCTCCTTCAAGGTCTGGAACACCGCCACCGCGGGCGGCAACCTGTGCGCCGCGCTGCCCGCCGGGCCGGTGATCGCGCTGACCGCCGCCCTCGGCGGGGTGTGCCGGGTCGTCCTGCCGGACGGCGGGGAGCGGCTGGTGGCGGACGGGTTCGTGGTCGCCCCCGGCGTCACCCGGCTGGGGCGCGGCAGCTACCTGCGCTCGATCGTGGTCCCCGGTTCCGCGCTGCGCGCCAGGACCGCGTTCCGGCAGTTCTCGCTGCACGACCACGGGCGCTCCGCCGCGCTGGTCGTCGGGGTGCTCGACGACCGGCGGTTCCGGCTCGTGATCACCGCCGCCGTGCCCGCGCCGCTGGTCCGCGACTTCCCGCGCGTGCCGGGCGCCGCCGAGGTCGCCGACCTCGTCGCGGGCGTCCCCGCGTGGGTCGACGACGTGCACGGCGACCCGGAGTGGCGTCGGCACCTCACCGGGCTGCTCGCCGAGCAGGTCCGCCGCGAGCTGGGGGGCGAGTGATGGGGTTCTCCGCCAGCGTCAACGGCCACCGCGCCGACCGCGAGCCGCGCCCCGGCCAGTGCCTGCGCACCTACCTGCGCCAGCTCGGCTGGCACGGCGTCAAGAAGGGCTGCGACGCGGGCGACTGCGGCGCGTGCACGGTCCACGTCGACGGCCTGCCCGTGCACAGCTGCCTGTACCCGGCGCTGCGGGCCGACGGCGCCGAGATCACCACCGTCGAGGGCCTCGCGGGCGCGGACGGCGAACCGCACCCGGTGCAGCGGCGGTTCCTGGACGCCCAGGGCTTCCAGTGCGGGTTCTGCACCGCCGGGATGATCATGACCGTCGCCGCCCTCACCCCCGAGCAGGAGGCCGACCTGCCCCGCTCGCTCAAGGGGAACCTGTGCCGCTGCACCGGTTACCGGGCGATCGAGGACGCCGTGCGCGGCGTGCGCGCCGTCCAGGACGCCCCGCCCGGCGCGGCCGTCGGCAGCAGCGTCGGCGCGCCCGCCGGACCCGACGTGGTCACCGGCAGGGCCGCGTTCACCGCCGACGTCGACGTCCCCGGCGCGCTGCACCTCAAGCTCGTGCGCTCCCCGCACGCGCACGCCAGGATCACCTCCGTCGACACCGCCGCCGCGCTCGCCGTGCCCGGCGTCGTCGCCGTCCTCACCCACCACGACGCCCCCGCCCGCCGCTTCTCCACCGCGCTGCACGAGCTGGTCGAGGACGACCCCGCCGACACCCGCGTCCTGGACGACGTGGTGCGCTTCGCCGGTCAGCGGGTGGCCGCCGTGGTCGCCGAGACCGAGGCCGCCGCCGAGGCCGGGCGCGACCTGGTGGTCGTCGGCTACGAGCCGCTGCCCGCCGTGCTCGACCCCGACGCCGCCCTCGCCCCCGGCGCGCCCCTCGCGCACCCGGACGGCAACGTCGTCGCCCGGCTGTCCGGCGAGGTCGGCGACGTCGAGGCCGGGTTCGCCGAGGCGGACGTGGTGTGCGAGCGGGAGTTCCGCACCCAGCGGGTGCAGCACGCGAGCCTGGAGGTCCACGGGGCCCTCGCCTGGTTCGAGGACGACCGGCTCGTGGTGCGCTCCAGCACGCAGACCCCGTTCCTGGCGCGCAGGCTGCTGTGCGCGCTGTTCGACCTGCCGCTCGACGCGGTGCGCGTGCAGGCCGGGCGGGTCGGCGGCGGGTTCGGCGGCAAGCAGGAGGTGCTGGTCGAGGACGTCGTCGCGCTCGCCGCCCTCGCGCTGCGCCGCCCGGTGCGCCTGGAGCACACCAGGTCCGAGCAGTTCACCGGCACCACCGTGCGCCACCCGTTCACCGTGCGGGCCCGGCTCGGGGCGCGCGCCGACGGCACGTTCACCGCGCTGCGCCTGGACGTCGTCTCCGACACCGGCGCGTACGGCAACCACGGGCCGGGCGTGCTGTTCCACGGGTGCAGCGAGTCCGTGTCGGTGTACCGGTGCCCCAACAAGAAGGTCGAGGGCGTCGCGGTGCGCACCAACACCGTGCCGTCCGGCGCGTTCCGGGGCTACGGGCTGGGGCAGGTCACCTTCGCCGTCGAGTCCATTGTGGACGAGATGGCCGAACGGCTCGGGCTCGACCCGCTGGACGTGCGCGAGCGCAACCTGGTGCGGGGCGGGGACGTCCTGGTCACCGCGCTCGGCGCGGAGGAGGACCTGCACATCGCCGGGTACGGGCTGGACCAGTGCCTGCGGCGGATCAGGCAGGTGCGCGCCGAACCCCTCCCCGACGCGCCGCCGGGGTGGCTGGTCGGGCAGGGCTCGGCCGTGTCGATGATCGCCACGACCCCGCCGCGCGGGCACCACGCCGACGCGGCCGTGCGGGTGCGCCCGGACGGCGGCTACGAGATCGCCGTGGGCACCGCCGAGTTCGGCAACGGCACCACCACCGTCCACCGGCAGCTCGCCGCCGACGCGCTGGGCACCACCGTCGACCGGATCTCCGTGCGGCAGGCCGACACCGACGCCGTCGGCTACGACACCGGGGCGTTCGGCTCCACCGGGCTGGTCGTGGCGGGCAAGGCGGTGCTCGCCGCCGCCGAGCAGCTCGCCGAACGGGTGCTGGCGTTCACCGCCTCCCTCACCGGGGTGGGCGTCGCGGCGTGCGCGCTCGACGTGGAGGCCGTGCTCGTGGACGGGAGAGCGCTGCCGCTCGAGGAGGTGCGCGCCGCCGCCCGCGCCGCCGGGGTCGAGCTGGTGGGCAGCGGCAGCTTCGGCGGCACGCCCCGGTCGGTCGCGTTCAACGCGCAGTGGTTCGCCGTCGCCGTCGACCCGGACACCGGGGAGGTCCGGGTGCTGCGCAGCGCGCACGCCGCCGACGCCGGGCGCGTGGTGAACCCGCTGCAGTGCCGGGGACAGGTCGAGGGCGGGGTCGCGCAGGGGATCGGCGCGGCGCTGTTCGAGGAGGTGCTGCTCGACGCCACCGGGGCGGTCGCCACCGACGTGCTCCGCCGCTACCGGGTGCCCGCGTTCGCGGACGTGCCCAGGACCGAGGTGTGGTTCAGCGACAACGGCGACGCCTACGGGCCGCTCGGGGCCAAGTCGATGAGCGAGAGCCCGGTCAACCCGGTCGCGCCCGCGCTGGCCAACGCCCTCCGCGACGCCACCGGCGTCCGCTTCACCCGGCTCCCGCTGCGCCGCGACCGGGTGTGGGCGGCGCTGCGCGACGCGCGGGGGATCACGCCGTGAACACCAGCGCCCCGTCCGCCACCGGGCGGTGCCGCAGCGACACGATGTCCGGCAGGTAGCCCCGCACCGGCTTCCACGGCCCCTCCGCGCCCGCCCTCGGGAACTCGTGCACCGACCGCCGCACGTACCCGGCGGAGAGGTCCAGCAGCGGCCGGGTCGCCATCCCCGCGTTGTCGGTGTGCGGCGCGCACCTGCGGTAGCCGTGCTCGGCCATGTGCCGCAGCACCCGCACCAGGAACTCGCTCACCAGGTCGGCCTTGAGCGTCCACGAGGCGTTCGTGTAGCCGACCGTGAACACCAGGTTCGGCACGTCGCTGAGCATCGTGCCCCGGTACACCAGCTTGTCCGGCAGGCGCACCGGCTCGCCGTCCACCACCAGGTCGATCCCGCCCAGCGGCAGCAGGTTCAGCCCGGTCGCCGTCACCACCACGTCGGCGGGCAGCTCCCGGCCCGACGCCAGCTCGATCCCGGTGCGGGTGAAGCGGGCGATCCGGTCCGTCACCACGGACGCCCGGCCGCTGCTGATCGCGGTGAACAGGTCGCCGTCCGGGGCGACGCACAACCGCTGGTCCCACGGGTCGTAGCGCGGCGCGAAGTGCTCGCGCACCGGGTAGTTCGCGGGCAGCCTGCGCGCGACGTCCTTGAGCAGCAACCGCTTCACCAGCTTCGGCGCCCGCCTGCTCAGGTGGTACAGGCCGGAGCTGAGCGCGATGTTGCGCCACCGCACCGCACCGTGGCCGCCCACCCGGCGCAGCGCCCGCGCGATCCGGTCGTCGTTCGGCACCGAGGCGACGTAGCCGGGGGAGCGCTGGAGCATCGTCACGTGGCCCGCGCTCGGGGCCAGCGCGGGCAGCAGCGTGATCGCGGTCGCCCCGCTGCCGATCACCACCACCCGCTTGCCCGCGCAGTCCAGGTCGTCCGGCCACTGCTGCGGGTGCACCACCCGGCCGCCGAAGTCCGCGAGTCCGGGGAAGTCCGGCCGGTAGCCCCGGTCGTACCGGTAGTAGCCCGCGCACAGGTGCAGGAAGTCGCAGGTGAGCACGACCGGTTCGCCGTCGTGCTCGGCGTGCACCACCCAGCGGTTGTCCGCGCTCGACCACTCGGCGCGGGACACCCGGTGCCGCAACCGGATCCGGTCCGTCACGCCGGAGCGCGCCGCGGTGTCGCCGAGGTAGTCCCGGATCGCCCCGCCCGGCGCGATCGACTCGGGCAGCGACCACGGGCGGAACCGGTAGCCGAGGGTGTGCATGTCCGAGTCCGAGCGGACGCCGGGGTAGCGGAACAGGTCCCACGTGCCGCCGAGGGAGTCCCTGGCTTCCAGCACCGCGCACGAGCGGTCCGGGAGGGCGCTCAGCACGTGGTGCGCCGCGCTGATCCCCGAGATGCCCGCGCCCACGATCAGGACGTCCACGTGCTCGCTCATCTGAGGGCCTCCCCGGCCGCTTGGTACACCTGCGTACCCCGCAGCGACGGTACGCGCGGTGTGGTCCGGACCACAAGGTCGCGGCTGCGGTCGCGGGGTGCGGCTGCGGTCGTGGCGACGGCGGGCCCGCGCCCGATAACGTCAGGACCGTGACGACCACCGGCGCGGCGGGTGCGGGTTTCCGGGGCAGGCTGCTGCGGGCGCTGGCGGAGGGCATCGCCGAGGACGGCTACCGGCGGACCACGGTCGCCGACGTCGTGCGGCGGGCGCGGACCTCGCGGCGCACCTTCTACGAGCACTTCGCCGACAAGGAGGCCTGCTACGCGCGGCTGCTCGCCGAGGCCAACCAGCGGATCATCGTGCGGATCACCGAGGCGGTCGACCCGCGCGCCCCGTGGGAGGAGCAGGTCAGGCAGGCGGTCGGGGCGTGGCTCGACGCGGCGGGGACCACGCCGGAGCTGACGCTGAGCTGGATCAGGGACCTGCCGTCGCTGGGCGCGGCGGCGCGGGCGCTGGAGCGGGAGGTCACCGACCACTTCGTGGTGATGGTCCAGCGGTTGTGCGACACCGAGGAGCTGCGGGCGGCGGGGCTGCGGCCGGTGGACAAGCAGTGGGCGACGATCCTGATCGGCGGGCTGCGGGAGCTGATGGCGACGGCGGTGGAGGAGGGGCGCGGGCTGGACACGCTCGCCGAACCGGCGGCGGAGGCGGTGATCGCGCTGCTCGGGCCCCGGAGGTGACGTCGGGGCGGGTGCGGGGCGGCCGTCCGGGGGGAGGTCAGGACCACACGTGCCGGGGGATCGTGTCGAGCAGGTCGCAGCAGGCGTCCAGCACGCCCGCGACGTCCCGCAGCTCGCGGTAGGACGGGAAGCCGCCCAGCCAGGAGCCCCGGACCCAGAAGCCCCGGTGCCCGGTCCCCAGCAGGTGCGCCACCACCTCCGGGGTGAGCACCGCCCTGGCGAACGCCTCGTCGAAGCAGGTCACCTGGTACTCCCGGTCGAACTCCGGGCACCCCAGCAGGAACACGCCGGGGGCGATCGCGGCGTTGATCCGGTTCGACAGCGCGGTCCCGCGCGCCACGCGCAGCGTCGGCCTCGGCACGGGCAGCCGGACCCACAGGTCCCGCTCGTCCACCCACCTGGTCCGGGACGTGTTCTCCCTGCGGGTGACGGCGAACCGGATGAGCGCGAAGCGGCGGCCCCGGTGCTCGCCGGTCAGCACGTCCTTCGCCCTCCTCGCCCGCACCACCGGCTGCGGACCGAGCAGCACCGGCTCCAGCGGCACGTGGCGCTCCAGCTCGTGGTGCACGCCCACCCAGCGGTCGTCGCGCTCGCGGAACTCCCAGCCGTGCTCGCGCACCTGCCGCAGCAGCTCGGCCCGCTCCCCGCGCCTCGCCCGCAGCGCCAACCCGACCAGGGCACCGGTGAGCAGCACCGACCCGACCAGCGCGATCGTCACGGCCCAGAACGGGCTCACCAGGACGCCTCGCCCAGGACGCTGCGCTCCCCCAGGTCGTCGTCGGGACCCGGAGCGGGGCGGCGGGGCGGTTGCGCGCCGGGCGGCTGCGGGGCGTGCGGCTGCGGGGTGGGCGCGCTGACCGGCGCCAGCACCGGGGCGGGGGCGGTCGGCGGGGCGAGCGGCGCGGGGCCCGAGGGGGCGCGCGGGGGGAGGTCGCCGAACAGGGCGGCGTCCTCGGCCAGCACGCGGTCCAGCAGCCCGGTGTCGCCGAGGCTGCGCCGCACCACCTCGGCCTGCGCGCGGTGCGCGTCGGCCCGGGCGCGGGCGATCGTGTGGGTGACCAGCGCGGACAGCGCGGCCGGCGCGGTGGTGGCCACGGCCGCGCCGAACACGACCGAGCGGACCGCGCCACCCGGTTCGGCGACCACGGTCACCACCCCGCCGTCCGAGGTGGCGGTCCCGGTGACCTCCGCCAGCTCCTCGGTCATCCGGCGGTAGTTCTCCGCGCGCGCCTGCGTGCCCCGCGCGGCCAGGTCGATGGCCTCGATCCTGGCGGTGAGGTGCTCCGCCCAGTCGGTCACGGCCGTCCCCCCGCTGTCCGGTCGGGCTCGATGGTGGACACGAACTGCCGGAACTCCTCGACCACGGACTCGAACCGCTCCAGCGTTGAGGTCAGGACGACCCGCAGCACGACCACCCGCGACGGGTCCTCGCTGCCGCGCATCCCGATCAGCACCTGGCTCTGCACCAGCTCGGTGGTCCTGCCCCTCAGCACGGTCTGGATGCGCAGCGTCTGGGTCAGCGCCGGGCTCTCCTCGGTGCCGACCTCGGTCCGCTGACCGACCTGGAGCCTGCCGACGCCCTCGCGCAGCCGCTCGACGGCCTCGTCGGCCAGCTCCGCCAGCGACCTGGTCTCGAAGTCGCCGGTGACGCTGATGTTCGGGGTGAACCCGTCGATCGCGGGCGGGCGCAGCGCCACGAACGCGGCGCCGGGGGACCCGACCTCGTCCGGCGGCGCGGCGATCCAGCCCTGCGGCAGCGCGAACGCGATCGGCACGGGGATGGTGGTGGCCATCTGCTTGCTCCTCCTGGGCGTGGACCCGCGGTCCACTGCGGACTTGATCGTCGGCGGGCGCCGCTAGAACAGATCGCCGAAGAACCTCGTCACCTGCTTCCCGGCATTGTCCACGGCGCCACCGACCGCGCTCAGCCCGTCACCGATCGCGCCCGCCGCGTCGGCCGCGGTCGACACCACGGCCCTCGGGTCGACGGTGAACTCGAACCCCAGCTTGCCGCCGAGGCCGAGCCCGGCGCCGAACGAGCCGCCGACGTGGAACTTGCCGTCCGGTCCCAGGCCGAGCTGGGCGTCCGCCGTCAGCCCCGCGCCCGCCCACGCCTCGGCCGTGCCGCCGACCCCGATGCCCGCGGCCTCCACGCTGCCCTCGGCCTTGGCCCGCGCGCCCGCGAACGCGTCCACCTCGGCCCGCGCGCCCGAGGCGTTGAGCGTGAACCGGCCCGAGCCCGTCGCGCCGACGTAGCCGGTGGCGCTGCCCGACGCCGAGGTGTGCTCACCCATCCTGACCTGGCCGGACGCCTCCAGCTTCGCCAGGTACGCCTCGGCGCTCGCGGTCGCGGTGATGCCGCTCGCGCCCCACTTGGCGTCGGCCCGCGCGCCCGCGCCCAGCACGTCGACGCCGTACCGCCCGTCACCGGAGAGGAGGCCGTCGTCGAACGACCCCTCGCCGTCGACGCCCCAGACCCTGGCCTCGGCCTCACCGGACCACTCGCCGGTGGGCACGTCGACGCCCAGCAGGTCGAGCAGGGCGGTGGCGCCCTCGGCGAAGTCCTCGTCCAGGCCGGGCGAGGCGCCGTGGCCGAACTCGGCCGGCTTCTTCTTCCAGGCCGGGTCCATCCCGTCGCCGAACCTCGTCCCGCCGGACTTGCCGTGCCTGCCGTCCGGGCCCTCGGGCAGGCCGAGCTCCTCGGCGGCCCGCCCACCGGCCTCGGCCAGCTCGTCCCGCGCGGCCCGCAGGATGCGCTCGGCCTCCTGGAACACCCCGGCCGCCGGGTCGGCGAACGTGCCGACCAGGCCGCTCGCGACCTGCGCCAGGAAGTGCGACCGGGCCAGGCGGGAGAGCGCTTTCGCGGCGGCGTGCAGCTCGATCGCGCGCTGCGCCTCGGCCTGCGCCCACACCAGCTTCGCGGCGTAGTCGGCCAGCGCCTCACCGCCCTCGCCGAGCTCCTCGACGGCCGCGAGCCACAGCGGCGGCTCCTCGCCGAACGCGCCCCGGAACGCCTCGGCGGCCTCGCCCGCCCACCCGGCCACGTCGACCGACCCGAGGTCCGCGCCTGCGCCGGACACCGCCCGCACGCCCTGGACCAGCAGCCGCAGGTCGGCGCCGATCGCCTCCGGGAGGCCGGGGACCAGGTCGCGGGGGTCGCTGGTCTGCCCGAGCGCGCTCACCGCCGACCACCGCCCAACCGGCGCCCGATCCGGCCCTCGGCGGCGGTGGACGCGCCGACCGCGCCCGAACCGACCGCGCCCGAACCGACCGCGCCGACGGCCCCGCCCGCGACGTCACCACCCGCGCCGCCCGCGACACCACCCGCGACACCCGCGCCGCCGCTGATCCCGCCGGTCACGCTCGACCTGACCGCGCCGCCAGGGCTGACCGCGCCGCCCGCGATCCCGCCGACCGGGCCCTGCCCGTCGACCGCCCGCATCCGCGCCGACACCCGGTGCTCCTGCTCGACGTACGCGCCCGCCGTCGCCTCCAGCTCCCGGCCGTGCTCCTCGGCGCGCTCCCGCAGCTCCTCCACCCGCAGGACGGCCCGCTCGATGAAGTCGGCCCAGCCGGCCTGCACGCCCGCGTGCCCGTAATCACCCGACGGCGGGCGCCAGTGCGGGCCGACGACGCCGTCCACCGCGCCGCCGATGCTCCTGGCCGTGCCCCGAAGCTCGTCGGGCACGCTGCGGTAACCCCCACCGGACATGTCGCTCCACGAGGATGTGCTCAGGCGTGAGCGGGCTTCCCCCCTGCGCTACGCCTCGCAGGTCCCGTTGGCCTGCTTTCGTTCTATCAGGGGACACCTGAACGTGTGAGCGGTTTCGTGTGGATAGTCCACAGTGGATCAAGGTGGGGTCCGGCGGCGCCGTCCGGACGGGTGGGGTCAGGCGTCGCCCGCCCGCCCGCCCCCGGACGGCAGCGAGCTGCTCAGCCGCAGGCCCGCCGTCGTCATGTGCGCGGCCATCGCCTCGGCGGCGGCCTGCGGGTCCCGCGCCCTCAGCGCCTCCAGCACCCGGCTGTGCTCCTGGATCGACAGCTCCGCGTGCGGCCGGTCGCGCAGGCCGCGCTCGACCCACACCCGGATCAGCGAGCGGATGCTCTGCAGCAGGTGGTGCAGGACCTCGTTGCCCGCGATGTGGCCGATGTCCATGTGGAACATCATGTCGGCCTCGACGAACCGCTCCAGGTCGTCGACCGAGGCGCGCATGGTGTCGACGTACCCGCTCAGCCGCTCCAGCTCCTCGTCGCCGACCCGGCTCGCGGCCAGCCGCACCGCGTAGGTCTCCAGGCCGTGGCGGACCTCGATCAGCTCCTGGGTCTGCGGCTCGCCGAGCATCAACCCCCAGCTCAGCGTCTTGGGCAGCAGCTCGGAGGCGTCACCGCGCAGGTACGTGCCGGAGCCTGGCTTGACCACCACGACGCCGAGCAGCTCCAGCGCGGCCAGCGCCTCGCGCACGGCGGAGCGGCCGACGCCGAGCGCCGAGGCCAGGGCGCGCTCCGGGGGGAGGCGCTCCCCGGCGGACACCCCGCCCTGGGTGAAGTGGGCGAGGAGCGCCTGGGCGACCCCGGCGGCGAGCGAGCCACCGGTGTGGACGTCGCCGATGGCCTCGGGGAGACCGGTGATGGGGTCCTTGGAGAACGCGGGCACGTGGTGATCCTAGTGAATGCCGCGCTACAGAATTGTTACCGGTTAACCGGTCAACCGGTTGACTGGTTGACCGGTGCGTGGTGATACTTCACGGCAACACGAAGGCGCCGCCGCCGAGCCGAGGGTCGACGCGGCGGTCGCCGCACCACGAGGGGCAAGTCCTGTCCGCAGGCTTGACAGTGGTGTCAGATGCCCATGCGAGGAGTCACTGTGGACACCAGCACGGCTACCGGGGCCACACCGGCCACCGCAGTCGAGAAGTCAGCGATCCGCAAGGTCGCGATGCGCCTCGTTCCGTTCGTCGCGCTCATGTTCTTCATCAACTACCTGGACCGGACGGCCATCGGCTTCGCCGCGCCGAACGGGATGAACACCGACCTGGCGCTCACCGCGGCCCAGTTCGGCTTCGCCTCAGGCATCTTCTTCCTCGGGTACATCGTGCTGGAAGTGCCCAGCAACATCGCCCTGCACAAGTTCGGCGCCCGCCGCTGGCTGGCCCGCATCATGGTGACCTGGGGCATCGTCGCCGTCCTGTTCACCTGGGTGCAGAACTACACCCAGCTCGCCACCCTGCGCTTCCTGCTGGGCGTCGCCGAGGCCGGCTTCTTCCCCGGCGCCGTGCTCTTCCTGAGCCTGTGGGTCCCGGTGCGCTACCGCACCAAGATCCTCGCGCTGTTCTACCTGGCCCAGCCGCTGACCACGGTCGTCGGCGCCCCGCTCGCGGGCTGGCTGATCCAGCAGCACGACGTCTTCTTCGGCCTCGAGGGCTGGCGCTTCATGTTCCTCGGCGTCGGAGCCCCGGCGATCATCGTGGGCGTCATCGCCTGGTTCTACCTGGCCGACAGCCCCAAGGACGCCAAGTGGCTGACCAAGGAGGAGCAGGACTGGCTGACCACCGCGCTCTCCAAGGAGGACGCGGGCAAGGGCCCCCAGAAGCACCACGGCCTCAAGGCCGCCTTCGGCTCCGGTCGCGTGTGGATGCTCTCGCTGATCTACTTCGGCTTCATCTACGGCCTGTACACCCTGGCGTTCTTCCTGCCGACGATCATCTCCGGCTTCCAGGAGAGCGCGGGCGCCACGTTCGGCCTGATCGAGAAGGGCCTGATCACGGCCATCCCGTACGTCCCGGCCGCGATCGTGCTCTACCTCTGGTCCCGCGACGCCACCAAGCGCGGCGTCAAGACCTGGCACATCTCCATCCCCGCCGTCGTCGGCGCGATCAGCATCCCCCTGGCGCTGTACGCGGGCTCGCCCGCCGCGACCATCGCCGTGATCACCGTGACCGCCTGCGCGATCTTCGCCGCGCTGCCGAACTTCTGGTCGGTCCCGACCCAGTTCCTGTCCGGCGCCGCGGCGGCCGCCGGCGTCGCGCTGATCAACACCGTCGGCAACATCGCGGGCTTCGCCGCCCCGTACATCACCGGCGCGATCCACGACGCCACCGGCGCCTACACCGTCCCGATGTTCGTGGTCGGCGGGTTCATGCTGCTCTCCGCGATCCTGATGGTCGTGCTCGACCGCCGGGGCCGGACCGCCACGACCGCCGCCCCCCTGGAGGAGAAGTCCGCATGACCCGGCTCCGCAACGACCCCGCCGAGTTCGCCGACCAGCTGGTCGACGGCTTCGTGGCCGCCAACGCCACCCGTGTCCGCCGGGTACCCGGTGGGGTCGTTCGGGTCGCCAAGAGCGCGCCCGGCACCGTCGCCATCGTCACCGGTGGCGGTTCCGGGCACTACCCCGCCTTCGGCGGCCTCGTCGGGACCGGCATGGCCCACGGCGCGGCGATGGGGAACGTGTTCGCGTCCCCCTCCGCCCGCCAGGTCCGGTCGGTGGCGAAAGCGGTCGACAACGGCGCGGGAGTGCTGTTCGTCTTCGGCCGCTACGCCGGTGACGTGCTGAACTTCGGCCAGGCCGAGCAGCGCCTCATCGCCGACGGCATCCCCAGCCGCACGGTCCCGGTCACCGACGACGTGTCGGTGGCCGACCGGGAGGACCCCGCCACCCGGCGGGGCCTCGCGGGCGGCCTCGCGGTGATCAAGCTCGCCGCCGCGGCGGCCGAGGCCGGTCTGACCCTGGAGCAGGTCGCCTCGGTCGCCGAGCGCGCCAACGCCAGCACCCGCACCATCGGTGTGGCGTTCAGCGGCTGCACCCTCCCCGGCGCGTCCGAACCGCTGTTCACCGTCCCCGAGGGCCGCATGGCCATCGGCATGGGCGTGCACGGCGAGCCGGGCACCGAGGAGCAGGACGTCCCCAGCGCCGACGAGATGGCCGCCACCCTGGTCCGCAAGGTCCTGGAGCACGCCCCCGTCGCGGGCCCCGCCCGCGCGGCGGTGCTGCTCAACGGCCTGGGCGCGGTCAAGTACGAGGAGCTGTTCGTCGTCTACCGCGAGGTGGCGCGACTGCTCGCCGAGGCCGGGATCGAGCTGGTCGAGCCCGAGGTCGGCGAGTTCTACACGAGCTTCGACATGGCGGGGCTCTCGCTCTCGCTGGTCTGGCTGGACGAGGAGCTGGAGCGCTACTGGCGCGCCCCCGCCGACTCGCCCGGCTACCGCAAGACCCCCTCGCCCGCGGCGAGCGCCGACCCCGCCGCGGGCGAGACGACCCACCTCGACCTGGAGGAGGCCGTCCCGGCCGCCACCGAGGCGTCGAAGGCCGCCGCCAAGCGCGCCGCCGCCGCCATCGAGGCGTCCCGGATCGCGATCGACCAGGCCGCCGACGAGCTGGGCCGCATCGACGCCATCGCCGGTGACGGCGACCACGGCATCGGGATGCAGCGCGGCATCACCGCCGCCGCTGCCGCCGCCGCCCGCGCCGTCGACGAGGGCGCGGGCCTGGGCACCACGCTCCGCATCGCGGGCGACGAGTGGGCCGACAAGGCAGGCGGCACCTCCGGCGCGCTGTGGGGCGTGGCCCTGTACGCGGCGGGCAGCGCCTTCGGCGACGACGAGCCCGGCGACGCGGCCACGGCCGTCGCCGCCGCCGTCGACGCCATCCTTGGGCTCGGCGGCGCCGAGGTCGGCGACAAGACCATGGTCGACGCCCTGGTGCCCTACCGCACCGCGTTCGCCGACGCCGTCGCCTCGGGCGACGCGGACCCGTGGACCACCGCGGCCCGCGCCGCCGACGCTGCGGCCAGGGCCACCGCCGACCTCAAGCCCCGCATGGGCCGGGCGCGCACCCACGTGGAGCGCAGCCTCGGCACGCCCGACGCGGGCGCGATCTCCTTCGCGCTCGTCGTCACCACCGTCGCCGGGGTGCTCGCCACCTCCTGACGGGGGCAGCGGGCACGGGCGCGACACATCACCACCCGTTCGAGAGGACCACGCATGACCGCGCAGCTCCGGATCGTCGTCGGCTCCGACGACGCCGGCTTCGAGTACAAGGAAGCCCTCAAGCGGGACCTGGAGGCCAGCGGCGCCGTCGTGTCCGTCGTCGACGTCGGCGTCGACTCCGACGGCCGCACCCCGTACCCGGCGGTCGCGGTCTCCGCCGCCGAGATGATCGCCAGGGGCGAGGCGGACCGCGCGCTGCTGGTGTGCGGCACCGGCCTCGGCGTGGCCATCGCCGCCAACAAGGTGACCGGCGTGCGCGCCGTCACCGCGCACGACAGCTTCTCCGTGGAGCGCGCCGTGCTCAGCAACAACGCCCAGGTGCTGTGCTTCGGCCAGCGCGTCGTGGGCCTGGAGCTGGCCCGCCGCCTGGCCCGCGAGTGGCTGGAGTACCGCTTCGACGAGGGCTCGGCCTCCGCGCAGAAGGTCGCCCTGATCACCGAGTACGACGAGGGCCGCGAGACCGCGGGGACGCGCTGATGCCAGCCCCGCGCCCGCGCGTGGCGATCGGCGTGAGCCTGAAGATGTACCTGGGCCCGCGCCGCACCCGCGAGTGGTTCGACGAGGTGCTGTCCCTGGTCGCGGACCACCCGGCGCTCGCCTCCGGCACCGCCGAGCTGTTCGTGCTGCCCACGTTCACCGAGCTGGCCGCGCTGGTCGCGGCGGCCGGGGACACCGGGATCGCGGTCGGCGCGCAGGACCTGTCCTGGGAGGACCAGGGCGCCTACACCGGCGAGGTCAGCGGCGTGGCGCTGCGCGAGATCGGCTGCCGGTACGTCGAGGTCGGCCACGCCGAGCGGCGCAGGCTGTTCACCGAGGACGACCGGATCGTCGCCGCCAAGCTCGCCGCCGCGCTGCGCAACCAGCTGGAGCCGGTGCTGTGCGTGGGCGAGCCGGTGCGCGGCACGGTCGAGCACGCGGTGGAGGTGTGCCGCGCGCAGCTCGCGTCCGCGCTGGTCGACTCCGCCAGCCTGCCCGGCCCGATCACCCTGGCCTACGAGCCGGTGTGGGCGATCGGCGCCGCCGAGCCCGCCCCGCACGAGCACGTGCGCGCGGTGTGCTCGGCGCTGCGCGAGGACGTGGCGGGTCGGCCCGGCAGCCGGGTCATCTACGGCGGCAGCGCCGGTCCCGGCCTGTACTCCGCGCTCGGCGGCGACGCCGACGGGCTGTTCCTCGGCCGGTTCGCGCACGACCCCGCCGCGCTGCGCCGGGTGCTGGACGAGGTGGCCGAGGTGGAAGGGGTTCCGGCATGAGCATCGGGCTGAGCACCTACGCGTTCTTCTGGCAGCTGTCCTCCCGCGTGGAGAAGCCGCTGACCCTGGTCGAGGTGGTCGGCAAGACCGCCGAGCTGGGCGTCGGGCTGCTCCAGATCTGCGACCACCCGGCCATCGAGGACTTCGACGCCGAGCAGCTGCGCGCCCTGCGCGCCGCCGGTGACGCGGCGGGCGTGGCGTTCGAGCTGGGCACCAGGGGCCTGCGCCCCGAGCACCTGCGCCGCTACCTGGACATCGCCGACGCGCTGGGCGCGAAGGTGCTGCGCAGCATGGTCAACACCGCCGACCACCGGCCCACCCCGGACGAGGCGCTGGCCGACCTGCGCGCCATCGCGCCGGAGCTGGCCGAGCGCGGCGTCGACCTGGCGCTGGAGACCTACGAGCAGGTGTCCACCGCCGCGCTGGTCGAGCTGGTCGAGGGCGTCGACCACCCGCGCGTGGGCATCTGCCTGGACCCCGCCAACACCGTGGCCGCCCTGGAGCAGCCGGGCGCGGTGGTGGACCGCTGCGCGAAGCACGTGCTGAACGTGCACTCCAAGGACTTCGCGTTCACCCGCAGCGAGGGCTGGGTGGGCTTCCAGCTCGCGGGCGCGCTCATGGGCACCGGGCTGCTCGACTACGACCACCTGCTCGACCGGGTCCGCCCCGACGAGCGCGGGGTCAACCAGATCGTCGAGCACTGGCTGCCCTGGCAGGGCGACGAGGACACGACCCGCAAGACCGAACAGCTGTGGACCGCGCACAGCGTGGACTACCTGAGGAGCACACGACCATGACCGAGAACCTGACCATCGCCGTCATCGGAGCGGGCGGCAAGATGGGTATGCGCGTGTCGAACAACCTCGCGCGCACCTCCCACACGGTCTTCTACAGCGAGAACTCCGAGCCCGGTCAGGTTCGGGTCAAGGACGCGGGCCGCGAGGTCACCGACACCGCCGAGGCCGTCAAGGACGCCCAGGTCGTCATCCTGGCCGTGCCGGACATCGCCCTCGGCCCGGTGTCCGCGCAGGTCGTGCCGCAGCTCAAGTCCGGCGCCATCGTGCTGACCCTGGACCCGGCCGCCGCGTACGCCGGTCTGCTCACCAAGCGCGACGACGTCGAGTTCGTCGTCGCCCACCCGTGTCACCCGTCGGTGTTCCTCCAGCGCAAGACCCCGGAGGAGGTCGCCGACACCTTCGGCGGCATCGCCGCGGCGCAGGACGTCGTCGCCGCCATCGAGTCGGGCAACGAGGCGGCCCAGGCCGTCGCGGCCGAGGTCATCCGCACCATGTACGCGCCGGTCGTCGACGTGCACTGGGTGACCGTCAAGCAGCTGGCGTACCTGGAGCCCACCCTCGTCGAGACGGTGGCCTGCATGGTCGGCGCGCTGCTCAAGGAGGCGCTGGAGGAGACCGTCAACACCGTCGGCGTCCCCGAGCCCGCCGCCCGCGCCATGCTGCTCGGCCACGTCCAGGTCGCGCTCGCGAACACCCTCAAGGGCGACAACCCGTTCTCCGACGCGTGCCTGATCGCGATGGACTACGGCCGCGAGACGATCGTCAAGGACGACTGGAAGAAGATCTTCAACGACGGCGAGCTCGACGCCGTCATCGCGAAGATGCTGCACCTGGACAAGGTCCAGCACTGACCTGGGCCGGAGGGGACGACGCCGGCTCGGTCCGTTCGGACCGACCGGCGCCCCCGGTCTCCTGGCACGTCCCCGCCCCGCCGCAGGCGTCACGCCGCGCGGGGCGCTCCCGTCTCCGGCCCCCGGCCCCCGGCCCCAGGCCCCTGTTCCCGCCGACCGTCGAGCACCGCTCCGGTCGGGTTCCCGGCTCACCGGAACACCTGACCGCAATTGTGCGGCGAATTGTTTTCCCTCGGGACTTTCGGCCCCTTTCCGCTATCTCGCGTCCCGCCGGGCGCAATCCTGTGATTGCATGTCCTCCCATGGGCGGTAGTGCGCGCGGGGGAGGGTGGTGTGGGCGAGCCGGTTCCACCGGCGTGGGCCGCGTGGGGTAAGTCGTCGCAGGTCCTGGGCTGGTCCGGGGAGGCGTTGGGGCGGGGCGCGGTGGCGTTCCCGCTGGTCGGGGCGGTGCGCGCCGGTCGTGGTCGACCTGGCCCGAGAGCCGGGTCCCCGAGCGGTCGCGGTGCGCGCCGCTTATCCATTCCCGATTTATCCGACGCCCGTTCCGGAATGATCCTCGCGGTTCCAACCCCGCACTCCCGCGCGCCCCTGGCCGCGTCGATCGGCGATGTGCGCGCCCCTCTCCGGGCGCTTTCCGCCGACGTCCCGCCGCGCCCGCGCACCGCCGGTCCCCGCACCGCCGGTGCCGCTCCGCCGGTGCCGCTCCAGCCCCGTGCCCCCACCCCGCGCCGCCCGACCCCGCGCCGTCCGCGCGGGGCGGTTCGCGCTGTCCGAACAGATGACCGAGGAAGGTTGATCGCGCGGTGTTCCTGACCAAGTTGACCGTCGACGTGCGCTCCCGCGAGTTCCGCCGGGACCTGGCGAACCTGCACGAGATGCACCGCACCGTCATGTCCGGCTACCCCAGGGTCGAGGACGGCTCGCCCGCCAGGCAGACCCACGGTGTGCTGTGGCGGCTCGACCCCACGCGCGACGGGGGGTACACCCAGTACGTGCAGAGCCTGACCCGGCCGGACTGGACCGGGTTACCCGAGACCCTGCTGACCTCGCCCGCCGAGGTGCGCTCGCTCGACCCGCTGCTCGACGCCATCGAGCCCGGCCGGGTGCTGGCGTTCCGGCTGCTGGCCAACGCCACCAAGGACAGCGTGCCCGCCGAGCCCGGCGGGCGGGGGCTGCGGGTGGCGCACCGCACGCCCGAGGCGCAGGTGGCGTGGTTGGCGCGCAAGGGGCAGCGGCACGGGTTCGCGCTGCGCGACCGGCCCGACGGGGCGCCGGACGTGACGCTGTGGTCCGCGCCCCGGATGACCGGCCGCAAGAAGGCCGGGCGGCCCATCACCGTGGACGCGGTGCGGTTCGACGGGCACCTCGTGGTCACCGACGCGGACGCGCTGCGGGAGGCGGTCGGCAGCGGCATCGGGCGGGCCAAGGCGTACGGGTGCGGGATGCTCTCGCTCGCCAGGGCGCGGATCGACCTGGGCGAGGCCGCCGAGGTCGCCTAGCGGCCGCCCGCGCCGCCTGCGGTTCCGGCCGTGTCCACCGCGGGGAACGCGACCGCCGGGCCCACGCTCACCGGCACGGGCGTCGGGCGCGCGGAGCGCGGGGCGCTGGTGGAGGAGCGCCTGGCGAAAGCGGGGCTGTGGAAGGAGGTCGAGGACCGGCTGCCGCGGCCCGGCGGCGCGGGTTCCCCGGCGTGGGGCCCGCGCCGCCCGGCGCAGCGCTCAGACCGCCCCCGCGAACCGGTCGTCCAGGTACGCCCGCGTCGCGGCCTCGTCGCGGGACGACTTCAGGTAGTCGATCCACGCCCGCTGCTCGTGCAGCACCGCCCCCATCTCCCACACGCACACCACCTGCAGGTGCCTGCCCTGCTCCACGCGCTCGAACGAGTCCTGCCGCGCGGCGTCCCTGGCGTAGACGGACAGCCACATCTCGTTGTTGTTGCGCCAGGTGCAGGCGATCAGGAAGTGGAACGCCTCGCCGCACAGGTGGTGCACGACGAAGCCCAGGTCTCCGGAGATGTCGAGATCGCGGTCGGCGACCCGTGCTAACAGGAACTCGTGCGCCTGGGCGCGCAGCGCGTCCGGGACGGTCGCGTCGGACTTGCGCACCTCGTACCACTTCAGGTGCGCGTCGGGCAGCACCAGGTCGTGGTCCGGGAGCGGCACGACCTCCTTGGGGTAGTGCCGGTACTCGGGGTCGACGCTGGTGAACCGGGTCAGGTGCTGGGTCATGCCCGGATACTAGGGCCGATCGCCCGGTTCCGAGCGCGCTCTCGCGGCGGAACCCCGGAGGGACCGCGCGATCGGGGCTACCCTGCCGCCCGTGACCCCCACCCTCGCCGCGCTGCGCGCCTCCACCCTCGCCTTCTCCCCGCTGCCCGACCGGCCCGACCCGTCCTGGCTCGTCCTGGAAGCGGCCACCGCGCCCGCGATCGACCTCGCCCTGCCCGCGCACCGCGACGCCGCCCACGCCTGGCTCAACGCCTGGGGCTGCCGCATCCGCAAGCCCCGCCCCGGCGAGCCGGGGGTGTTCGACGCGGCGATCGCCGACTGGTGGGACGGGTGGTCCGCCGAGCTGCCCGCGCCCGACGACTGGCTCGTCGACCTGGCAGACGACCGGCTCGACGCGTTAGCCGCCTGCTTCACCGCGCTCGCCGCGTCCCCCGCCGCCCCGACCAGGACGCTCGGCCCGACCGCCGCGTCCAAGCTGCTGTTCGCCTTGCGCCCCAAGGCCCTCATGCCCTGGGACAACCTGATCGCCCAGGGCCTGCACGGCGCCCGCGACGGCCGCGCCTACCGCGCGCACCTGGCCACCGGACGGGGGTGGGCGCGCGCCGTCCTCGCCGAGGCCGCCGCCGAGGCCGCCGAGGCGGTCGCCGAACCCGCGCTGGTCGCCGGGCTCGGCCGCACCGGCTGGTCGCTCGCCAAGGTCCTCGACGAGTACTGCTACCTCGTCCACACCAGGGGCTGGGTCCCGCCCGCCGGGTGACCCGCCGACACCGCCGGGCGGGAAAGGGCCACCGCGCATTCCGCCCGGCGGTCGCGGGCGGCCCAGGCGCGGTCGAAACGGACAAAAGCCGCTGCGTCGAAACGCTTTCGGCGGCGGTGGCGGGCGCGTCGACGCCCTTGCTGAAATCGATTCAGAGGGGTCGCCCGCGATCGCGCCGGGTCTGTGAAGCCCGCGCGGGCGCAGATGCGTCGTCGCTGATCACGAGGGGCGATAGGGAAGGGCCGCTGTGCCGGGGGCTTGAGCGCGGATACTCCTGTCGGCTCAACTGCCCAGCACCCCATAGGGGTTCCTTGTGGGGGTGCAAACATTGTTCGCAGTCCCCATTGACTCCCTTCCTGCGCCCCCTACTATCCCTCGTGACCAGCTAGGGGGAATCCAATGCGGAATCGGACTTGTGGGGGACCGGGCACCGAGGGCGCGCGCCGCGCAGCCGAGGTGCCCAGATGAAGGTCGGCGTGGTCGGCGGGGGAATAGCGGGCGCGCTGCTCGCGCTGAGGTTGCGCCGCGAGCACGGCGCCGAGGTCGAGGTGTTCACCCTCGGACCGTCCACTTCGGACGCCTCGGGCGTGTCCGGCGGGCTGGTGCGCGGCTACGAGCGCGACCCGGACGCGTCCCGGCTCGCCGCGCTCGGCCTCGCCGAGCTGCGCGACAGCCCCGAACTGCTGGAGTGGACCGGCTACCGGGAGACCGGCTCGGTCTACCTGCTGCCCCCGGACGCCGGGCCGCCCGACCTGACCGCCGTGCGCGAGCTGCTGCCAGGCTCCGCCGAGGTCGTGGACGCCGCCGAGGCGGCCCGCCGCTACGGGTTCGCGGGCGGCGACGGGGCCACCGCCGTCGTGGAGCGCCACGCCGGGTTCCTGTCACCGGCCGGGCTGCGCGAGCGCGCGCTGGACTGGCTGGCCAGGCACGGCGCGACCGTGCGCGAGAGCAGGGTCGAGCGCGTCGGGGCGGACACCGTCGCGGCGGGCGGGACCGAGCACCGGTACGACGCCGTCGTCGTCGCCGCGGGCGCCTGGACCGGCGGGCTCGCGCCGGGGCGGTGGCGCACCAAGCAGATCCAGTTCGGCGTCTACCGCGTCGAGCTGCCGGGCCTCGCGGTCTTCGTCGACGACGTCACCGGCCTGTTCGGCAGGCCGTGGGCGCCGGGGGAGTTCCTGCTGGGCCTGGGCTGCGACCGCTGGGACGTCGACCCCGAGCGCGTCGAGGTCGACACCGCCCACGCCGAGGACGTCACCGCCGCCGTCCTGCGCCGGTTCGGCGTCCGCCCGGAACCGGTGCGCGCCGTGGCCTCCTGCGACGGCTACGGGCCGCCGGGCGGACTGCGACTGCGCGTCGAGGGCGGGGTGCGCACCTTCGCCGGTGGCAGCGGCGGGTCGGTCAAGACCGTGCTGGCCGCCAGCCGGGTGGCCGCGCGCCAGCTCGCCGCCTGACCCGGCGCGGCACGTGAAGTCCTCTGTAGACCCTTCTCGCTCTCAAGTGGACTGACAGTGCGACCGGGCCTCCCCGGTCCGGTTGTCGGGTCCGCCTTCCCGCGCGGTGGAAACCTCTCCCACCTGCGCCGATCCCCTGGACGAACCTCCCCGCAGCCCGCTGCGGCGATGGCGCGCGCCCTGATCCGGCGCGCCCGCCACCGCTGCGGGCGACTGCCGCGCGCCCGCTTCCCGGCCGCTCCCGACCTATCGGGGGCATAGGGAATTCCTGTTGGCGGGCAACGGTTCCCGGTGAATACTCGGGTTCTCCCCGCTCCGGCCGCACCGGCCGGGCGGGACTGGGGATGACGTCCCGATCGCACGAACTTCTTGCCGCACAAGCACTTCCGCCGTGCTCGTGGCCGCGCCCGCGCCGTGCCGCCGACCGGGAACAAGGTGGAGGAAAGGGAACGGGGTCCTCGGATGAGCGAGGTTGCCGAAGCCGTGCTGGAGATCCTCAGCGACGTGCTGGAGGTGAGCCGGGGCGAGCTGCGCGCCACGCCCGTGCTCGCCGCGCACGAGTGGGACAGCACCAGCTCGCTGGACGCGCTGTCCCAGCTGGAGACCGGGCTGGGGGTGCGCGTGGACCTGCGCGCCTTCCACGCGGCCAGGACCGTCGCCGACGTGGTCGACCTGGTCAGCCCGCAGTTCGAACCGGTCTGACCGGGGCGGCCCCGCACCAGGGGCGGTCCGCACCACCCCGCCGCCGTCGCGGCGGGTCGACGAGGGCGGCGGTCCTACCGCCACCGCCCACCGAAGATGGGAGAACCCGTGGAGCACCAGGAAGTCGAGCTGCTGGCGATCGGCGCCGGACCCGCGAACCTCGCGCTCGCCGTGGCGCTGGAGGAGCTCGCGCCCGAGATCGCCGCGAACACCACCATCGTCGAGCAGCACGACACCGTGGCCTGGCAGCGCGGGATGCTGCTGCCCTGGTCGCAGAGCCAGGTGTCGTTCCTCAAGGACCTGGTCACCCTGCGCAACCCGCGCAGCGAGTTCTCGTTCCTGAACTTCCTGCACGCCAACGGCAGGCTGGACGAGTTCATCAACCTCGGCACGTTCACCCCGTACCGCAGGGAGATCTCCGACTACCTGTCCTGGGTCGCCGCCTCCCTCAAGTCGGTGCGCGTGCTGCACGGCCGCAAGGTGGTGGCGGTCGAGCCGCGCGCCGAGGTCGGCGGCGAGGTCACCTCGTGGCTGGTGCGCTTCTCCGACGGCTCCACCACCGGCGCCCGCTCGCTGGTCTTCGGCACCGGCCGCGACCCGCACGTGCCCACCGAGTTCCTCGGCCTGCCGCAGGAGAAGGTCGCGCACAGCATCGAGTTCGCCCAGCGCCTCAAGCAGCTCGACCCGGCCACCACCAAGCGCGTCGTGGTCGTCGGCGGCGCGCAGTCGGCGGCCGAGATGTTCTGGGAGTCGCACCAGGCGCTGCCCGGCGCCGAGGTGACCATGGTGATGCGCTCCATCGGCCTCAACGGCTACGAGAGCAGCAAGTTCACCAACGAGCTGTTCTACCCCTCGTTCGTCGACACCTTCAACAGCGCCCTCCCGGACGCCCGCGAGCAGCTGCTGCGCGAGATGCACCGCACCAACTACGGCGGCCTCTCGCCCGCGACGCTGGAGAACCTCTACCGCACCATCTACCTGGAGAAGCTCAGCGGCGACCAGCGGATGTCCGTCATCACCATGGTCGAGGTCGCCGACGCCCGCTCCGAGGGCGACGAGGTCGTGCTGACCCTGGTGGACCGCAAGGACGGCTCCCGCTCCGAGCTGCGCTGCGACGTGGTGCTGCTGGGCACCGGCTACAGCCAGAAGATGCCGCTGGTGACCAGGAACCTGGCCGCCTCGGTCGGCGCGGACGACTTCACCGTCACCCGCAACTACCGGGTCACCCTCCCCGCCCACGTGACCGCCCGCGTGTACCTGCAGGGCGTCAACGAGGCCACGCACGGCATCGCGGACTCGCTGATCAGCGTGCTCGCCATCCGCTCCAGCGAGATCGTCGCCGACCTGCGCGCCGACGAGCGCCCGGCGCACGCCCCGGCCCAGGCCCCCGCCCCGGCCCGCGTGCAGCCCGAGCTGCTCGACGTCGTCCGCTCCTGACCCCCCACCCGCCACCGCCTGGAAGGCACGCACCGACATGATGGAGTTGCGCAAGTTGGACCGGGACAACCTCAAGCAGGACAACGGGCTCGTCGCCCAGCGCCTGGTCCCGTGGGAGCTGCTGAACGCCCCCTTCGAGGGTTCCTGGTGCGTGGTGCGCCCCGGCGCCGAGTCCGGCGCGCACGGCCACCACGAGTACGAGATCTGGGTCGCCATGACCGGCCAGGCCGAGATCATCACCGCCGAGGGCGCCACCGAGTTCAAGGCGGGCGACGTCGTGCACTTCACCCCGCACGAGGAGCACCAGGTGGTGAACCGGGGCGAGGAGGACTTCCAGTTCTACTCGATCTGGTGGGACGCCGAGCTGTCCGAGAAGTTCGCTGCCAGGCACGCGGAGAGCCGGTGACCACCGCGCGGCCCGCCGTCGTCATCGCGGCCACGCCCACCTCCAACGGCGACCTGCACGTCGGGCACCTCGCGGGCCCGTACCTGTCCGCCGACGTGTACGCCCGCTACCTCAAGGCCACCGGCCGCCCCGTGGTCTACACGACCTGCACGGACGACAGCCAGAGCTACGTGGTGTCCACCGCGCACCGCAGGGGCCTGGCCCCCGAGGAGCTGGTGCGCACCTCCACCGAGCAGATCAGCCGCTCGCTCGCCGCCGCGGGCACCCTCGTCCCCGGCCTGCCGCCGATCGACGAGCGCTACCGCCGCACCGTGCTCGACTACCTCCTCGAACTGCACGCCGCGGGCCGCTTCCAGCCGCGCACCGTGCGCCTGCCCTACGCCAAGAACGCGGGCGTGTTCCTGTACGACGGCCTGGTCAGCGGCACCTGCCCGGTGTGCCTGTCCGGCAGCTGCGGCGGCGCCTGCGAGAACTGCGGGCACCCCAACAACTTCGACGAGCTGATCGACCCGAAGTACACGATCGACCCGAGCGACCCGGTGGTCTACCGGGAGCAGCGCATCCTCGTGCTGCCGCTGGAGGAGTACCGCGAGCGCCTCTCCTCCTACTACGCCTCGCGCACCCCGCGCTGGCGCCCGCACGCCAAGCAGCTCATCGGCGAGCTGCTGGCCCGCCCGCTGCCCGACGTGCCGGTCACCTTCCCCGGCTCCTGGGGCATCCCCGCCCCGTTCCCGGAGACCCCCGGCCAGATCGTCTACCCGTGGGTCGAGGCCGTCCCCGCCGCGATGTACAGCACCTGGTGGGCGGCCACCGAGCAGGGCAACCCGCCCGGCGCCGCCGACGAGCTGTGGCGCGCCGAGAGCGGCGCGGAGCTGGTCTACTTCCACGGCTTCGACAACGTCTACCACTGGGGCCTGGTCGACCTGGTGATGCTGATGGCGCACGGCGACCGCTACACCACGCCGGACGCCAACGTCTGCAACGAGTTCTACGACCTGGAGGGCGAGAAGTTCTCCACCAGCCGGGGCCACCTCATCTGGGGCGCCGACCTGTTCGCCGAGGTGCCCAAGGACCTGGTGCGGTTCTACCTCGCGCTGACCGCGCCCGAGTTCCAGCGCACCAACTTCAGCCGCGAGCAGCTGCACTCGGTCACCACGCGCAGGCTCGTCGACCCGTGGAACGCCCTGGCGGACACCACCTCCCTGGTGCTGGGCGGGGTGGTGGACGGCACCGCGCTGCCCACCACCGAGGCCGGGCGCAGGCGCGCCACGGCGATGGACGAGCGGTTCCGGCTCTGCTACGAGCTGCCCGGCTTCACCCTCGGCCGCGCCGCCGAGACCGCGATCACCCAGCTGGCCAGGCTGCGCGCGCTCGCCGAGACCGTGGACCCGGCCCGCAACGGCCACTCGCCCACCGCCCCCGGCGACCTGCTGCTGGAGGCCCGCACCCTGCTGGCGTGGACCGCGCCGATCCTGGTCGACACCGCCGAGCGCCTCACCGGCCTCGGCGTCGACCTCGCCCTCGGCGGCAGGCCCGCGACCGAGGTCCCGGCGTTCCGGTTCCCCCGGCTGCCCGCGACCGACTCGCCGACCCGGCCGACCACCCTGATCGACAGCGCCCGGTAGGAGGACGCCGTGAAGCTGCTGACCGTCGAGACCCGCCAGTACCTGGACTACTACCACTCCCGCTACCGGCAGGTGCAGGACCTCGGCGTCGACCTGCACGTGCTCAACGGCGAGGGCACCGAGGACTTCTGGCCCGCCGACCGCTACCGCCTGGTCGGCTCCAAGGACATCGACAAGATGGTCGAGGTCGCCAAGGAGTGGCACGCCGCCGAGCACTTCGACGGCGTGATCACCTTCTCCGAGGCCGCGGTCGTCGCCGTCGCCGTCATCGCCGAGGCGCTGGGCCTGCCCACCATCGGCCGCGAGGCCGCCGTCAACAGCCGCAACAAGCTGCTGATGCGCCAGTCCCACCAGGCGGGGGGCGCTCCCATCCCCGGCTTCCGGCACGTCGAGAGCCTGGAGGAGGCGCAGGAGGCCGCGCGCGAGTTCGGGTTCCCCGTCATCGTCAAGCCCACCCTGGGCGCGGGCAGCCACTTCGTCTTCAAGTGCGACGACGAGGCCGAGCTGGCCGAGCACTACGCGCAGGCCGCCGAGGGCATCCGGGACCTGTTCTGGGCCAACTCCGAGGCCGACGGGATCGACCTGGGGCCCAACGCCCTGCTGGTCGAGTCGTTCCTGGACGGCAAGGAGTACCTGATGGAGGCGGTCGCCTGGGACGGCGAGGTCTACCTCGGGTCCGTGGTCGACCGGATCACCGCCGAGGGCGGCACGTTCGACGACGACGTGCACCACGCCCCCACCTCCATGTCGCCGCGCGACCTGGCGGCGGTGCACGCCGTGGTCAAGGCGGGCGCGCTCGCCCAGGGCCTGCGGCGCAGCGTCATGCACGCCGAGGTCCGCTTCCACCGGGGCGAGCCCTACCTGCTGGAGATCGCGGCGCGGGTCGGCGGCGGCGGGCTCGACATGATCGCCCGCGTCACCGCCGACCACGACCCGATCGCCGCCGTGGTCGACATCGCCGCGGGCAAGGCGCCGGACGTGCGGCACTTCCGGCCCACCGGCACCCACACCACCTCCATGTGCCTGATCTCCGGGGCGGGCGTGGTCAAGGAGGTCGTGGTGCCGCAGGAGGTCGCCGAGTCCGACCGGGTCTTCCTGCTCAAGATCACCGCCCGGCCCGGCGACGTGATCAAGCGCCCGCCGAACGGCAACACCATCCTCGGGTTCCTCGGCACCACCGGCGACTCCGAGGCGGAGGCCTTCGCCACCATGGCCGACTTCGCCGAGCGCATCACCGTCGACTTCCAGTAACCGCACCGGTTCCAGCCCACCACCGGCGCCGCCCGCACGCGGCGGCGCCGGACCGAACCGCCACGAGAGGACGCCGCCCATGCGCGTGGCCAGACCCAGGCACTACCTCATGTGCCGACCGGAGCACTTCGACGTCACCTACTCGATCAACCCGTGGATGCGCCCGGAGAAGCCCACCGACGCGGCCATCGCGGTCCTGCAGTGGGAGCGGCTGCGCAGCCTGTTCCTGGGGCTGGGCCACCGGGTCGAGCTGATCGACCCGCTGCCCGGCCTGCCCGACATGGTGTTCGCCGCCAACGGCGCCACCGTCGTCGACGGCAAGGTCCTGTCCGCCAGCTTCCGGCACGCCGAGCGCGTCCCCGAGGGACCGGCCTACCTGACCTGGTTCCGCGAGCGCGGCTTCCCGTGCCACGAGGCCGAGTTCGTCAACGAGGGCGAGGGTGACTACCTCGTCGTCGGCCGCAGGGTGCTGGCGGGCAACGGGTTCCGCACCGACCCGCGCTCGCACGCCGAGGCCGCCTCCTGGTTCGGCCGCGAGGTCGTGCCGCTGGAGCTGGTCGACCCGCGCTACTACCACCTGGACACCGCGCTGGCCGCGCTGTCCGACGACGAGGTCGCCTACTACCCGGACGCGTTCTCCGCGTCCAGCAGGGCCGTGCTGGGCGAGCTGTACCCGGACGCGGTGCTCGCCGACGACCACGACGCCGAGGTGTTCGGGCTCAACGCGGTCTCGGACGGCAAGCACGTCGTGCTCGCCCAGGAGGCGCTCGGGCTGCACCGGGCGCTGGCCGAGCGCGGCTTCACCCCCATCGGGGTGGACCTGTCCGAGCTGCTCAAGGCGGGCGGGAGCGCCAAGTGCTGCACGTTGGAGCTGCGCGGGACGAGCGGGGGAGCGCGATGACCACCACGCGGGAGCACGCGATCGACTACGACGGCCGCAGGTTCTCGCCCGTCGCGGACGGCGCCCCCGAGGAGTCGCGGGTCGCCGTCTACCACCAGGACGGCGACCTGTTCTGGGGCGAGTTCCTCGGGGGCCGGGCCCGGCGCGGCACGCTCACCGGGACCGTGCTGCCCGACGGCAGGCTCGACTTCGCCTACTGCATGGTCCTGGAGGACAACCGGGTCGTCTCCGGCCACTGCACCAGCACGCCCCAGGTGCTGGCCGACGGCAGGGTCCGGCTCAACGAGGTCTGGGAGCGCTTCGGCGCCCACGCGGACCGGGGCACCTCGGTGATCGAGGAGATCGCCCCGCGCGCCTAGCGCACGGCCGCCGCCGGGAAGCGCTGCCCGGCGGCGGCGCCGCACCACCGGAGCGCGGCACAGCACCGAGCAGCGCACAGCACCGAGCAGCGCACAGCGCAGTGCGCCGAACGAGACGGGTGAGCACCGAGACATGACCACGGCACAGTCCGCCACCGACCCGGCCACGACCGACCCGACCGCCGCCGACCCGACCGCCGCACCCGCCGGGGACGTCCCCCGCAAGGGCGGGGTCGTCACCTGGGCCTGCGCGCCGGGCTTCCCGCCCGCCGTGATCTTCCCGTTCACGCCCGCCGAGCGCATGGGCACCCGCAACATCCTGGAGTTCCAGGCCCTGATGTACCGGACGCTGTACTACTTCGGCAGCGACGGCACCCCGAACGTCGACTACCACCAGAGCATCGGCGAGGAGCCGGTGTGGAGCGAGGACGGCCGCACCGCGCGCGTGCGCGTCAAGCCGTGGAAGTGGTCCAACGGCGAGACCGTGTGCGCCGACAACGTCCTGTTCTGGGTGAACCTGATGAAGGTCAAGGGCCCCCGGTACGGCGAGTACGTCCCCGGCTACTTCCCGGACAACCTCACCGAGTACGGCAAGCTCGCCGACGACGAGGTGTTCTTCACCTTCGACAAGCCCTACTCCAAGCACTGGGTGCTGCACAACCAGCTCAGCACCATCACCCCGCTGCCCAAGGCCTGGGACCGCACCGCCGACGGCCCGGCCAACGCCTCCGGCGACCTCGCCGACGTCGAGGCCGTCTACGACTACCTGATGGCCGAGCAGGGCGACATCATCAACGAGGGCAACGAGCACCGCACCAGGTGGGCCGAAAGTCCCGTGTGGAGCGTCGTCTCCGGGCCGTGGCGGCTCAAGAGCTACACCCTCGAAGGCGTCGTCACCTTCGTGCCCAACGAGCACTACTCCGGTCCGAACAAGCCGCACCTGGACGAGTTCCGCCAGATCCCGACCTTCTCCGACGAGGAGCAGTACGAGGTCCTCAGGAAGGGCCCGGACGCCGAGGGCGGCTTCCAGGTCGGCTACCTGCCGCTCAGCTTCGCCACCGAGCCCGCCGTCGACCCGGTCGTCGGCGGCCCCAACCCGCTGGCCGAGCACTACACGATGCACCCGCAGACCGCGTTCTGCATCCGGTACATCTCGCTCAACTACAACAACCCCACCGTCGTCGGGAAGATGTTCGCCCAGACCTACCTGCGCCAGGCGCTGCAGAGCGTCCTGGACCAGGACACCGCGGTCCGCGACATCTACCAGGGCTACGCCTACCGGCAGAACGGCCCCGTCCCGATGTACCCGAGGACCGAGTACGTCTCCCCGCGCCAGCGCGAGGGCGCCTGGCCGCTCCCGTTCGACCCCAAGCACGCCAAGGAGCTGCTGGAGGCCAACGGCTGGGACACCAGCCGGACCCCGGCGGTGTGCGTGCGCGCGGGAACCGGACCGGGCGAGGCGGGGGAGGGCATCCCCGAGGGCACGGAGCTGACCCTGCTCATGCGCTACGTCGAGGGCCGCCCCGCGCTCACCCGGCTCATGGAGGGCTTCCGCGACGCCGCCGCCGAGGCGGGCATCGAGCTGCGCCTGCGCGAGGTCTACGGCTCCGTCCTGGTCGCCGAGGACGCGCCGTGCGTGCCCACCGAGGAAACCCCCTGCCTGTGGGAGATGTGCTGCTGGAACGGCGGCTGGGCCTACCACCACCCCACCGGCGAGATCCTCTTCTCCACCGGCGCGGGCGGCAACTTCGGCTTCTACACCGACCCGAAGGCCGACGCGCTCATCGAGCGCACCGTCACCACCGACGACCTGGACGTGCTCTACGAGTACCAGGACTACATCGCCGAGCAGGTGCCGGTGATCTTCACGCCCAACTTCCCCATCCGCCTCTTCGAGGTCGCCAACACCCTCAAGGGCTTCGGGCCGATCAACCCCTACGGCATGATCAACCCGGAGAACTGGTACTACGCCGAGGACCCGGCGTGATCACCGCCGCGCCCCCGCCGCCCATCGGGGCCCACCCCATGCTGGTGCTGCTGCTCCAGCTGGCGGTCCTGCTCGGCGTCGCCTTCACCCTCGGCCGCCTGTGCGCCCGCGTCTCCCTGCCCGCCGTGGTCGGTGAGCTGGCGGCGGGCATCCTGCTCGGCCCGTCCCTGCTGGCCAACCTCGCGCCCGCCGCCTCCGACTGGCTCTTCCCCGCCAACGCCGAGCAGATCCACCTCCTGGACGCCGTCGGCCAGCTCGGCGTGCTGCTGCTGGTCGGCTTCACCGGGATGCACATCGACACCAAGCTGATCCGCCGCACCGGCGCGAAAGCCGCGGGGGTCAGCGCGGGCGGCCTGTTCCTGCCGCTCGCCCTCGGCGTCGCGGTCGGCTTCGCGCTGCCCGCCTCCCTGGTGGGCGAGAAGGCCGACCGGCCGGTGTTCGCGCTGTTCCTCGGCGTGGCCATGTGCGTGAGCGCCATCCCGGTCATCGCCAAGACCCTGCTGGAGATGAAGCTGCTGCACCGCGACATCGGCCAGCTCACCATCAGCGCCGCCGCCGTGGACGACGTCGTCGGCTGGTCGCTGCTGTCCATCGTCTCCGCCATGGCCACCACCGGCCTGCGCGGCGGACACCTGCTGCTCACCTTCGGCAGCCTCGTCCTGGTGGCCGCCGTCGCCCTGCTCGTGGGCAGACCGCTGGTGCGCGCCGCCCTCACCCGCGCCGACCGCTCCGAGGACCCGGCCACCACCGTCGCCGTCGTCGCCGTGCTCCTGCTCGCCTCCGCCGCGGGCACCCACGCGCTCGGCCTGGAGGCGATCCTCGGCGCGTTCGCCTGCGGCATCCTGCTCAGCTCCTCCGGCCTGCTGAACCGGGCGAAGCTGGCCCCGCTGCGCACGTTCACCATGGCGGTCCTCGCGCCGATCTTCTTCGCCACCGCCGGGCTGCGCATGGACCTCACCCTGCTCGCCGACCCGGCGGTGCTCCTGGCCGCGCTCGCGGTGCTGGCCATCGCCATCGCGGGCAAGTTCGTCGGCGCCTACCTCGGGGCCAGGCTCAGCGGGCTCGGCCACTGGGAGGGCCTGGCGCTGGGCGCGGGGCTGAACGCGCGCGGCGTCGTGGAGGTGATCGTCGCGATGGCCGGGCTGCGCCTCGGGGTGCTCACCACCGCCGGCTACACGATCGTCGTGCTGGTCGCCGTCGTCACCTCGCTCATGGCCCCGCCGACGCTGCGGCACGCCGTCCGGCGCATCGCGGTGACCGAGGAGGAGAACGAGCGGGAGAAGGTCTTCAGCGGCCACCCCTGACCGGCCCCGAGCAGCACCGGGCAGCAGCACCGGGCACCGCCGGGCAGCACGAGCACCACCGAGCAGCACCGAGCACCACCGGTCGGCCCCTACCGGTCGACCTCCACCGCACCGCCACCCCGCCGCCGAGACGAGGACACCATGACCGAACCCGAGGACCCGCGCCCACTGCTGATCCTGGTGGGCACCGGGATGCGCACCTACCGCGAGTACCTGCTCGGCCCGATCAGCGCCGAGTACCGCGTGCACCTGTTCCTCACCGCCGAGCCCACCTGGGAGCGCGAGCACGTCCACGGCTGGACCGTGCTGCCCAGCACCATGGACGGCCAGGCGCTGGCCACCGCCGCCAAGGAGGTCGCCGCCACCGACGCCGTCGCGGGCGTGCTCTGCTGGGACGAGGCCCGCATCCACGCCGCCTCCTTCGCCGCCCAGGCCCTCGGCCTGCGCAACGGCGACCCCGACGTGGTGTGGGGCCTGCGCGACAAGGGCCGCACCCGCGCCGCGCTGACCGAAGCCGGTGTGCCGCAACCGGGTTCGCTCCCGGTCAAGTCCGTCGAGGACGCCGTCGCCGCCGCCGACCGGCTCGGCTACCCGGCCATCCTCAAGCCGCGCGGCCTCGGCGCCAGCCTCGGCGTGATCAAGGTCGAGGACGCCGACCAGGTGCGCGCGAACTTCGCCTTCACCCTCGCCGCCGAGGGCCCGGAGCCGGTCGTGTTCGACACCGACCAGCCCGTGCTCGTGGAGGAGTTCGTCTCCGGCGAGGAGGTCAGCGTCGACTCGGTCGTCGTGGACGGCGAGGTCACCCCGCTGTTCGTCGGCCGCAAGGTCGTCGGCTACCACCCGTACGCCGAGGAGGTCGGCCACTTCGTCTCGGCCGACGACCCGCTGCTCACCGACCCCGCGCTCGTCGACGCCCTGCGCCGCACCCACGAGGCGCTGCGCTTCACCGACGGCTTCACGCACTCCGAGTTCATGCTCACCGCCGACGGCCCGAAGGTCGTCGAGGTCAACGGCAGGCTCGGCGGCGACATGATCCCCTACCTGGGCAAGATCGCCACCGGCGTCGACCCCGGCCTCGCCGCGGCGGCCGCCGCCACCGGCCGCGTCCCCGACCTGACCCGCACCCGCTCCGGCGTCGCGGGCATCCGGTTCTTCTACGTCGAGGAGGAGGACACCACCATCGGCTCCCTCGGCTTCGACCAGGCCGCGCTCCCGCCCGACCTGCACCTCGCGGTCGTCGTCGCCCAGCCGGGCGCGGTGGTCTCCCCGCCGCCGAAGGGCACCGTCTGGGGGCGCGTCGGGTTCGCCGTCGCCGTCGGCGGCACCCGTGAGGAGGTCGCCCGGCAGCTCGACGCCGCCGAGGCCGCCTTCTCGGTCACGCCCGCGTGAGCGGCGGGACCCGACCGGTCCGACCGGTCGGGTCCCACCCGCACGACCCGCTCCACCGGCTCCACCAGTCCCGCCGACCCGCCCGTCCCGTCGCCTAGAAGTGATGACGCCATGACTACCGAGACCACTCCCGCCGAACCGAAGCCCGCCGGGATCTGGCAGACCTTCGTCGAAGCCCCCCTAGCGGTGAAAGCCGTGCTGGGCGGCGTCTTCGTCAACAAGGTCGGCGGGTTCCTCAACATCTTTCTCGTCCTGTTCCTGACCGCGCGCGGCTACACCGAGGCCCAGGCCGCCTCGGCGCTCGGCGCGTACGGCGTCGGCAGCGTCATCGGCGTCCTGATCGGCGGCGCCCTCGCCGACCGCCTCGGCGCGCGCAACGCCACCGTGCTCAGCATGGCCGGTTCGGCGATGCTGATCGGCTCGCTGCTGTACCTGCCCAACTACGGCTCGCTGATCGTCGCGATCGTCGTCGTGGCCGCCGTCAGCCAGGTCTACCGCCCGGCGTCGGCGACCCTGCTGTCCGAGCTGACCAGCGACGACCGCCAGGTCATGACCTTCGCCATGTACCGGTTCGGCCTGAACCTGGGCACCACGGCGGCCCCGCTGATCGGCTTCGGCCTGTTCCACCTCGGCGGCGAGAGCTACCACCTGCTGTTCTGGGGCGAGGCGCTGGTCGCGCTCGCCTACGCGCTGCTGGCCGCCGTGGCGCTGCCCACCAAGGCGCGCGAGCGCGAGCTGTCCGGCCGCGGCGGCGCCGAGGAGGACGGCGCCGCGCCCGCGGGCAGCTACCTGGAGCTGTTCAAGGACGGCCGGTACCTCTGCTACCTGCTCGGGATGTTCTTCAACTCCATCCTGTACGTGCAGTACATGTCCACGCTGCCGCTGGACGTGCAGGCGTCCGGGGTGCCGGTGTTCTGGTACACCCTGGCGGTCTCGCTCAACGGCGGCGCGGTGATCCTGCTGGAGCTGCTGGTCACCAAGAAGACCCAGCGCCTCAAGCCGCGCCTGGTCGTGCTCACCTCCTACTCGCTCGTCGCCGTCGGGTACGCGCTCTACGGCCTGCCGCTCGGCCCCGCCGTGATCGTCATCGGCACCCTGGTGTGGACGCTCGGCGAGATCATCGGCGGGCCCGTGGTGTTCGCCTACCCCGGCATGGCCGGTCCCGCGCACCTCAAGAGCCGGTACATCGGCAGCTTCCAGTTCGTGTTCGGCCTCGGCTCGGCGATCGGCCCGGTGCTGGGCGGGATGCTGTTCCTGGGCATCGGGCGCGGCGTGTGGCCGGTGCTGGCCGGGTTCGGCCTGCTGGCCGCGCTGGTGGGCGCCTACGGCGTCACCGCGCGCAAGGCCGCCGACGACGCTCCCGCCGCGGTCGCGGACCCGGTGGAGCCGGTGCTGGTGGCCGAGGAGAAGAAGGGCTGAGCCGGTCCCCGGCGGCTCGCCCGGTGGTTCGGGGGTCCGTCCCGGTGACGCGGAACGGGCCCCCGGCGCGCGTCCGGGCGGCGTAGGGTCGGTTGGGCTGGTGGACTTTCGCGGCGGGAGGCAGTGGTGGCCGAGCAGGACGACGTGGTGGACGAGACCGGGGGACCGGGCCTGCGCTGGGCGATCAAGCGCAGCTTCGTCGACTACGTGCTGCGGATGCCCGACGGCCGCGCGGGCGCGGGCGAGGGCGCGCACCCCCTGGAGGGCGGCGAGATCCGCTACGAGGCCGGTGAGCCGCGCGAGGTGGACGGCGCGCTCGTGCTGCCCTTCCGGGGCGACGTGCGGTTCGCGGGCCACTTCGGCATGCTGTACGTGCGCATCGCCGACCCCGAGGTGACCATCCGGGACGGCAAGGCGGAGCTGACCATCGCCGACCCGTACCTCAAGTCCGAGGAGCGGACCAGGCTGGTCACGTTCACCGCCGTGCCGCTCGACGCCGGGCCCGGCGAGTCGGCCTGGAGCGCGAGCGACGTGGTGCTCGCGCCGGAGGGCGTCGAGCTGTTCAACGACGTGTACCAGGCCGGTGAGCCGTTCGAGCCGCTGGAGATCCGGGTCCCCGCGCCCTGACCCGTTCCGGCGCGGGTGGGTCGACCCCGCGCCCGTGCACGAGCCCCGGTGATCGGCGCCGCGCGATCGGCGCCCGTCACCGGGGTTTTCGCCTTTCTGACCCGTTCGGGCGATGCTGGTCCCCGTTCGCCGCGCCGATGCTCTCTGCGCGTGCACGGCTTTCACGTGGATTTCACAGAATTCGTCGTCGGAATCACCGGTGCTCCTGTCCGCGCTGGTGACGGCTCGAGGGCGGTGGGGCGCGCTGGTCGGCGTCCCGTTGCCCCGCAGGGGTTTCCGACTGCGGAAAGCCCGTGCGCTTGGTCCTCGCGGTCGCCGCCGACTGCTCCGCCCGGCGGCGTCCGCGCGCGGCCGGACGTCGGTTTCGCGCCGTGGTCCACCGCGCGGGGAAATACCCAAACGACCTATTGCCGAGAACGCATCACACTGACGAGTGAAAGGCATTCACGATCGGATGATCACCCCTCCGAATGGGCCATTCGGGGCGGGTCGGGAGCATATTCTCCCGCTGTGGTCGGACGCGCCCCGTCGCTCCGCCGCACCGAGGGTCGGACGTCCGCCGGAGCAGCCGTGACGCCGAGCGCGCGGTCTCCGCGCCCACCCCGAACGCCACAGCCGGACCCAAGGCCCACCCCGAGGAGCCTCCCGTGATGCCCTGCACCGTCGACGCGCCCTTAACCTCCCACGACCGGGAGCTGGTCGCCGAAGCAGTCGAGTTCGCCCGCACCGCCACCGGAGCCGCCGCGCTCGAACTCGTGCTCGGCCGCCCCGCGCCGCTGGAGCTCCAGGCGCACCTGGAGTTCGCCCACGCGGCGGTCCTGGTGCGCGCCGCGACCCCCGAGGCGGTGGCCCCGCTGCTGCGCGGCCTCGGCGTCGCCCCGCGCCCGCCCGTGCCCAGCACGGTGGTCCGCGACCGCCTGTCCCGGCGCGCGGGCCGACCGGTGCGGGTCGAGATCGTGCACGGCGCGGTCGGCGGCGGGTTCCCCGGCCGCGAGCTGGAGCTGTTCGTGCTGACCGGCGGCCACCCGCTCACCCCCGAGGACCAGGACCGCGAGGCGCACCTGGCGTTCCGCGCCGAGGGGGACGCGGTGGTGCTGCGCGGGCTGCACAGCGCGCTGCTGGAGGCCGGGCTCGCGCCGGACGGCGGCGGGCACAACGCGCACGAGGGCACGTCGGTGCTGTACTTCCGCGGCGAGCACCGGCTGGAGCTGGCGCTGCCGGGGCACCACGAGGCGCTGCTGCGGCACCACCTCGGCGAGGACGAGCCGGGGGAGGACGGCGCCGAGGGGGAGGGCGACCGGGGCGGTGACCGGGGTGGCGACCGGCGTGGTGAGGGCGACCCGGCCGGGGACGGCGAGGGGGCCGAGGACCGCGCCGCCCGGAGCGACGCCGCCGGGCTCGCCACGGGCGTGCTCGACGCCGCCGGGCTCACCGCGGGCGCGTTCGACGCCGCCGGGCTGACCGCGGGCGTGCTCGACGCCGCCGGGCTCGCGGGGGGCGCGCCCAGCACCGCAGTCCTCGGTGGCGCGGATCTTGACGGTGCGCCCCCCGGTGCCGCAGCGTTCCCCCGGACCGCGCCCCACCCGAGCGCGAACGACCACACCGGAGGGCTGTTCCCGTTGCCCACCAACGACTCCGCCCCCACCAACGACTCCGCCCCCGACCACGACACCACCCCGGCCCACGCCACCGACGCCACCCGCCACCACGTGCTCACCCTGCTCACCGGCGCGTGGCGCACCTCCGCCGTCGCGACCGCCGCCGAGCTGGGTGTCGCCGACCAGCTCGCGGGCGGTCCCCTCACCACCGCCGAGCTGGCCACCCGCGTCGGCGCCCAGCCCGACCCGCTCAACCGCCTGCTGCGCTTCCTGGCCGCGCTCGGCCTGTTCGCCCACGAGGACGGCCGCTGGCGGCTCACCCCGGCGGCCGAGCTGCTGCGCGCCGACGCCGAGGGCTCCCAGCGCGACCTCGCCCGGCTGTACGGCGGCCTGTTCTACCGCTCGTTCGGCGCGCTGGCGCACACCGTCCGCACCGGCGGCTGCGCGTTCACCGAGGTGTTCGGCGCCGACCCGTTCGACCACCTCGCGGAGCACCCCGACGACGCCCGCCTGTTCGAGGGCGCGATGGCGGCGGGCACCGGGTTCCTCGCGCACGTGCCGCCCCTGCTGGAGGTCCCGGCGGGCGGCACGGTCGTGGACGTCGGCGGCGGTGACGGCACGCTGCTGCGGCTCGTGCTCCGGTCCGCGCCCGGCGCGCGCGGGGTGCTGTTCGACCGCTCGCACGTCGCCGACTCGGCGCGCGCGGCGCTCGGCGAGCGGGCCGACGTGGTGCCCGGCGACTTCTTCCTCGACCCGCTGCCGTCCGGCGGCGACTGCTACCTGCTGTCGCGGGTCCTGCACGACTGGGACGACGAGCGCTGCGCGGTCCTGCTGGCGAACCTGCGCGCCGCGATGCCCGAGGGCAAGCCGCTGTACCTGGTGGAGCGCCCGGTCCGCGAGGTCCCGACCCCGCTGGCGCTCGGGTTCGACCTGCACATGATGGTCAACAACGTGCGCGGCCGGGAGCGCGAGGTGGGTGAGTACCGGGACCTGCTGGCGGCGGCGGGTTTCCGGCTGGAGCAGGTGCTCGACCTGCCGCTGGAGATGGCGCTGCTCGTCGCGCGCTGATCCCCCCGACTCCGGGGACCCGACCCACCCCTCGGGGCGGGTCCCCGGACCCCGTCACGGCTTGCGCAGCACCGTCACCGCGAAGCCCGCCGCCTCGTCCCACGGCCGCAGGTCCCAGGTCGCGAACCGCTGCTCCAGCACCAGGCCCGCCGCCGCGCAGTGCGCGTCGAAGTCGGCCAGCGGGTAGCCCCGGTCGGTGCCGAACCCGACCACCGCGAAGCCGTCCGGCACGAGGTGGTCCGCGAAGCCCCTCAGCACGTCGACCTCGGTGCCGGGCGCCAGGAACGTCATCACGTTGCCCGCGCACACGATCGCGTCGAACGGCTCGGTCACGCCCCGCCCCGCCAGGTCCAGGTCGGCCAGGTCGGCGGCGAGCAGCACCGGCACCTCGGGGTGGTCCTCGCGCGCGGCCTCGATCAGCGCCGGGTCGGCGTCCACGCCCACCACCACGTGCCCCCGCGCGTGCAGCTCGGCGGACACCCGGCCGGTGCCGCAGCCCGCGTCGAGCACCCGCGACCCGCGTCGCAGCATCGCGTCCAGCGTGCGCGCCTCACCGGCCAGGTCGGCGCCGTCGCGCCGCATGGCGCGGAAGCGCTCGATGTACCACTGCGAGTGGCCGGGCTTGGTGTCGGTGGCCCACCGGGTCGGTTTTCCCATGCCCGCCAAGCTAGCCCACCTGGCCCAACACCCGCCGCGCAGGTCAGGGGGTGTCCGGAGCGGGACCTCGGGCCCGGCGCGGGGAGGTCCCCCGGCCCTGGTGGCGGTCGCCCCGCGGAAAACCCGCACGGGGGTGGCGGCTTTCAGTAACGTGATTCCCACGCGCGGTGACGAGGGTGGGGGCTGGGCGAAGGGGGTCACGATGGGGGAACGTGATCGGGCGCTGGACTTCCTGGGCGGGGTGGTCCGGGACGCGCTGGACCTGGAGTTCACCGACGAGCTGCTGGAGCGCCGGACCAGGCTCGCCGCGCGCAGGCTGCGCCGCCTCGCCGAGCCGGACCTGCTCGGCGACCGGGAGGCCCGGCGGGTGCTGGGGCTCTACCACTGGCTGCGCGCCGAGGCCAGGCGCAGCCGCCGCGAGCTGCGCAAGGCCGTGGCGCTGCTGCTGCCGGTGGCGCGCGACGCCCCGGAGACGCTGCCCCCGTCGGTGCTGGACCTGCTGGCGCGCCTGGGGGTGCCGCGCAGGCGGCCGGTGCGCAGGCCCGCGCCGCCGCCGCTGTCCGGGCCGGTGGCGAACGCGCGCGACCAGGCCGGGACGTTCGCCGCCGAGAGCGCCGCGCTGCTGGAGGCGTTCACCGCGTCCGGCAGCGGGCAGACCCTGCAGAAGGCGGTCGAGCTGTCCAGGGCGGCGCTGGCGTCCACCCCGCGCGAGGACCCCCGGCGGGCGGTGATCGCGACCGCGCACAGCACCGCGCTGCGGATGCTGCACGCGGCCACCGGCGACCCGGCGCTGCTGCGGGAGGCCGCGGGCGCGGCGCGGGCGGGGGTCGCCTCGGCCGGGGACGCGGCCGAGTCGGCGCGGGCGCTGACCGCCCTGCACGCCGCGCTGGGCGCCCTGTTCGAGGCGACCGGCGACCTGACGCCGCTGCGCGAGTCGGCGCGGGCGGCGCGCTCGGCGCTGGAGGTGGCGCCCGAGGGGCCGGACCGGGTGGCGGCGCTGGCGGGCGCGGCCGAGCGGCAGCGGGTGCTGGCGGAGCTGACCGGGGACGTCGACGCGCTGGCGGAGGCCGAGGGGAACGCGCGGGCGGCGCTGGAGCTGGGGGCGGCGGACGACCCGGACCTGCTGGCGGGGCTGGCGGACGCGCTGCGGGCGCGGTTCGCGGCGACCGGTGACCTGGAGGCGCTGCGCGAGGCGGTCGACCTGGACCACGACGCGGTGGCGTCGACCCCGGACGGGCACGTGCGGCTGCCCGGACGGATGATCAACTACGTGACGTCGCGGCGGCTGCTGGCGGTGCGCACCGGCGACCCGGAGCTGCTGCGGGCGGCCACCGACGACGGGCGGCTCGCGGCCGAGCGGGCGCCCGACCACCTGCAGCGCGGGGTCGCGCTGGCGCAGGCGGGAAGCGCTCTCATGGTGCTCGCGGACTGGAGCGGGGACACCGCGCTGCTGCGCGAGGCGGCGGCGCTGTGCCGGGAGTCGGCGCGGGTCGCGCCCGAGCGGCACCGGGCCGAGTCGTGGGCGCTGCTGTGCGCGGCGCTGACCGGGCTGCACGAGCGCACCGGAGACGCGCGGGCGCTCGGCGAGGCGGTCGCGGCCGGGCGGGAGGCGGTGGCGGCCACCCCGGAGTGGCACGTGCGGCACACCTCGCGCGCGGGGGCGCTGGCGGTGGCGCTGGACCGGGTGCACGCGCTGCCCGAGGACGAGCGGGTGGTGGCGCAGGCGGTGTCGGGGGCCGGGGGCGCCCTGGCTGTCGGTGGCGGTGCGGTGGGTGCCGGTGCGGTGGGTGCTGGGGCGGCGGGCGACGGGCTCGGGCGGGCGTGGGTGCTGTCGGCGTTGGGGGGCGCCAGGTTCGCGGACTTCCAGCGCAGCGGCGACCGGGTGGCGCTGGAGGAGTCCGTCGACTCGCTGCGCCGGGCGCTGGCGGAACCGGCGGACGAGCTGTCGGCGGCCCGCTCGCGGTACCGGTTCGGCGTGGCGGCGCTGGCGCTCGCCGCCCGCGCGGACGTGCCGGAGCTGCTCGTGGAGGCGCTGGAAGCCCTGGAGGACACCGGGGGCGCGGCCCCGCCGACCCGGTTCGCGGCAGCGGTGGTGGCGGCCGGGGCGCGGGTCGCGCTGGGGCAGTCGGAGCGGGCGCTGGAGCTGGTGGAGGGGGCCGTGGGGCAGCTGCCGCTGCTGGCCGCGCTGGACCTGGCCCGCGAGGACGCGACGGCGCAGGCGGTGGGGCACGGGGGTTTCGCGGCGGTCGCCGGGGCGGCGGCGCTGGCGTGCGGACGGCCGGAGCGGGCCGTGGAGCTGGTGGAGCTGGTCGGGGACGCGCTGGTGGGCGCGGAGGCGCCGCCGGTGGTGCCGGGGCCCGTGGCGCACGTCTTCTGCGGGCCGACCGGCGGGCGGGCGCTGCTGGCGCGGCCGGGGCGGGCGGTGGTGGCGCTGGTGCTGCCGGGGTTGGCGCACGCGGAGCTGGTGGCGCGCGGGGAGCAGCTGGCGGCGGCGGTGGAGGGGGAGGACACCGAGTCGCAGCGGGCGGCGGAGGCGGTGCTGGCGTGGCTGTGGACGGCGGTGGCGCGGCCGGTGCTGGACGCGCTCGGGCCGCACGGGCGCGAGCTGCCCCGGTTGTGGTGGCGGCCGGTGGGCGGGCTGGCGCGGCTGCCGCTGCACGCGGCGGGGGTGCCGGGCGGGGAGTCGGCGCTGGACCGGGTGGTGTCGTCGTACGTGCCCGCCGGGAGGGCCGGGGGCGCGGAGTGGGCGGTGGGGGCGCTGTGGCCGGTGGACGCGGTGGTGGCCACCGAGGTGGTGGAGTCGGCGCACCGGGCGGCGGCGGTGGCGGGTGGTCCGGCTGCGGGCGGTTCCGGCGGTCCGGGGCCGGGCGCGGCGAGCGGGGCGGCGGCGCGGGCGCTGCACGCGGTGGTGCGCGAGCACCGCGCGGCCCAACCGGACCTGCCGCTGCGGTGGGCGGGGCACGTGCACACGGGGTGGTGAGGGGGGCGCTGTCGGGCGCGGCGGGCGCGCGGGGAGGCGCTGCGGGCGCCGGTGGCCGGGGGACCCCGAAGCGAAGCGCTTTCCGGGAGCGGCTGACCGGGTGTTTGCTCTGGGGTGAGACGGGGAAGGCGCGCCCGGTGACCTGGAATCCGACTCCGCACCGTGACGATCACGCTTCCGGGGACGTCCGACGGCCGCGCGGCGGCGGTGCGCTACCCCGACCCGGTGATCTTCGGGCGGGTGTTCCGGGCGGGTCGCGTCCCGACTGGAAGCGCAGGTCCGGGGGCTCGTCGGTGAGTGGGGCACCCGGCGTTCGGCCAAGCCACCCAGGGACTCACTCGTTGGAGTTAGCCCTTCCACAGAGGTGCCGGACGGGCATGAGCCGAGAGTAGCCGGCTTCCCGAACGGAGGTCGGTTTATCCCCACCCCCGCTGTGGTCGTAGAGCCATGTCGCCCGCCCCCGAGCGCTTCTAGCGTGGGAGGCGTCCACAGGGAGGGTTCATGGTTTCGACTGTCTCGGGCGCCCGGCTTCCGGTCGCCACCGGTGTGGTCCGCGCCGCGCTGAAGACGGGCGCGCTGGTCCGCCTGTCCCAGGTCACCAAGCAGTTCGGCGACGAGGTCGTGCTGCGCGGGGCCGAGCTGCGGGTGCGTCCCGGCGAGCTGGTCGGCGTCGCCGGCGCGCGGGGGGCGGGCAAGACCGTGCTCGCGTCCGTCGCCGCCGCGCTGCTGCCCCCGGACGAGGGGCGGGTCAGCCTGTTCGGGCGCGACCCCTGGGAGGACTGCGGCCTCGCCAGGTCCGGCGTCGGGCTGGTGCCCGACCGGGTGCCCGTGGCCGACCGGCTCTCCTGCTTCGACGTCCTGGTCTGCTGCGCGCTCCGCTCCGGGGCCTCGCGGGGCGAGGCCGAGCGGGAGGCGGGCGTGCTGCTGGCCGCCTGCGAGCTCGGCGACGTCGCCCACGTGCAGGCCGCCGAGTGCACGACCGGGCAGCAGGTCCTGCTGCGGCTCGCCGCCGCCCTGCTCGGCGGACGGGCGCTGCTGGTGCTGGACGACCCCTTCACCGGGGTCGACGGCTGGGAGTCCGAGGTGGTCCGCGCGGTCCTGCGCGAGTTCGCCGCCGCCGGTGGCGGGGTGCTGTGCGCCGCGCGCGACCGGGCGGCGCTGGAGGACTGGTGCGACACCCACCTCGCACTGCGGTCCGGGAGCCTGAGCGCTGCTCCCAGGGCCTTCCGCTGACGCTCCGGCGTCACTGATCGGGGAGACGAGTGCACGTGCGACTGGCCAATCCGGTGGTAACGAAGGTGGACCCCGAGGGCAGGCTCCTGCTGGCCGTGCCCGCGACCGGGGCGTCGTTCCTGTTCGCGGCCGAGGAGACGGGGATGTGGATCGAGCTGTGGCGGCACGGCGGCGACGTCGAGCGGGCGGCCGACGGGCTCGCCCAGCGGTGGGACGTCGCGCCCTCGGCGACGCTGGCCGACCTGCGCCGGTGGGCCGCCCACCTGTGCTCGGTGGGGCTGGCGAAAGTGGACTGAGGCGCGTGGACCGAGGCGCGCGGGCCCGAGCGGACCCACGCGGTGGGCCCGGCGCGCGCGGGCCGGAGCGGTGGGCGAGCGGCGCGCCCGAGGTGGCGCGCCACCCCCGCGCCCTAGCGGTGCCGGTCCAGCCGCTCGGCGAGCAGGGCGTGCACGGCGCCCGCGTGCTCGGCCAGGTAGAAGTGCCCGCCGGTGAAGACCTCCAGCGCGAAACCCGCCGAGGTGTGCCGCTCCCAGGCGCGCGCCTCGGCCAGGTCCACCTTCGGGTCCGCGTCGCCGACCAGCGCCGTGATCGGCAGGTCCAGCACCGGGACCCCGTCGCAGGTGTAGGTCTCCACGGCCTTGTAGTCGGCGCGCAGCGCGGGCAGGGCCGCGCGCAGCACCTCGTCGTCGATCAGCCGGAAGTCGGTGCCGCCCAACGACACCAGCTCCGCCAGGAGCACCGCGTCGTCGCGCAGGTGCAGCGACTCGCCCCGGTGCGTCTGCGGCGACCGCCTGCCCGAGGCGAACAGCTCCACCGGCGGCGCGCCCCGCTCCTGCAGCCTGAGGGCCACCTCGAACGCCACCGTCGCGCCCATGCTGTGCCCGAACAGGGCCACCGGGCGGTCGACCAGCGGCAGCAGCTCCTCGGTGATCCGCTCCGCCAGCGCGGGGATCGACTCCAGCGGGCGCTCGGCCCTGCGGTCCTGGCGGCCGGGGTACTGCACGGTCAGCACGTCGGTGGCCGGGGCGTGCGCGCGGGCCGCGGACAGGAAGTAGGTCGCGGAACCACCCGCGTGCGGGAAGCAGACCAGGCGCACGGGCGCGTCCTCGGTCCGCTGGAACCGGCGCAACCACAGGCCGCTCGTGGTGGGCGCGCTCGCGCGGGACGCGCTGGACGGCGACGAGCCGGACGGGGCCGCGCCCCGGTCCGCGCTGCGCCGCCCGGTCAGGGGGCTTCGGGTCGCTGGCACGGGCACTCCTCGGCTGTGGGGCGGCGGGGTCGTCCGGTCGGCCTCGGCCCACCGGGCGGGTCCGGCCGGGAGCGGGCGACCGGGTGTCCGGTCGGGCGCGTCCCACCCGAACCGCTCGGCGTGCGCGGGCGACCGGGCGTGTCCGGTCGAGCGCGTCCCACCCGGACTCGGCCCGGTCCACCGGGATCGTTCGGGCAGGGGTGGTTCGGCCGGGGTTCGTTCGGCCGGGTGGTGATCCGGCCGATCGAGGTGCCCCTGAAGCTCCCCGCGCCGCGCCCCCGCGACAACCCCTAGCGCACCCTTGCCGCACCCCAGAGACCGCACCCCAGGGCTCGCACCCCGGAGCCCGCCGCGCCCCGGAGCAGGCTCCCGCCCCCTCCTACTCGGAGCCCGCCGCGGCGCCCCCTGGCTGGGCCAGCGGGTCGTCCTCCGGGGCGAGCTGCACGTCGAAGCGCTCGAAGACGGCGCGCACGGCGGTGATGAGGTCCCCCGACTCGGGCACCGCCTCCGGGTCCAGCAGGCTCTGCACGGTCAGCCCGGTCATCACCGCCAGCAGGAACGAGCCCGCCGCGAGGCGGGTGCGCTCCTCCGCGCCCGTGCCCGCCAGGGTCAGCTGCCCCAGCGACGGGCGGGCGCGCCGGTAGGCGGACGCCAGCATCTCCCGCAGCTCGGGCATCCGCTCCGCCAGCGAGAACGCCTCGATGCCCGCCACCCACAGCGGCCGGTGCGTGGTGAAGGACTTCAGCACGCCCGCCCACATGGTCTCCAGCCTGCCCGCGACCGTCAGGTCCGAGCCGACCTCCGCCATGACCCGGTCCAGCTCGTTGCCCCACTCCTGGAACGCCGAGACCAGCGCGGCGCTGAGCAGGGCCTCCTTGGAGCCGAAGTGGTATCCGATCGACGCCAGGTTCGTGTTCGACGCCGCGACGATGTCGCGCGCCGTCGTGTTCGAGTAACCGCGTTCGTACAGGCACTTCTTCGCCCCGTCGAGGAGCTGGTCACGGTGGCCCACCTCATGATCCTACCCGACCACGAGTGATCATTCATACGATCGTCATATACAAGCGTATAGATCCCGGTGTAGCGTTGCGACCATGACTCCTGGCCCACGTGCGGGCAAGCGCGAGTGGTGGGGGCTGGCCGTCCTCGTCCTCGTCACCCTCATCATCAGCATGGACATGACCGTGCTGTCCTACGCGCTGCCCTTCATCAGCGTCGAGTTAGGCCCGTCCAGCAGCCAACTCCTGTGGATCACGGACATCTACGCGTTCGTCCTCGCCGGACTGCTGATCCCCATGGGCACCCTCGGCGACCGGATCGGCAGGCGCAAGCTGCTGATCGTCGGAGCCGTCGCGTTCGGAGTGGCCTCGGCGCTGTCCGCCTACGCCAGCTCCCCGGAGCTGCTCATCGGCACCCGCGCCCTCATGGGCGTCGCGGGCGCGACCCTCATGCCCTCCACGATGTCGTTGATCCGCACCATGTTCCAGGACGCCCAGCAGCGCCGCGCCGCGATCGGCCTGTGGGCCACCGGCTTCTCCGCCGGTGGCGCGCTCGGCCTGCTGCTCGGCGGCGTGCTGCTCCAGAGCTTCCACTGGGGCACGGTCTTCCTGGTCAACGTCCCCATCATGCTGGTGCTCGTCATCGCGGCCCCGCTGCTGCTGCCCGAGTACCGCAACCCCGGCGCGGGCAGGTTCGACCTCCTCAGCTCCGCGCTGCTGTTCGCCGCCGTGCTCCCGGTCATCTGGGGCATCAAGGAGCTCGCGGAGCGCGGGGCAGGCTGGCAGCCCTTCGCGGGCATCGCGCTCGGCCTGGTGCTGCTGCCGGTGTTCCTGGTGCGCCAGAACAAGACCGACGACCCGATGCTCGACGTGAGCCTGTTCCGCAAGGCCGCGTTCTCGGCGGCGCTGGCCACCAACGTGCTCGCCAACTTCGCCATGATCGGCTTCATGTTCTTCACCAGCCAGTACCTCCAGCTGGTGCTCGGGCTGGAACCGTTCGAGGCCGGGCTGTGGTCGCTGCCGCAGGCGTTCACCGGCGCGCTCGGCGCGGCCCTGTTCGCCCCGGTCCTCGTCGCGAAGCTGCGCTACTCGCGGGTGGTCGCGCTCGGCCTGCTGCTGGGCGTCGGCGGTTCCGTCGTGATGTCGCAGGTGCGGGTGGAGGACGGGCTCGCGCAGGCCGTCGTCGGCCAGTCGCTCAGCGCCATGGGCCTGGCGATGGTGCTGACCCTGACCGCGGAGCTGGTCGTCACCACCGCGCCGCAGGAGCGCGCGGGCGCCGCGTCCGGGCTGTCCGAGACGGGCAGCCAGTTCGGCGGCGCGCTCGGCGTCGCGGTGCTCGGCAGCCTCGGCGCGTTCGTCTACCGCTCCGAGCTCACCGAGCTGAGCCCGGCCGGGGTGTCCCCGGACGTGCTGACCACCGCCAAGGAGACGCTCGGCTCGGCCGTGGAGGTCGCCGCCGCGCTGCCCGCCGCCACCGGCGACGCGCTGGGCCTGGCCGCCAGGACCGCGTTCACCCACGAGGTGCAGGTCTCGGCCTGGTCGGTGGCCGGGGTGCTGCTGCTCACCACCTTCGTCGCCGCGGCCCTGCTGGCCAAGGTCCCCCGCCCCGGCCCCGCGCCCGACGCCGCCGTGGAGGCGGCGACCGAGGCCGCCGCCGACGCCACCCCCGAGGTCGATCCCGACGGCGACGCCGGGACCCCTGTCGCAGGGGGGAGCGCCGAGGAGGGGGCCGACGCCGCGAAGCGGGCCGGGACCGCCGGGGAGGCCGCCGCCGAGAGCGCGGGCGAGGCCCCTGGGAAGAGCGCCGGGAAGACCCCTGGGAAGCCCTCCGCGCACCCCGCGGCCGATCCCGCCCACGACGCCCCGCAGCCCGCCCCGGAGCTCCCGGCCGCCCTGGTCAGCCCGGTGAAGGACGACGAGGGCTCGCTCGTCACCTGACCCTCCCCACCGCCGTCAACCCGATCCCGGTCGCACCCCTGGTGTGGCCGGGATCCTGTCGTTCCACGGGCCCGCAGGGGGTGCCCGGAGGGGTGCGCGGAGGGGTGTCCGGAGGGGTGCGCAGGGGTCCCCGCACGACCCCCGGTGGACCAAACCCCGCTAGGGGGAAGCTAAGGGCGGGCTAGGGGTTGGCCGTCCTGTCCGGCCTTTCGTAGCGTCATCGTGGAAAGCGGTTCGCGCAATAGCGGGCCGAGGTGCCGTGCGTGCCGGTCGGGATCGGTCAATGCTTTCCGGGAGCAATTCCCGGTGCTGACCCCTGCCCTGTGACGTGCGGCGCGAAGCGGAGAAACGACAGCCGGGACGATTCCCGGCCGCCGTGTCGGAATGGTCAGAACGCGAAGCGGGAACTGTCCTGGAGGCGTGCGTGGAAAACGAGGCAAAGCTCCTGGGCTACCTGAAGCGGGCCACCGCCGACCTGCGCGAGGCGCGGCGCAGGCTCCGCGAGGTGGAGCGCAGGGAGAACGACCCGATCGCCCTCGTCGGCATCGGCTGCCGGTTCCCCGGCGGGGTCACCGGACCCGACCGGTTGTGGGACCTGGTGGCGGGCGGCGTGGACGCGGTCTCCTCGTTCCCCACCGACCGGGGCTGGGAGCTGGACTCGCTCTACGACCCCGACCCGGACAAGCGCGGCCACAGCTACGCCATGGCGGGCGGGTTCCTGCACGACGCCGCCGACTTCGACGCCGCGTTCTTCGGCATCTCCCCGCGCGAGGCCACCGCGATGGACCCGCAGCAGCGCCTGCTGCTGGAGACCGCGTGGGAGGCGTTCGAGCACGCGGGCATCGACCCCACCGCGCTCAAGGGCAGCCGCACCGGCGTCTACGCGGGCCTGATGTACCACGAGTACACCTCGCGCCTGACCACCGTGCCCGAGGAGTTCGAGGGCTTCATCGGCAACGGCAACGCGGGCAGCGTGTTCACCGGCCGCGTCGCCTACGCGCTCGGGCTGGAGGGCCCGGCGGTCACCGTGGACACCGCGTGCTCCTCGTCGCTGGTGGCGATCCACCTGGCCGTGCAGGCGCTGCGCCGCGACGAGTGCTCGCTCGCGCTCGCCGGTGGCGTGACCGTGATGCCCTCGCCCGAGACGTTCGTGGACTTCTCCCGCCAGCGCGGCCTCGCCCCCGACGGGCGCTGCAAGCCGTTCTCCGACGACGCCGACGGCACCGGCTGGTCCGAGGGCGCGGGCGTGCTCGTGCTGGAGCGGCTGTCCGACGCCCGCCGCAACGGCCACCGGGTGCTCGCCGTCGTGCGCGGCACCGCCGTCAACCAGGACGGCGCGTCCAGCGGCCTGACCGCCCCCAACGGCCCCTCGCAGCAGCGCGTCATCCGCGCCGCGCTGGCCAACGCCGGGCTGTCCGCCGAGCACGTGGACGTCGTGGAGGCGCACGGCACCGGCACCTCCCTCGGCGACCCGATCGAGGCGCAGGCCGTGCTCGCCACCTACGGCCAGGACCGCGAGCACCCCCTGCTGCTCGGGTCGATCAAGTCGAACCTCGGCCACACCCAGGCCGCCGCCGGCGTCGCGGGCGTCATCAAGGTGGTGATGGCCATGCGGCACGGCACCGTGCCCAGGACGCTGCACGTGAGCGCCCCCACCACGCACGTGGACTGGACCGCCGGGTCGGTCCGGCTGCCGCTGGAGGCCACGCCGTGGCCGGAGACCGGCCGTCCGCGCCGCGCGGGCGTGTCCTCGTTCGGCATCAGCGGCACCAACTCGCACGTCGTGCTGGAGCAGGCCCCCGCGCCGGTCGCGGAGACCGCCGCCGACCCCGCCGAGGCGGGCGCCGAGGCCGAGCTGCCGCGCGTGGAGACCGACGTCGTGCCGTGGGTGCTGTCCGCCCGCACGCCCGAGGCGCTGGCGGCCCAGGTCCGCAGGCTCCGCGGCGCCGTGCAAGGGCTCGACCCGGTCGACGTGTCCTTCTCGCTGGCCACCACCCGCGCCCACCTGGAGCACCGCTTCGCCGTCGTCGGCCGCACCGCCGAGGACCTCGCCGCCGCCCTCGTCGAGGGCGCGCCGGGCTCGGTGCGCGGCGTCGCGGACAAGGGCCGCACCGCGTTCCTGTTCACCGGCCAGGGCTCCCAGCGGGTCGGCATGGGCCGCGAGCTGCGCGCGGCGTTCCCGGTGTTCCGCGAGGCGTTCGACGCCGCGTGCGCGCTGCTGGACCGCGAGCTGGAGGTCTCGCTGGCGGACGTGGTGCTCGGCGAGGACCAGGAGGTCCTGGACCGCACCGGTTTCAGCCAGCCCGCGCTGTTCGCGTTCGAGGTCGCGCTGTTCCGGTTGCTCCAGTCCTGGGGCGTCACCCCGGACTTCGTCGCCGGGCACTCCATCGGCGAGATCGCCGCGGCGCACGTCGCGGGCGTGTTCTCCCTGGAGGACGCCTGCGCGCTGGTCGTGGCGCGCGGCCGGTTGATGCAGGCGCTGCCGCCCGGCGGCGCGATGCTCGCCGTCGAGGCCACCGAGGCGGAGGTCCTGCCCCTGCTGACCGACCAGGTCGGCCTGGCCGCCGTCAACGGCCCCACCGCCGTGGTCGTCTCCGGGGCCGAGGCCGCCGTCGACCAGGTCGCCGCCGCGCTGGACGGCAGGCGCACCAAGCGGTTGCGCGTCTCGCACGCCTTCCACTCGCCGCTCATGGAGCCGATGCTGGAGGAGTTCCGCCGCATCGCCGACAAGGTCTCCTTCCACGAGCCCCTCATCCCGTTCGCCTCCACCTCGACCGGCGGCCCGGCCACCGACGCCGTCGCCACCACCGAGTACTGGGTCTCCCACGTCCGCGACACCGTGCGCTTCCACGCCTGCCTGGAGCACCTGGCCGGGCACGGCGTCACCCGGTTCGTGGAGGTCGGCCCGGACGGCGTGCTCACCGGCATGGTCGAGCGCGGCGCGGCCGTCGCCACCCAGCGCCGGGGCCGCGACGAGGTCGTCGCCCTCACCACCGGCCTCGCCGCCGCGTTCGCGCACGGCGTCGACGTGGACTGGGCGGCCTTCCACGCCGGGCGCGGCGGGCAGCGCGTCGACCTGCCCACCTACGCGTTCCAGCGCAAGCGCTACTGGCTGGAGTCCGACGGCCCGTCCGGCGACGCCACCTCGTTCGGCCTGCAGGGCGGGGAGCACCCGCTGCTGACGGCGGTCGTGGAGACCCCCGCCAGCGACGGCGTCGTGCTCACCGGCAGGCTCTCCGCGAGCACCCACGCCTGGCTGGCCGACCACGCCGTGCACGGCACCCCGATCGTCCCCGGCACCGGCCTGGTCGAGCTGGCCGTCCGCGCGGGCGACCAGGTCGGCTGCGACCTGGTGGAGGAGCTGACCCTCGAAGCGCCGCTGCCGCTGCCCGAGACCGGCGCGCTGGCGCTGCGGGTCACCGCCGACGCCCCCGACGAGCACGGCCGCCGCACCCTGGCGATCCACTCGCGCCCCGAGGGCGCCCAGCCCGGCGAGGAGTGGACCCGGCACGCCTCCGGCCTGCTCGGCACCGCCCGCGACAGCGCGCCCGAGCAGCTGACCGCGTGGCCGCCGGAGGGCGCGGAAGCCGTTGACCTGGAAGGGTTCTACCCGCGCCTGGCGGACAACGGCTACGGCTACGGCGAGGTCTTCCGGGGCCTGCGCGCGCTGTGGCGGCGGGCGGACGGCGAGCTGTTCGCCCACGCCGTGCTGCCCGAGACCGCGCACGCCGACGCCGCCCGCTTCGGCCTGCACCCGGCCCTGCTCGACGCCGCGCTGCACGCCAACCTCGCGGACGGCTCCGAGGAGCGCACCCCGCTCCCGTTCGCCTGGAACGGCGTCACCCTGCACGCGCAGGGCGCCACCGAGCTGCGCGTCCACATCACCCAGACCGGCCCCGACCAGCTCTCCGTGGCGGTCGCGGACGGCCAGGGCGCGCCGGTCGCCACCATCGCGCAGCTCGTCGTGCGCCCGGTCTCCGCCGAGCAGCTCGGCGGCACCGCCGGTCGCGGCTACCACGAGTCGCTGTTCCGGCTGCGCTGGACGCCCGCCAGGGCAGGCGCGGTGCCGGTGCCGACCGCCGAGGACTGGGCCGTGCTGGGGCAGTGGCCCACCACCACCGCGACCGCGCACGCCGACCTGGCCGCGCTGCGCGCCCACCTGGACGGCGGGGCCCCGCCGCCGGAGGTCGTGCTCGCCCCGATCGCGCCCGCGAGCGACCCCACCGACGTCCCCGCCGAGGTCCGCGAGTCCACCCACGCCGCGCTCGCGCTGCTCACCGATTGGCTCGCCGACGACCGCCTCACCGGCTCGCACCTGGTGGTGCTGACCCGCGCGGCCGTCCCCGCCGACCCGACCCGCGCCCCCCTGTGGGGCCTGCTGCGCGCCGCGCAGGCGGAGAACCCCGGCCGCTTCACCGTCGTCGACGTCGAACCCGGCTCCGAGGACCTGCTGCCCGCCGCCATCGGCACCGGCGAGCCCGAGCTGGCCCTGCACGACGGCAAGGTCCTGGTGCCGCGCCTGCACCGCGCCGTGCTGCCCGAGACCACCGCCTCCACCTGGCGGCCGGACGGCACCGTCCTGATCACCGGCGGCACCGGCGGCCTCGGCGGCCTCCTGGCCCGCCACCTGGTCACCGAGCACGGCGTCACCCACCTGCTGCTCACCAGCCGCCGGGGCCTCGGCGCGCCCGGCGCGGCCGAGCTCAAGGCCGAGCTGGAGAACCGGGGCGCGCAGGTCGCCATCGCCGCCTGCGACGCCTCCGACGCCGACGCGCTCACCGCGCTGCTCGCCGCGGTCCCGGCCGAGCACCCGCTCACCGCCGTCGTGCACGCCGCGGGCGTCGTCGACAACGCCCTCCTCGCCGACCTGGCCCCCGAGCAGGTCGACGCGGTGCTGCGCGCCAAGGTCGACTCGGCCTGGAACCTGCACCGGCTCACCGAGGGCCTGGCCGCGTTCGTGCTCATCTCCTCCTCGGCGGCCGTGGTCGCGGGCGCCGGGCAGGCCAACTACGCCGCCGCCAACGCGTTCCTGGACGCCCTGGCCGAGCACCGCCGCGCCCACGACCTGCCCGCGACCTCGCTCGCGTTCGGCCTGTGGGCGGGCAGCGGCATGGGCGCCGACCTGGACGACGCGGACCTGCGCCGCATGGAGCGGCTCGGGATGCCCGCGCTGCCGCCCGCCGAGGGCCTCGCCCTGTTCGACGCCGCGCTCGCCACCGGTGAGGCCGCGCTCGTGCCGATGCGGGTGGACCTGATGGCGCTGCGGGCCCGCGTGGACGACCTGCCCGCCGTGCTGCGCGGCCTGGTCCGGGTCCCGGCCCGGCGCGCCGCCCTCACCGCGTCCGGCGCGGACGCCCGACCGCTGGCCGACCGCCTCGCCGGGCTGCCCGCCGTCGAGCGCGAGCAGCTCCTGCTCGACCTGGTGCGCGCCCACGCCGCCTCCGTCCTCGGCCACGCCGGGGTCGAGGAGGTCACGCCCACCAGGGCGTTCAAGGAACTGGGCTTCGACTCGCTGGCCGCCGTCGAGCTGCGCAACCTCCTCGGCGCGGCCACCGGGCTGCGGCTGCCCGCCACCGCGGTCTTCGACCACCCCTCGCCGCAGGCGCTCGCCCGCGAGCTGCTGGGCCAGCTCGTCGTGGAGGAGGACCACGCGCGGTCCGTCCTCGCCGAGGCCGACCGGCTGGAGGCCGCGCTCGCCTCGGTCGCCGACGAGGACGCGGCCAGGGTCACCGCCCGCCTGGAGGCGCTGCTGCGCACCTGGCACGACGCGCGCGGCCGAACCGAGGACGCGGGGCACGACCTCGGCGAGGCCACCGACGAGGAGCTGTTCGCGGTGCTCGACAACGAACTCGGCATCTCCTGACCTCGGTCACCGGTCCCGACGGCGCTTGAAGATGGGTGGAACACCGATGGCGAACGACGACAGGCTCCGCGACTACCTCAAGCGGGCCACCACCGACCTCCAGCAGGCGAGGCGGCGGGTGCGCGAGCTGGAGGACCGTGACCGGGAGCCCATCGCGATCGTGTCGATGGCCTGCCGCTACCCCGGCGGGGTCCGCTCGCCCGAGGACCTGTGGGACCTCGTCGCGAACGGCGTCGACGCGATCTCCGGGTTCCCGGTCGACCGGGGCTGGGACGTGGAGGGCATCTACGACCCCGAGCCGGGCAAGCCGGGCAAGACCTGCACCCGCGAGGGCGGCTTCCTGCACGACGCCGCCGAGTTCGACCCGCTGTTCTTCGGGATGAGCCCGCGCGACGCCGTCGAGACCGACCCGCAGCAGCGGCTGCTGCTGGAGACCACCTGGGAGGCGTTCGAGCGCGCGGGCATCGACCCGGCCACCCTCAAGGGCACCGCCACCGGCGTGTTCACCGGCGTCATGCACCACGACTACCCGGACAGCACCACCTCGGGCAGCGTCGTGTCCGGCCGCGTCGCCTACACCTTCGGCCTCGAAGGCCCCGCCGTCACCATCGACACCGCCTGCTCCTCGTCGTCGGTGGCCGTGCACCTGGCCGCGCGGGCGCTGCGGTCGGGGGAGTGCTCGCTGGCGCTGGCGGGCGGCGTCGCGGTGATGGCCACGCCGCAGCTGTTCGTGGAGTTCTCCAAGCAGCGCGCGCTGTCCCCCGAGGGCCGCTGCCGCTCGTTCGGCCAGGGCGCGAACGGCGCCGCCTGGTCCGAGGGCGCGGGCGTGCTCGTGCTGGAGCGGCTCTCCGACGCGCGCCGCAACGGGCACCCGGTGCTGGCGCTGGTGCGCGGCTCCGCGATCAACCAGGACGGCGCGTCCAACGGGCTCACCGCGCCCAACGGCCCGGCGCAGCAGCGGGTCATCCGCGCCGCGCTGGCCGACGCCGAGCTGTCCGCCGCGCAGGTCGACCTGGTGGAGGCGCACGGCACCGGCACGGTCCTGGGCGACCCGATCGAGGCGCAGGCGCTCATCGCCACCTACGGGCAGGACCGCACCGAGCCGCTGTGGCTGGGCTCGGTCAAGTCCAACATCGGCCACCCGCAGGCCGCCGCGGGCATCGCCGGGCTGATCAAGGTCGTCATGGCGGTGCGGCACGGCCTCATGCCGCGCACCCTGCACGCCGAGGAGCGCACCGACCAGGTCGACTGGAGCGCGGGCGCGGTGGAGCTGCTGACGCAGGCCCGGCCGTGGCCGGAGACCGGCGGTCGGCCGCGCCGCGCGGGCGTGTCCTCGTTCGGCATCAGCGGCACCAACGCGCACACCATCGTCGAGCAGGCCCCCGAGCCCGAGCCGGTGGCGCAGGAGAGCGACCCGGTCCGGTTCCCGGTGCGGCTGTGGCCGGTGTCCGGGCGCGGTGCGACCGACCTCGCCGCCCAGGCCGACCGGCTCGCCTCGTTCGTCGCCGAGGGGGACGCGGACGGGCTGGACCTGGCGCTGTCCCTGGGGACCACGCGCGCCGCGCTGGAGCACCGGGCCGTCGTGGTCGGCTCGACCCGCGAGGACCTGGTGGCCGGGCTGCGCTCGATCGCCGCCGGGACCCCGCTGCCGTCCGTGGAGTCCGGGGTCGCGAGCAGCGGCCTGTCCGCGTTCCTGTTCACCGGGCAGGGTTCCCAGCGGGCGGGGATGGGGCGCGGGCTGCGCGAGGTGTTCCCGGTGTTCCGCGAGTCCTTCGACGGCGCCTGCGCGCTGTTCGACCCGCTGCTGGACCGGCCGCTGGCCGAGGTCGTGCTGGGTGACGACCAGGAGTTGTTGGACCGCACGGGGTACAGCCAGCCGGCGATCTTCGCGTTCGAGGTGGCGCTGTTCCGGTTGCTGGAGTCCTGGGGCGTGAAGCCGGACTTCCTGGCCGGGCACTCGATCGGTGAGATCGCGGCGGCGCACGTGGCCGGGGTGTTCTCGCTGGTGGACGCGTGCAAGCTGGTCGCCGCGCGCGGGAAGCTGATGCAGGCGCTGCCGTCCGGTGGCGCGATGCTCGCCGTCGAGGCGACGGAGGAGGAAGTCCTCCCGCTGCTGGACGAGCGGGTCAGCATCGCCGCCGTCAACGGCCCCACCTCCGTCGTCGTCTCCGGGGCCGAGGAGTCGGTCGACCGGATCGCCGCCGCGCTGGAAGGCCGTCGCACCAAGCGGTTGCGCGTCTCGCACGCCTTCCACTCGCCGCTGATGGAGCCGATGCTGGCGGAGTTCCGCGCGGTCGCGGCCACCCTCGCCTACCACGCGCCGAGCACCCCGCTGGTGTCCACCGTGACCGGCGAGTCCGCCACCGCGGGCGACCTCGACTCGGCCGACTACTGGGTGCGGCACGTCCGCGCCGCCGTGCGCTTCCACGCCGGGGTCGCGTTCCTGGAGTCCCGCGGTGTCACCAGGTTCCTGGAGGTCGGCCCGGACGGCGTGCTCACCGGCATGGCCCGCGCCTTCCTGAACCCGGAGACCACCGCGCTCGCCGCCACCCAGCGCCGCGACCGCGAGGAGGTCGCCGCGCTCGCCGCCGCCGTCGCGCGGGCGCACGCCCACGGCCACGCCGTCGACTGGGCCGCCGCGCACCCCGGCGGCAGGCGCGTCGACCTGCCCACCCACGTCTTCCAGGTCCAGCGCTACTGGCTGGAGCCCACCGAGGCGGCCACCGCCCCCGTCGAGCGCGCCGACGAGGAGTTCTGGCGCGCCGTCGACAACGCGGAGCTGGCCGAACTGCTCGGGGCCGACCCCGACGACGTCGACCGCGTCCTGCCCGCGCTGGCAGGCTGGCGGGCGCGCGGCAACGAGCGCGCCGTCGCCGACTCGTGGCGCTACCGCGTGACCTGGCGGCCGGTGAACCAGCCGCCCGCGCTGCGCCTGTCCGGCGCCTGGCTGCTCGTCGCCCCCGAGGGTGACCCGCTGGCCGCCTCCGCAGCCGAGCGGCTCACCGCGCGCGGCGCGTCCGCCGTGCTGCTCGACCCGGCGGGCCACGACCGGGCCGCGCTCGCCGCCGAGCTGCGCGGGGCCGAGGTCGAGGGCGTGCTGGCGCTCGTCGCGCTGGACGACACCCCGCACGCCGAGCACCCGACGATCAGCCGGGGCGTCGAGCGCGCCATCACCCTGGTGCAGGCGCTCGGCGACGCGGGCGTCACCGCCCCCACCTGGCTGCTCACCAGGGGCGCGGTCGCCGTCGACCCGTTCGAGGAGCTGACCTCCACCGCCCAGTCCGCCGTCTGGGGCCTGGCCGGGGCGCTGGGCCTCGACCACCCGCTCACCTGGGGCGGCGTCGTGGACCTGCCCGCCGAGGTGGACAGCGCCGCGCTCGACCGCCTGGTCGACGTGCTCGCGCACCGCACCGAGGACCAGGTCGCGCTGCGCCCGGCGGGCGTGCTGGCCCGCAGGCTGGTGCGCGCCCCGCTCACCGGCGCCCCCGCCCGCGACTGGGCCCCGCGCGGCCCGGTCCTGATCACCGGCGGCACCGGCGGCGTCGGCGCGCACGTGGCGCGCTGGCTGGTCGGGCGCGGCGCCAGGGACCTCGTGCTGGTCAGCCGCCGAGGCCCGGACGCGCCCGGCGCGCGGGAACTCGCGGCCGAGCTGGACGCGCTGGGCGCCACCACCACCCTGGTGGCCTGCGACGTGGCCGACCGCGCCGAGGTCGCCGCACTGGTCGACGGCTTGCCGGAAGGCCCGCTCACCGTCGTGCACGCGGCGGGCGCCCTGCCCGACGAGGCGCACCTGGGCGACACCGCGCTCGCCGACTTCGTGGCCACCGGCCGCGCCAAGGTCGCGGGCGCCCACCACCTCGACGAGCTGCTCGACGGCCGCGAGCTGGACGCGTTCGTGCTCTTCTCCTCCGGCGCCGCCGTGTGGGGCTCCGCGGGCCAGTCCGGCTACGCGGCGGCCAACGCCCGCCTCGACGCCCTCGCCCACCGCCGCCACCACCGGGGCGCGCCGGTCACCTCGATCGCCTGGGGCACCTGGGGCGGCGGCGGCATGGTCGACGAGGAGGCCCTCGGCGAGGCGCTGCGCCTGCACGGCATCCCGCCCATGGACCCGCGCCTGGCCTCGGCCGCGCTCGGCCGCGCCCTGGACCACGACGAGCACCACCTGGTCGTCGCCGACCTCGACTGGTCGCGCTTCGCCCCCACCTACTCCGCCGCCAGGCCCCGGCCGCTGCTGCACGCGCTGCCCGAGGTCCGCGAGATCCTCGCGCTGGACGGCGGGACCGAGCCGACCCCGGCGGGGTCCGAACTGGCCGGACGGCTGGCCGCGCTGCCCGAGTCCGAGCAGCACCGCGCACTGGCGGACCTCGTCAGAACCCACGTGGCCGCCGTCCTCGCCTACCCGGACCCCTCCGGGGTCGATCCCGGCCGGGCCTTCAAGGACCTCGGCTTCGACTCGCTGACCGCCGTCGAGCTGCGCGACCGGCTCGGCGCGGCGACCGGGGTGCGGCTGCCCGCCACCCTGGTGTTCGACCACCCCACCCCGGTCTCGCTGGCCGCGTTCCTGCGCGCCGAGCTGGTGGGCGCCCGCGACGCCGACGAGGCCGAGACCGCGCCCGTCGCGGTGGACGACGACCCCATCGCGATCGTGTCGATGGCCTGCCGCTACCCCGGCGACGTCCGCACCCCCGAGCAGCTGTGGGACCTCGTCGCGAACGGCGTGGACGCGATCTCCCCGTTCCCGACCGACCGGGGCTGGGACTCGGCCGCGCTCTACGACGCCGACCCCGACCGGCCCGGCACCAGCTACGTCCACGAGGGCGGGTTCGTGCACGACGCGGGCTCGTTCGACGCCGCGTTCTTCGGCGTCTCCCCGCGCGAGGCGCTGGCCATGGACCCGCAGCAGCGGGTGCTGCTGGAGCTGACCTGGGAGGCCGTCGAGCGCGCCGGGGTGGACCCGAAGTCGTTGCGCGGCAAGCGGGTCGGCGTGTTCGCGGGCACCGGCGGCCAGGACTACGCGGACCTGCTCGACCACGCGCCCGAGGAGGTGGAGGCGTTCCTGGCCACCGCGACCTCGGCCGCCGTGCTCTCCGGCCGGGTGTCCTACGCCTTCGGCTTCGAGGGCCCCTCGGTGTCGGTGGACACCGCCTGCTCCTCGTCGCTGGTCGCGATCCACCTGGCGGCGCAGGCGCTGCGGTCGGGGGAGTGCTCCCTGGCGCTCGCGGGCGGCGTGCTGGTGATGGCCACCCCGACCCCGTTCATCGCGTTCTCCCGCCAGCGCGGCCTGGCCCCCGACGGGCGCTGCAAGCCGTTCTCCGACAGCGCGGACGGCACCGGCTGGTCCGAGGGCGCGGGCGTGCTCGTGCTGGAGCGGCTCTCCGACGCGCGCCGCAACGGGCACCCGGTGCTGGCGCTGGTGCGCGGCACGGCGGTCAACCAGGACGGCGCGTCCAACGGCCTGACCGCCCCGAACGGCCCCGCCCAGCAGCGGGTCATCCGCAGCGCGCTCGCGGCGGCCGGGCTCACCCCCGCCGACGTGGACGCGGTGGAGGGCCACGGCACCGGCACCTCCCTCGGCGACCCGATCGAGGCGCAGGCCGTCCTCAAGACCTACGGGCAGGACCGCACCGAGCCGCTGTGGCTGGGCTCGATCAAGTCCAACATCGGGCACGCGCAGGCCGCGTCCGGCGTCGCGGGCGTCATCAAGTCCGTGCTGGCGCTGCGCAACGGCCTGCTGCCCCGCACCCTGCACATCACCGAGCCGTCCACGCACGTGGACTGGTCCGAGGGCAACGTCCGGCTGCTGGCCGAGGAGCGGCCGTGGCCCGCCCGCGAGAGGCCGCGCCGCATCGGCGTGTCCTCGTTCGGCGTCAGCGGCACCAACGCGCACACCATCCTGGAGGAGGCGCCCGCCGCCGAGGACGCGCCCGCCGAGCCGGTCCGGGTGCGCACCGACGTGGTGGCGTGGCCGATCAGCGCCAGGGGTGAGGACGCGCTGGCCGCGCAGGCCGCGCGGCTGGTCGCGGAGGTGGCCGACCTGGCGCCCGCCGACGTCGCCCTGTCGCTGGGCGGCACGCGCGCCGCGCTGGAGCAGCGGGCCGTGGTCGTCGGCGCGAGCGCCGAGGAGCTGCTGGCCGGGGCGCGCGCCGTCGCGTCCGGGCAGGCCGCGCCGAACGCGGTGACCGGCAGCGCCGGGTCCGGGCTGACCGCGTTCCTGTTCACCGGGCAGGGCTCGCAGCGCCCTGGCATGGGGCGCGGGCTGCGGGAGGCGTTCCCGGTGTTCCGGGAGGCGTTCGACGCGGCGTGCGAGCTGCTGGACCGGGAGCTGGACCGGCCGCTGGCCGAGGTGGTCCTCGGCGAGGACCGGGAGCTGCTGGACCGCACCGGGTACAGCCAGCCGGCGATCTTCGCGTTCGAGGTGGCGCTGTACCGGCTGCTGGAGTCGTGGGGGGTGCGCGCGGACCACCTGAGCGGGCACTCGATCGGCGAGATCGCGGCGGCGCACGTGGCCGGGGTGTTCTCGCTGGAGGACGCGTGCAGGCTGGTCGCCGCGCGCGGCCGGTTGATGCAGGCGCTGCCGCCCGGCGGCGCGATGCTGGCGGTGGAGGCCACCGAGGAGGAGGTGCTGCCGCTGCTGACCGACCGGGTCGGCATCGCCTCGGTCAACAGCCTCACCTCGCTCGTCGTCTCCGGAGCCGAGGACGCGGTCGGCCAGGTCGCCGCCGCGCTGGACGGCAGGCGCACCAAGCGGTTGCGCGTCTCGCACGCCTTCCACTCGCCGCTGATGGAGCCCATGCTGGCCGAGTTCCGGACCGTCCTGGCCGGGATCGCCTTCAGCGCGCCCACCATCCCCGTGGTCTCCAACCTCGCCGAGTCCGCCGACCTCACCGACCCCGAGCACTGGGCGCTGCACGTCCGCGAGGCCGTGCGGTTCCACGACGGCGTCACCGCGCTCACCGAGCAGGGCGTCACCCGGTTCCTGGAGATCGGCCCGGACGGCGTGCTCACCGGCCTGGTCGGCGGCGCGGGCGCGATCGCCGCGCAGCGCCGCGACCGGGACGAGGTGCTCACCCTCACCACCGCCGTCGGCAGGGTCTTCGCCCTCGGCGGCGAGGTGGACTGGACCGCGTTCCACGCCGGGCGCGGCGCCCGCCGCGTCGACCTGCCCACCTACGCCTTCCAGCGCGAGCGCTACTGGATCGACGCCCCCGAGCAGGCGCCCGTCGCCGTCGCCGACGACCGGGACGCGCGGTTCTGGGCCGCCGTCGAGTCCGGCGGGCTCGACTCGCTGGCCCGCGACCTCGCGGTGGACGCCGCCGCGCTGGGCGAGGTGCTGCCCGCGCTGTCGGCCTGGCGCGGGAAGATCCGCGACGAGTCCACGGTGGACTCCTGGCGCTACCGGGTCGAGTGGCGCTCGCTCGCCGAGGAGGTCCCGGCGGTCGAGGGCACCTGGCTGCTGGTCGGCCCGGACGACGAGCGGGTCGACGCCGTCGCGGACGCGCTCGACGCGCGCGGCGCGCGGGTGGTCCAGATCGACGTCGCCGAGGCCGACCGCGCCCACGTCGCGGACCGGGTCCGCGCCGCCCTCGGCGGTCAGGCGCCGGACGGCGTGCTGTCCCTGCTGGGCCTGGACGAGCGCCCGCACCCGCTGTCCCCGTCGCTCTCGCTGGGCGTCGCCGCCTCGGTGACCCTGGTGCAGGGCCTGGACGACGCGGGCGTCACCGCGCCGGTCTGGTTCGGCACCTCCGGCGCCGTCGCCGTCGACCGGTTCGACCGGCCCGGCGGGCTGCGCCAGACCGCGCTGTGGGGCGTCGGCACCGTGCTGGGCCTGGACCGGCCGCGCACCTGGGGCGGCGTCGTGGACCTGCCCGCCGAGCTGGACCAGCTCACCGACGCGCGGGTGCTCGACCGGCTCGCGGGTGTGCTCTCCGGCGCGGGGGAGGACCAGGTCGCGGTGCGCCGCTCCGGGGTCTTCGGCCGCCGCCTGGTGCGCGCCCCCGGCGGGGAGAGCGCCACCCGGTGGGCCCCGCGCGGCACGGTCCTGGTGACCGGCGGCACCGGCGGCGTCGGCGCGCACCTGGCGCGCTGGCTCGTCGAGACCGGCGCGCAGCGGGTCGTGCTGGCCAGCCGCCGGGGCCCGGACGCGCCCGGCGCGGCCGAGCTGTGCGCGGAGCTGGGCGGCAAGGTGGAGGTCGTGGCGCTCGACGTGGCCGACCGCGACGACGTGGCCGCGCTGGTGAAGTCCCTGCCGGACCTCACCTCCGTGTTCCACGCGGCGGGCGTGCTGCGCGAGGAGTCCGGTGTGGACGGTGCGACGATCGCCGACCTCGCCGACATCGCGCACGCCAAGGTGGTGGGCGCCCTGCACCTGGACGAGCTGCTCGACGGCCACGAGCTGGACGCGTTCGTGGTCTTCTCCTCCGGCGCCGCGGTCTGGGGCTCCGGCGGCCAGATCGGTTACGCCGCGGCCAACTCCGTGGTCGACGGCGTGGTCCGGCACCGCCGGGCGCGCGGCCTCACCGGAACCTCGGTGGCCTGGGGCTCCTGGGGCGGCGGCGGCATGGCCTCCTCCGGCCACGCCGAGACCCTGCTCTCCCGCCTGGGCCTCGGCCTGATGGACCCGCTGCTGGCCGTGTCCGCCCTGCAGGGCGCGCTCGACCGCGACGAGGCCCACCTGGTCGTCACCGAGGTGGACTGGGCCAAGTTCGCCCCCGCCTACGCGCTGGCCCGCCCCCGCCCGCTCATCGACACCGTCCCCGAGGCGCGCGCCGCGCTCACCCCGGACGAGAGCGCCACCGCGGCGACCTCGGCCGACCCGAGCGAGATCACCGCCAGGCTCGCCGGGCTGACCGAGGCCGACCAGCTCACCGCGCTGCTCGACCTGGTGCGGGCCAAGGTCGCCCTGGTCCTCGGGCACGCCGACGCGGACTCGGTGCGCCCCGAGCGGTCCTTCAGCGAATCCGGGTTCGACTCGCTCACCGCCGTCGAGCTGCGCGACGCGCTCGCGGGCGAGACCGGGCTCAAGCTGCCCGCGACCCTGGTGTTCGACCACCCCAACCCCATCGCCCTCGCCGAGCTGCTGCGCGGCGAGCTGGCCCCCACCGCCGGGAACCCGGTGCTCGACGGCGTCGCCCGCCTGGAGGCCGCGTTCGCCGACGGCGTGGACGAGCTGGTGCGCGCCGAGGCGGTCGAGCGGCTGCGCGCGCTGATCACCCCCGCCGGGCAGGCCGACGACGTGGCCGGGCTGATCGAGGACGGCAGCGACGACGACCTGTTCCGCTTCATCGACAACAAGCTCGGCAACTCGTGAACGGTGGTTCGATGTCCTCCAACGAAGTCAAGCTCCGCGAGTACCTGCGCCGCGTCACCTCCGAGCTGCACGACACCGACCAGCGGTTGCGCGAGCTGCAGGACCGGGCGAGCGAGCCCATCGCCGTCGTCGGCATGGGCTGCCGCTACCCCGGTGGCGCGAACTCCCCCGAGCAGCTGTGGGAGCTGCTGCGCGGGGGCGTCGACGCCACCTCCGACATGCCCGGCGACCGGGGCTGGGACGTCGACGGGCTCTACCACCCGGACCCCGGCAACCCCGGCAGCATCTACGTGCGGCGCGGCGGGTTCCTGCACGACGCGCCGCTGTTCGACCCCGGCTTCTTCGGCATCAGCCCGCGCGAGGCCGCCGAGATGGACCCGCAGCAGCGGGTGCTGCTGGAGACCGCGTGGGAGGCGCTGGAGGACGCGGGCATCGACCCGGCCGGTCTCAAGGGCAGCAAGACCGCCGTCTACGCGGGCGTGGTCTACCACGACTACCCCAACAGCTTCGGCTCCGGCAGCCTGGTCTCCGGCCGGGTCGCCTACCACCTGGGCCTGGAGGGGCCCGCGCTGACCATCGACACCGGCTGCTCCTCGTCGCTGGTCGCGATCCACCTGGCCTGCCAGGCGCTGCGCTCCGGCCAGACGCCGCTCGCGCTCGCGGGCGGCGCCACGGTCATCTCCACCACCGACACGTTCGTCGAGTTCTCCCGCCAGCGCGCGCTGGCCGCCGACGGCCGCTGCAAGTCCTTCTCCGCCGCCGCCGACGGCGCGGGCTGGTCCGAGGGCTCGGGCGTGGTCGTGCTGGAGCGGCTGTCCGACGCGCTGCGCAACGGCCACGAGGTGCTGGCCGTGGTGCGCGGCAGCGCGGTCAACCAGGACGGCGCGTCCAACGGCATCACCGCCCCCAACGGGCCCTCGCAGCGCCGGGTCATCCACGCCGCCCTCGCGGACGCGCGGCTGTCCGCGCGCGAGGTCGACGCGGTGGAGGCGCACGGCACCGGCACCCGCCTGGGCGACCCGATCGAGGCGCAGGCGCTGCTGGCGACCTACGGGCAGGACCGCGAGGAGCCGCTGCTGCTGGGCTCGCTCAAGTCCAACATCGGCCACTCGCAGGCCGCGGCGGGCGTCGGCGGCGTGATCAAGGCCGTGCTGTCCATGCGCCACGGCGTCCTGCCGCGCACCCTGCACGTCGACGCGCCCTCGCCCGAGGTCGACTGGACCGAGGGCTCGGTCGCGCTGCTCACCGAGGAGACGGCCTGGCCGGAGACCGGGCGCCCGCGCCGGGTCGGGGTGTCCTCGTTCGGCATCAGCGGCACCAACGCGCACCTGGTGCTGGAGCAGGCCCCCGAGGTCGCCGCCGAGACCCCTGAATCCGAGAGCGCTGAGGCCGAGACCCCCGCCGCCCCGCCGGTGGTGCCGTGGGTGCTGTCCGGCCGCACCGCCGACGCCCTGCAGGCGCAGGCCGCCCGGCTGCGCGACCACCTCGCCACCCACGAGACCGGCTCCCCGCGCGACATCGGCTGGTCGCTGGCCACCACCCGCACCGCCTTCGAGCGCCGCGCCGTCGTCCTGGGCGCGGACCGCGTCGAGCTGGCGGCCGGGGTCGCCGCGCTCGCCGAGGGCCTGCCGTCCCCGTCCCTGGTCACCGGGGCCGCCGACGTGGTCGGCAAGGTCGTGTTCGCCTACCCCGGCCAGGGCTCCCAGTGGGAGGGCATGGCCGCCGAGCTGCTCGACACCTCGCCGGTGTTCGCCGCGAAGATGGCCGAGTGCGCCGAGGCGCTGTCGGCGTTCCTGGACTGGGACCTGATCGCGGCCGTGCGCGGCGGCGAGGGCGCCCCGTCGCTGGAGCGCGGCGACGTCGTGCAGCCCGCGCTGTGGGCGGTCCTGGTGTCGCTGACCGCGCTGTGGGAGCACCACGGCGTGCGGCCCGACGCGGTCGTCGGCCACTCGCAGGGCGAGATCGCGGCGGCCGTCGTCGGCGGCCACCTGTCGCTGCTCGACGGCGCGCGCGTGGTCGCCCTGCGCGGCATCGCGATCCGGGAGAGCCTGGCCGGTCGCGGCGGGATGCTCTCGATCGGGCTGCCGCTGGCCGAGGTCGAGCCGTACCTGGAGGCGATGGACGGCCGGCTCTCCCTCGGCGCGGTCAACGGCGCGGCCTCCACGGTCGTCTCCGGCGACCTGGACGCGCTGGCCGAGCTGACCGCGGTCCTCCAGGAGCGGGACGTGCGGGCCCGGCGGGTCAACATCGACTACGCCTCGCACTCCGCGCAGGTCGCCGAGGTGGAGCAGCGGATGCTCACCGACCTCGCGCCGATCAGCCCCCGCGCGGGCGCGATCCCGATGCTGTCCACGGTCACCGGCGAGTTCGTCGCGGGCGGCCAGCTCGACGCCCGCTACTGGTACTCGAACCTGCGCTCCCCGGTGCTGTTCGCCCCGGCCGTGCAGGCGCTCGCCGAGTCGGGGCACGCGGTGTTCGTGGAGGTCAGCCCGCACCCGGTGATCGCGCCGAGCATCGGCGAGACCCTGGACGCCCGCGAGCAGCCCACCGTCGTCGCAGGCACGCTGCGCCGCGACGAGGGCGGCCTGGGCCGGTTCACCCGCTCCCTCGCGGAGCTGCACGTGCGCGGCGGCGTCCGCCCGGACTTCGCCGCGCTGCTGCCCGGCGCGCGCCCGGTCCGGCTGCCCACCTACGCCTTCCAGCACGCCCACTACTGGCTCACCGACGCCCCGGCCGCCGAGGCCGACCCGGCCTCCGCCGCGCTCTGGGCCGCGCTGGAGTCCGGCGGCGTCGACTCGCTGGCGCGCGAGCTGTCCGTGGACGAGGCCGCGCTGGGCGCGGTGCTGCCCGCGCTGTCCGCGTGGCGCAACGGCTTCCGCGAGCGGTCCACCGTGGACTCGTGGCGCTACCGGGTCGAGTGGCGGGCCGTGGACCAGCCGGTCCCGCCGGTCTCCACCGGCTCCTGGCTGCTGGTGGTGCCCGAGTCGCTGCGCGAGGACAAGCGGGTCATCGCCGTCGTGGACGGCCTGACCGCGCGCGGCGCGGACGTGCTGCCGGTGGCGGTGGACGGGTTCGACCGGGCCGCCGCGGCCGACCTGGTGCGCTCCGCCGTCGCGGGCGGCCAGCCGGAGGGCGTGCTCTCCCTGCTGGGCCTGGACGACCGCCCGCACCCGCTGTTCCCGTCGCTCTCGCGCGGCGTCGCCGCCTCGGTGCCGCTGGTGCAGGGCCTGGACGACGCGGGCGTCACCGCGCCGCTGTGGTTCGCCACCTCGCGCGCCGTCGGCGCCGGGCTGGAGGAGCCCGCCGACCCGCGCCAGAGCGCGCTGTGGGGCATCGGCACCGTCCTGGGGCTGGACCGGCCGCAGACCTGGGGCGGCGTGGTGGACCTGCCCGCCGACGTGGACGACCTCGTGGTGGAACGGCTGGTCGGCGCGCTCTCCGGCGCCGAGGACCAGGTCGCGGTGCGCCCGGCGGGCACCCTCGCCCGCCGCCTGGTGCGCGCCCCCGGCGGCGCGGTGGCCACCGAGTGGGCCCCGCGCGGCACGGTCCTGGTCACCGGCGGCACCGGCGGCGTGGGCGCGCACCTGGCGCGCTGGCTGGTGGAGAGCGGCGCGGAGCACGTGGTGCTGGCCAGTCGTCGCGGCCCGGACGCGCCCGGCGCGGCCGAGCTGTGCGCGGAGCTGGGCGGCAAGGTGGAGGTCGTGGCGCTCGACGTCGCCGACCGGCACGCCGTCGCCGCCCTCGTCGCCTCGCTGCCCGACCTGACCTCCGTCTTCCACGCGGCGGGCGCGATGCGCCGCGAGTCCGGCGTCGACGACGCCTCGGTGGCCGAGCTGGCGGAGCTGGCCGACGCCAAGGTCCTCGGCGCGCTGCACCTGGACGAGCTGCTGGCCGATCGCGAGCTGGACGCGTTCGTCGTGTTCTCCTCCGGCGCGGCCGTCTGGGGCTCCGGCGGCCAGATCGGTTACGCCGCGGCGAACTCCGTCGTCGACGGCGTCGTCCGCAGCCGCCGGGCGCGCGGCCTCACCGGCACCTCCATCGCCTGGGGCACCTGGGGCGGCGGCGGCATGTCCTCCGGCGAGACCGGCGACCACCTGGCCCGCATGGGCCTGGGCTCCATGGACCCCGCGCTGGCCCTGGCCGCCCTCAAGGGCGTGCTGGACCGCGACGAGGCCCACCTGGTCGTCACCGACATGGACTGGGCCCGCTTCGCCCCCGCCTACGCCCTGGCCCGCCCCCGCCCGCTCATCGAGGCCATCCCCGAGGTCAGGGCCGCGCTCGACCCCGTGGACGAGCCCGGCGACAGCACCGGCTCCGACCTCGCCGCCCGGCTCGCCCCGCTGCCGGACGGCGAGCGCCGCGCCCTGCTGCTCGACGTCGTCCGCTCGCACGTGGCCGCCGTCCTCGGCTACGCCACCACCGACGAGGTCCAGCCCACCCGCGCGTTCAAGGACCTCGGCTTCGACTCGGTCACCGCCGTGGAGCTGCGCGACGTGATCGGCTCCGCCACCGGCGTCCGGCTCACCGCGACCGCCGTGTTCGACCACCCGACCCCCGCCGCGCTCGTGGAGCTGCTGCACGGCGAGCTGGTCGACGAGGGCGAGCGCCCCGTCGGCTCGGTGCTGGCCGAGCTGGACCGGCTGGAGATCGCCGCGTCCGGCCTCGCCCCGGAGGAGATCGAGGCCGGGCACGTCACCACCCGGTTGCGCGCCCTGCTCACCAAGCTCGACCAGGCCGTCGCGGGCGGTGGGCCCGCCGTGGCCGACCAGCTCGAAGCGGCGTCCGCCGACGACATCTTCGACTTCATCGACAACGAGCTCGGCATGGCCTGATTCGCCAGGCACGTCACTTCCCTTCCGGCACGGCAGACTTGGTGAGGACCACGATGGCGAACGAAGAGAAGCTCCTGGGCTACCTGAAGAAGGTGACCGCAGACCTCCACCAGACGCGCCAGCGCCTGCGCGAGGCCGAGTCCGAGGACCAGGAGCCGATCGCCATCGTGGCCATGGGCTGCCGCTTCCCCGGCGGGGTGCGCTCGCCCGAGGACCTGTGGAACCTCGTCGCCGACGGGGTGGACGCGATCACCCCGTTCCCCGAGGACCGGGGCTGGGACACCGAGGCCCTGATCGACCCCGACCCGGAGCGGCCGGGCTCCAGCTACGTCCGCGAGGGCGGGTTCGTCCACGACGCCACCGACTTCGACGCGGGCTTCTTCGGCATCTCCCCGCGCGAGGCCCTGGCCATGGACCCGCAGCAGCGGATCGTCCTGGAGACCTCCTGGGAGACCGTGGAGCGGGCCGGGATCGACCCGGACTCGTTGCGCGGCAAGCAGGTCGGCGTCTACCTCGGCTGCGGCGGGCAGGACTACTGGGACCGGCTCACCGACCTGCCCGACGAGGTCGAGGCGTACATGAGCACCGGCAGCACCTCCGCGGTGATCTCCGGCCGGGTCTCCTACGCCATGGGCCTGGAGGGCCCGTCGCTGACCGTCAACACGGCCTGCTCCTCGGCGCTGGTCGCGATCCACCTGGCCGCGCAGGCGCTGCGCGAGCGCGAGTGCTCGCTGGCGCTCGCGGGCGGTGTCACGGTCATGTCCACGCCGGGCGCGTTCGTCGCGTTCTCCCGCCAGCGCGGCCTGGCCCCGGACGGGCGCTGCAAGCCGTTCTCCGACGAGGCGGACGGCACCGGCTGGGGCGAGGGCGTCGGCGTGCTGCTGCTGGAGCGGCTCTCCGACGCGCGCCGCAACGGCCACGAGGTCCTCGCGGTCGTGCGCGGCTCCGCCCTCAACCAGGACGGCGCCTCCAACGGCCTCACCGCCCCCAACGGGCCCTCGCAGCAGCGGGTGATCCTGCAGGCGCTGGCCAACGCGGGCCTGTCCTCCACCGAGGTCGACCTGGTGGAGGCGCACGGCACCGGCACCACCCTCGGCGACCCCATCGAGGCGCAGGCGCTGCTGGCGACCTACGGCCGCGAGCGCACCGCGGAGCACCCGCTGTGGGTGGGCTCGATCAAGTCCAACATCGGCCACGCGCAGGCCGCGGCGGCCGTCAGCGGCATCATCAAGGCCGTCATGGCGGTGCGCCACGGCGTGCTGCCCAAGACCCTGAACCTGGGCACGCCCTCCAGCCACGTGGACTGGTCGGCCGGGCACATCGAGCTGCTGGGCGAGTCCAAGCCGTGGCCCGCCCTGGACCGCCCGCGCCGCGCCGCCGTCTCCTCGTTCGGCGTCAGCGGCACCAACGGGCACATCATCGTCGAGCAGGCCGACCCCGCGCAGGACCCCGAGCCGGGGACCGGCTGGCCCGAGGGGGCGCCGGTGCCGTGGCTGCTGTCGGCCCGCACCGCCGCCGCGCTCGACGCGCAGGCCGCGCGCCTGGCCGACGGGCTGGACCCGGCGACCGCCGCCGTGGACGTGGCGGCGGCGCTGGCCACCACCCGCTCCGCCATGGAGCACCGCGCCGTGCTGCTGGTGGACGACACCGCCGACACCGCAGCCCGGTTGCGGGAGCTGTCCGCGAACGCCGTGCGCGGCGCCGTGGACGCGGGCCGCACCGCGTTCCTGTTCACCGGCCAGGGCTCGCAGCGCACCGGCATGGGGCGCGGGCTGCGCGAGGCGTTCCCGGCGTTCCGCGAGTCCTTCGACGCCACCTGCGCGCTGTTCGACCCGCTGCTGGACCGGCCGCTGGCCGAGGTCGTGCTCGGTGACGACCAGGAGTTGCTGGACCGCACCGGGTACAGCCAGCCCGCGCTGTTCGCGTTCGAGGTGGCGCTGTTCCGGTTGCTGGAGTCCTGGGGCGTGAAGCCGGACTTCCTGGCCGGGCACTCGATCGGTGAGATCGCGGCGGCCCACGTCGCGGGCGTGCTCTCCCTGGAGGACGCCTGCACGCTGGTCGCCGCGCGCGGGAAGCTGATGCAGGCGCTGCCGTCCGGTGGCGCGATGCTCGCCGTCGAGGCGACGGAGGAGGAAGTCCTCCCCCTGCTGGACGAGCGGGTCAGCATCGCGGCCGTCAACGGCCCCACCTCCGTCGTCGTCTCGGGCGCCGAGGACGCGGTCGACGCCGTCGCCGCCAAGCTGGAAGGCCGTCGCACCAAGCGGTTGCGCGTCTCGCACGCGTTCCACTCGCCGCTGATGGAGCCGATGCTGGAGGAGTTCCGCGCGGTCGCGGCCTCCCTCACCTTCCACGCGCCCACCACGGCCGTCGTCTCCACGGTCACCGGCGCGCTCGCCACCGGCGCGGACCTGACCACCCCCGACTACTGGGTCCGGCACGCCCGCCAGGCCGTGCGCTTCGCCGACGGCGTCGCCTTCCTGCGCGCCCAGGGCGTCTCCCGCTTCCTCGAGGTCGGCCCGGACGGCGTGCTCACCGGCCTGGCCCAGGCCACCGCCGAGCAGTCCGCGCTCATCGCCAGCCAGCGCCGCGACCGCCCCGACACCACCGCCCTGGTCACCGCCCTCGCGCAGGCGCACGTCGTCGGCGTGCCCGTCGACTGGTCGGCGGTCTTCTCCGGCCGCGCCACGCACCGCGTCGACCTGCCCACCTACGCGTTCCAGAGCGAGCGGTTCTGGATCGAGTCCGCCACCGCGACCGGCGACGTCACCGCCGCGGGCCTGGACTCCACCGACCACCCGCTGCTCGGCGCGGCCACCACCCTGGCCGGGTCCGGGGGAGCGGTGTTCACCGGCAGGCTCTCCACCCGCACCCACCCGTGGCTGGCCGACCACGTCATCGCGGGCTCGGTCCTGTTCCCCGGCACCGGTTTCCTGGAGCTGGCCGCCCGCGTCGGCGAGGACCTGGGCTGCGGCTCCGTGGCGGAGCTGGCGCTCGCCGCGCCGCTGGTGCTGCCCGAGCGCGGCGCGGTCCGCGTGCAGATCGCGGTCGGCGCGCCCGACGACACCGGCGCCCGCGCGTTCGAGGTGCACTCGCGCGCCGACGACGGCGACGCCGACGCCCCGTGGGTCCCGCACGCCACCGGCCTGCTGTCCCAGTCCCGCCGCAGGGCCGACTTCGAGCTGACCCAGTGGCCGCCCGCGGACGCCGAGGCGATCGAGCTGGACGGCCTGCACGAGCGGCTGGCCGAGGGCGGCATGGACTACGGGCCCGCGTTCCGGGGCCTGCGCGCGGCCTGGAAGCGCGGTGACGAGCTGTTCGCGCAGGTCGAGCTGCCCGACCCGGACGGCGCCGAGCGGTTCGGCGTGCACCCGGCGCTGCTGGACGCCGCCCTGCAGGCGCTCGGCCTCGGCGCGCTGGAGGAGCACCGGGGCCTGCCGTTCGCCTGGACCGGCGCGACCGTGCACGCCACCGGCGCGTCCGGCCTGCGCGTGCGCCTCGCCCCGGCCGCGCTCGGCGGGGTGGAGGTGCTGGCCGCCGACCCGACCGGCGCGCCCGTGCTGACCGTGGACTCGCTGGTGCTGCGCGCCACCACCGCCCCGAACCCGGCCGCCGCAGGCCGCTCGCCGCTGCGCGTGCTGGGCTGGAAGCCGGTGGTGACCGCCGACGCCGACGCGGTGGAGTGGACCACCTGGGACGCGCTCGGCCAGGACGTGCCGCCCGTGGTGGTGCTGCCGGTGGCAGGCGGCGTCGAACCCGAGTCCGCGCGCGCCGAGGTGCACCGCGCGCTCGCCGTGCTCCAGACCTGGCTGACCGAGGACCGGTTCGCCGCCTCGCGGCTGGCCGTGGTCACCGAGGGCGCGGTCGGCGACGAGGTCGTCGACCTGGCCGCCGCGGCGGTGTGGGGCCTGGTGCGGTCGGCGCAGGCCGAGAACCCGGACCGGTTCGTGCTGCTCGACGTGCCCGCCGCCGACCTGGCGCGGGCGCTGCCGCTCGCGCTGGCCTCCGGCGAGCCGCAGCTGACCTGGCGCGACGGCGTGCTCTCCGCCGCCCGCCTGGCCACCGAGCCCGACGCCGCCCAACCTGACGCCACCCAGCCCGACGCCATCGGGCAGGCCGGGTTCGGCTCGGGCGCGGTCGTGGTGACCGGCGCGACCGGCGCCATCGGCCGGATCGTCTCCCGCCACCTGGTGGCCGCGCGCGGCGTGCGGGACCTGGTCCTGCTCAGCCGCAGCGGCCCGAACGCCGAGGGCGCCGCCGAGCTCGTGGCCGAACTGGAAGCGCAGGGCGCCCGCGTGGCGCTCACCGCGTGCGACGCCGCCAACCGGGACTCGCTCGCCGAGGCGCTCGACGGCGTCGACGTCTCGGCCGTCGTGCACCTGGCCGGGGTCGTGGCCGACGGCGTGGTGACCGCGCTGGACGAGACCCGCGTGGACGCCGTGCTGCGCCCCAAGGTCGACGCCGCCTGGAACCTGCACGAGCTGACCGGTGACCTGTCCGCGTTCGTCGTCTTCTCCTCGCTCTCCGGCGTGCTCGGCGCGCCCGGCCAGGCGAGCTACGCCGCCGCCAACGCCTACCTGGACGCCCTGGCCCAGCACCGCCGCGGCAGCGGCCTGCCCGCCACCGCGATCGCCTGGGGCCTGTGGGGCGTCGAGAGCGCCATGACCGGCACGCTCGACGCGGGCGACCTCGCCCGCATGTCCCGCAACGGCGTCCTGCCGCTGTCGGCCGAGGAGGGCATGGCCCTGCTCGACGCCGCCACCTCCGCCGCCGCGCCCGCCGTCGTCGCCGCCCGGCTCGACCTGCGGGCCCTGCGCGCCCTCGGCGACGACGCCCCGCTCGCCTTCGACGGCCTGGTGCGCCGCCGCGCCCGGCGCGCCGGGTCCGCGACGGCCGCGACCGGCTCGGAGCTGGCCCGCCGCCTCACCGGCCTGACCGACGAGGAGCGCCGCGCCGCCGTCCTGACCCTCGTGCGCACCAGGGTCGCCTCGGTGCTGGGCCACGGCTCGCCCGAGGCGGTCGACCCGGCCCGCGCCTTCCAGGACCTCGGCTTCGACTCGCTCACCGCCGTGGAGCTGCGCAACAGCCTCGGCGCGGAGACCGGCCTGCGGCTGCCCGCCACGCTGGTCTTCGACCACCCGACCCCGCTGGCCCTGGTCGAGCTGCTGCTCACCGAGCTGTCCGGCTCGGCGGGGCAGGCCGAGGTCGTGGCCACCAAGCGCGCCGACGACGACCCGATCGCCATCGTCTCCATGGCCTGCCGCTACCCCGGCGGGGTGCGCTCGCCCGAGGACCTGTGGGAGCTGCTGCTCGACGGCCGCGACGCGATCGGCCCGTTCCCCGCCGACCGGGGCTGGAACGTCGCCAAGCTGCACGACCCGCACTCGACCCGGCCCGACACCACCTACGTGGCGCAGGGCGGGTTCCTGGACGACGCGGCCCTGTTCGACCCCGGCTTCTTCGGGGTCAGCCCGCGCGAGGCCGTGATCATGGACCCGCAGCAGCGGTTGCTGCTGGAGACCTCGTGGGAGGCGTTCGAGCGGGCGGGCATCGACCCGGCCTCGCTCAAGGGCAGCTCGACCGGCGTGTTCGCCGGGGTCATGTACCACGACTACGTCACCGGCCACAGCTCCGGCGCGGTCGTCACCGGCCGCGTCTCCTACACCTTCGGCCTCGAAGGCCCCTCGGTCAGCGTGGACACCGCGTGCTCGTCCTCGCTGGTCGCGCTGCACCTGGCCGCGCAGGCGCTGCGGTCGGGGGAGTGCTCGCTGGCGCTCGCGGGCGGCGTGGCCGTCATGGCGACGCCGGAGATGTTCGTGGAGTTCTCCCGCCAGCGCGGACTGGCCCCCGACGGGCGCTGCAAGCCGTTCGCGGACGCCGCCGACGGCACCGGCTGGTCCGAGGGCGTCGGCGTGCTGGTGCTGGAGCGGCTCTCGGACGCCCGCCGCAACGGGCACGAGGTCCTGGCCGTCGTGCGCGGCACGGCGGTCAACCAGGACGGCGCGTCCAACGGGCTCACCGCGCCCAACGGCCCCTCGCAGCAGCGCGTCATCCGGCAGGCGCTCGCGAACGCGGGCCTGCGACCGTCCGATGTGGACGCGGTGGAGGCGCACGGCACCGGCACCACCCTCGGCGACCCCATCGAGGCGCAGGCGCTCCTGGCGACCTACGGCCAGGACCGGGACGAGCCGCTGCGGCTCGGCTCGATCAAGTCGAACCTCGGCCACACCCAGGCCGCCGCGGGCGTCGCGGGCATCATCAAGGTCGTCATGGGGATGCGCCACGGCGTGATCCCCAAGACCCTGCACGTGGACGAGCCGTCCACGCACGTCGACTGGAGCGCGGGCGCGGTCGAGCTGCTCACCGACGCGCTGGCCTGGCCCGAGACCGGCCGCCCGCGCCGGGCGGGCATCTCCTCGTTCGGCATCAGCGGCACCAACGCGCACGTCATCGTCGAGCAGGCCCCCGAGGTCGCCGCGCCCGCCGCGCCGACCACCCCGGTCCTGCCCGCCACGCCGCTGCCGTGGCTGCTGTCGGCCCGCGCCACGAGCGCGCTGCCCGACCAGGCCGCGCGGCTGGTCCCGCTGGTGGAGCGGGGCGTCGAGCCGCTCGACCTGGCCCACTCGCTGGCCGTCATGCGCCCCGGCTCGGGCATGGACCACCGGGCGGTGGTCGTCGGCGAGACCCGCGAGGAGCTGCTCGCCGGGCTGCGCGCCCTGGTCGACGGCGACACCTCGCCCGCCCTCGTGCGGGGGACCGCCGCGCACGGCGCGCTGGCGTTCCTGTTCACCGGCCAAGGCTCCCAGCGGGTCGGCATGGGCCGCGAGCTGCGCGCGGCGTTCCCGGTGTTCCGGGCCGCGTTCGACACCGCCTGCGCGCTGTTCGACCACGAACTCGACCGCCCGCTCGCCGAGGTCGTCCTCGGCGACGACCAGGAGCTGCTGGACCGCACCGGGTACAGCCAGCCGGCGATCTTCGCGTTCGAGGTGGCGCTGTACCGGCTGCTCGAGTCCTGGGGCGTGCGACCGGACTTCCTGGCCGGGCACTCCATCGGCGAGATCGCCGCCGCGCACGTCGCCGGGGTGTTCTCCCTGGAGGACGCGTGCACGCTGGTCGCCGCGCGCGGCAGGCTGATGCAGGCGCTCCCGCCCGGTGGCGCGATGCTCGCCGTCGAGGCCACCGAGGAGGAAGTCCTCCCGCTGCTCACCGACGAGGTCGGCCTGGCCGCCGTCAACGGCCCGACCACCGTGGTGCTCTCCGGCGCGCAGGACGCGGTGGACGAGATCGCCGCCGCGCTGGAAGGCCGCCGCACCAAGCGGTTGCGCGTCTCGCACGCCTTCCACTCGCCGCTGATGGAGCCGATGCTCGCGCAGTTCCGCGAGGTCGCCGCCACGATCGCCTTCCACGTCCCCAAGACCGCCGTCGTCTCCACCGTCACCGGCGCGCTCGCCACCGGCGAGGACCTGGTCACCGCCGACTACTGGGTGCGGCACGTGCGCCAGGCCGTCCGGTTCGCCGACGGCGTCCGGGAGCTGACCGCGCGCGGCGCCACCCGGTTCCTGGAGGTCGGCCCGGACGGCGTGCTCACCGGCCTGGCCCAGGCCACCGCCGAGCGGGCCGCCCTCGTCGCGGCCCAGCGCCGCGACCGCGCCGAGACCACCGCGCTGGTCACCGCCCTCGCCCAGGTCCACGCGCACGGCGTCCCCGTCGACTGGGCCGCGTTCTTCGCCGGGCGCGGCGCGCGCCGCGTCGCCCTGCCCACCTACGCCTTCCAGCACGAGCGGTTCTGGATGGACGACCCGGCCGTCGTCGGCGACCCGGTCGGCGCGGGCATGGACGCCACCGACCACCCGCTGCTCGGCGCGGCCATGGCCCTCGCCGGTTCCGGCGCCGTCGTGCTCACCGGCAGGCTCTCCACCCGCACCCACCCGTGGCTGGCCGACCACCGCGTCAGCGGCGCGGTCCTGTTCCCCGGCACCGGTTTCCTCGAACTCGCCACCAGGGCCGGCGCGGCCGTCGGCTGCGGCTCGGTGGAGGAGCTGGCGCTCGCCGCGCCGCTCGCGCTGCCGGACGACGCCGCCCTGCAGGTGCAGGTCACCCTGGACGCGCCGGACGAGACCGGCCGCAGGGTCATCGCCGTGCACTCGCGCGACGACGCCACCCCCGGCGACCCGTGGACCCGCCACGCGACCGGCGTGCTGGCCCCCGCCGCGCCCGCCGGGGCCGCGCTCACCGAGTGGCCGCCCGCGGGCGCCGAGGCGGTCGGCCTCGACGGCCTGCACGACGGCCTGGCGTCCGCCGGGCTGGAGTACGGCCCGGCGTTCCGGGGCCTGCGCGCGGCCTGGCGGCTCGGCGACGAGGTGTTCGCCGAGGTCGCCCTGCCCGAGGAGGTCGACGCCTCCGGCTACGAGGTGCACCCGGCCCTGCTCGACGCCGCCCTGCACGCCATCGCGCTCACCCGAGGCGAGGACCAGGCCGCCACGCTCCCGTTCGCCTGGAACGGGGTCGCCGTGCACGCCACCGGCGCCTCGTCGGTGCGGGTGCGCGTCACGCCCACCGGCAACGCCGTCGCGCTCGCCGTCGCCGACCCGACCGGCGCGCCCGTGCTCACCGTCGACGCGCTGGCGCTGCGCCAGGCCCGCGAGGGCGCGCGGGCCACCACCGGCCGGGGCTCGCTGCTGGAGGTCGGCTGGACCGCCCTCGACCAGGGCGGCGCCGACCCGGTCACCTGGACCGCGTGGGGCGAGGTGGGCGCCGAGGCGCCGGGCGTCGTGGTGCTGCCCATCGCGGGCTGCGCCGACCCGGACTCGGCGCGCGCCGAGGTCCACCGGGTGCTCGCGGTGCTCCAGACCTGGCTGTCGGAGAACCGGTTCGCCGCCTCGCACCTGGTCGTGGTGACCGAGGGCGCGGTGTCGGTGCGCGGCGAGGCCGCCCCCGACCTGGCCGGTGCGGCGGTGTGGGGCCTGGTGCGCACCGCGCAGGCCGAGAACCCCGACCTGTTCCTGCTGGTGGACCTGGACGACTGGACCGACCTGGAGCGGGCCCTGCCGCTGGCGCTGGCCTCCGGCGAGCCGCAGGTGGTCTTCCGCGACGGGGTCGGCCACTACCCCCGGTTCGTCCGCGCCACCCCGCCCGCGGAGGCCGAGGACCCCGGTTTCGGCTCCGGCGCGGTCGTGGTCACGGGCGCGACCGGCGCGCTCGGCAAGGTCATCTCCCGGCACCTGGTGGCCGTGCGCGGCGTGCGGGACCTGGTCCTGCTCAGCCGCCGGGGCCTGGCCGCCGAGGGCGCCGCCGAGTTCGTCGCGGAGCTGGAGTCGGCGGGCGCCCGCGTGGCGCTCACGGCGTGCGACGCCGCCGACCGGGACGCGCTCGCCGAGGCCCTGACCGGCGTCGAGGTGTCGGCCGTCGTGCACGCCGCCGGTGTGCTCGACGACGGCGTCGTCACCGCGCTCACCCCCGAGCGCCTGGACACCGTGCTGCGCCCCAAGGCCGACGCCGCCTGGAACCTGCACGAGCTGACCGGTGACCTGTCCGCGTTCGTCGTCTTCTCCTCGCTCTCCGGCGTGCTCGGCGCGCCCGGCCAGGGCAACTACGCCGCGGCCAACGCCTACCTGGACGCCCTGGCCCAGCACCGCAGGACCAACGGCCAGCCCGCCACCTCGATCGCCTGGGGCCTGTGGGACCTGGACGGCAGCTCCATGACCGGCGGCCTGGACGCCGAGGCCATCGCCCGCATGGCGCGCGGCGGCGTCCTCGCGCTGTCCGAGGAGGACGGTGTCGCCCTGTTCGACGCCGCGCTCGCCTCCGGTCGCGCGCTCGTCGCCCCGGTCCGCGTCGAGCCCGCCGGGCTGCGCAACCAGGGCGAGGCGCTCGCCCCGCTGTGGCGCGCGCTGGCCGGTCCGACCCGCCGCACCGCCGCCGCGGGCGCCGCGCCCACCGGTGAGCTGGCCGAGCGGGTCGCGGGCCTCGGCGCGGAGCAGGCCCTCGAAGCCGTGCTCGACGTCGTCGTCGCGCAGGCCGCCGCCGTCCTCGGTCACGCCTCCGCCACCGCCGTCGACCCCGACCGGGCGTTCCAGGAGCTGGGCTTCGACTCGCTCACCGCCGTCGAGTTCCGCAACGCGGTCTCCGCCGCCACCGGGCTGCGGCTGCCCACCACCCTGGTGTTCGACCACCCGTCGCCGCGCGTGCTCGCCCAGCACGTCCTGGCCGAGCTGGCGGGCAGCGCGCCCGCCGAGCGCACCGCCGCGCCGGTCCGCGCCACCACCGGCGACGACCCGGTCGTCATCGTCGGCATGGCCTGCCGCTACCCCGGCGGCGTCCGCTCGCCCGAGGACCTGTGGGCGCTGGTCGACGGCGGCGTCGACGCGATCGGCCCGTTCCCGACCGACCGGGGCTGGGACGTGCGCAGGCTGCACGACCCGACGCGCACCCGGCCCGACACCACCTACGTGGCGCAGGGCGGCTTCCTGCACGACGCGGCCCAGTTCGACGCCGAGTTCTTCGGCATCAGCCCCCGCGAGGCCGTGCTGATCGACCCGCAGCAGCGGCTGCTGCTGGAGACCTCGTGGGAGGCGTTCGAGCGGGCGGGCATCGACCCGGCCACCCTCAAGGGCAGCCCCACCGGCGTGTTCGCCGGCGTCATGTACCACGACTACCTGACCGGCCACAACGCGGGCAGCGTCGTCACCGGCCGCATCTCCTACACCTTCGGCCTCGAAGGCCCGGCCGTCAGCGTGGACACCGCGTGCTCCTCGTCGCTGGTCGCGCTGCACCTCGCGGCGCAGGCCCTGCGGTCGGGGGAGTGCTCGCTCGCGGTCGTCGGCGGCGTGACCGTCATGTCCACGCCCGAGACGTTCGTGGAGTTCTCCCGCCAGAACGGCCTCGCCCCCGACGGGCGCTGCAAGTCCTTCGCCTCCGGCGCGGACGGCACCGGCTGGTCCGAGGGCGTCGGCGCGCTGGTCGTGGAGCGGCTCTCCGACGCGCGCCGCAACGGGCACCAGGTGCTCGCGGTCGTGCGCGGCACGGCGGTCAACCAGGACGGCGCGTCCAACGGGCTCACCGCGCCCAACGGGCCGTCGCAGCAGCGCGTCATCCGCGCCGCGCTGGCGAACGCCGGACTGCGACCGTCCGAAGTGGACACCGTGGAGGCGCACGGCACCGGCACCTCGCTCGGCGACCCGATCGAGGCGCAGGCCCTCATCGCCACCTACGGCCAGGACCGGCCCGAGCCGCTGCTGCTCGGCTCGATCAAGTCCAACATCGGCCACAGCCAGGCCGCCGCCGGGGTCGCGGGCATCATCAAGATGGTCATGGCCATGCGGCACGGCGCCATCCCGAAGACGCTGCACGTGGACGAGCCGTCGGCGAAGGTCGAGTGGGGCGAGGGCGCGGTCGAGCTGCTGACCGAGGCCCGGCCGTGGCCCGAGACCGGCCGTCCGCGCCGCGCGGGCGTGTCGTCCTTCGGCATCAGCGGCACCAACGCGCACGTCATCGTCGAACAGGCCCCCGACCTCGCCGAGCAGGCCCCCGAGGCGCCCGCCGCCCAGACCGCCGACCAGGTCGCGGCCCCGGTCGCCCTGGTGGTGTCGGCGAAGTCCGCCGAGGCCCTGCGCGACCAGACCGAGCGCCTGCTGGCGTTCGTGGACGGCGCGCCGCACGACGACGTGGAGGTCGCGCTGGCCGCCGCGACCCGCAGGGCCGCGCTGGAGCACCGGGCCGCCGTCGTCGGCGGCGACCGCGCCGAGCTCCTCGCCGGGCTGCGCGCCCTGCTGGACGGCACGCCGACCCCGACCACCGCGCGGGGCCGCACCACCACCGGCAAGCTCGCGTTCCTGTTCACCGGGCAGGGCGCGCAGCGGATCGGCATGGGGCGCGGGCTGCGCGAGGCGTTCCCGGTCTTCCGCGAGACGTTCGAGGTGATCTGCGGCCACTTCGACCCGCTGCTCGACCGCCCGCTCGACCAGGTCGTGCTGGGCGACGACCAGGAGCTGCTGGACCGCACGGGGTACAGCCAGCCGGCGATCTTCGCGTTCGAGGTGGCGCTGTACCGGCTGCTGGAGTCCTGGGGCGTGCGACCGGACTTCCTGGCCGGGCACTCCATCGGCGAGATCGCCGCCGCGCACGTCGCGGGCGTGCTCTCGCTGGTGGACGCGTGCAAGCTGGTCGCCGCGCGCGGCAGGCTGATGCAGGCCCTGCCGTCCGGCGGCGCGATGCTCGCCGTCGAGGCCGCGGAGGCGGAAGTCCTCCCGCTGCTGGACGAGCGGGTCAGCATCGCCGCCGTCAACGGCCCCACCTCGGTGGTCGTGTCCGGCGCCGAGGACGCGGTCGGGCAGGTCGCCGCCGCGCTGGAAGGCAGGCGCAGCAAGCGGTTGCGCGTCTCGCACGCCTTCCACTCGCCGCTCATGGAGCCGATGCTCGCGCAGTTCCGCGAGGTCGCCGACAAGATCGCCTACCACGAGCCGGTGATCACCGTCGTGTCCACCGTGACCGGCGCGCCCGCCACCGGCGGCGACCTGGTCACCGCCGACTACTGGGTGCGGCACGTGCGCCAGGCCGTCCGCTTCGACGACGCCTTCGGCGCGCTGGAGTCGGCGGGCGCCACCAGGTTCGTGGAGGTCGGCCCGGACGGCGTGCTCACCGGCCTCGCCGCCGACCGCACCACCGCCACCCTCGTCCCGGCCCAGCGCAGGGGCCACGACGAGGCCACCACCGCCGCCACCGCGCTGGCCAGGCTGCACGTCACCGGCGCGTCGGCGGACTGGACCGCGTTCTACGCCGGTCGCCGCGCCGGTCGCGTCGACCTGCCCACCTACGCGTTCCAGCGCAGGCGCTACTGGATGGACGGCTCCACCGAGGGCGGCGACGTCACCTCCACCGGCCTGCGCGCCACCGCGCACCCCCTGCTGGCCGCCACCACCACCCTCCCCGGCACCGGCGGCCTGCTCGCCACCGGTCTGCTCTCCCGGCACGCCCACCCGTGGCTGCTCGACCACGCCGTCGGCGGCGCGGTCCTGCTGCCCGGCACCGGGCTGGTCGAACTCGCCCTCCAGGCGGGCAAGCGGGTCGGCTGCGGCGCGCTGGCCGAGCTGACCCTGCACGCGCCCCTGGTGCTGCCCGAGGACGACGGGGTCAGCGTCCAGGTCAGCGTCTCCGCCCCGGACGCGAACGGCCACCGCGCGGTCACCGTGCACGGCCGGGAGCAGGACGCGGCCGACGACGACCCGTGGACCACGCACGCCGAGGGCGTCCTGGTCCCCGACGCGCCGGAGCCGGGCGTCGCGCTCGGCGAGTGGCCGCCGCCCGGCGCCACCGAGCTGGACGTCGACGGCCTCTACCCGGAGATGGCCGAGGCCGGGCTGGTGTACGGCCCGGTGTTCCAGGGCCTGCGCCGGGTCTGGCAGGCCGGGGACGACGAGCTGTTCGCCGAGATCGCCCTTCCCGGCGGCGCCGCCGCCGACGCCCGCGGGTTCGGCCTGCACCCGGCCGCGTTCGACGCCGCCGTCCAGGCCATCGGCCTGCTGCGCGGCGCCGACGCGCCCACCGCGCTCCCGTTCACCTTCTCCGGCGTCGCCCAGCACGCCGAGGGCGCGGGCGCGCTGCGGGCCAGGATCACCCTGCTCGGCCGGGACGAGGCCGCGCTGGAGCTGGCCGACGACACCGGGTCCCCGGTGGTCTCGGTGCGCTCGCTGGCGCTGCGCCCCTTCACCGGCCGCACCGCCCCGCGCAGCGACGCCCTGCACCACCTGGACTGGGTCCCCGCGCGGGTCACCGCCGAACCGGTCACCGGCCGCTGGGCCCTGCTCGGCGGCGACGACCTGCGCGTCGGCGCGGCGCTCAAGGCGCAGGGCTGCGAGGTGGAGGCGCACACCGACCTGACCGCCCTCGGCCACGCCACCGACGACACGGCCGCGCCCGACGTGGTCGTGGTCCAGTTCGCCCCCGGCGGCCCGCTCGACGCCGCCGCCGTCCAGGCCGCCGCCCACCGCGCGCTCGCCACCCTCCAGGCGTGGTTGGCCGGACCCCGCCACGCGGCGTCCCGGCTGCTCGTGCTCACCGCGGGCGCGCAGGACGGCTCCGACCCGGTCAACGCGGCCGTGTGGGGCCTGACCCGCTCCGCCCAGTCCGAGAACCCCGACCGGATCGTCCTGGTCGACCTGGACGGCGAGGACGAGTCGGCGCGCGCGCTGCCGAAGGCGCTCGCGTCCGGCGAGCCGCAGCTGGTGGCGCGCGGCGGCGAGCTGCGGGCCGCGCGGCTGGCGCGGGCGGTCGCGGTCGGCGAGCCCAGCGGCTCGTTCGACGCCGACAGCACCGTGCTGGTCACCGGCGGCACCGGCGCGCTCGGCGCGCTGGTCGCCCGGCACCTGGTCGACGCGCACGGCGTGCGGCGGCTGGTGCTGGCCAGCAGGCGCGGCCCGGCCGCGCCCGGCGCCACCGAGCTGGTCGAGGAGCTGACCGGGCTCGGCGCGCGGGTCGACGTCCTCGCCTGCGACGCCGCCGACCGGGACGCCCTGGCCGCCCTGCTGGCCACCCACCCGGTCACCGCCGTCGTGCACACCGCAGGCGTGCTCGACGACGGCGTGCTCGCCTCGCTCACCCCCGAGCGGGTCGACGCGGTGCTGCGCCCCAAGGTCGACGCGGCGCTCAACCTGCACGAGCTGACCACCGAGCTGGCCACCGACCTGACCGCGTTCGTGCTGTTCTCCTCCGCCTCCGGCCTGCTCGGCGGCGCGGGGCAGGCCAACTACGCGGCGGCCAACGCCTTCCTGGACGCGCTGGCCGCGCACCGCAGGGCGGCGGGCCTGCCCGCCCAGTCCCTGGCCTGGGGCCTGTGGGCCGCCGACAGCGCCATGACCGGCGCGCTCGGCGACTCCGGCCGGGGCCGCATGGCGCGCGGCGGCGTGCTGCCGCTGGCCGAACCCGAGGGCCTGGCCCTGTTCGACGCGGCGTGCGCGCTGCCCACGCCCGTGGTCGCGCCGGTCCGGTTCGACCTCAAGGACGCCGCGCCCGGCCAGGTCCCGCCGATCCTGGCCGGCCTGCTGCCCACCCGCCGCGCCGGAACCACCGGCGGCGGCCAGGCCGGCGCCGACCCGGAGGCCCTGCGCAGGGCGCTCGCCGGGCTGGACGACGAGGGCCAGGACGAGCGGCTGCGGCTGCTGGTGCGCGCCTGCGCGGCCTCGGTGCTCGGCTACGACGGCGCCGACTCGGTCGAGCCGGACCGGGCGTTCGTGGAGCTGGGCCTCGACTCGCTGACCGCCGTGGAGCTGCGCAACGCCGTCGGCGCCGCGACCGGCCTGCAGCTGCCCACGTCGGTGGTGTTCGACCACGGCACGCCCGCCCTGCTCGCCGCGCACCTGCGGGTCGAGCTGGCCTCGGCGCCCGCGGGCGCGGCCCAGGCCGCGCCCACCCGCGCCGAGTCGGGCGAGGACACGCTCAGCGCCCTGTTCCGGCAGGCCGTCGACGCGGGCCGGGTCGCCCAGGGCCTCGCCCTGATCAGCGCGGCGGCGCACGTCCGCGACTCGTTCGAGAGCGTCGCGGAGGCCGGGCCGGTCCAGCCGCCGGTGCGGCTGTCCAGCGGCGGTGACGGGCCGGTGATCGTGTGCTTCGCCTCGCCGATGGCGCTCGGCGGGCCGCAGCAGTACGCCCGCTTCGCCGCCCGGTTCCGGGACGAGCGGGACGTGCTGGTGCTGCCCACGCCCGGCTTCCAGCGCGGTGAGGCGCTGCCCGCCACCGCCGCCGCGGCGGCCGAGCACTTCGCCGAGGCGATCCGCCCGATCGCCGAGCAGGGGCGCCGGTACGTGCTGGTCGGCTACTCCTCCGGCGGCCTGTTCGCGCAGGCCACGGCGGCGCTGCTGGAGCGCGACGGGCACGGCCCCGCCGGGGTCGCGCTGCTGGACACCTACCCGACCACCGGCGACACCTCGGCCACGTTCTTCGGGGCCATGATGAACTCGCTGCTGGCGCGGGAGTCCGAGTTCGGCGAGTTCGGCAGCGCCCGGCTCTCCGCCATGGGCCGCTACTCGGAGCTGCTGCCGGGCTGCCCGGTGGCCGAGCTGGCCGCGCCCGTGCTGTTCGTCCGCCCGCAGGAGTCGCTGACCGGCGAGGAGGGCGACGGCACCTGGCGGGCCGTCTGGGAGGGGCCGCACCGGCTGGTCGAGGTGCCGGGCGACCACTTCACGATGATGGAGTCGACCGTCGAGGGCACCGCCGACGCGGTCCGCGACTGGTCGCGCGAGCTGTAGGCGGGACCGGGGGCGCGCCGGTCGGCGCGCCCCCTCCTCCTTGTCACACCGGGGTTTTCTCACGAGGGGAAGTGCGACCTGATGGTCCCCAGCGCCAAGGGAACGGTGCCGTTCGGGCCGTACCGCACGTGGTACCGGGTCACCGGGGACCTGGACGCGGACCGCCCGCCGGTCGTCGCGGTGCACGGCGGTCCCGGCAGCACCCACGACTACCTGCTGCCGCTGACCCGCCTGGTCGACGACGGCTGGCCGGTGGTGCACTACGACCAGCTCGGCAACGGCGGCTCCACGCACCTGCGGGACCGGGGCGCGGACTTCTGGACGTCCGAGCTGTTCCTGGACGAGCTGGAGAACCTGCTCGAAGCGCTGGGGATCACCGACCGCAACGTCCTGTTCGGACAGTCCTGGGGCGGAGTCCTGGCCGCCGAGTGGGCGGCCCGCAGGCCGGAGGGCCTGAAGGGCCTGGTGATCGCCAACGCGCCCGCCTCGTACCCGCTGTGGATCGAGGAGCTGGTGGAGCTGCGCAAGACCCTGCCACCGGTGGTCAACGAGCGCCTGCTGCGCCACGAGGCCGCGGGCACCACCGACAGCGCGGAGTACCGATCGGCCAGCGAGGTCTTCTACCGGCGCCACGTGTGCCGGGTCCAGCCCGTGCCCGCGGAGCTGGAGGCGAGCCTGCTGGAGATCTCCGCGGACCCGACGGTGTACGGGACCATGAACGGCCCCAACGAGTTCCACATCACCGGCACCCTCAAGGACCACTCGGTGATCCCGCTCCTGCCGGACATCACCGCGCCCACCCTGGTGCTGCGCGGCGAGCACGACGAGATCACCGAGGGCGCCACCGCCCCGTTCCACGAGCTGATCCCCGGCGCCCGCTACGAGGTGATCCCGGACTCCAGCCACCTGCCGCACGCGGAGAACCCGGAGCACTTCCACCGGGTGCTGGTGGAGTTCTTGAAGGGGTTGTAGGGGGACGGCGCCCTTCAGCGCCTCTCCCGGCCGCAGACGATCCGAACGTAGATGATGTCCTTCTTTCCAAGTCGTGCGTCGGAAACTTCGGACTCCTCGACCTTCCACGACTTCAACTGCTCATCTGGTGGCTGACCGGGTAGGAAGCGCAGGACGTCCGACCAGCAATCGGCGCGCAGCCGGGCGTTCGACACCTCTTCGAGCGCTCCTTGCCACTCCTCGGGCACGGTCGCCCCGGCGGTGAAGGGCTCGTCGCGGTCGGCTATGCGGACGTCGGGGGCGGCTGCGGTCCTCGGGCCCACGAAGATCGCGTAGGACACCAGTTCTGCGGGGAGGGTCTGGTCGACCACCGTCACACGTCTGAAGTCGGTCACCGTGGTCGCTTCGATGAGCGCAGCGGGGTCCAGGGGCGCCTCGTGCTCCCGCACCTCGTCGAGCAGCGCCCAGACCGCCCCGGCCGCCACCGCCGCGACGGCGGTGGCGATGACGACGAGTTTCGTGCCGACCTTCATCGATCTCCGCGGTGATCCGGTTCCGGTCCGAGGTTATGCGCACGCCGCACGGCGCACGGCGAAGGGGGAGGTCCCGACCGGGACCTCCCCCTTCCGCGTCGGGCGCTCAGCCCGGCGGCGTGCCGCCCCCGCTCAGGCCGACGGCTCCAGCAACCCCGACAGCGCCGCCCACAGCGTGCTCGGCGTGCGGAACGTCTCGGCCTTCAGGGCGTCGTCGCGGAAGCGCACCGCGAAGCCCTTCTCCAGGTCCGCCAGCAGGTCCACCATCGCCAGCGAGTCCAGGCCGAGGTCGCGCAGGTCCGCGTCCTCGGCCAGCTCGTCGCCCGGCTCGGCGAACGGCAGGTGCTTGCGCAGGATCTCCTCGAAACGCTGGTCCCACATGGACTTCCACCTCACGGGTCAATGGTCCGGCTCATCCCGAAGCTAGCACCGGGAAAACCCCTCCGGAATGATTTCCGCGTCAGGTCGGGGGGTGAATCCACCGGTTAGGGGGCCGCTAGGGGTTTGACTCGGGGCTGGGTCTCCTACCTGCGCTGATAGCGTCGTGGCGAGTCTTTTCGCCCTTTGCCTTCGACGGTGGTTGAGAGGTGTTCCGGAGCATGGTCCGAGAAGTGTTCGCGCGCGCGCAGGAATCAGTCGGGACGCTGCACGAATTCCTGCTCGCGGGAGCCCGGCTGACCCCCGAGGCGCCCGCGGTCGTCGAGTGCGCCAACGGCGAGGTCGGCACGATCTCCTACCGGCAGCTGGAGCGCCGGGTCACCGCGCTCGCCGCGCAGCTCGACGAGCTGGGGCTGGACGTCGGCGACCGGGTCATCCTGGAGTCCGACACCACGCCTTGGTCCATCACCGCCCTCCTGGCGTGCTCGACCCTCGGCCTGACCTACATCCCGGTCAGCCCGGAAACCCCCGCGCAACGCCTGCGCGCCATCGTCGACACCGTCGAGCCCGCCCTGCACCTCCAGTCCGACACCGGCCGCCGCGAGGGCCTCCCCGAGACGGTCGGGCTCGCCCGGTTCGGCCCGGACGGGCTCACCGTCGACCGCGCGCCGCTGCCCCGGATCCGGCACCGCAGGGAGATCACCCCCGCCGACCCGGCGTACATGATCTTCACCTCGGGCACCACCGGCCGCCCCAAGGGCGTCGTGATGAGCCACCGCGCGATCCTGGCCTTCTTCCGGGGGATGCTCGCCCACGGCATCGTCTCCGCCGAGGACCGGGTCGCCACCACCCCGCCGCTCCAGTTCGACTTCTCCCTGCTGGACATCGGCCTCGCGCTCGGCAGCGGCGCGTCCGTCGTCCCCGTGCCGCGCGACCTGCTGCGCTGGCCGCGCCGGTTCCTGCAGTTCCTGCACGACTCGCGCGCCACCCAGGTGGACGGCGTCCCGTCGATCTGGCGCCCCGTCCTCAAGCACGAGACCGAGCTGCTCGGCGAGCTGGGCCGCGGCATCAGGGGCATCCTCTACTCCGGCGAGAAGTTCCCGCTCCCCGAGCTGCGGACCCTGCGCGAGGTGCTGCCGGGCCTGCGGATCGTCAACTGCTTCGGCAGCTCCGAGTCCGTCGCCGCCTCCTTCACCGACGTCCCCGACCCGCTCGGCCCGGACGTGGAGGAGCTGTCCATCGGGCACGCCCACCCCGGCGCCGAGATGACCCTCATCGACGACGAGGACGGCAGCGCGGTCTTCGAGGTCGGCGCGGTCGGCCACATCCACCTGCGCAGCGGCGCCCTGTTCACCGCCTACTGGGACGACCCCGAGGCCACCGCCCGCGCCCTGGTGCCCGACCCGCTCAACCCGCGCTCCGGCCAGGTCGTGTTCCGCACCGGCGACCTCGGCCGCCTCGGCGAGGACGGCGAGCTGTACTTCGTCGGGCGCGCCGACTCGCAGGTCAAGATCCGGGGCAACCGGGTGGAGCTGGGCGAGATCGAGCGCCGCGCCACCGACTTCCCCGGCGTCGCGGCGGCCACCGCCGTGCTGCTGCCCCTCGCCGAGCGGGAACCGGTGCTGGTGCTGTACGTGACCCTGTCGGCGGGCGTCGCGGAGCTGGAGGAGCTGGAGCTCAAGGCGTTCTGCATGGAGGCGCTGCCGGACTACATGGTGCCGCAGAAGGTCCAGGTGCTCGACGAGCTGCCCACCACCGCCAACGGCAAGGTCGACCGGGCCGCGCTGCTCGCCAAGGGCGGCAAGCGCTGACCACGAGCAACGGCGAAGGCCCCGACTCCGCTGGGAGTCGGGGCCTTCGCCGTGGTGGAGCTGGTGCGTTTCGTCAGCTCGCGGCCATCCGGGCCAGCTCGCCCCGGTCCACCTTGCGGTTGGAGTTGAGCGGGAACTCGGCCACGTGCCGGTAGTCGCGCGGCACCATGCCCTTGGGCAGCACGTCCCGCAGCTCCCGCGACAGCAGCCGCGCGGGCGTGGGCGACCCGGTGTAGTACACCACCAGCTCCAGCCCGTCCCCGGCCTGCCGGGTCACCGCGACCGCGTCCAGCACCCCGTCGCACCCGCACAGCGCGTGCTCCACCTCGGCCAGCTCCACCCGCCACCCGGCCAGCTGCACCTGCGAGTCCAGCCTGCCCAGGTACACCAGCGTGCCGTCCGGGTGCCTGCGCACCCGGTCGCCGGTGCGGTACCAGCGGCGCCCGTCGTGCTCCAGGAACCGGCCCGCGTCGTCGGACGGGTCGAGGTAGCCCGCGGTGAGCTGCGCGCCGGTCACGCACAGCTCGCCCTCCACGCCGTCCGGCTCGCCGTCCTCGCCCAGCAGCAGCCAGTCGTGGCCCGCGTGCACCTCGCCGATCGGGGTGAGCCCGTTCAGGCACAGGGAGGGCGAGTCCGGGCCCCAGCGGTAGCCGGTGATGGTGATGGTCAGCTCGGTGGGGCCGTAGATGTTCTCCAGCCCCGACCCGGACGCCGCCGCCAACCAGTCCTGCGCGTCGGCCTGGCGCAGCGCCTCACCCGCGAACAGGCTCCACCGCAGCCCCGGCATCGACCCCGCGCCCAGCCCGCCGAGGCGGCGCACCAGCGTGATCGCCGACGGGGTGGAGAACCACACCGTCAGGCCCCGCTCGGCCACGAACGCGGGCAGGTCCCGGTAGGCCGCGCCGGGGATCGGGTGCAGCTGCGCGCCCGCGCCCCAGGCGCAGAACAGGTCGAACACCGCGCAGTCGAAGTTCAGGTCGAACGACTGGGAGAACCGGTCGGCCGAGGTGAAGTCGAACCGCTCCTCGATCACGGTGAAGTAGTGGTCGGCGCTCGCGTGCGTGGTCGGCACGCCCTTCGGGCGGCCGGTCGAGCCCGAGGTGAACAGCACGTAGGCGGTCGACTCCGGGCGCACGTCGACCGGCGCGTCCAGCGGGTCGGCGTCGGGCAGGAACTTGTGGTCGCCCACGTGCGCGGCCAGCGGCGCGTACGCCGGGATCGCCGACTCGGGGCCCAGGGCCTCCAGCGCGGTCAGCCCGGCCTCGTCCACCAGCAGCGCGGACACCCCGGCCGCGTCGAGCATCCTGCGGGTGCGGGAGGCCGGGAACTCCGGGTGCAGCGGCACGGCGGTCGCCCCGGAGTAGAGCACCGCGAGCAGGCCCGCGTACGACTCCAGGGTCTTGTCCGCCAGCACGCCCACCACCGGCGGGCTGCCCGCCGCCCACAGCGCCCCGGCCCAGGACAGGGCCAGCTCGTGCAGCTCCCGGTAGGCGACCTCCCGCCCGTCCGGCAGCCGCAGCGCCACCCCGTCCGGGTTGGCGGCCAGCCCGCGCAGGAAGCGCGCGTGCAGCACGGGGTCGGTCTCGCGCAGGGCCATGTGTCCTCCCAAATCCTCTGGCGCGATCGGAACCGCGCGGTCACGGCAGCCCGGTCAGGCCAGCCCGGTCACAGCAGCCAGGTCACAGCAGCCCGGTCACAGCAGCCGGCTCACACCAGCGCGGGCCGCTTGTACGGCCGCGTGGCCAGTCGTGGCGTCGCCGCCAGCACCTCGAAGTTGTCCCTGGTGCACGCGACCCGCCCGAACAGCGAGTCCTGCCCCGCCACGCACAGCCGCTCCACGCCGCGCTCGCGCAGCGCCTCGACCACCGACGGCCACCGCACCGTCCGCACCACGCCGTCGAGCAGCACCGCCCGCACGCCCTCGGCGGTGGTGCGCACCGACCCGTCCTGGTCGGCCACCACCGGCACCGCCGGGTCGCGGAAGGTGACCTGCGACAGCAGCTCCCGCTCGATCCGGTCCCGCAGCCCGCCGAACAGGCTCACGTGCAGCGGCGGGTCCATCTCGTACAGCGGCAGCCCGCCCGCCGCGCGCAGCCGGTCGGAGAACCAGCCCACCCGGTCGCGCTTGAGCGAGACCATCGCGAAGTCCACGTCCACCCGGCACGACAGCTCGTGCCAGTCGTCCAGCTCCGCCAGCGCCGCGTCCAGCACGTCCTGCGGGGTGCGGGCGAACGACAGCGTCACCACGTCGCCGTGCTCGGCGGCGAAGTACTCGGTCTCCACCCGCACCAGCTCGGCCGTCAGCCAGATGCCCTCCTCGGCGCTGAGCGCCCCGGAGTGCACCGCCGCCGCCTTGCCGCCGAAGCTCGCCCCGGTCACCAGCTCCGGCGCGAACCCGTGCTCGTGCTCGGCCCACCGGGCCAGCGCCAGGCAGTTCACCAGGAACCCCACCTGCGCCGCCGCCGAGTAGTCCGAGCCGCTCTCGCGCAGCGCGGCGAACAGGTCGACGCCCAGCACCTCGTCCGCCACGCCCACCAGCTCGCGCGCGAACCGGTTGACCAGCATGAACTTCGCGACGTCGGCGAACTGCACCGGCCCCATGCCGGGGAACGCGATCGCGGTCGGCACGCTCATCCCAGACTCCCTCATCCCGGACCGGCTCAGCCCGCGCTCAGCTTGGTGAACGCCTGCTCGATCGCGGCCAGCGACTCGGCCACGTGCGGCACGGCCGTCGGGTCCGCCGCGGCCATCGCCGCGTGCTGCTCCTCGCGGGTGCCGCCGTACAGCACGCTCGTCGCCGCCCGGAACCGCAGCGCCCGCGCGTCGTCGCCGAAGTGCACGCCCGCCAGCACCGCCACCCCGGACTCGGTGAGCAGGTGCGCCTGCAGCGTCTCCCCGTCCACGACCCCGCGCCGGGCCAGCGGCTCGCGCAGCGGCTCGAAGTCCGGGTACACGTAGAACCCGCCCGTGGGCCGCCGGGTCAGCGCGCCCGCGTCCTCGGCGATCCGCCACACCGCCCGCGCCACCGCGCCGTGCAGCCGCGCGTCCGCGTCGCGCCGCGCCACCAGCTCGGCGGGCTCGTCGAACGCGTACTCGGCGACCGCCTGCATCGGGCCCGCCAGCGTCGACCACACCTCGCTGGCCACCGACGCCACGTCCGCGCGCATCCGCCGCCCGGCCTCGTCGGCGGGGAAGCGGGCCGCGCCGATCCGCCAGCCGCCCAGCGCCAGGCTCTTGCTCAGCCCGGTGATGACGACGGTGCGCGAGGGCGACACCTCGGCGGGGCTGAGGTACTCGAAGTCCGGGTCGTGGATGACGTCCCGGTAGATCTCGTCGGACACCAGCAGGAGGTCCTCCTCCTCGGCGACGGCGCAGATCCGCCGCACCAGGTCCGCCGGGGCGGTGGTGCCGGTCGGGTTGTCCGGCGAGGTCAGGATGACGATGCGCGGGTCGCCGCCCTCGGCGCGGGCCCGCCGCACCCGCTCGCGCAGCGCGTCCGGGTCCGGCACGCCACCGCACTCGGCGGGCACCGGCACCCCGAACACCCGCTTGCCCGCCAGCACCGCCTGCGGCGCGTACGTCACCCAGCACGGCTGCGCCAGCAGCACGTCGCCGGGCACGACCAGCTGGAGCGCCAGCAGCAGCGCCTTGCTGCCGGGGGCGACGACCACCTGGTCGGGCTCGGTCGGCAGCGACCGCCGGGCGCAGTAGCCCGCGAACGCCCGCAGCACGCCGGGCGCGCCGGGCACCGGACCGTAGGAGTTGCGGTCCGCGCCCTCGGCGAGCCGCTCCACCAGTCCGGGGAACACGGGCAGGCGCGATTCGCCGAACCCCAGGTGCACGATCGGCTCACCGGCGGCCTGGCGCAGCGAGACCAGGTGGTCCAGCGCCAGGTTGGGCGAGATCTTCCGGACGGCCACACCGAGCCCTTTCGTCGTGGGGGAGTGGGGAACGCGGGGGGAGTGCGGGCGCCGGGGTGCGGCGCCCGGCCGAGCGCGGAGAAGGGGGCGCTCAGCCGAGCGCCGCGGTCTGCGGCGCGGCCTTCGGGACCGCGCTGGTCACGGCGGCCAGCAGGTCGGCGGGCGTCGACGGGTCGATCTCCAGCTCGTTCAGCCACGACGCGGTCTCCGAGAACCGGGCCCGGAACGGGCGGCCCACCAGCTCGGGGACGCGCGCCTGCACCATCCGCAACCGGAAGTGCTTGCCGTCCGGCGCGTCCTCGATCCCGTCGACCAGCACCTTGCCGGGCGTGGCGGACATGCTCGGGCCGCGCACCGTGCGCGCCAGGCCCGGCAGCGTCCGGTAGGCGCCCTGGAAGATGTCGACCGCGCGGGCCAGCGGCACCTTGAAGTACTCGCGGGGACCGGTGTCGCGCTCGACGAACATGTAGTAGGGCACCAGGCCCGCCGACAGCTCGCCGCGCCACATGTCGGCCCACACCCGCGAGTCGTCGTTGACGTGCTTGATCAGCGGCGCCTGGCAGTACACCACCGCGCCGGTCGCCCTGATCCGGGCGAGCGCCGCGCGGGCCTGGTCGGTCTCCAGCTCGCGCGGGTGGCTGAAGTGCGCCATGACCGCCAGCGAGCGGCCCGAGGCCACCACGCGCTCGAACAGGCGCAGCACCTCGTCCGCGTCCGGGTCGGTGGTGAAGCGGTGCGGCCAGTAGGCCACCGACTTCGTGCCGATCCGGATCGTGCGCACCGTGTCGACCGCCAGCAGCGGCTCCAGGTGCGTGCGCAACCGCTCGGTGCTCATGATCATCGGGTCGCCGCCGGTGACCAGCACGTCGGTCACCGCCGGGTGCTGGCGCAGGTAGCGCACCAGCAGCTCCGGGCCGGGCGCGGCGAACCGCAGGTCCGCGTCGCCGACGAACTGCGCCCAGCGGAAGCAGTAGGTGCAGTAGGCGTGGCAGGTCTGGCCCTGCTGCGGGAAGTACAGCGCCGTCTCCCGGTACTTGTGCTGCACGCCGGGCAGCACCTCCCCGTCGAGCACCGGGACGTTGAGCTCCTTCTGCCCGGCCGGGTGCGGGTTCAGCCCGCCGCGCACCCGCTCGACCGCCAGCCGCAGCCCGCGCTTGTCCTTGGCGCGCAGCAGGTCGGTCAGCTCGCGCTCGTCGTCCTCGGCCAGCATCCCGCGCTGCGGGAACACCAGCTGGAAGATCGGGTCCTCCGGCACGCGGGCCCAGTCGATCAGGTGCGAGAGCACGTACTCGTTGACCCGGAACGGCAGCACCTGCGAGATGACCCGCACCGCCTCCATCAGGTCCGCGCGCGGCGCGTACCTGGCCGCGACCTCGTCGACGTGGTGGGGCCCCAACGACCGGAAGCGGGGCGCCTCCGGGAGAACGGCGAGCGGCAGGGACATGCGCGAGCACCTTCCGTTTCGGTCTTCCCGGTTTTTCGCTCGAACGGCCGCGGCGCGGAAAGACCGCGGTGCTGGGAAATGGGCGTCCGACCGCGCGCCGATCGGCGCGCGGCGAGTGCGGCGCGAGGCGAGCGCACCGCGCGGAGAACGCACGAGGGGAAGTTCGCGGGTGGTTCCGCTGAGCGACCTTAAGCGCGAAATGCCCCCGCGCAACCCCTAGCGCGGCCCCTGCGCGACCCCTCACCGCCCCGCGCCCGCAGCCGGTGCGCGCCGCCCCGCACCCACGACCTCGGCCGAATTCCCAGGTAAGGGCTTCCGCTGACCGGTGGTCGGGGTCGGGGGTGGGGCGGGGCGGTCGCCGGGCGGCTAGGGGGACCGTAGGGGGACTTCCGGGGTTTAGCGGACTTCCGCGACGTGCTTAGTCTTTCTCAACGACCGGGGGCGGGAATTTCCCAGAGCCATTCACGTGGCAGCCGGGAACGGCTTCCGGGCACAGGCCCAAAGGGACCGGCGCGCGGTGGTCGGGCAGGCTCCCGCGCACCCGGAGGAGAAGACGGATGACAGAAACCCAGCAGGTCCGGACCTACCCGTTCAGCGAGGAACTGGGTATCCACGTCGATCCCATCTACGCCGAGCTGCGCAGCGAGGAGCCCGTCAACCGGGTGCAGATGCCCTACGGCGAGGTCTCCTGGTTGACCCTGGGGTACGAGGACACCAAGACCGTGCTGACCGACCCGCGCTTCAGCCGGGCGGCGGCGCAGGGCCAGGACCAGCCCCGGTTGCGCGAGGAGATGGCGTACGAGGGCATCGTCGGCCTCGACCCGCCGGACCACACCCGCCTGCGCAAGCTCGCGGGCAAGGCGCTGACCGCCCGGCGCGTCAACGCCATGCGCCCCCACGCGGTGCGCATCGCGGAGAAGTGCGCCGACGACATGATCGCCCACGGCTCGCCCGCGGACCTGGTCGAGCACTTCGCGCTGCCCTTCCCGATCGCCGTCATCTGCGACCTCATCGGCGTGCCCTTCGAGGACCGCGGCAAGTTCCGGGTCTGGACCGACGGCCTGACCAACACGGCCAAGCCGGTCATGTCCCAGGCCGAGGAGCTGTTCGCGTACATGGCCACCCTGGTGGCCAAGCGCCGCGAGGAGCCCACCGACGACCTGCTCACCGCCCTGGTGCGCGCCCGCGACGACGAGGACCAGCTCACCGAGCAGGAGCTGCTGTCCATCGCCAGCGTCGGCCTGCTGCTGACCGGCTCCGAGGCGGTCTCCACGCACATCCCGAACTTCCTCTACGCCCTGCTCACCAGCCCCGAGCACTACGAGCAGCTCAAGGCCCGGCCCGAGCTGATCCCGGCCGCCGTCGAGGAGATGCTGCGGTTCATCCCGCTCAACCCGGCCGCGCTGTTCCCCCGCTACGCCACCGAGGACGTCAAGCTCGGCACCGTCGTCGTCCGCGAGGGCGAGCCGATCCTGGCCTCGATCCCCGGCGCCAACCGCGACCCGGAGGTCTTCGCCGAGCCGGAGAAGATGGACTTCACCCGCGAGTCCAACCCGCACGTCGCGTTCGGCCACGGCCCGCACCACTGCCTCGGCGCGCAGCTCGCCCGCATGGAGCTCCAGGTCATGCTGGAGGTCATCACCACCAAGTTCCCGGACCTGCGCCTGGCCGAGGGCGACGAGGGCGTGGAGTGGAAGCGCGGCCTGCTGGTGCGCGGCCCGAAGAAGCTGCGGGTGGCCTGGTGAACCACACCACCGAGGCCACCTCCTGGTCGGTCGCCGTCGACCGCGCGGCCTGCATCGGCACCGGCGTGTGCGTGAGCACCTCGCCGGAGCACCTGGAGATCCGCGACGGCAAGGCCGCCGCCCGCGCGACCGAGACCGGTCCCGCGCAGTACCTGCTCGACGCCGCGGACATGTGCCCCATGGCCGCGATCACCGTCACCGAGACGGCCACGGGCCGGGTCCTCGCACCCGAGGACTAGGCCCGACCACCGCCGTCCCCGGCCGGGAGGCCACCCTCCCGGTCCGGGGACGAGCCATGTCCAGGACCCAGGACCGAACGCCGGACCAGTGGAGCACGGATGAGCCAGCCCGAGAACGCCGAGCCCGCCACCACCGCAGCGCCCCTGGCGCGGTTGGCCGGGCTGCCACCAGCGGAGCAGGAGCGCGTCCTGCTCGGCGTCGTGCACGAGCAGGTCGTCGCGGTGCTCAAGGCCGCCCTGCCCGACGCCCCCGACCGGGTCGCCCCCGAGCGCCCCTTCAAGGAGCTGGGCTTCGACTCGCTGGCCGCCGTGGACCTGCACCGCAGGCTGTGCGCCGCCACCGGCCTCGAACTGCCGGTCACCCTGGTCTTCGACCACCCCACCCCGCTCGCCGTGGCCCGCCTCGCGCGCCGCCTGGCGCTGGGCGAGCGCGCCGTCCCGGTCGTGCGGGAGCCGGTCGCGCGGCGCGAGCGGGACGACGAGCCCATCGCGATCGTCGGCATCGGTTGCCGCTACCCCGGCGGCAGCGACACCCCCGAGAAGCTGTGGGACGTCGTCGCGGGCGGCAGGCACGTCATCTCCGACTTCCCCGACGACCGGGGCTGGGACCTGGACGCGCTGTTCGACCCCGAGCCCGGCAAGTCCGGCAAGTCCTACGTGCGCAAGGGCGGCTTCCTCGCCGAGGCCGCCGAGTTCGACGCCGCGTTCTTCGGCATCAGCCCGCGCGAGGCGCTCGCCATGGACCCGCAGCAGCGCCTGGTCCTGGAGACCGCGTGGGAGGCGCTGGAGCACGCGGGCGTCGACCCGCTGTCCCTGCGCGGCAGCCGCACCGGCGTGTACATCGGCGTCGAGCCCCAGGAGTACGGGCCGCGCCTGCACCAGGCCCCCGAGGGCCTGGACGGCTACCTGCTCACCGGCAACGCGCCCAGCGTCGTCTCCGGGCGCCTCGCCTACTCGCTGGGCCTGGAAGGGCCCACCGTCTCGATCGACACCGCCTGCTCCGGCTCGCTCGTGGCGCTGCACCTCGCGGTGCGGGCGCTGCGCGACGGCGACTGCACCACCGCGCTCGCGGGCGGCGTCGCGGTCATGGTGCACCCCGGCGCGTTCACCGCGTTCAGCACCCAGCGCGGCCTCGCGCCCGACGGCGTGTGCAAGCCCTTCGCCGCCGCCGCCGACGGCACCGGCTGGGCCGAGGGCGTCGGCGTGGTCGTGCTGGAGCGGCTGTCCGACGCGCTGCGCGCGGGCCACCGCGTGCTCGGCGTCGTCAAGGGCACCGCCGTGAACCAGGACGGCGCCTCCAACGGCCTGACCGCGCCCAGCGGTCCCGCGCAGCAGCGCGTCATCCGCCAGGCGCTCGCCGACGCCGGACTGTCCACCTCGGACGTCGACACCGTCGAGGCGCACGGCACCGGCACCCGCCTGGGCGACCCGATCGAGGCGCAGGCGCTGCTCGCCACCTACGGCCAGGACCGCGAGACCCCGCTGTGGCTGGGCTCGATCAAGTCCAACATCGGCCACAGCCAGGCCGCCGCGGGCGTCGCGGGCCTGATCAAGGTCGTGTACGCGATGCGCGAGCGGGTCCTGCCGCGCACCCTGCACGTGGACGCCCCGAGCCCGCACGTGGACTGGTCCGCCGGTGACATCGAGCTGCTGACCGAGCAGCGCCCGTGGGACTCGCCCGACCGGCCGCGCCGCGCGGGCATCTCCTCGTTCGGCGTCAGCGGCACCAACGCGCACGTCGTGATCGAGGAGCCCCCGGCCGTCGAACCGGTCGCGCCCGCGAAGCCCGCCAAGGCCACCCGGAAGTCCAAGAAGGCCAAGGCCACCGCGCCCGTCCCGGTCCCGCTGGTGCTCTCCGGGCGGGGCGAGGCCGCGCTGCGCGGCCAGGCCGCCCGGCTCGCCGGGTTCCTCACCGGTGACGCCGCCCCCGACCTGGTCGACACCGCCCACGAGCTGGCACTGCGCCGCGCCGCCCTGGAGCACCGCGCGGTCCTGCACGCCACCGACCGCGCCGACGCCCTGCGCGGCCTCGCCGCCCTCGCCGCCGGGCAGGACGCCCCCGGCCTGGTGCGCGGCTCCGCCACGGCGGGCCCGACCGCGTTCCTGTTCACCGGCCAGGGCAGCCAGCGCCTGTCGGCGGGCCGCGAGCTGTACCGCGCCCACCCGGTGTTCGCCAAGGCGCTCGACGCGGCCTGCGGCTGGCTCGACCTCCAGCTCGACCGCCCCCTCGGCGAGGTGATGTTCGCCGAGCCCGGCACCGAGGCCGCCGCTCTGCTGCACCGCACCGCCTACGCGCAGAGCGCCCTGTTCGCCCTGGAGACCGCCCTCTACCGGCTGGTCGAGTCCTGGGGCCTGCGCCCCGACTACGTCGCGGGCCACTCGCTGGGCGGCATCACCGCCGCGCACGTCGCGGGCGTGCTGTCCCTGGAGGACGCCGCGCTGCTCGTCGGCGCGCGCGGCAGGCTCATGCAGGCGCTGCCCGAGGGCGGCGCCATGGTGTCGGTGCGCGCCCCCGAGTCCGACGTGCTGCCGCTGCTGGAGGGCCGCGAGGCCGAGGTGCGCGTGGCCGCCGTCAACGGGCCCGCCGCCACCGTGATCTCCGGCGTGGAGACCGCCGTCCTGGAGATCGCCCAGGTCCTGGCCGACCGGGGCGTGAAGACCAAGCGGCTCACCGTCTCGCACGCCTTCCACTCGCCGCTGATGGAACCGGCGCTGGCCGACTTCCGCCGCGTCGCCGAGGTCATGACCTACTCGGCGCCCGCCATCCCGGTGGTCTCCGACGTCACCGGCGAGCTGGCCACCGCCGAGCAGCTGCGCTCCCCGGAGTACTGGGTCGACCACGTCCGGCAGGCCGTCCGGTTCCGCGACGTGGTCGCCGAGCTCGCCGCGCGCGGCGTCGCCACCTTCCTCGAACTCGGCCCCGACGCCGTCCTCACCGCCATGGCGCAGGACTGCGTGGCCGAGATCGAGGACACCGACTTCGCCTTCGCCGCCCTGCTGCGCCGCGACCGCGACGAGGTCGCCGAGGTCCGCTCCGCCGTCGCGCTCGCGCACACCAGGGGCCAGGCCGTGCGCTGGGCCGAGCTGCTCCCGCAGGGCTCCGGCGCGCGCGTCGACCTGCCCCGCTACGCCTTCCAGCGCGAGCGCTACTGGCTCACCGGCGGCAGCTCCTCGGGCGGCGCGGTCGAGCTGGGCCAGCTCGCCGCCGACCACCCGCTCGTCGGCGCCGTCGTCGGCCTCGCGGGCGGCGACCGGGTCGTGCTCACCGGCCGGGTCTCCCCGCGCACCCACCCGTGGCTGGCCGACCACGTCATCTCCGGCTCGGTCCTGCTGCCCGGCACCGCGTTCGTGGAGCTGGCCGTGCGCGCGGGCGACGAGGTCGGCTGCGGCGTGCTCGAGGAGCTGACCCTGGAAGCCCCGCTGGTGCTGCCCGAGCGCGGCGGCGTCGTGCTCCAGGTCGTCGTGGACGCCCCCGACGACGGCGGTCGTCGCACCGTGGCCGTGCACTCGCGGCCCGAGCACGCCCCCGAGGACGCGGGCTGGACCCGCCACGCGGGCGGCGTGCTGTCCGCGCAGGCCCCGGAACCCGGCGAGCGCCTGGAGACCTGGCCGCCGCGCGACGCCGAACCGGTCGACGCCTCCACCGCGTACGCCGACCTCGCCGCGCTGGGCTACGGCTACGGCCCGGTGTTCCAGGGCCTGCGCAAGGCGTGGCGGCGCGGGACCGGCCCCTCCGCCGAGGTGTACGCCGAGGTGGCGCTGCCCGAGTCGGTCGCCGCGTCCGCCGCCTCCTTCGGCCTGCACCCCGCGCTGCTCGACGCCGCCCTGCACGCCGTGGACGTCGCGGGCACGGCGCCCGGCGACCCCGGCGAGGTGCGCGTCCCGTTCGCCTGGAACGACGTCGTCCTGCACGCCACCGGCGCGTCGGCGGTGCGCGTGCGCATCAGCCCCGCCGGGTCCGACGCGGTGTCGCTGACCATCACCGACCCGGCGGGCGCGCCGGTCGCCACGGTCGGCTCGTTCGTCTCCCGCGCGGTCACCGCCGAGCAGCTCGCCGCCGCCCGCCGCGAGCACCACGAGTCGCTGCTGCGCCAGGAGTGGGTCTCGCGGCCCGTCCCGTCCGGCCCGGTCCGCCCGGCCACCGTGCTCGGCGCGGGCCACGCCGACCTCGCCGCGCTGGGCGCCGCCCTCTCCTCGGGCGCGACCGTGCCCGAGACCGTCGTCCACCACGTCCCGACGAGCACCGGTGACGTCCTCGCCGACGTCCGCGCCGCGCTCGACTCGGTGCTCACCGTGGTCCGCCAGTGGCTCGCCGACGAGCGCTTCGGCCCGTCCCGCCTGGTCGTGGTCACCAGGGGCGTCCGCGACGCGGACCTCGCGCACACCCCGGTGTGGGGCCTGGTCCGCGCCGCGCAGGCGGAGAACCCGGACCGCTTCACCCTGGTCGACCTGGACGACGCCCCCGAGTCCGCCGCCCAGCTGCTCCCGGCCGTCGCCACCGGCGAGCCGGAGCTGTCCGTGCGCGCGGGCAAGGTCTCCGTGCCGCGCCTGGCGCGCGTCCCGGTCGAGGAGCCCGCCGACGACCCGTGGGCGGGCGAGGGCACCACCCTGGTCACCGGCGGAACCGGCGGCCTCGGCGCGCTGGTCGCCAAGCACCTGGCCGCCAGGGGCGCCCGGAGGCTGGTGCTCACCAGCCGCCGCGGCCCCGACGCGCCCGGCGCGACCGAGCTGGTCGCGGAGCTGGCCGACCTCGGCGCGACCGCCCGCGTGGTGGCCTGCGACGTGGCCGACCGCGCCGCCGTCGCCGACCTGCTCGACGGCATCACCGACCTGACCGCCGTCGTGCACACCGCCGGTGTCGTCGCGGACGGCACGGTCGGCGCCCTCACCGCCGAGCGCGTGGACGAGGTGCTGCGCCCCAAGGCCGACGCCGCCTGGCACCTGCACGAGCTGACCCAGGGCCGCGACCTGACCGCGTTCGTCCTGTACTCCTCGCTGGCCGCGCTGCTCGACAACCCCGGCCAGGGCAACTACGCCGCCGCGAACCTGTTCCTCAACGCGCTGGCCGAGCGCCGCCGCGCCGAGGGCCTGCCCGCCACCGCCCTCACCTGGGGCCTGTGGCTGGGGGAGAGCGGCATGGGCTCGGTGCTCGACACCGCCGCCCTGCACCGCATCGAGGCCTCCGGGATGCCGGGCCTGACCCCCGAGGAGAACCTGGCGCTGCTCGACGCCGCGCTCACCACCACCGAGCCGGTGCTCGCCCCGGTCCGCCTCGACCTGACCGCGCTGCGCGCCCGCCAGGACGGCGTCCCGGCCCTGCTGCGCGTCCTCGCCCCCACCGCCGCGCGCCGCGCCGCCGGGGGAGCGGCCCAGTCCGGCGGCGACAGCCTCGGCGCGCGCCTGGCCGAGCTGCCCGAGGCCGACCGGGACCGCGTCCTGCTCGACCTGGTCCGCGCGCACGTCGCGGCGGTCCTGGGCCACGGCGGCGGCGACGCCATCGAGCCCAAGCGCGCGTTCAGCGAGATCGGCTTCGACTCGCTGGCGGCCGTGGAGCTGCGCAACCGCCTCACCACCGCCACCGGCCTGCGGCTGCCCGCGACCCTGGTGTTCGACTACCCGACCCCGCTCGCCCTGGTCGGGCACCTGAAGGACAAGGCGCTCGGCGACCGCGCCGCCGCCGCGCCCGTCCAGCGCGCCACCGCCACCGCGGTGGACGACGAGCCCATCGCCGTCGTCGGCATGAGCTGCCGCTTCCCCGGCGGCGTCACCACCCCCGAGGAGCTGTGGCGCCTGGTCGCCGACGGCGTCGACGGCATCTCCCGCTTCCCCGACGACCGGGGCTGGGACGTCGACTCGCTCTACGACCCCGAGCCCGGCAAGCCCGGCCGCACCTACTCGGTCGAGGGCGGCTTCCTGGACGACGCGCTGGACTTCGACGCCGAGTTCTTCGGCATCAGCCCGCGCGAGGCCACCGCGATGGACCCGCAGCAGCGCCTGCTGCTGGAGACCGCCTGGGAGGCGCTGGAGCGCGCGGGCATCGACCCGACCTCGCTCAAGGGCAGCCCGACCGGCGTGTTCGCGGGCATCATGTACCACGACTACGCCCTGCGGCTGAAGGACATCCCGGAGGACCTGGCCGGGTACCTGGGCAACGGCTCGCTCGCCAGCGTCGCCTCCGGCCGCGTCGCGTACGTGCTCGGCCTCGAAGGCCCGGCCGTCTCCGTGGACACCGCGTGCTCCTCGTCGCTGGTGTCGATCCACCTGGCCGCGCAGGCCCTGCGCGGCGGCGAGTGCTCGCTCGCCCTGGCCGGTGGTGTCACCGTCATGGCCACGCCCGACACGTTCCTGGACTTCAGCCTCCAGCGCGGCCTGGCCGCCGACGGCCGCTCCAAGTCGTTCTCCGCCGACGCCGACGGCACCGCCTGGGGCGAGGGCGTGGGCGTGCTCGTGCTGGAGCGGCTGTCCGACGCGCGCCGCAACGGCCACGAGGTCCTGGCCGTGGTCAAGGGCTCCGCGATCAACCAGGACGGCGCGTCCAACGGCCTGACCGCCCCCAACGGGCCGTCGCAGCAGCGGGTCATCCGCGCCGCGCTGTCCATGGCGGGCCTGTCGCACACCGAGGTCGACGCCGTCGAGGCGCACGGCACCGGCACCCGCCTGGGCGACCCGATCGAGGCGCAGGCGCTGCTGGCCACCTACGGCCAGGACCGCACCGAGCCGCTGTGGCTGGGCTCGATCAAGTCGAACGTCGGCCACACCCAGGCCGCGGCCGGTGTCGCGGGCGTCATCAAGATGGTCATGGCGATGCGCGAGGGCGTGCTGCCCCGCACCCTGCACGTGGGGGAGCGCACCCCGCAGGTCGACTGGTCCGAGGGCGCGGTCGAGCTGCTCACCGAGGCCCGCCCGTGGCCGGAGACCGGCCGTCCGCGCCGCGCGGGCGTGTCCTCGTTCGGCATCAGCGGCACCAACGCGCACGTCGTGCTGGAGCAGGCCCCCGCCGCCGAACCCGCCGCGCTCGACCCCGCCGCGCCCGACGCCACCGAACCGCAGCCGTCCGGCCTGGTGCCGTGGGCGCTGTCCGCCCGCACCGGGGACGCCCTGCGCGAGCAGGCCGCCCGGCTGCGCGAGCACGTCGGCTCGGCGTCCCCGCGCGACGTCGGCTGGTCCCTGGCCACCACCCGCGCCGCACTGGAGCGCCGCGCCGTCGTGGTCGGCGAGGACGCCGACCAGCTCGACGCCGCACTGTCCGCGCTGGCCTCCGGCGAGGCCGCGGCGTCCGTCGTGGACGGCGAGGCGCTGTCCGACCCGAGGGTCGTGTTCGTCTTCCCCGGCCAGGGCTCGCAGTGGGCGGGCATGGCCGTGGAGCTGCTCGACTCCTCCCCGGTGTTCGCCGAGCGGATGCGCGAGTGCGCCGCCGCGCTGGCCCCGCACGTGGACTGGAACCTGGTCGACGTCGTGCGCGACGCCCCCGGCGCGCCGCCGCTGAACCGGGTGGACGTGCTCCAGCCGGTGCTGTGGGCGATCACCGTGTCCCTGGCGGAGCTGTGGAAGCACCACGGCGTGCGCCCCGACGCGGTCGTCGGCCACTCCCAGGGCGAGATCGCCGCCGCCGTCGTCTCCGGCGCGCTGTCCCTGCAGGACGGCGCCGCGATCGTCGCGCTGCGCAGCGTCCTGATCGGCGAGGAGCTGTCCGGCAAGAGCGGGATGCTGTCCATCCAGCTGCCCCTGGACGAGGTCCTGCCGCGCCTGCGCGAGGGCCTGACCATCGGCGCGCTCAACGGCGCCCGCTCGGTCGTGGTCTCCGGCGACCCGGAGAACCTGGCCGCGCTCCAGGCCGAGCTGACCGCCGAGGGCGTGCGCGCCCGCCCGGTCAAGATCGACTACGCCTCGCACTCCCCGCACGTGGAGGTGATCCGCGAGCGGCTGCTGGCCGTGATCGCGCACGTCGCCCCGCGCGCCGCCACCACCCCGTTCTGCTCCACCGTCACCGGCGGCTTCCTCGACGGCGCGAGGCTCGACGCCGACTACTGGTACTCCAACCTGCGCGAGAAGGTCGACTTCGTCGGCGCCACCCGCGCCCTCCTCGGCTCCGGCCACACCGTGTTCATCGAGTGCAGCCCGCACCCCGTGCTGCCCTCGGCCGTGCAGGAGACCGCCGACGAGGACGACCGCGAGGTCGTCACCGTCCCGACCCTGCGCCGCGAGGACGGCGGCCCCCGCAGGCTGCTGCTGTCCCTGGCCCAGGCGTGGACGCGCGGCGTCGACGTGGACTGGACCACCCTGCTCACCGGCCCGGCCGCCCCGCGCCGCGTCGCCCTGCCCACCTACGCCTTCCAGCACCGCCGCTTCTGGCTCGACGCCACCGACGGCCCCGGCGACGTCTCGTCGGCGGGCCTGGGCGCCACCGGCCACCCGCTGCTGGGCGCGACCACCACCACCGCCGAGAACGACGGCGTCCTGCTCACCGGCCGCCTCGCGCTCGACACCCACCCGTGGCTGGCCGACCACGCCGCCTCCGGCGTCGTCCTGCTGCCCGGCACCGCGTTCGTGGAGCTGGCGGTCCGGGCGGGCGACCAGGTCGGCTGCGACCGCGTGGACGAGCTGACCCTGGAGGCCCCGCTGGTGCTGCCCGCGCGCGGCGGCACCGTCCTGCAGGTCGCGGTCGGCGCGCCCGACGCCACCGGAAGGCGCGCGGTGAGCGTGCACTCCCGGCCCGAGGACGCCGACTCCTCGTGGACCCGGCACGCCTCCGGCTTCCTGGACCACGCCCCGCGCACCAGCCCCGAGCGCCTGACCGCGTGGCCGCCGCCCGGCGCGGCCAAGCTCGACGTCGACGCCCTCTACGCGGAGCTCGCGGCGGGCGGCTACGCCTACGGCCCGGTGTTCCGCGCCGTCCGCGCCGCCTGGCGGCAGGGCGACGTGGTGTTCGCCGAGGTCGCGCTGCCCGAGCACGCCGACGCGGCGGGCTTCGGCCTGCACCCGGCGCTGCTCGACGCGGCCCTGCACGCCACCGGCGCCCGCGAGGGCGGGGCCGAGGACGGCCTGATCGACCTGCCGTTCGCCTGGACCGGCGTCACCCTGCACGCCTCCGGCGCGACCGGGCTGCGCGTGCGGCTCACCCCCGAGGGCGGCGGCGCGGTGTCGCTGCTGCTGGCCGACCCGACCGGCGCGCCGGTCGCCACGGTCGACGCGCTGGTCACCCGGCCCATCCCGGCCGAGGCGCTGACCGGCGGCTCCGGCCAGGACTCGCTCTACCGCGTGGACTGGACCCCGGTCCCGGCGGCGGGCCCGGTCACCGGCGCGGTCACCGTGCTGGACGGCCCCGACCTGTCCGCGCTGACGCAGGTCCCGGACTGGGTGGTGCTGCCGGTCTCCGGCCAGGCCGCGCGGTCCACCGTGGACGACGTGCTCTCCGTGCTGCGCCAGTGGATCGCGGACGAGCGGTTCGCCGCCGCCCGCCTCGCCCTGGTCACCACCGGGGGCGTGCCCGCCGCGGGCCACGCCGTCGACCCGGTCGTCGCCCCGGTGTGGGGCCTGGTCCGGGCCGCGCAGGCGGAGAACCCGGACCGGTTCACCCTGCTCGACCTGGACGACGCGAACGATGTGGCCAGCGCCGTCACCACCCCGCTCGGCCTGGGCGAGCCGGAGGTCGCGGTCCGCGACGGCGCGCTCCTCGTGCCGCGCCTGGCCCGCGTCACCGACCGCCCCCAGGCCCCGTTCGCCTGGACCGCCGAGGACACCGTCCTGATCACCGGCGGCACCGGCGGCCTCGGCGCGCTGCTCGCGGGCCACCTGGCCGGGCAGGGCGTGCGGCAGCTGGTGCTCACCAGCCGTCGCGGCCCGGACGCGCCCGGCGCGACCGAGCTGGTCGCCGAGCTGGCCGACCTGGGCGCCACCGCCCGCGTCGTCGCCTGCGACGTGGCCGACCGCGACTCGGTCGCCGCGCTCCTCGCCGACGTCGACGGCCTCACCGCCGTCGTGCACACGGCGGGCGCGCTCGCCGACGGCCTCGTCTCGGCCATGACCCCCGAGCAGGTCGACGCCGTCTGGCTGCCCAAGGCCGAGGGCGCGCGCACCCTGCACGAGCTCACCTCCGACCTGCGGGCGTTCGTCGTCTTCTCCTCGGCGGCGGGCGTGGTCGACGGCACCGGCCAGGGCAACTACGCCGCCGCCAACACCTACCTCGACGCGCTGGTGGAACAGCGCCGCGCCACCGGTCTGCCCGGAACCTCGATCGCCTGGGGCCTGTGGGAGCACCGCAGCGGCATGACCGGCCACCTCACCGAGGGCGACCTGGCCCGCATGGCCCGCTCCGGCGTGCGCGGCCTGCCCGCCGCCGAGGGCCTCGCCCTGTTCGACGCCGCCCTCGCGCTCGACGCCCCGCTGCTGGTCCCGGTGAAGCTGGACCTGGCGGCCCTGCGCACCAGGGGGGAGGAGCTGCCCCGGCTGTTCCACGGCCTGGTCCGCCCCACCCGCCGCGCCGCGACCGCCGCGGGCGCCGACCGGACCCCGCGCGACGAGCTGCTCGGCCTGTCCGCCGAGGACCGGGGCCGCGTCCTGCTCGACCTGGTCCGCTCGCACGTCGCGGCCGTCCTCGGCCACGGCAGCGGCGCCGAGATCGAGCCGCGCCGCGCGTTCGGCGAGCTGGGCTTCGACTCGCTCGCGGCGGTCGAGCTGCGCAACCGGCTCACCACCGCCACCGGCCTGCGGCTGCCCGCCACCCTGGTGTTCGACCACCCGACCCCGGTCGCGCTGGTCGCGCACCTGTCCGAGTCGCTCGGCGGGGCCGCGCCCAGCGCGCCCACCCCGGTGGCGACGACCCGCGCGGACGACGGCGACCCGATCGCCATCGTCGCGATGGGCTGCCGCTACCCCGGCGACGTCACCACCCCCGAGGAGCTGTGGCGGCTCGTCGCGGACGGCGTCGACGCGATCGGCGGGTTCCCCGTCGACCGGGGCTGGGACACCGACGGCATCTACGACCCCGAACCGGGCAAGCCCGGCCGCACCTACGTGCGCGAGGGCGGCTTCCTCAGCGACGCCCTGGGCTTCGACGCCGGGTTCTTCGGCATCTCCCCGCGCGAGGCCCTGGCCATGGACCCGCAGCAGCGGCTGCTGCTGGAGACCGCGTGGGAGGTCATCGAGCGGGCGGGCATCGACCCGACCTCGCTCAAGGGCACCCCGACCGGCGTGTTCGCCGGCGTGATGTACCACGACTACGGCAGCAGGCTGAAGGAGGTCCCCGAGGACCTGGCCGGGTACCTGGGCAACGGCAGCATCGCCAGCGTCCTGTCCGGCCGCGTGTCCTACGTGCTCGGCCTCGAAGGCCCGGCGGTCTCCGTGGACACCGCGTGCTCCTCGTCCCTGGTGTCCATCCACCTGGCCGCGCAGGCGCTCCGGGCGGGGGAGTGCTCGCTCGCCCTCGCCGGCGGCGTCACGGTGATGTCCGCGCCGGACACCTTCGTGGACTTCAGCCTCCAGCGCGGCCTGGCCCGCAACGGCCGGTCCAAGTCGTTCTCCGCCGACGCCGACGGCACCGGCTGGGGCGAGGGCGTCGGCCTGCTCCTGCTGGAGCGGCTGTCCGACGCGCGCCGCAACGGCCACGAGGTGCTGGCGGTGCTGCGCGGCAGCGCGGTCAACCAGGACGGCGCGTCCAACGGCCTCACCGCCCCCAACGGCCCGTCGCAGCAGCGCGTCATCCGCGCGGCGCTGGCCAACGCGGGCCTGTCGCACACCGAGGTCGACGCCGTCGAGGCGCACGGCACCGGCACCCCGCTCGGCGACCCGATCGAGGCGCAGGCGCTGCTGGCCACCTACGGCCAGGACCGGGAGATCCCGCTGCTGCTGGGCTCCATCAAGTCCAACTTCGGCCACACCCAGGCCGCGGCGGGCGTCGCGGGCGTCATCAAGATGGTCATGGCGATGCGGGAGGGCCGGGTCCCGGCCACCCTGCACGTCTCCGAGCGCACCGACCAGGTCGACTGGTCCGAGGGCGCGGTCGAGCTGCTCACCGAGGCCCGCCCGTGGCCGGAGACCGGTCGTCCGCGCCGCGCCGGTGTCTCGTCGTTCGGCATCAGCGGCACCAACGCGCACATCGTCCTGGAGCAGGCCCCCGAGCCGGTCGCCGGGACCACCGCGCCGGAAACCACCGCGCCGGAAACCGTTGCGCCGGAAGCGATCGAGCCCAACGGGGCGCTGCTGCCCCTGCTGGTCTCCGGTCGCGGCGCGGACGCGGTGCGCGCCCAGGCCGGGCTGCTCGCCGCCCACCTGGCCGCCCACCCCGACCTCGCGCCGCTCGACGTCGCGCACTCCCTGGTCACCACCCGCGCCGCGCTGGAGCAGCGCGCCGTCGTGGTCGGCGAGGACCTGGAGCGGCTCACCGCCGGGCTGTCCGCGCTGGCCTCCGGCGAGGCCGCCGCGTCCGTCGTGGACGGCGAGGTGCTCTCCGACCCGAGGGTCGTGTTCGTCTTCCCCGGCCAGGGCTCGCAGTGGGTCGGCATGGCCGCCGAGCTGCTCGACGCCTCACCGGTCTTCGCCGCCCGCATGGCCGAGTGCGCGCGGGCCCTGTCCGAGTTCGTGGACTGGGACCTGATCGCCGTGGCGCGCGGCGACGAGGACGCCCCCTCGCTGGAGCGGGTCGACGTCGTGCAGCCGGTGCTGTGGGCGATGATGGTGTCGCTGGCCGAGCTGTGGCGCGCGAACGGCGTGCGCCCCGACGCGGTCGTCGGCCACTCGCAGGGCGAGATCGCCGCCGCCGTCGCGTCCGGCGCGCTGTCCACTCGGGACGGTGCGGCGATCGTGGCGCTGCGCAGCCTCGCCATCGCCGAGGACCTGGCGGGCAAGGGCGGGATGCTGTCCGTGCAGCTGCCCGTGGACGAGGTCCGCCCCCGGCTCGCCGAGGGCCTGTCGATCGCGGTGGTCAACGGCGCCCGCTCCGTCGTCGTCTCCGGCGACCCGGCCGGGCTGGACGCGCTCCAGGCCGAGCTGCGCGCCGAGGGCGCGCGGGCCAAGCGGGTCCCGGTGGACTACGCCTCGCACTCCGCCCACGTGGAGTCGATCCGCGAGCGCCTGCTCGACGTGCTCGCGGACCTGTCCCCGCGCACCTCCGCCACCCCGTTCTGCTCCACGGTCACCGCCGAGTTCACCGACACCGCCGCGCTCGACGCCGGCTACTGGTACACGAACCTGCGCGAGACGGTCGACTTCGTCGGCGCCACCCGCACCCTGCTCGCCACCGGGCACGCCGTGTTCGTCGAGTGCAGCCCGCACGCGGTGCTCACCTCGGCGGTGCTGGAGACCGCCGAGGAGGACGGCCGCGAGGTCGCCGCGATCGGCTCCCTGCGCCGCGACGACGGCGGCCCCCGCCGGGTGCTGCTGTCCCTGGCCCAGGCGTGGACGCGCGGCGTCGACGTGGACTGGACCGGCCTGCTCGCGGACCGCGCGACGGCGGCCCCGAAGCGGATCGCCCTGCCCACCTACGCCTTCCAGCACCGCCGCTACTGGCTCGACGCCACCTCGGCGACCGGCGACGTCACCTCGGCGGGCCTGGCCGCGACCGCCCACCCGCTGCTCGGCGCGACCATCGCCGTCGCGGGCGCGGACGAGGTCCTGCTCACCGGCCGCCTCGCCGCCGACACCCACCCGTGGCTGGCGCACCACGCCTTCGCGGGCGCCACCCTGCTCCCCGGCACCGCGTTCGTGGAGCTCGCGATCCGGGCGGGCGACCAGGTCGGCTGCGACCGCGTGGACGAGCTGACCCTGGAGGCCCCGCTGGCGCTGCCCGAGCGCGGCGGCGTGCACGTCCAGCTCCGCATCGGCGACCCCGACCGGGACGGCGGCCGGGAGCTGACCGTGCACTCCCGCGCCGAGGGCTCCGAGGCCCCGTGGACCCGGCACGCCACCGGCCGCCTGGTCCGCTCCGAGACCACCCCGGACTTCGACCTGGTGGCCTGGCCGCCGCCCGGCGCGCAGCCGGTGGACCTGGACGGCGCCTACCCGGCGCTCGACGCCCAGGGCTACGGCTACGGCCCCGCCTTCCAGGGCCTGCGCGCCGCCTGGCGGCTCGGCGACGAGGTGTTCGCCGAGGTCGAGCTGCCCGAGGACGTGGACCCGGCGGGCTACGGCCTGCACCCCGCCCTGCTCGACGCCGCCCTGCACCCGGTGCTGGTGGTCGAGTCCGGCGAGGACAGGCCGCCGCAGCTGCCGTTCTCCTGGACGGGCGTGTCGCTGTTCGCCGAGGGCGCCCGCGCCCTGCGGGTGCGGCTCACCCCGACCGGCGGCGACGGCCTGGCCATCCGGGTCGCCGACCAGGCGGGCAACCCCGTCGCCCAGGTCGCCGACCTGCTCTCCCGCGAGGTCGTCGTGCCCGCGGCGGGCGTGCCGGACGCGCTGTTCCGGGTGGACTGGACCAAGATCGAGGCCGCGCCGACCACCGGCAAGCTGCTCGTGCTCGGCGACGCGCTGGGCAAGTACGTGCCCAAGGTCCCCGACCTGGCCTCGATCGGCGCGGACGTCCCCGAGTGGGTCGTGCTGCCGATCGGCTCGGCCGAGTCCTCCCGCTCCGCCGTCGACCTGGCCCTGTCCACCGCGCAGGAGTGGTTGGCCGACGACCGGTTCGCCTCCTCGACGCTCGTGGTGCTCACCAGGGGCGGCGCGGGGGTCGGCGACGTGCCGGTCGACCCGGCCGTCACCGCCGTGCACGGCCTGATCCGGGCCGCCGCCGCCGAGAACCCCGACCGGTTCGCGCTGGTGGACACCGACGGCTGGCCGGTGCACTGGGACGGGCTGCTCGCCGCGCTGGGCTCCGGCGAGCCGGAGATCGCGGTGCGCGGCGACGACCTGCTCGCCCCGCGCCTGGTCCGCGCCACCCCCGAGGGCCCCGCGTTCGCCTGGACCGACCAGGACACCGTCCTGATCACCGGCGGCACCGGCGGCCTCGGCGCGGTGCTGGCCAGGCACCTGGTGCAGCGGGGCGTGCGGGAGCTGGTGCTCACCAGCCGCCGCGGCCCCGACGCCCCCGGCGCGGCGGAGCTGGTGGCGGAGCTGGCCGACCTGGGCGCCACCGCCCGCGTCGTCGCCTGCGACGTCGCCGACCGCGACTCGGTCGCCGCCCTGCTCGCGGGCGTCGACGGCCTCACCGCCGTCGTGCACACCGCCGCCGTGCTGGACGACGGCCTGGTCACCGGCCTCACCCCCGAGCGCCTGGACGCCGCCTGGAACCCCAAGGCCGAGGGCGCGCGGCACCTGCACGAGCTGACCGGCGACCTGCGGGCGTTCGTGCTGTTCTCCTCCGCCGCGGGCGTCTACGACGGCGCGGCCCAGGGCAACTACGCCGCCGCCAACACCTACGTCGACGGCCTCGCGCGGGCCCGCCGCGACGCGGGGCTGCCGGCCGTCTCGCTCGCCTGGGGCTTCTGGTCCCAGCGCAGCGGCATGACCGACCACCTGTCCGACGTCGACCTGGCCCGCATGGGCCGCTCCGGCGTCACCGGCCTGAGCACCGAGGAGGGCCTCGCGCTGTTCGACGCCAGCCTCGCCTCGACCGAGCCGCTGCTGGTGCCGATGCGCCTCGACCTGGCCGCGCTGCGCGAGCGCGACGCGCTGCCCGCGCTGCTGAAGTCCCTGGTGCGCAAGCAGGTCCGCCGCTCCGGCGTCACCGGCGAGGAGGACGGCGGCTCCGCGCTGGCCCGCAGGCTCCGCGCGCTGCCCCCGGCCGACCGGACCCGCGTGGTGCTGGACCTGGTGCGCTCGCACGTCGCGGCCGTCCTCGGCCACGACGGCGCGGCGTCCGTCGACCCGCGCCGCGCGTTCCGCGACCTGGGCTTCGACTCGCTCGCCGCGGTCGAGCTGCGCAACCGCCTGGTCGCGGCCACCGGCCTGCGGCTGCCCGCGACCCTGGTGTTCGACCACCCGAACCCGGAGCTGCTGGCCGCCCTGCTGGAGACCGAGCTGGTCGGCGACGCCGAGCCCGCCGCCGACCTGCCCGCCGCGCCCACCCGCGCGGTGGACGACGACCCGATCGCGGTCGTCGGCATCGGCTGCCGCTTCCCCGGCGACGTCAGCACGCCCGAGGACCTGTGGCGGCTGCTCGACGGTGGCGTCGACGCCATCAGCGCGTTCCCGACCGACCGCGGCTGGGACCTGGACGCCCTGTTCGACCCGGAGCCCGGCAAGGTCGGCAAGTCCTGCTCCCTGGAGGGCGGCTTCCTGCACGACGCCGCCGACTTCGACGCCGGGTTCTTCGGCATCAGCCCGCGCGAGGCCCTGGCCACCGACCCGCAGCAGCGCCTGCTGCTGGAGACCGCGTGGGAGGCCCTGGAGCGGGCCGGGATCGACCCGGTGTCGCTGCGCGGCAGCGCGACCGGCGTGTTCGCGGGCGTGATGTACAACGACTACGCGACCCGCCTGCGGTCGGTGCCCGAGGACCTGGCCGGGTACGTCGGCAACGGCAGCCTGGGCAGCGTCGCCTCCGGCCGGGTGTCCTACGTGCTGGGCCTGGAGGGCCCGGCCGTCTCGGTCGACACCGCGTGCTCCTCCTCGCTGGTCTCCCTCCACCTGGCCGCGCAGGCGCTCAGGGCGGGGGAGTGCTCGCTGGCGCTGGCGGGCGGCGTGAGCGTCATGGCCACGCCGGACACGTTCATCGACTTCAGCCTCCAGCGCGGCCTGGCGCCGGGCGGGCGGGCGAAGTCGTTCTCCGCCGACGCGGACGGCACCGCGATGTCCGAGGGCGTCGGGATGCTGGTCCTGGAGCGGCTCTCCGACGCCAGGGCCAACGGGCACGAGGTGCTGGCGGTGCTGCGCGGCAGCGCGGTCAACCAGGACGGCGCGTCCAACGGCCTGACCGCGCCCAACGGGCCGTCGCAGCAGCGGGTCATGCGCTCCGCGCTGGCCGTCGCGGGCCTGCGGCCGTCCGAGGTGGACGCGGTCGAGGCGCACGGCACCGGCACGGTGCTCGGCGACCCGATCGAGGCCCAGGCCGTCATCGCCACCTACGGCCAGGACCGCGACGAGCCGCTCTGGCTGGGCTCGATCAAGTCCAACATCGGCCACACCCAGGCCGCGGCAGGCGTCGCGGGCGTGATCAAGATGATCATGGCGATCCGGGCGGGCGTGCTGCCCCGCACGCTGCACGCCGACCAGCGCACCGACCGGGTCGATTGGAGCGGGGGCGCGGTCGAGCTGCTGACCGAGCCCCGGCCGTGGCCGGAGACCGACCACCCGCGCCGCGCGGGCGTCTCCTCCTTCGGCATCAGCGGCACCAACGCGCACGTCATCGTCGAGCAGGCCCCGACCGCGCCGACCACGTCCGCCCAGGACGCGCCCACCAGGGCCGTGCCCGCCCCGATCGTGCTGGCCGCCGCCGACGAGGGCGCCCTGCGCGCCCAGGCGGAGAACCTGCTGGCGCTGCTCGCGGACGGCGTCGACCGGACCGACCTGGCCCACGCCACCGCCACCACCCGCGCGGCACTGGAGCACCGCGCGGCGATCGTCCCCGGCGACCCCGCCGAGGTGCTCAAGTCCCTGGAAGCCCTGGCCGCCACCGGTTCCGGGCCGGGCGTCGTGCGCACCGCCCGCTCCACCGGGGCGCTCGCCCTGCTGTTCACCGGGCAGGGCGCGCAGCGCGCGGGCATGGGGCGCGAGCTGCGCGCCGCCTGGCCGGTGTTCGCCGAGGCGTTCGACGAGGCGTGCGCGCTGCTCGACGCCGAGCTGGACACCCCGCTCGCCCAGGTCCTGGACGGCGACGACCCGGACCTGGTGCAGCAGACCCGCTACAGCCAGCCCGCCCTGTTCGCCTTCGAGGTCGCCCTGCACCGCCTGCTCCGGTCCTGGGGCGTGCGCGCGGACCTCCTCGCGGGCCACTCGATCGGCGAGCTGGCCGCAGCCCACGTCGCCGGGGTGTTCTCCCTGGCCGACGCGGCCAGGCTGGTCGCCGCGCGCGGCAGGCTCATGCAGTCCATGCGCCCCGACGGCGGCATGGTCTCGGTCCTGGCCACCGAGGAGCGCGTCCGCGCCGACCTCGTGGGCCTGGAGGGCCGGGTCGACGTGGCCGCCGTGAACGGCCCCGCCTCGACCGTCGTCTCCGGCGACGCCGACGCGCTGGCCGAACTGGTGGCGACCTGGAAGGCCGAGGGCCTCAAGACCCGCGCCCTCGCCGTGTCCCACGCCTTCCACTCCCCGCACACCGACGAGGTGCTCGACGCGTTCCGCGAGGTCGCCACGAGCATCGCCTACGCCGAGCCGACCACCCCCGTGGTCTCCACCCTCACCGGCCGCCTCGCCGAACCCGGCGAGCTGACCGACCCGGAGTACTGGGTGCGGCACGTGCGCGGCGCGGTGCGCTTCCACGACGCCGTGCGCGAGCTGGAGGCCAGGGGCGCCACCACGTTCCTGGAGGTCGGCCCGGACGCGGTGCTCACCGCGCTCGGCCGCGACTGCCTGCTCGACGAGGGCGCCGCGCTGCTGACCGCCACCCAGCGCGCCGACCACCCGGAGACCACCGCGCTGGCCGCCGCCGTGGGCGCGCTGTTCGTCCGGGGCACGACCCCGGACTGGGCCGCGCTGTTCGCCGGTTCCGGCGCCCGACCGGTCGACCTGCCCACCTACCCGTTCCAGCGCCGCCGCTACTGGCTCGACGCCGCCGTCGGCGGCACGGGCTCGGGCAGCGGCCACCCGCTGGCCGGGGACGTGCTCACCACCGCCGAGGGCGACGGCGTCCTGCTCACCGGCCGGATCTCGCCGCGCACCCACGCGTGGCTGGCCGACCACACCGTCTCGGGCGAGGTCCTGCTGCCCGGCACGGCGTTCGTGGAGCTGGCCGTCCAGGCGGGCGACCAGGTCGGCTGCGGCCGGGTCGAGGAGCTGACCCTCCAGTCCCCGCTCGTGCTCCCGGAGCGCGGCGGCGTCGTGCTCCAGGTCGCCGTGGGCGGCCCGGACGAGTCCGGCCGCCGCACGGTCACCGCGCACTCCCGGCCCGACGCCGAGGGCGCGCAGTGGACCAGGCACGCCACCGGCTCGCTCGTCCCGGACACCGAGGTCGCCACGACCGACGCCGACCTGACCGGCGAGCCCGGCCGGTGGGCGCCCCCGGACGCCACCGAGCTGGACCTCACCGGGCACTACGCGGAGCTGGCCGCCCGCGGCTACGGCTACGGCCCGGCGTTCCAGGGCCTGCGCGCGGCCTGGCGGCGCGGTGACGAGGTGTTCGCCGAGGTCGCCCTGCCCGAGGAGGTCGACGCCTCCGGCTACGGCCTGCACCCGGCGCTGCTCGACGCCACCCTGCACACCGCCGAGCTGCTGGAGGACGGGCCCGGCGAGCTGACCGTCCCGTTCGCCTGGAAGGACGTGGTGCTGCGGGCCACCGGGGCGTCCGCGCTGCGGGTCCGCCTGACCCGCACCGGCCCCACCGCCTACTCGGTCGCCCTGGCCGACCCGGACGGCGCGCCGGTCGCCGAGGTGGGCTCGCTGGCGGTGCGCCCACTGCCCGCCGCCGAGGGCCCCTCGGTCGGCGACGCGCTGTTCCGGCTCGACTGGACCCCGGTGCTCGGCGCGGCCGACACCCCGGCCAGGCTCGCCGTCCTCGGCGCGCCGGGCCGCTTCCCGGCCGAGGTCGCCTACCCGGACCTGGACGCGGTGGCGGCGGCGGGCCCGCAGGGACCGGACTCGGTCCTGCTGCCCCTGCCCGCCACCGGCGACGACCCGGCCGCGGCCGGACGGGCGGCGGTCGAGGGGCTGCTGCCGGTCCTGCGCCGCTGGGCCGAGGACGACCGGCTGGCGGGCAAGCGGCTCGTGGTCGTCACCACCGGCGCGGTGTCGGTGGACGGCGAGGACTCGCCCGGCCTGGCGCACGCCGCCCTGTGGGGGCTGCTGCGCTCGGCGCAGGTCGAGCACCCGGACCTGGTGGGCCTGGTCGACGTGGACGGCGACCCCGCCTCCGACCTGGTCCTGCCCGCCGCCCTGACCGCCGGGGAGCCGCAGCTCGCGGTGCGCGGCGGCCGGGCGTTCGCGCCCAGGCTGGTCCGGGCCGGGTTGCCCGCGGCGGCGCCCGACTTCGGCTCCGGCCGGGTCCTGGTCACCGGCGGCCTGAGCGGCGTCGGCGCGACCGTCGCCCGGCACCTGGTCACCGCGCGCGGCGTCACCGACCTGCTGCTCACCAGCCGTCGCGGCCAGGACGCGCCCGGCGCGGCCGAGCTGGTCGCGGAGCTGACCGGTCTCGGCGCCTCGGTCGAGGTCGCCGCGTGCGACGTCGCCGACCGCGACGCCGTCGCCGCCCTGCTGGAGGGCCTGGAGCTCTCGGCGGTCGTGCACTCGGCGGGCGTCGTCGACGACGCGCTGCTGTCCGGGCTCACCCCCGAGCAGGTGGCGGCGGTCTGGCGGCCCAAGGCCGAGGCCGCCTGGCACCTGCACGAGCTGACGCGGGGCCACGACCTGACCGCGTTCGTGCTGTTCTCCTCGCTGGTCTCGGTGGTCGGCGGAGCGGGCCAGTCCGCCTACGCCGCCGCCAACGGCTTCCTCGACGCGCTCGCCGCGCACCGCCGCGCCCAGGGCCTGCCCGCCACCTCGGTGGCGTGGGGCCTGTGGACCGGGGTGGGCAGCGCGATGACCGGGGAGCTGGGGGAGCGGGACCTGCGGCGCATGGCGTCCTCCGGGGTGCTGGGCCTGCGGCCCGCCGAGGGGCTGGCGCTGCTCGACGCGGCGGTCGCCTCGGACCGGGCCGACCTCGTGGCGGCCAGGCTGGACCTGGCGGCCGTGCGGCAGGCGTCCGGCGCGGTGCCCCCGGTGTTCCGGGCGCTGGTGCGCGGGGCGGTCAGGCGGGTCGCCGGGACCGGCGCGCCCACCTCGGGGCCGTCGGTGGCCGAGCAGGTCGCCGCGCTGCCGCCCGCCCGGCGGCGCGACCACCTCGTGGAGCTGGTGCGCGGTCTGGTGGCGGGCGTCCTCGGGCACGACGGCGCGCACGCGGTCGACGCGGGCAAGGGATTCCTGGAACTGGGCTTCGACTCGCTCGCCGCGGTCGAGCTGCGCAACCGGGTGGCCGAGGTGGTCGGGGTGCGGTTGTCCGCGACGCTGGTCTACGACCACCCGACGCCCGCCGCCGTGGCCGAGCTGCTGCTGTCCGAACTGGGCGGGGCGGAGGAGTCCGCGCCCTCCTTGGAGGCCGAGCTCGCCCGGTTGGAGACCGCATTGGAGACCGCCGCGCCGGACGAGGAGGAGCGCGTCCGGGTCGAGAGCAGGCTGCGGGCGCTGGTGGCGCGCTGGTCCGGCGCAGGTGGGGCGGTGGCCGAGGCGGCCGACGTGCTGGACGCGGTGACCGCCGACGAGCTGTTCGACATCCTGGACGAGGAGCTCGAAGCGACCGATTGATCCGCGTGCCATGACCGAGTTATGACCGAGCAGTGTGAACGCCGTCACGTCATTCCCGTCACTTCGGGTTGCCGTGGCGGCGTTCGCTCGTTCGAGCGCAAGAAGATGTCCGCCCAGGTAGTGCTGCGTTGCGAGTGCGTTTCACCAGGACGAAATCTTGCCTGAAAGAGACGCTAATTAGCACGAACGCAGTAGTAGTTACCCGTCGGTAAATGCCCAAGGCGGACAACGTGACGGTTTTTCATATCACTTTCCCCTGGTGTATATACGAACGTATTGTACAGTCGTATAGCTCGATCTAGTTGCAATGAGTGGCGATTCGATTGCGCAGCGTTGCCTCGGTCGCACGTGCGGACTGCTGATCTTGGGGGACCACCATGAGCCTCGTTGAGAGCGAGCACCTGCTGGATCGAGCCCTCGCGCTGTTAGCCGAGAGCGCTCGCGGCCGGGGCCAGGTCGTGCACATCAGCGGCCCCGGCGCCAGTGGCAAGACCACCCTGCTCCGGGCGTTCGCCGACCGCGCCCCCGACGACCCGCTGCTGCTCAGCGCCACCTGCTCGCGCGCCGAGCGCACCCTGCGCGGCGGCGTGCTCGCCCAGCTCGCCGCCGGCCTGCCCGACGGCCAGTCCGAGCGCCCCTTCCGCCTCGACCTCGACCAGCCCGACGACCCGTCCGCCCAGGACTCCCCGCAGGCGATCCGCGAGGCCTGCGAACAACTCCTGGAGATCGCCCGCCGCCGCCCCGTCGCCATCACCGTGGACGACGTCGAGCACGCCGACCTGCTCAGCCTCCAGGCGCTGCTGTACCTGCTGCGCCGGATCGACACCGCCCGAATGATCGTCGTGCTCACCGAGTCCGACCACTCCCGCCGCGTCAACGCCCTGTTCCGCGCCGAGCTCACCCGCATGTCCCGCTTCACCGGGATGCGCCTGTCCCCGCTGTCCCCGCGCGGCGTCGCCCAGGTCATCACCAGGGAGCTGGACCCGGCCACCGCCGCCTCCGCCTCCGCCCTCACCGTGCACGCCGTCAGCGGCGGCAACCCGCTGCTGGTCAAGGCGCTGCTCCAGGACCACCGCGCGGCCCACCTCGGCGGTGCCGAGCACACCGCCGACGACGCCGTCGTCATCGGCGAGGCGTTCCGCAGGGCCGTCCTGGCCTGCCTGCACCGCTGGGACCCGGAGCTGCTGGAGGTCGTGCGCGCCGTCGCCGTCCTCGGCGAGAACGCCACCCCCGAACTGCTCTGCCGCTTCCCAGGGCTCACCACCGCCGCCACCGAGGCCGTCACCTCCCTCAACAGCTCGGGCCTGCTCGACGACGGCCGCTTCCGGCACCCCGCCGTGCGCGCCGCCGTCCTCGGCGACATCGGCGCCGACGAGCTGACCGAGCTGCACCAGCGCGCCGCCGAGCTGCTCTACGTGGAGGGCCTGCCCAGCGGCGACATCGCCACCCACCTGGTCGCGGCGGGCGCGGCCACCGCGCCCTGGTCGGTGTCCGTGCTCCGCGACGCCGCCGACAGCGCCCTGGTCGAGCAGCGCCTCGACCACGCCACCGACTGCCTCAAGCTCGCCCGCGCCGCCTGCCCCGCCGACGACGAGCCGGGCCAGGCCGCCCTGCTCGCCGCGCTCGCCGCCGTCCAGTGGCGAACAACACCGTCCGTGGTCGCCAGGCACCTGCCCGCGCTCGCCGAGGCCGCCGAGCGCGGCCACCTCGACCCGCGCGACACCGGAGCCCTGCTGCGCTACCAGCTCTGGCACGGCCGCCGCGCCGAGGCCGGGACCACCCTGCGCCGCATGGAGGAGGCCGCCGCCAGGCCCGGCAGCCCCGTCCTGGCCGAGCACCGCGTCCTGCGCGACTGGGTCCGCTGGCAGCACCCGACCGTGGCCGCCGCCGTCCGCCCCGCCACCGGGGACCGCCGCTCCGCGCTCGCCCGCGACCACCAGGAGGACCTCCTGGCCGCCGCCGAGTGGGTCCTGCGCAACCGGTGGATGCCCGACAGCGCGCCGGAACTGGTCGTGCACGCCCTCATGACGCTCGCCGCGTGCGGGGCGCTCACCCGCGCGAAGCACTGGCACGACGCGCTGCGCGAGGAGCTGGGCACCGGCCAGAACACCACCTGGAAGGCCACCCTCGCCGACGCCCGCGCCCACATCGCCCTGCTGGAGGGCGACCTGGCGGGCGCCGAGCGCCAGGCCCGCCTCGCGCTGGCCACCCTGTCCCCGCGCAACTGGGGACAGGCCATCGCCTCCCCGCTCGCCGCCCTCGTGCTCGCCACCTCCACGGCGGGCAAGCACGACGAGGCCGAGGCCCAGCTCAAGCGCAGCGTCCCGGTGACCGTGCGCGACACCTGGTACTGGGCGGTGTACCTGCGCGCCAGGGGCCACGCCCACCTGGCCGCCGGTCGCCCCCACGCCGCGCTCGCCGACTTCGAGGAGTGCGGCGAGCTGGCCGTGCACTGGGACCTGGACCTGCCCGCGCTGCTGCCGTGGCGCTCGGACGTCGTCCTCGCCCAGTTCGCGCTCGGCCGGGGCGACCGCGCCGCCGAACTGGTCCTCGCCCAGCTCGACCGCCCCACCGCCGACCTGCCGAGGGTGCGCGGCGCCTCGCTGCGCGCCCTGTCCCGCTCGGCGGAGCTCAAGCAGCGCCTGCCCATGCTGCGCGAGTCCGTCGCCCTGCTGCAGGGCTGCGGCGACCAGGTCGAGCTCTCCCTGGCGCTGGCCGCCCTGGGCTCCACCCACCACGCCCTCGGCGAGTTCGGCGCCGCCGAGGTCGTCGCCAAGCGCGCCGTCCGCACCGCGGAGGCCTGCGGCGCGGGCGCCCTCTGCCGCGCCGCGCTCCCCGCGGGCCTGGTCCTGGACGGCACGCCCACCGGCGCCCCCGAGGCCGAGACCACCGCCGAGAGCGCTCCCGCGGCCGAACCCGACGACCTCGCCACCCTCAGCACCGCCGAGCGCAGGGTCGCCGCGCTGGCGGCCATGGGCCACACCAACCGCGAGATCGGCCGCAAGCTCTACATCACCATCAGCACCGTCGAGCAGCACCTGACCAGGGTCTACCGCAAGCTGAAGGTCCGCCGCCGCGCCGACCTGCCCACCGGCCTGCCCCTGGAAGCGCTCTCCGCGTGGGGCGCCGAGACGGCGGTGGGCGCGGCCAGACCCGGCGCCTCCTCGCACCGCGCGTGACCCGCCCGGCCCCGCACCCCACAACGACCCCGCACCCGACTTCTCCCGCCCCACAAGGGTTCCGACCCCGACCGGTCCGCACATCCCTTGTCCCGCAACGGTCGTGGCGCCCACCGCCCACGACCCCCGCTCCCACCCCTCACCGGGACGCGCGAGCGGCACGACCGCCGGGGTGGGCCTAGACCCACCCTCCTAGGCCCACCCAACCGGGCCGCTAAGTCCATGGCAGGCAAACGATCTCGCCAATAGCGTTGTCCACAACACCACAACGGGATCGAAGAGAAACGAGCGCTGGGAGAGTGACCATGTTCGGCAACAGGCGCAGGGAACCACAGGGCGGCGGGAGCGCCAGGGCGGCCGTGCGCCTGGACTCCGTCCGCAAGACCTACGGCAAGGGCGAGAACGCCGTCGAGGCGTTGCGCGGCGTCGACATCTCGTTCGGCTACGGCAGCTTCACCGCCGTCATGGGCCCGTCCGGCTCGGGCAAGAGCACCCTGCTGCAGTGCGCGGCGGGCCTCGACGTCCCCACCAGCGGCGCGGTGATCCTCGACGGCGTCGACCTCACCGGCAAGAACGAGGTCGCCCTGACCGAGCTGCGCCGCGAGCGCGTCGGTTTCATCTTCCAGAGCTTCAACCTCCTGCCCGCGCTCACCGTGGAGCAGAACATCACGCTCCCGCTCAAGCTCGCCGGGCGCCGCATCGACCACGGCCGCGTCGCCGACGTCATCCGCCGGGTCGGTCTCGACCAGCGCCGCGGCCACCTGCCGAGCGAGCTGTCCGGCGGCCAGCAGCAGCGCGTCGCGATCGCCCGCGCCCTGGTGGCCGAGCCGCCCGTCGTGTTCGCCGACGAGCCCACCGGCGCCCTCGACACCCGCACCGCGCTGGAGGTCCTCGACCTGCTGCGCGAGTCCGTCATGGTCACCGGCCAGACCATCATCATGGTCACCCACGACCCGGTCGCCGCCTCGCACGCCGACAACGTCGTGTTCCTCATCGACGGCCAGGTCATCAGCGACATCCACAACCCCACCCCCGAGGCCGTCGCCGACCGGATGACGCACCTCACCGCCCTCGTCGAGCAGCCCCGCCGCTCCTTCGACCTCAGCTCCAGCGCGAACCAGCGCGGTCCCAGGGGTGAGTACTGATGTGGGGTCTGGCCCTGCGCACCCTGCGCTTCCGCAAGAGCGCGTTCGTCGCCACCTTCATCGCGGTCATGCTCGGCTCCGGCCTGGTCATCGCCAGCGCGGGCCTGATGGAGACCGCCATCCGCATCGCCGTCCCGGCGGAGCGCACCGCCGCCGCGCCCGTCGTGGTCAGCGGCAGGCAGGCCTACCTCGTGCCGAACGAGGACCCGAACGACCTCAAGAACATGAAGACCGTCGCGCTGGCCGAGCGCCAGTGGCTGCCCGAGGACCTGGCCGGCGAGCTGGAGTCCGTCAACGGCGTCGAGCGCGTCGTGGGCGAGACCAACATCGCCGCCACCGTCGTCCGCGACGGCAAGCCCGTCCAGGTCGGCGCCCAGTCCCTGGGCCACGACTGGACTTCGGCCGAGCTGGGCCCGTACCGCATCACGGACGGCGCCGAGCCCACCGGCAACCGCGACGTCGTCCTCGACAGCGCCACCGCCCAGCTCGCCGGCGTCAAGGTCGGCGACCAGGTCGACGTCCTCACCAAGGGCAAGCCGAGCGCCTTCACCGTCTCCGGCCTCACCTCGCCCGCCCGCAAGGACCCCCAGTCCCTGCTGTTCTTCTCCTCCGAGGCCGTCTCCTCCCTCGGCCTGCACGGCGGCGACATCAGCGCCTACGGCCTGTTCCTCAAGCCCGGCGCCGACGTCGACACCGTCCTGGAGACCGTCGAGGACAAGCTCGCGGGCCAGCCCTACATCGTCCTGGCCGACGGCGACCGGGGCGTCGCCGAGCACCCGGAGGCGGTCGGCGGCCGGGCCCAGCTGATCCCGCTCGCAGGCGTCTTCGGCGGCATGGCGGTCTTCATCGCCATGTTCGTGGTCAGCGGAACCCTCAGCCTGTCCATCCAGCAGCGCCAGCGCGAGGTGGCAACCCTGCGCGCCATCGGCGCCACCCCCAAGCAGGTCCGCCGCATGATCGTCGGCGAGGCGTTCTTCATCTCCACCGTCGCCGCCCTCCTCGGCTGCCTCCCCGGCTGGCTGATCGGCCCGCTCCTCTTCTCCCTGGTCTCCGACGCGGGCGTCATCTCCCCGGTCGTCGAACACCACCAGGGCTTCCTCGCCTACCTCATCGGCCCCCTGGTGGCCCTGGTCACCGCCCTGGTGGCCGCCCGCATCACCAGCTCCCGCGCCTCCAAGGTCAACCCGGCCGAGGCCCTCGCGGAAGCGGCCGTGCAGCGCAAGTGGGTCACCTTCCCCAGGGTGTTCTTCGCGGTGATCTTCTTCGCGATGGGCATCGCCCTGTTCATCGTCACCGGCACCGTCATGACCGGCCCGGTGGCCTCCGCCACCGCAGGCCCCGCGGTCATGGCCTGGGCCCTCGCCCTGGCTCTGATCAGCCCCGGCCTCACCAAGGTCCTCGGCAGGCTCCTCTCCATCCCGGTCAGGGCGTTCAGCGGCATCGAGGGCTACCTGGCGAACAACAACATGAAGCTCCGCTCGATCCGCATGGCCGCCGCGGTCACCCCCGTGATGCTCGCGGTGGGCATCGCCCTGGCGAACTTCTACACCTCCACCACCCAGGAGGCCGCGGCCGTCAAGTGGTTCGCGGAGGACCTCCGCGCCGACGCCGTGGTCTCCTCCACCACCGGCGGCTTCGACCCGAGCGTGGTCGAGCAGGTCCGCCAGGTCGAAGGCGTGGAAGCAGCCTCCCACTACACGACCAGCGCCGGGTGGATCGACAAGCCCTACGACGGCTCCCACGTGGAGAGCCCCTGGCCCATCCAGGGCGTGGACGCCCAGAACGCGTCCCTGATCACCGGGATCACCCCGGTGGAAGGCGACCTGTCCAAGCTGACCGGCGACACCGCGGTCCTGCCCGTGGAGCAGGCGGCGGACATGAACGTGGGCATCGGCGACAAGGTCACCCTCCGCATGGGCGACCGCCAACCCGCCGAGGTCACCGTCGTCGCCCTCTACGAGGCCAAGAGCGGCTACGAGAGCATCGTCGTCCCGGCCACCCTGGCCGCGAAGCACAGCACCACGGGCATGGTCCGCCAGATCCTGGTGGCGGGCAAGGAAGGCACCGGCACCGACGCCCTGGCGACCGCGGTGGCCGAGAAGGTCGCGAACGTCCCCGGCGCCGTGGTGGGCGACCGCGACACCATCATCACCCCCGCGGAGGGCAGCAAGACCCAGACCTGGGTCAACTACCTGCTCGTGGGCCTGGTGAGCGGCTACGCCCTGATCTCCGTGGCGAACACCCTCGTCACCGCGACGGCGTCCCGCAAGCGCGAACTGGGCGTCCAACGCCTGATCGGCTCAACCCCGCGCCAGGTCATGTGGATGCTGGGCATCGAGGCCTCGGTGATCGCCACGATCGGCATCGTCCTGGGCTCGGTCGCCTCCATCGCCACCCTGATGCCGTTCAGCATCGTGGTCCTGGAAAGCCCGTTCCCCTCAGGCTCGGTCCTCATCTTCCTGGGCGTCGCAGCAGGCGCCTTCGCCCTGACCCTGGGCGCAACCCTGCTCCCCGCGAGGAAACTCCTGCGCATCCCCCCGGCGGAAGCAGCGAAGGCCGCCGACTAGAAGACCACTCTCCACACCCCCACGGGACCCGGAGCCGCTCCCCCTGGCTCCGGGTCCCACCCAACCAAGGTCCTCAGGGACCCGCACGGGGAACCACAAGGGATCGCCCAGGCCAAGAGCCAAGGGCGATCCCTTGTGCGCCAAGCACTACAGCCGAACGCACTAGCAGGCTGAAGGCGAGCGCAACTACCTCACGGTCCGCACTGCCCTGCACCGCCTCACGGTCCGCACTGCCCTTCACCGCCTCGCGGGCTGCGGGGCGAGCGAAGCGAGCCCGCAGCCGCCCCATCCCGCGTCCCTCTTTCCCGTTTGGCCTGGCGAAGCCCGAGCACGCTTGTCAAGATGCCGCCGCACTGTGCGGCAGACCGGGGTGCCCAACGGCGTCTTGACGAGCGTGCTTGCCTGAAAGGAGGCCAAACGGGAAAGAGGGACCCGGACCACCGCAGGGGTAAACCGGCACCGAGCACCAACGGTCACCGGCCGGCAGAGCCCGTCCCCCTCTTTTTTGGAGGTCTGCCCCGCCGGCGAGGCGTGCCCTTCAGCTCTTGCTCTTGCTCTTGCCCTTCAACTCCAGAACCCCCCACCCCCACCCCCTACCGCCGGGGCTGCTCCCCACCCGCAGGGTTGGGGTTCTTATCGTTCAAATAAGCCAAAACCGCCCGAACCCGCCGATTGTGATCATCAGACTGGTTCAACCCCAACTTCGTGAAAATACTGGTCGTGTGCTTCGCGACAGCCCCCTGGCTGATCACCAACTGCTGCCCGACCGCCGCGTTGGAGAACCCCTCGGCCATCAGCGCCAGCACTTCCCGCTCCCGCTGCGTCAACATCGCCATGGGCCCGCGCCGGGCGTTCCCCGCCAGCAACCGCGAGATCACCTGCGGATCCATCGACGTCCCACCCGCGGCCACCCGCCGAACCGCGTCCACGAACTGGTCGCTGTTGAACACCCGGTCCTTCAACAGGTACCCGATCCCCCCGGCCCCGTCCGCCAGCAGCTCCCGCGCGTACAAGCTCTCCACGTGCTGCGACAGCACCAGAACCGGAAGCCCCGGAACCTGCCTCCTGGCCTCCAGCGCGGCCTGGATCCCCTCGTCCGTGAACGTCGGGGGCAACCGAACGTCCACCACGGCCACGTCTGGCCGCTCCTTCACCAGCACCGCCAACAACTCCGGCCCGTTGTCCACCGCGGCCACCACCTCGAACCCGTGGGACTCCAGCAGCTGGACCAGACCTTGCCTCAGTAGATAGAGGTCCTCGGCGAGGACGACGCGCACGGCAGCTCCAAGATCGCGACAGTTGGTCCCCCGACCGGACTCCGAACATCAAGGCTACCGTCGAACGACGCGCACCGGCGCGCGATCCCCCGCAGCCCAGTACCCCCGTTGGTGCTCGCCCCACCGCGCCCGTCGTCGCTCACCGAGATGATCAGCTTCTCCTCGGTCAACCGGGCCACGATCCCCACGTGCCGGGCGTCCGAGTGCTTGGCCGCGTTCGTCAGCAGCTCCGACACCGCGAAGTACGCCGCCGACTCCAACGGCGCGTACAACCGCCTCGGCAGGTCGACCGCCAGCTCCACGTCCAGCGGGCTCTCCAGAGCCAGGGCCTCGATCGCCGCCCCCAACCCCCGCTCCGCGAGCAGCGGCGGGTGGATGCCCCGCACCAGGTTCCGCAACTCCTCCAACGCCTTCACCGACGCCTCGCGCGCCTCCAGCAGCAGCGTCCGCACCGCGTCCACATCGGACTCCAGGTACCGGTCCGCCGCCCCCAGCTTCATCCCGATCGCCACCAACCGCGCCTGCGCCCCGTCGTGCAGATCCCGCTCGATCCGCCGGAGCTCCGCAGCCTGCACGTCGATGATCTCGGTCCGCGTGTCCGACAACTCCTGCACCCGATCCGCCAGCAGCGCGCGCCGCGTCGGCGACAGCAGCGCGTTGGTCAGCAGCGCGTGCCCCCGCACCACCCAGTGCGACCCGAACAGCCACGTCGCCAACGACACGACCCCGATGCCCAGGGACAGCGCGAGCCCCGGCACACCCCCGAACGGCATGAAGATCCCCAGGAACCACTCCCCGGCGTCCCCGAAGAAAGCCCAAGCCGATCCCGTCACCACCGTGCACTGCACCGCGTACGCGAGCGTCGTCACCGGGAACAACCCGGCCAGGAACCCCAAGAACGTGTTCCCGACCGCCCACCCCAGGTCCCGCCACGTGGCCGGGTCCCGCAGCAACCAGTACGTCCGGTGCACCACGTCCAGCACGCCCTCGGGCGGCTCGGGCCGGGGCAGGTACGGCCGCGCGATCTCCACCCCGGCCGCGCTCGCCAACCGCCTGCTCTGGTTGGCCGTCCACCGCAGCGCGGTCACCGCCACCGGCACCAGCAGCACACCCACGCCCAGCACCAGGAACGCGACCGACAGCACCGTCAGGATCACCACCACCAGCGACGCGAACGCGCTGGCCACGAGCAGCAGCCCCTGCGCCGTGGCGCGCAACGCCAAGCGCGGCTGCTCACTCCAGGGGCTGTCCATCCGAACCAGCGCTCCGCCGTCCGCCGAGGGGGTCAACACGCCAAGCGTAGCGACCCGAGCACCGCCCGCAGTCCCCCCGAAGGGGCCCTGTCCACTTCAGGGGTTCCCCCTAAACCTCGCACCCCTCACTAGGGGTGCGCCCACCCCGACCCAGGGGTTCGGCCCCCCGCCCCCAACCGGGATCATCCCCACCAGGACACCCGGGGGGCACCTTGCCGCGCAAAACTCTCACCCTGACCACCACCACTGCCGCCACCGCCACCACCGCCGCCGCAGCAGCCCTGCTCCTGCTCGCAGCCACCATCGTCCTCTCCGCCCCCACACCCCGCGACCCGGCGGACACCCGCGACACCGCGGTCGTCTCCCTGGGCGACAGCGCCATGGCAGGCGAGGGCGCGGGCGACTACACCGACGACACCAACGGCGCGAACGGCAACTGGTGCCACCGCTCCCCGCACGCCCTGGTCCACCACACCGCCCTGGCCACCCGCTCCTTCAACCTGGCCTGCTCGGGCGCGGACTCGGCGAACGTCTCCCTGGCCGACACCACCCACAACACCGAGGGCTCCCAGTCCCGCAGGCTCACCGCCCTGGCCAGGCAGTACCGAGTGACCACCGTCCTGGTCCAGGTGGGCGCCAACGACGCCCCCCGCTTCGCCGAGACCGTGGTCTCCTGCGTCCTGGCCTGGCTGAACCCCTTCGGCGATGGCTGCCGCGAAGACCTCCGCGAGACCTGGCCCGCCCGCCTGCGCGAGATGTCCCCGAAGGTCGAGACCGCCCTGCGCGACATCCGAACCGCCATGACCGAGGCCGGCTACACCGAGTCCGACTACACCCTGATCCTCCTCTCCTACGCCTCCCCGGTGACCGAGAAGATCGACCGCTTCCGCAGCGCCGCCCAGGGCTGCCCCCTCAAACCGGAGGACGCCGCCTACGGCAGGCTGGAAGCCGTCCCCCAACTCTCAGCCGCCCTGCGAGGCGCGGCGGAGCGCGCCAACACCCGCTTCCTGGACCTGTCAAGGGCAGCCGAGGGCCACGAGGCGTGCAGCCAGGGCGACGACCCGACCAACGAGTGGCAACGCAGACTGACCATCACCCCGGAAGCCCTCCGCGACCTGGCCCAAGCCCCGCAGGACGCGGTCCTGCGCGCAGCCCAGCAATCCTTCCACCCCACCGCGCGGGGCTACGCCCACATGGCCGCCTGCACCGCGCAGTTCGCCGCCACCACCCGAAGAACCGCGCTCTGCGTCCCCGAGAACAACACCCTCCGCCTCGCAGACGGCTGACCCGGCCGAACCCGCCCCCGCCGAGCGCCCCGCGAACCACCACCCGCCCGAACGGCCCCGCCCGCCAGGGGTGAAGCGCCCCCGCCCGGCGTTGACACGACCCCGCACCCGCCCCGACGCTCGTGAACCCGGCTGGGTGGCGACGGGGCCGTCCGGCGCGTGCCCCGCGGAGATGCCGATGACCCACCGCCCCGCGTTCCGCAGGACCGCCCTCGCCACCCTCTCCCTCCTCTCCCTCCTCTCCCTCCTCGCCGCCCCCGCCCCCTCCGCCTCGGCCTCCGCCACGGGTCAGGCCCACGCCAGCCAGACCCACGCCAGCCAGACCTACGCCGGCTACCTCTTCGCCTACTTCCTCGGCGAGGGCACCCCCACCGGCGAGCGCGTCCACCTCGCCACCAGTCGCGGAAACGACCCCCTCCGCTACGACACCCTCAACAACGGCGCCCCCGTCCTCACCTCCACCACCGGCACCACCGGCGCCCGCGACCCGTTCCTCATGCGCAAGCGCGACGGCGGCTTCCTGCTCATCACCACCGACGCCAAGATGCACGACGGCCCCTCCTGGGACCACGCCCAGCGCCACGGCAGCCGCAACATCGTCATCTGGGAGTCGCCCGACCTGGTCACCTGGTCGTCCCCCCGCCTCGCCGAGGTCGGGGACGACACGGTCGGCAACGTCTGGGCCCCCGAGGCCTTCTACGACCCCGCCACCCGGCGCTACGTCGTCTTCTGGGCCTCGAACCTCTACCCCCGCACCGACCCCCAGCACACCGGCCCCAGCTACAACCGCGTCCTCTACGCCACCACCACCGACTTCCGGACCTTCAGCCCCCAGCGCGTCTGGATCGACCCCGGCCACGCCGTCATCGACACCACCGTCGTCACCGACCGGGGCCAGTTCTTCCGGTTCACCAAGGACGAGCGCGAGCAGTCCCAGGCGCCGTGCGGGAAGTTCGTGTTCCAGGAGCGTGGCCGCTCGTTCTTCGGCCCCTACGGCGAGGTCGCGGACTGCCTCGGCCGGGGCGACATCGCCATGGGGGAGGGGGCGACCCTGTTCCAGGACAACAACTCCGGGCGCTGGCACATGTTCGTCGACGAGTTCCTCGGGCGCGGCTACGTCCCGTTCGAGACCGACGACCTCGCCTCCGGCCGCTGGACGCCCTCCGCCTCCGCCGACCTGCCCACCGGCAGCAGGCACGGCTCGGTACTCCCGGTCACCGCCGACGAACTGCGCCGCGTCCGCGCCGCCCACCCCAACGGATGATCACTCGATCCGGGGGACTTCCTGGCCACCCCGCTCGGCATGGCCCATAGTCCGTGCTGACCCCCGTTGCCCGGCAGGGAGAGCCCAACACCCCATGCGCGCCAGCACCGGCCGCTCGCGCCGCACCCTGCCGATCATCGCCCTGGTCGCCGCCTGCGCCGCGCTGCCCGCCGCACCCGTCCCAGCCCCCGCGCTCGCGCTGGCCGAACCCACCGCCGAGCTCTCCGGCGCCGTCTACAGCGACCGCTACGACCCGCACGACCCCGCCCAGACCACCAACGGCGTCCGCGACGCGGACGAACCGGGCCTGGGCGGCGTCCCCGTCACGCTCGTCGCCGCCGACCCGGCCACCCGGATCACCACCACCAGCGACACCACCGGCGCGTTCCGCTTCACCGGCCTCCCCGCCGGGACCTACCGCCTGGAAGCCGACCCCGCCCGCTACCGCCCGGCCCGCGCCTCCGCCGGTGACGCGGGTGGCGACGCCTCCGCCCCCGGCGCCGTCGACGGCATCGTCCTCGCGGACGGCGCCCGCGCCACCGGGTACGCGTTCGGCCAGGTCGGGGGAGTGGTCGACGGGGCCGTCTACCGGGACGACAACAACAACGGCCAGCGCGAGTACCCGGCCGAACCCGGCGTCGCCTCCGCCACCCTGGTCCTCTCGGGCGCGGCGCACGCCGTGACCACCACCAACCCGGACGGCTACTTCCTGTTCCGCGACCTGCCCTCCGGCGCGTACGCGGTCACCGAGCGGCAGCCCTCCGACTACGCCGACGGCGTCGACACGCCCGGCACCGGCGGCGGGGTGGCACTCCCGCCGGACACCCTGGCCGGGATCGTGCTCGGCGCCGGGGCCACCAGCCGCTACAACGGGTTCGGCGAGCGCGGCGACGCCGTGGGCGGGGTGGTGTTCCACGACGACGACGCGGACGGCGTCCCCGACCAGGACGAGGCGCGCGCCCCCGGTGTCGGGGTGCTGCTCAGCGGCGTCGACGGCAGTGAGCAGCGCGTCGTCACCGACCCGAGCGGGGGATACTTGTTCGTGGGGGTTCCGGCCGGTGACTACACGCTGGTGGAGGAACAACCCGAGGACTACGCCTCCAGCACCCCCAACCAGGTGAACCTGACGGTGGCCGCCGGGCGCGGCGCGACCCGCGACTTCGGCGACCTGCTCGGCTCGGCCTCCGGCGTGGTCTGGGCCGACGCCGACCGGGACGGCGTGCGCGACCCCGACGAACCGGGCGTGCCGGGCGTGCGCGTCGAGCTCGTCGGGACCGGCGACACGACCACCGGCCCCGACGGCGGCTACCTGTTCGACGGGCTCGCGGTGGGCGAGCACGACCTCGTCATCACCCCGCCGGACGGCACCGTCCTCGTCTCCGGCGCGTTCGACCAGGTCAGCGGCTCGACGCGGGTCCCGGTGCTCGACACGGGCGCCGCGTCCGGCGCGCGGGTGACCGGGCTCGACGCCGGACTGGCCGACGCCGCCCCCGCGCCGGGCGGACCGGTGCTCGCCCCCAGCAGCTCCGCCGCGTCCACGATGGTGGTGCCGATGCCCACCGCCCCGGACGCGCAGGCGGGCGGCCTGCTTCCCGACCTCGACGCGCTGGCCTGGACCGGCCTCAGGTGGGGCGCACTGCTGCCCGTCGCGGTCGCGCTGCTCGGACTCGGGCTGGTCGGCTACGGCGTCACCGGCCTGCGCCGCAGCCGCCGCCGCGCCTGACCCTCGCCGCCGCGCCTGACCCCGCTGCCGCGCCTGACCCCGCTGCCGTGCCTGACCCCCGCCGCCGCTCCACCCCGGCCACTACCTCACCACCGCTGCTACTCCACCACCGCTGCTACTCCACCACCGCTGCTACTCCACCACCGCTGCTACTCCACCACCGCCAGCGCGAACCCGTCCCACCCCTTCGCACCCACGGTCTGCAACGCCGTCACCGCCGCCACCCGCTCGTCCCGCCCCAGCGCCTCGACCAGCGCCCGGCTGCCCAGGACCCGAGGGTCCGCGCTTCCCGCGTCCACCACCGCCCCGTCGCGCACCACGTTGTCCACGACGATCACCGTCCCCGACCGCGGCAACCGCAGCGCCGCCTCCAGGCACACCGGGTTGTTCGGCTTGTCCGCGTCGATGAACACCACGTCGAACGGCGCCACCCCGGCCTCGACCAACCCCCGCGCGCTGTCCGCCGCCGGACCGAGCAGCAGCTCCACCCGGTCCGCCACGCCCGCCGCCACGAAGTTCGCCCGCGCCACCTCGGCGCACCGCTCGTCCACCTCCAGCGCGACCACCGACCCGCCCGCGCCGACCGCCCGAGCGAACCGGATCGTGCTGCACCCGGCGAGCGTCCCGAACTCCAGCACCCGCCGCGCCCCGACCGCCAGGCACACCAGCTCCAGGAACCGCCCCTGGTTCGGCGCGACCTCGTGCTCAGGCAACCCGGCGGCCCGCCCGGCCGCGCGGGCCCGCGCCAGCACCTCGTCCTCGACCGCCAACTCCGCCGCGAAGTACCCGTCGACGTCCCGCCACCGCTGCTCGGACCCGGACACCGCTCATCCCCGCTCCCTGCCGAAGGCCGCCCGCACCTGCGCCCGCACCCGCCGCCCGGCCACCCGCACCGGACCGACCACCGACTCCCGCACCCACCGCGCGGGCTCGACCACCACCAACCGCCACACCGACCGCACCCCACGACCCGCCGCACGACCGACCGCGCGCAGCGCGTGCCCGACCGGCGTCAGCACCTCCCGGTGCACCCACCGGGCGGGCGCCACCACCAGCACCCGCCCCACCGCGCGCAGCCCACGCCCGAGCGGCGCCGCGACCCGCCGGTGCGCCCACACCAGGCTCCCGACCACCAGCCGCGCCAGCGCCGACACCACCCGGCGCACGACCGCCCACGCGGTCCGCACCACCTCGGCCAGCCCCCGCCCGATCCCGCGCGCCACCCACCCGAGTCCCCGCAGCAGCAGCCGCACCCCGTCGCGGGTCCACCGCGCCAGGCGCACCACGACCTCCTCCCACGCCCACCGCAGCGGTCGCGCCACCAGCACCCGCACCCCGGCCGCCAGCACGTCCCGCACCCCGCGCAGCGCCCGCGCCACACCCCGCCCGACCGCCCGCAGCACCACCGCCGACCTGCGCCAACCCCAGCGCGCGCCGTGTCCGATCGGCCGCAGGGCGACGCGGTAGAGCCGCGTGCAGACCCACTCGACGCCGTGCGCGAGCCCGTCGAAGCCGACCTCCAGGACCGCCAGCGCCCCGCGCGCCAGCGGCAGCAGCACCCGCCGACCCAGCGGGCGCAGCACCCAGCGGCGCAGGCCCCGCCCCGACGACCGGGCGCCCCGGCCGAGCCGGGAGAGCACGCCGATCAACCCCCGGAACAGCACGGCCCGCACCCGGCCCAGCAGGCGCAGCAGGGCGCGCGCCGGGCGGATCACCAGGAGCCGGAACCCCGCCGCGAGCCCCCGGACGAGGGGCCGCAGGACGCGGTCGCGCAGGAACCGCCCCGACCTGCCGAAGGCGCGGCCGACCATCCGGGCCAGCGTCGCGAGCGGGCGGAGCACGACGGCGCGGGCGGTCCGCGCGGTCAGCTTCAGCCACTCCCAGCCGAGCTGCGCCGGGACCACGACGCCGACCGCGATCACCCGCGCCACCCAGACCGCCCACGCCGGGGGCTCCGGCGGTTCGGCGAGCTCCTCCGCGGCGTCGCCGACCGGCCGGGGTGTGGCGTCCGCCTCATCACCCGATCGGACGAGCCTCGCCGCTTCCCCGGTATCCGGCACTTCCTCAGGCATGATCCCTTCATACCTGGTCAAGGCGGTCACGCGCGGTCATTCCGGGCAGCCGACCTGCACTGTTGCAACCACTAGGGCCCTCACCCGTCTGTGTTAGCTTCTCCACCGGCTAGAGCCGGTCCGCAGTGGACCGGGCGGGGGAACCCGGTGCGAATCCGGGACTGACGCGCAGCGGTGAGGTGGTCCGGCGGGAGAGCCGGCGCCGAGTCCGAGTACCCGACTGGCTCCCCGCCGCGAGGCGGGGACACCGTACGGACGGGCTCCGCGACCGAGCCCTCGACGTGAGGAACCGCTGTGCGCCCAGCACGCCCCGCCACACCCCTGCGCTCCACAACCCCGCGCGCGACCGCCCTGCTCGTCGCGCTCGCCGCCGCGACCGCCTGCTCCTCCGCCCCCGCGCAGGACGCCCCCGCCCCCGCCGCCGCCACCGCCACCGCCGTCACCCTGGACAACTGCGGCCGGAAGGTCACCGTCGCCGCGCCCCCGCAGCGCGCCGTCGCGCTCAACCAGGGCAGCGCCGAGATCATGTACGCCCTCGGCCTCGAAGACCGCATGGTCGGCACCGCCACCTGGACCGACCCGGTCCTGCCCGAGCACGCCGCCGCCAACGAGAAGGTCCCGCGCCTGGCCGACAACGCGCCCTCGTTCGAGCGCGTCCTGGAGGCCGAGCCCGACTTCGTCGCCGCCTCCTTCGAGTCCGTCCTCGGCACCGGCGGCGTCGCCACCCGCGACCAGTTCGAGCAGCTCGGCGTCCCCACCTACCTCTCGCCCACCGACTGCGGCGCCAAGGACAACAGCGGCGACGGCGACGGCGTCCGCACCACCCCGCTGACCATGGACGACGTCTACGGCGAGATCCGCGACCTGGCGAAGGTCTTCGGCGTCGCCCAGCGCGGCGACGACCTGGTCGCCTCGCTCCAGCAGCGCATGGGCGCCGCCACCGACGGCCTCGAGGCCGAGGGCGTCGACCTGGCGTTCTGGTTCGCCAACTCCGAGGCCCCGTACCTGGGCGGCTGCTGCGGCGCGCCCGGCGTGGTCGTCACGGCGCTCGGCGCGAGCAACTCGTTCCAGGACACCCGAGAGGAGTGGCCCCAGATCAACTGGGAGGCCGTCGCCGAGCGCGACCCCGACGTGCTCGTCATCGGCGACCTCACCCGCCGCTCGCAGACCGCCGAGACCGGCGCCGCCAAGATCGCGTTCCTGGAGTCGAACCCGGTCACCGCGCGGATGACCGCCGTCAAGGAGAAGCGGTACGTCCTGCTCCCCGGCCAGGCCATGAACCCGACCATGCGCACCGTCGGCGCCGTCGAGACCGTGGCGCAGGCCCTGCGCCGCTTCGGGCTCGGCGGGTGACCGCCCGCCGCGCGCCGCTGTGGCTCGCGGTCGTCGGCGGGCTGGCGCTGCTGCTGGTGTCCGTCGCGCTCGCGGTCACGTTCGGACCGGCGGGCATCGGCGTCTCCGACGTCTGGACGACCGTGCTCGCCCACCTCGGCTGGGGAAGCTCCTCGCTGTCGCCGCTGCGCGACGGCATCGTGTGGCACCTGCGCGTGCCCAGGACCCTGCTCGCCGCGGTGTGCGGGGCCGGGCTCGCGGTGTGCGGCGTGGTGCTCCAGTCGCTGCTGCGCAACCCGCTGGCCGACCCGTTCGTGCTCGGGGTGTCCTCGGGCGCGTCGACCGGGGCCGTGGTCGTCGTCGTGCTCGGCATCGGCGGCGGCGCCGTGACGCTGTCCGCCGGGGCGTTCGTGGGCGCGGTGTGCTCGTTCGCGCTGGTGCTGCTGCTGAGCCAGGCGCTCGGCGGGCGGGTGGACCGGGTCGTGCTGTGCGGGGTCGCGGCGATGCAGCTGTTCTCGGCGCTGACCTCGTTCATCGTGCTCACCGCCGCCGACGCCGAGACCACCAAGGGCGTGCTGTTCTGGCTGCTCGGGTCGCTGGCCGGGGCGTCGTGGACCGACGTCGCGGTGTGCGCTGCGGTGCTGGTGCTCTCGCTGGTGGTGTGCGTCGGGCACGGGCGGGCGCTGGACGCGTTCGCGTTCGGCGAGGACGCCGCCGCCTCCCTCGGCGTGCGGGTGGGGCGCACCAGGGTCGTGCTGCTGTGCGTGACCGCGCTGCTGACCGCCGCGCTGGTGAGCGTGGCGGGCGCGGTCGGGTTCGTCGGCCTGGTGCTGCCGCACGCGACGCGCGCGATCATCGGCTCCGCGCACACCCGGCTGCTGCCGGTGACGGCGCTGACCGGCGCGGTGTTCCTGGTGTGGGTGGACACGGCGGCGCGGACCGTGCTGGAGCCGCAGGAGGTGCCGGTGGGGGTGCTGACCTCGCTGATCGGGGTGCCCGCGTTCATCGTGGTGCTGGCGCGCGCGGGGAGGGTGTCGTGAGCGCGGGGCTGGCCGCCCGCTCGGTGGAGCGGGTCACCGGGGGCAAGGTCATCGTCGACGGGGTGACCCTGGAGCTGGAACCGGGCAGCACGACCGGGCTGCTCGGGCCGAACGGCGCCGGGAAGTCGACGCTGCTGCGGCTGCTGTCCGGGGTGCTCGCGCCCACGGCGGGCGTGGTGACGCTCGACGGCGAACCGCTGGGCCGCTCCCGGCGCGAGCTGGCGCGGCGGCTCGCGGTCGTGGCGCAGCAGGCGGAGACGCAGGTGGAGCTGACCGTGGCCGAGGTCGTGCGGCTCGGGCGCGTGCCGCACCGCAAGCTGCTGGCCGGGCCGACGGCGCGGGACGAGGCGGCGGTCGCGCGGGCGCTGGAGCGGACCGGGCTGACCGGGCACGCCGGGCAGTCGTGGCACACGCTGTCGGGCGGGGAGCGGCAGCGGGTGCAGATCGCGCGGGCGCTGGCGCAGGAGCCGCAGGAGCTGCTGCTCGACGAGCCGACCAACCACCTGGACATCCAGCACCAGCTTGAGCTGCTCGGGCTGGTGGTGTCGCTGCCGGTGACGGCGGTGATCGCGCTGCACGACCTGAACCTGGCGGCGATGCACTGCGACCGGCTGGTGGTGCTGCGCGCCGGGAGGGTGGTGGCGGCCGGGAAGCCGGAGGAGGTGCTGACGGCGGAGCTGATCGGCGAGGTCTACGGGGTCCGCGCCGAGGTGACCCCGACCGGCGTCGACGGGCGACCGCACGTGCGGTACCTGGGGGTCGGGCGCTAGGCCCGGCAACGCGGTCGGGGCGCACCGCCGGACCCCGGTCCGCTGCCTGCGGCGGGACAACCCGTGGACGCTCTGCCAGGGGCGGTGGTCGGGCGGGACGTCACGTCACGGGGCGCCGACGCGCACCCGCCACCTGATGCCGTCGACGAGGTGCCGCTTCCCCCACCTCGGTGGGCGACCCGGCTTGACGCCGACGGGCATCGCCCACTGCGCGTCGGCCAGGTCGGACCGCCCCGCCGCGGCCACCGACACGCCGCCGCCCACCTCACCTGTGAAACACGCGCTAACCGCTCGCCAAGCCCTCACCCCGCGCGCGCAGCGCCTCGGTGAGCAGGGTGACGCCGTACTCGTAGGCCCGGTCGACGTCGCCGCCCAGGTTGAACCCGCCGCCCAGCTCCATGGTCAGGAACCCGTGCGCCCAGGCGGTGAACGTGCGCGCCGCGTCCAGCGCCTGCTCCTGACCCACGAGCGCCGCCGAGGCCCGCAGCACGGGCGCCGCCACCCGCGCCAGCACCGGCTGCGCCATCGCGACCCCGGCGCTGAAGACCAGCGCGAACCCGACCGGCCGCCGGTGCGCGAAGACGCGGATCGCGCGCGCCATCGCGGCCAGCGCGTCCGCGCCCGCGAGGTCCCCGGCGGCGGAGGCGAGCAGCTCCCCGAGCTCGTCCGCCGTGGCCTCGGTGATCAGGGTGACGAGCTCCTCGCGGTTGCGCACGCGCTTGTAGAGCGACGGCGCCCGCACCCCGACCCGCTCGGCCACCGCCTGCATGGTCAGCCCGGCGGCGCCGCGCGACTCCAGCAGGTCCCGCCCCGCCTGGACGATCTCGGCGACGGACGTGCGGTCGGGCGTCGGCACGGGTGAACTCCCCTCACTGATGGCTATTGACGTTAGCCATGATGGCTACGTAAGTTAGCCATCACAGTCTAGCGACCCTGGAGCGACAGCGATGAGACTCGGCCCCCACCTCCACCGCATCGGGAACGACGTCGTGGCGGCCTACCTGATCGTCACGGACGAGGGGATCACCGTCGTGGACGCGGGCATGGCGGGCCACTGGCGCGACCTGCTGGCCGAACTGGAGTCGATCGGCCGCGGCCTGGCCGACGTGCGCGGCGTGGTCCTCACCCACGGCGACACCGACCACATCGGCTTCGCCGAGCGCCTGCGCCGCGACCACGGCGTCCCGGTCCACGTCCACCCCGCCGACGCCGCGCGGGCGCGGGGCGAGGTGAAGACGAACCCCGAGTGGGGCAGCACGAAGCTCGGCCCCCTCCTGGGCTTCCTCTGGTGCGGCCTCAGGAAGGGCGGCCTGCGCACCACCTACCTGACCGAGGTGGTCGAGGTGCACGACGGCCAGGTGCTCGACCTGCCCGGCGCGCCCCGCGTGATCTCCCTGCCCGGCCACTCGCCGGGCAGCCTGGCCGTGCACGTCCCGATCGCCGACGCCCTGCTCGTCGGCGACGCGCTGACCACCCGCCACGTCCTGACCGGCGAGCGCGGCCCCCGGCCCGCGCCGTTCACCGACGAGCCGGAGCGGGCGCTGGAGTCGTTGGCGCGCCTGGCGGACGTCGAGGCGAAGTGGGTGCTGCCGGGGCACGGCGCACCGTGGTCGGACGGCGTCCCCGCGGCGCTGGCGGCCGTGCGGGCGGCGAAGGCGGCACGCGGCTAGGTCGCGGGCGGGTCTTTCCTGTATCGATCAGTTTCGGAGAAGCCCGCGCCCGCCCGACCCCCTAGGGTGGTGCTCCGGACCGCACCCGTCACCACCCCAGGAGCGCACCGTGTCCTTCCAGGCATACCTGGACGCCATCGAGGTCAAGACCGGCAAGATCCCCGCCGACCTGGTCGCCGAGGCCCGCGAGCGCGGGTACGGCGCGGACACCAAGGCGGGTGAGATCGTGCAGTGGCTCAAGGACGACTACGAGCTCGGGCGGGGGCACGCGATGGCGCTCGTGCACGTGATCAAGAAGGGCACCCGGATCGACGGCAAGCACGTCGGCACCGGCACCGCGCACAGCGATCCCGGCAACGAGCTGCGCCTGGACGGCAAGGCCAACCGCTAGTCGTCCGCCAGCCCGTCCACGCGCCGCCGCAGCGCCGCGTCCAGCAGGCGCGTCAGCTCCCCGACCCGCCCCCGACCGGCCGGGGCGTGCGGGTAGCGCCGCAGCACCGCGACCACGGTCGCGTCGGCCAACCCCTCCGCCCGCGCCAGCACCGCGGCGGCGTCCCCCGAGTCCAGCTCGGCGGACCGGGCGTCGTGCGCGGCGGCCCCGAGGACGTGCGGCACCTGGGTGGCCTTGGCCAGCGGGTGCAGGTACGCCGCGCCCGCAGCCGCCACCGCCGCCCGCGCCGCCTCGGCGGCCACCGGGTCCCCGGCGTCCCGCGCCTCCCCGCACGCCCGCTGCGCCGCCCACGCCCCGTCCCGGATGGCCTTGGTCCGCCTGCCCCCGTCCGCGAACGCCCGAGCCGCCACCACCGCCTCGCGCGCCCGGACGTCCCCCGGCCGCCGCGCCTCGAACCGCGCGAGCGCGGGCTCGGCGCAGGCCACCGCGTAGGCGGTGACCGCGCGCAGCTCGTCGGTGCTCAGCTCGATCGCGTCACTGCTCACGGCGGTGAACGCTAGCGCTGAGGCTCATGCTTCGGGAGCGGAGCCTCGCTTGAACGTGAACACCATGCCTCCCTTGCCCGCCAACTCGCCGCCGGTTCCCAGCAGTGACAGCTGCCCCTTGGCGCTGATCTCCACCGACACCTGCACCTGGTCCAGGTGGTAGTCACCCGCCGTCGCCGACAGCCCGGCGACGACCTCGCGTACCGAGCCGAGGAACTCCTCGACCCTGCGCCGGAACACCTCGACGGGGATCTCGCTGCGTTCGTACCGGAACTCCTCCCGCCTGCGCCCCGACCTCTCGGCCCTGCCCGGTTCGGGTTCTTCCAGGCCCAGCAGCCTGATGGTGCTCTCGTTGTCCTCGGTCATCGTGCTCGCTCCCTTCGCTCGCTGGTGCTCACTCCCTGACGACGGCCAGGTCGGTGTTGCCGTAAGCCGAGTAGGCCAGCCCGAGTGGGTTGCCGTGCCGGTGCAGCAGGGTCTCCCGCGCCCGGTGCACCGAACGCCCGAAACCCACGCCCTCCACCAGGAACGACCGGTAGAACGCGACCGCGAACGCGGCTGCCTCCTCGTCCGGGATCGCGATCTCCGTGCCGAGGAAACCGCGGTTGCCGTTCTCGAGGAACAGCTGGGGGAAGGACAGCGAGGTCTTGGGGTCCACGGTGGACGACCCGCAGGCGTTGAGGAAGACCAAGGGCAGGGGCGCATCCTCCCGGTCATCGCCGAGCATGAACGCCTCGCCCAACTCGCCCAGGGTCAGGCGCACCGAGCCGCCTTCGCCGCGCAATGACAGCTCGTAGCGCAGCGCGCTGTCCCCGGTCGTGTCGCAGTGGCAGGAGAAGTGCTGCACGTGGTCACCTCGCCCGGACTCCCCGGCACGCGTGATCGCGCGCGCGACCTCCTTCGGCGTCTCGCTCTCACCGGGGTGGGGGCCGCGCAGTTCCACCCAGCCGACCGCGTCCTCGAACCAGGCGCGTTCGACCCCGCTGCCGGGCAGCGACCCGTCGTGCAGGTAGCGCACCAGCACCCGGCCGTCCAGCGGTCGCACCTCGCCCCTGCCGTCCGAGGGGGTTCGCACCAGGACGGCGCGGCGCACCACGCAGGCGAAACCGATGAGCGATCGGCAGCGCTCGACGAAATCCGCGTGCCCGGTCACCGGGACGGCCAGGGCGTGCAGGTCGAACACGGGGAGGAACTCCAGGGGGAGCAACCCGGTCACGTCGCCGACGCACTCCACCACCGGCACCCGGCGGCCGGACGCCCAGTCCGGGAACGCCTCCTGCCAGAACGCCGTCAGCAGCCTGGCTCCGTGCGGACCGAACAGGACCAGCAGCACTTGGCGCGCGGTGCTGCCCAACTCCTCCGCCACTGCGGGCAGCACGTCGGCGTGCACGTCCAGCGCGGTGATCAGGTCCTTGATCCGGGTGAGTCCCAGCTTCAACCGGTCGCGGGCCTCGGCGACCGAACCCCGGTCCACGATCGGCAGGACCTGCGGCGCGCCGGGGGAGAGCGCGGAGTGGAACGCGACGGAGAAACCGGCGCCGGCGTGCTCGACCCTGACGGAGACGGCTGGGGGTTCAGCGGTCATCGTCGAGCTCCGGGGAAGCGGTGAACGACAGCGCCTGCGCGAAGCGGCCGGACTGGAACAGCTGCACCCACACCTCGTGCGTCGTTCGCTCGTCGTCGAAGGGGAAGAGGGAGACGACCTGGTGCGCGGGGAACTCACCTCTGACCTCAAGCCGGGACCTCCTGGGGGAGACCTGCGCGGTGGAGCAGTCCACGACCAGTTCGAACTCCGCTTCCTCCGCGCTCGCGCTGCCTTCGAGGCGCACGTCGGCCAGCACGGGTGTGTGGCCGATCGGCCGGGAGCGGCCGAGGCGCACGTCGAAGTTGATCTGCGGATCGAATGAATCGGCCCAGATCTCCACAACCGCGAGAACACCGGTGAAGTCCACCACCGCTGGTCCGCGCAGCACCCGTTCCACGGCCTGGTCCACGGTCTGGAGCACCAGCTCCGCCTCGACGCCTGCTTCCCGGCGACGCAGTTCCGCCACATCCCCTGGCAGCGCCCGGATCGTGCGCAGCACCATTTCCAGATATTCCCGCTGCTCCATGACCAGTGCTTGGGTTTCCCGTCCCAGGCGATCGGCGATGTCCTGCACCGCACCGGGGGAAAGACGTCTGCTGTCGCGTTCGTGGTCCAGCGGGACATCACGTGCGGTGGAGGTGAGCGCGTCGCCCAGTGCGGCCAGTCGCCACCTGGACTCGGGTACCGGCAGGTGGAGCGCCTCGACGAGTTCGAGCACGTGGACGTCGACGGCTTGCGCCTGCGCGGTGCGAGCGTCGTGGAGGAGCCGCCGGGCCGTCGGTACCGAGAAGAGCATCAGCAGAGCGCTGGTCGTCGTGAGCGCCCAGTCGCCCACGGCCGCCAGCACGAGGACGGCGCTCGCGGAACAGGCTGCCACCACCCTGGCTGATTCCGCGCCGAACTCCAGCCAGGACACCCGGCGTTGAACCGGGGGTCGGCCACCAAGCGGACCCTCGGCCACAGCTCTTCCAGGAGAGCGCCGTACGTCGTGGCGATCCTGAGCTCACTGCGCGCCGTGCCCGCGCTCACCAGCAGCAGGGCCGAAGGGGGCACGTGGTGCTTCCCCTGATCCTCCTCCAGGAAGTGCTTCAACCGATCAGGCGCCTCCCAGCGCCCCTGCCGCGCTCGCTCCGCGACCAGCCGCAGTCCGGGCGTGCGCATGTCCACCCGCAGCCGCAGGGCCAGCACGAGCACCTGGCAGACCAGCTGTCCCGCCATGGTGAGCAGCGCCAGTGGGGAGGGCTTCGGGAACAGGTCAGGTGTGGTGAGCGCGGCGACCACCGGGCCGACCAGCCAGATCAGCAGGGGGAGGCCGGGGTCGCGCAGCCCGGCCACCCTCGAGCCCACGGTTATCCCGGAAAGCAGCACCAGCAGCGCGAACAACCAGACGACGAGCGCGGCACCACTGCGGGGATCGCCAGGCCACGGCCCATCCGAACCGGGACCGCCGCCGCTCGTCCACACCACGACGACGACCAGACACGCCAGTTGCGCGAGCAGGAGCGCCGCCACCAGCCACGCGCTCCTGCTCCACCGGTTGCCCACCGCCTTGTTCCCCTCCCGCCCCGTGTTCCCGGCATCCTGCCGAGAGCGCGCCACGAGAGGACCGCAACACTGCGGCGTTCACTCGATTCGGTGATCCCAGGCGTTACTCCACGACTCTCCGCACCCGCTCCGCCGCGTCCTCCCGCCCCTGGCCCTCGTACAGCACCAGCGCCTCCTTCCACGCCGCCCGCGCCGCGTCCTCCGCGCCCAGCGCCGCGTGCGCCTCCCCGAGCTGCTCCAGCACGTCCGCCGTCATGTTCGTGTTGTGCAGCCCCCGGTACAGCCGCAGGGCCTCCGCGCAGTGCCCCACCGCCTCCCGGTGCCTGCCGTCGCCGTGCTCGATCGCCGCCAGGTAGTGCCTGGTCGTGGCCTCGCCGTCGGGGTTCGGGTGGGCCCGGTACAGCTCCAGCGCGGCCTCGCAGTCCGCGCGGCCCGCCGCCCGGTCGAGCAGGCGCGCGGTCAGCAGGCCCCGGTAGGTCAGGGCCGCCGCCTCCCACACCGGCTGGTCCAGGTCGCGGAACAGGTCGCAGGCCAGCCGGGCGTCCGCCAGGCCCCGCTCGTCGTCGCCGACCTCGCAGCGCACCCACGCCAGCATCCGGTGCGAGTGGGCGCGCTCCGAGCGGTCGTCACCGGCCTCGGCCAGCGCCAGGGCCTTGTGCAGGCGCACCACCGCCGCCCGGTGCCTGCCCAGGTGGGCGAGGGCGCGGCCGAGGAAGCGGTTGGCCCGGATCAGCGGCATCGGCTCGGCCAGGTGCTCGGCCGACTCGACCGCCCGCTGCCAGGTGAGGACCCGGTCGCGCAGGTGGCCGCAGCGGCCGTGGAACGAGTCCGCGCCCCAGGCCAGCAGCCACGCCGTGTGGTGCTCGCCCGCAACCGCGGCGCTCTCCTGCGCGGCCAGCAGGTTCGGGTGCTCCTCGGCCAGCCACGCCATCGCCTCGGCCGTGCCCGCCGGTGGCCGCACCAGCGCGCCGCGCGCCGGTGGCGGGAGGGGGAGGGGTTGGCGGTGCGGGGCGAGGAGGCGGTCGCAGGCGTGGGCGGTGCGGGCGTAGTGGTCGAGCAGGCGGGTCAGCGCGGCCTCCCGCTCGTCCGCGCCCAGCGCCTCGTCGGCCACGGCCAGCGCGTGCACCCGCACCAGGTCGTGCATCGAGTAGCGGCCCCGGTCGTCCTGCTCCAGCAGCGACGCCTCCTCCAGGCCGCGCAACGCCTGCGCGGCGGCGGAGGGCGGGAGGTCGACGAGGCTCGCGGTGGCCTCGCGGGACAGGTCGGGGCCGGGGGAGAGGCCGATCAGCGCGAACAGGCGGCGGCGCTCCGGCGGGAGCGCGTCGTACGACCAGGACAGGACGGCGGGCAGGCTGATCGCCGGGTCGTCGTCGTCCAGCGCGGACAGGCCGGACTCGCGCAGCTCGGCGGCGAACCCCGCCAGCGGCGCCCCCGGCCGCAACCGGGCCCGGCTCGCCACCAGCGCCAGCGCGAGCGCGGACCCCCGGCACAGCGCCACCAGCTCGGCCACCGCCTCGCGCTCCGCAGCCACCCGCTTCGCGCCCAGCCGGGCCGTCAGCAGCGCCTCGGCCTCGTCGGCGGTCAGGGGCGGGAGGCGCTCGTGGTGCACGTCGTGCTGGACGAACAGCGGGCGCAGGGCGTTGCGGCTGGTGACGATGACCGCGCTGGAGCGGCCACCGGGCAGCAGCGGGGCGACCTGCTCGGCGGACGCCGCGTTGTCCAGCACCACCAGGACGCGCCGGTCCGCGAGCAGACTCCGGTAGAGCCCGGCCTGGTCGTGCAGGTCCGTCGGGATGCGCGAGGGCTCCACCCCCAGCGCGTCCAGGAACCCGCGCACCGCGACGGAGGTCTCCATCGGCGCCCCGTCCGGCGTGAACCCGCGCAGGTCGACGAACAGCTGCCCGTCGGGGAAGCGCCCGGCGTTCCGGTGCGCCCACCGCACCGCGAGCCACGTCTTGCCCACCCCTCCGGCGCCCGCGAGCGCCAGGACCGGTGGGACGCCCTCGGCCTGGGCGGCGTGGAGGGCCGCGTCGAGGCGGTCCAGCTCGGCGTCGCGACCGACGAACCTGGTGGGTTCCGGGGGGAGGCGGCGGGGCTTGGCGGGTAACGCGAGCGGGGTGGTGGGCTCGGGCATCGGGGCACCTCGGGGTAGGGGAGGACCACGGTAGCCGGAAGCCCCGGCCGGGGAGGGGGATCAGCCGTCCGGCAACCCGCGCAACCGCCGCAGGGTTCGGTGCCCCGCCGCGCCCCAGGTGGGTTGGCCGCCCGGTTCGCCGCGCGTCCAGGCCCGCCCCACCGAGACCATCAGCAACCCGGACAGCAGCGCCCAGCCCCGCGCCCTCCGGACGGTGGCCCCGTCCGCGTGCGGGCACGTCGCCAGGAAGTCCGGGATCACCCGGTGCGGCAGGAGCTTCCAGGCCGCGGACAGGTCCACCGCCGGGTCGCCCGCGCACATCCCGCCGAAGTCGACCACGCCGGTCAGCGCGCCGTGGTTGGTGATCACGTTCGCGGGGTGCAGGTCGCCGTGCAGCCAGACCGGAAGGGCTTCCCATTCCGGAGCGCTCACCGCGTCGGACCAGATGTCTTGCAGGGCGGCGGAATCCACTTTATCGGCCGCTCGCGACAGGTGAGCGGCCACGTCGTCGGAGCGGGCGCTCAGCGGGGCGCGGCGGGACGGGTTGGTGGGGGCGCCTGGCGGAGCCGGGCGGTTCAGGGCGCGCAGGAAAGCGGACAGGGCGGCCGCGGAGTCGGCGGGGGCGGTCAGGGGGGTGGTGTCCGCCGGGGTTCCGGGGACCCACTCCACCACGGACCACGGGCGGGGAAAGCGGGCGGAAGGCGAGGTGAAGCGCAGGGGGACCGGGACCGCTAGGGGAAGGCGCGGGGCCAGCTCCGGCAACCAGCGGAACTCCTTGGCCAGCAACCCCGCCGACTCGTCGTCCAGCACCGGCAGGCGCACTGCCAGGTCCTCGCCCAGGCGCCACAGCTGGTTCGCCCACCCGGACGCCACCCGCCGCACGGGCAACCCGGCCAGGTCCGGATGTGCCTCGGCCACCAGAAGACGCACCAGCTCCGCCGTCGTCTCCCACCTCCCCGCCGCGTTCACCGGACCAGCCCCCCACCCGACGACACCCCGCCCACAGACACTCCGCCCCCCGCTACACCACCCCGCTCAACGCGCTGTCCACCCCCAGCAGGTCCAGCGCCCCCGGCAGATCCCCCCGCCGGGTCACCCGCAGCTTCCGGTACACCCGCGTCAGGTGCTGCTCCACCGTGCTCACCGTGATGAACAGCTTCCGCGCGATCTCCTGGTTCTTGTCCCCCCGAGCCGCCAGCTCCGCCACCCGCTGCTCCGCCTCGCTCAACCGCCTGACCTCCACCGCCCGCCCCGCCACCACCCCCTCCAGCTCACCCTCCCGCGCCCCCTCCGGCGCGTCCCGCCCGCCCTGCCCCGGCCGCTCGCCCGGCAACCCCACCCCGCACCGCTCCGCCAACGCCCACGCCCGCCGCACCGCCAACCGCCCCCGGTCGACGTCCCCCAGCCGGTGCAGCGCCTGCCCGAGGTCCGCCAGCGCGTGCGCCTGCTCCACCACCGCCCCGCACCGCTCCAGCACCTCCACCGCCTCCCGCAGCAACCCCGGCCGCTCCGCCGGTTCCGCGGTCTGCGCCAGCAGCCGCAGCGTCACCCCGCGCACCCGCCCGTCGCCCCGGTGCGCCCGCGCCAGCTGCTCCTCCAGCACCGCCCGCGCCTGCCCGGTCTTCCCGCGCCGCAGCAGCACCTGCGCCACCCCGGTCCGCCACGGCAACAACCCCACCGCGTCCACCCCCCACGCCACCGCCAGCTCCCCGCACGCCCGGAACGCCGTGGCCGCCGCGTGCGACCGGCCCGCCGCCAGGTCCTGCCAGCCCTTGGCCAGCCAGTACCGCAACCCGGCCGTGGTCCGGAACGTCACCTCCGGCACCTGCCGCCGGGGCAGCTCCACCCCGCGCCGCCCGGACGCCGTCCCCGCCTGCAGCAGCGTCGCCAGCGGCCGTCCCGCCATCGCGCCCCACGACTCCGCGCGCACCCCCGCCAGCGCCCGCCGCGCGTGCTCGATCGCCGCCCCGTACTCCGAGGCCCGCAGCGCGATGTCCGCCCGCACCCCCAGCAGCACCGCCGTCCACGCCCCCGCGTCCCGCGCCCCCGCCTCGGCCAGCAGCGCCTCGCACCACGGCAGCGCCTCCCGCCACCGGTCCAGGTCCACCAGCGCGGTCAGCACGCTGAACAGCACCTCGGCGTTCCGGTCGGTCAGCGCGCACCCGTGCAGCACGTGCTCGGCGTGCTCGACCGCCTCCTCCGGGTCCCCGCCCGCCAGCGCGATCTCCAGCACCCGCACCGCCTGCGCGTGCGGCGACATCCCGGCCTCGCGCAGCAGGTACTCCGCGTCGTCGTCGTCCAGCAGCTCCGGGCCCCGCGCGGGCAGCCCCGGCGCGTGGTAGGCCAGCCAGGTCCGCAGGAACGGCAGCTCCACCCGCAACCGCAGCGGCGCCCGCCCGCCGGGGGGCGCGAGCCGCCCGAGCAGCGTGGCCGCGTCGTCCAACCGGCCCGCCCGCACCAGGTGGCACACCACCGGGGTCAGCGGTCCGGGGAACCCGCCCTCCGCCGCGGCCTCCAGCAGCCGGTCCACGTGCCGCGCGCACCCCGCCCCGCCGCCGCGCAGGTGCGCCGAGACCAGCAGGCTCAGCACCGCGACCCGCTCCCGCGCGTCTGCGGCCACCCGCGCCCCCAGCTCCAGGTACGCGACCGCCCGCTCGACCCGGTCGTCCCGCAGCGCCGCGGTCCCGGCCTCCAGCAGCAGCGCCGCGCTCCACCCCGGCAGCGCGTCCCCGGCCGCCAGCAGCAGGTCCGCCACCGCGTCGGGCGCCGCGCCGCCGTAGTACAGCCGCCGGGCCGCCCGCAGGTGCAGCGCGGCCCGCTCCCCGGTCGGGAGCGGGGCGAGCACCGCGGCGCGCGCGGCGGCGTGCGGCAACCGCCCGCCCACCGTCACCCCGGCCGAGTCCAGCGCCCTGGTGCGCACCAGCACCGACTCCGGCGGCACGCCCAGCAGGTCGGCCACCTGCTCGGGCTCCGCGGGCCGGTCCAGCACGGCGCACGCCACCGCCACGTCCGCGAGCTCCGGGTCGCACCGGTGCAGCACCGCCCCCACCGCCTCCGCGAACGCCTCGCCCGGCGCGGGCCCGCCCCCGTCCCGCGCCACCCCGTCCTCCAGCAGCGCCTTGAGCAGCAGCGGGTTCCCGCCGCTCACCGCGTGCCACTCGGCGGCGGACCCGGCCGAGGCCCCGAACCGCCGCGCCACCGCCTCCGCCACCGCGCCCGCGCTCAGCGGCGCGAGCCGGACCTGCCGCCACAGCGGCTGCCGGTGCACCTCGCCGAGCAGGAACGGGTTGGCGCGCCGGGTCCCGGTCTGCGCGGCCAGCACCACGGCCACCCGCGCCCCGCGGGCCCGGCGGGCCACGAACGACAGGCAGCGCAGCGAGTGCTCGTCGGCGAGGTCGGCGTCGTCGGCGACCAGCACGAGCGGGCGCTCGGCGGTCACCTCCAGCACCGCGCGCCACAGCGTCCGCGAGATCAGCGGCCCCACCCGCGGCGGCGGCTCCTGCGCCGTCCGCGCCCCGGCGGGCCACCCGGCCTCGTCCAGCAGCCGCAGGACCTCGGGGAACCGGGACGGGAAGGTCGATGGCCGCTGGAGCGCCTGGCCGAGCGCGGCGAACGGGACGTCGCGCTCGCCGCGCGAGGACACCGAGCCGAGCACGACCGCGCCCGCCTCCGCGGCGTGCCCGGCGAACGCGGTCAGCAGCTCGCTCTTGCCGGTGGCCACCGGCCCGGTCACCACGGCGGCGCCGCCGCGCCCGTCGACCGCGTCCGCGAGCAGCGCGCGCAGCAGCCCCAGCTCGTGGTCCCGCTCGATCACTCCACTCCTCCTCCGGGACTCGCCCCCGGTGGCGCCGCGGCCGTCCCCCGGCGGCGGAGCGGGCGAACCGGCGGGGCCGACCCCGCCCGGCTCGCTCGACGATCGAATAGCGGTATTCGGCCCGACCTTAACGGCGGCTGAGACGGCGTGTCCAGATAAGCCATTCGCCGTGGTGAATAGTGCGCGGGTTGCGGGGTGGCGACGTTGTGGTTTCGCGGACATTTACGCTTTTCGCCCGGCCGGGCTCCCGGAGCGGGGTCGAGCTGCGCCGCGCCGCCGTTCCGATGCGCTCGTGCGCAGGTAGGCGGGGGTGCTTGGCGGTGAAGGCGCTCGGAGCGCGGTGTTTCGCCAATCCGAAGAACGGGGGTTCGGGGTGGGGCGGCCGTCGCATCGGGGTTTTTGGTTTCTCCACGCTGTGGACGGATTACCGCCGGGGAAAGGTTCGGGAAGGTGCGCGTTCCCCGGAGCGCGACGCGGCGGCTTTCCCCTCTTCCGCGAGCGCTCCCCGGACGGCCGCGCGCCCCCGAGCGCGCCCGCGAACAGCACGAAGGCCACCCGCGCGACCGGACGTGGTCGCACGGGTGGCCTCGGTTCCCCCGGCCGCCCGAAGGCTCGAACGGGACCGCGCGGTCCCCGGTCAGCTCACCGCCGCCGCCTGGCCGCCACCGCCAGCTCCTCCAGCAGCACCGCCGTCCTGGGCCACGACAGGCACGCGTCCGTCACGCTCACGTCCCGCCGCACCGCGCGGCCGGGCGCGAGCGCCTGGGCCCCGTCCGCCAGGTACGACTCCAGCATCACCCCCACCAGCGCCCGGTTCCCGCCCGCGACCTGCCCGGCCAGGTCCGCCACCACCGCGGGCTGCCGGTCGTGGTCCTTGCCGCTGTTGCCGTGCGAGGCGTCCACCACCACCCGCTCCGGCAGCCCCGCCGCCCGCAGCGCCCCCAGCGCGGCGGCCACCGACGTCGCGTCGTAGTTCGGCGAGACCCCGCCGCGCAGCACCAGGTGCGCGTCCGGGTTCCCGCTCCCGCGCAGCACCGACAGCCGCCCGTCCACCCCGACGCCGGGGAACACGTGCGGCAGCCCGGCCGCCCGCACCGCCGCCACCGCCGGGTCCAGCGCCCCGGACACGCAGTTCTTCATCCCCACCGGCATCCCCAGCGACGACGCCAGGTGCCGGTGCGGCTGGCTGGCGACCGTGCGCGCCCCGACCGCGCCCCACGACACCACGTCCGCCACGTACGGCGCGAGCAGCGGGTCGACGAACTCGTACGCCACCGGCAGCACCCGCGCCGCCGCGACCAGGAACTCCCGCCCGACCCGCGCCCCGCGCGCCACGTCCCCGCCGCCGTCCATGCCCGGATCGGGCAGCAGCCCGGTCCAGCCGGACACGGTGCGCGGTTTCTCCAGGTACCCGCGCAGCACCACCAGCACGTCATCCGCCACCCGCGCCGTCGCCTCGGCCAGCAGCCCCGCGTACTCCAGCGCCGCCCCGGTGTCGTGCACCGAGCACGGCCCCACCACCGCCAGCAGCCGGGGGTCGCGGCCCGCCAGCACGTCCGCGACCGCCGCCCGGTGGCCGGCGACCGAGTCCGGCGCGGGCAGGGCCGCGATCAGGTCCGACGGCGCGGGCGGGTTGGGCTCCAGCGCGGCAGGCGCGGTGGTCAGGTCCGGCGTGCCGGTCGTCAGGGTCTCAGTCATCCTTGGCGTCCTTCGGGGAGACGGGAGGGGAGGCGGGCAGCCGGGTCGCGCCGGCCGCCGCGACGAGCACCAGCGCGAGCACCCACCAGAAGGTGTCGGCGTAGGCGGCGGCCACGTCGGGGCCGCGCGCCGCCAACCGCCCGCCGAGCAGCACCGCGAGCAGCGCGGTGCCGAGCGAGCCGCCGACGGTGTTGAGCAGGTTCAGCGCGCCCGCGGCCCCTGGCAGCCCGCGGGGCGGCAGGCTCCGGTACACCGTGGCCAGCACCGGCGCGCTCACCAGCGCCGCGCCCACCCCGCGCACCAGCAGCGCGCCCGCGACCAGCGCGTCCGGCGGCGCGTGGTGCAGCTGCGTGAACGGGACCGTGCCGAGCGCGACCAGGCCGATCCCGGACAGCACCAGCACGCGCGGCGCGGTCCGGTCCACCAGCCGGTTCACCAGCACCGACCCGGCGGCGGCGCCGACGCCCTGCGGGGCGAGGAGCAGACCGGTCCGCCACGGGGTGAGCCCGCCACCGCCCTGCAGGTACAGCGGCAGCAGGAACATCGTGCCGAACACCGACGCGCCCAGCAGCAGCAGCGCCAGCGCCGCGACCCCGAACGGCGGCCGGGTGAACAACCTCGGGTCCACCAGCGGCGGCACGTCCCGCGCCCGCAGGCCGTGCCGGGTGAACGCCACCAGCGCCAGCACCCCGAGCGCGACGCCCGCCGCCGACACCGCGGGGCCGCCGTCCCCGGTCAGGCCCAGCACCAGCACCGCAAGGCCGGGCGCCAGCAGCAGCGCGCCCACCAGGTCGAACCGGGCCCGCGCGTCCGACGGCGGCGCGGACGGCACGTGCCGCACCGCCAGCACCGCCGCCACCACGCCGATCGGCAGGTTCACCAGGAACAGCCACGGCCAGTCCGCGACGGCCAGCAGCGTCCCGCCCACCAGCGGCCCCAGCACGGGGGAGAGCAGCGGCACCACGCCGACGACGCTGATCAACCGCCCGATCCGGCCGGGTCCGGCCACCCGCGCCAGCAGCGCCTGGCCGGTGGGCGGCAGCAGCCCGCCGCCGACGCCCTGCACCACCCGGAACACCACCAGCGACGGCAGCGACCAGGCCACCGCGCACAGCGCCGACCCGAGCAGGAACACCCCGAGCGCGCCCAGCCACACCCGCCGCCCGCCGAACCGGTCGGCCAGCCACCCGGACGCGGGCACCGAGGCGACCACCGCCAGCAGGTAGGCGGTGGTCACCCACTGCACCTCGGTGACGCCCGCCCCGAAGTCCTCGGCGAGCCGGTCGACGCCGACCGCGACGATCGTCGCGTCCAGGGTGGCCATGAACGTGCCCAGCACCAGCACGAACGCGGTGCGCAGCAGCGGCGGGTCGATCCGCGCGCCGGGGGCGGTCACGACGCGCCGCCACGGGCGACCGCCGCCACGAACTCGGCCGCGTCCCCGTCCAGCGCGTCCGCGATCGCGCGCAGCGCCGCCCCGAACCGCTCCGCGATCCCGCGCACCTCGCCGTCCGCGAAGATCCCGGCCTGCGGCACGAGCACCCCGCGCCACCCGTCGCCCTCGGGCATCACGGTCGCGGTCAGCGGGTGGTGCGTGCGCTCCCGGAACCGGCTGCCGGTGATCTCCAGCCCCGGCGCGGGCTCGCGCAGCGCCGCCGGGTCGAACGGGTAGTTCTCGAACACCAGCAGCGTGTCGAACAACCCGTGCCCCACCAGGGCCTCCAGCGCGTCGACGCCGACGTGCTGCTGCCCGACGAGGTCCTGCTGCCGCCGCTGCGCCCGCGCCAGCGCGGCGCCGAGCGGCCCGGTCAGGTCGACCCGGACCGGGGCCGTGCCGACCAGCAGGCCGATGATCTCCTCGACCCCGTCGACCTCACCGGCCCGGTTCGCGACCATCGTGCCGAAGCACACCTCGGACCGCCCGGACGCCGCGGCCAGCACCGCCGCCCACGCGCCCTGCACCAGGGTTCCCGGCGTCACCCCGTGCCGGGCCGCCGCCCTCCCCAGCGCGGCGACGGTGTCCGGCGGCACGTCCAGCAGCACCGCGTCGGCCGCGCCGACCAGCCGGGGGCGCGACCCGACGAGGTAGTCGCCCTCGCCCAGCCCGGCCAGCTCCCGCCGCCAGCGCGCCTCGTCGACCGGGTTGTCGGCCACCCAGCGCAGGTACCGGGCGAACGGCACGGGGGCGGGCAGCTCGCGCCCGGAGTACAGGGCGAACAGCTCACCCAGGACGCGCGGCGCCGACCAGCCGTCGGACAGCACGTGGTGGCTGGTCAGCACCAGCACCGCGCCCGCGTCACCGGGCACGACGGTCAGCCGCAGCGGCGGCCCCACCGCCAGGTCGAACGGTTCCGCCAGGTCCTCGGCCAGCACCCGCTCCACGGGCCCGTCGACCACCCGGAACCCCGGCCTCGGGTCAGCCGGGAGCACCTGCGCCTGCAGGTCGAGCGGGAACACCGCGCCCAGGTTCGGGTGCCGCCGGAGCAACCGGACCCCGGCCTCCCGCAACGCCTCCACGTCCAGCTCCCCGGTGATGGTGAACGCCGCCTGCACCGTGTACGGGTCGTGCGCCCCGCGCGCCACCTCGGCCCGCGACCAGCGCAGCACCACCTCCTGCAGCGGCGTCAGCGGCAGCACGTCGGCCACCGGCAGCGCGTCCTCCAGCGCGTCCACGTCCGCCTGGTCCAGCTCGACCAGCGGCAGGTCGGACGGGGTCAGCCCGGCCCGCTCCAGCACCTCCGGGTCCGCGAGCCGCCCCAGCGCCGCCACCAGCAGCGCGCCCAGCTCGGCCACCCGCTCCCCGCCCGGCAGCCCGGACGGCCAGGTCAGCCGCAGCGCCAGCGCCTCGTGCCGCACCATCGCGTTGACCACCAGCGCCTGCGGCAGCGGCATGTCGTCCCCACCGCCCGACCCCAGCGGCTCGGCGCCCGGCGGAACCTGCCACTCGCCCTCCGCGGTGGACGGCGGGGCGAACCGGCCGAGGTAGTTGAACGCCACCTCCGGCTCCGCCGCGCCCGGCAGCTCCCCGGCCAGCCGCAGCAGCCCGTGCCCCAGCCCGTCGCCGCGCGCCGCCAGGTGCTCCTTGACCGCCTTCACCGCGCGCACCGGGTCGTCGTCCGGCCAGCTCACCCGCGCCGGGTGCACGGCGGTGAACCAGCCCACCGCCTGCGCCAGGTCGGCCTCGCGCGGCCGACCGTGGCCCTCCAGCGCCACCAGCACGTCCCGCGCCCCACCGCGCCAGGCCGCCACCGCGTCCGCCAGCGCGGTCAGCAGCAGGGTGTCCGGCGTGGTCCGGTAGGCGGCGGGCAGCGCCGTCAGCACCGCCCGCGTCACCTCGGGCCCCACCTCCACCACGTGATGCACGGCCGTGGACGCGGTGTCCCGCACCGGGTCCAGCGGTTCCGGGAACAGCGGCGCGGGCGGGTCGGCCAGCACCGCGCGCCAGTGCGGCAGCTCCGCCGCCCGCGACGAGCCGACGACCTCCCGCGCCCACCCGGCGTAGGACCGCCCCTGTCGCACCAGCTCCCCGCCCGCGAACGCCTGCGCCACGTCGTCCAGCAGCACCCGCCACGACACCCCGTCCACGACGAGGTGGTGCGCCACCAGCAACAACCGCCCCAGCCGACCAGGCCCGGCGTCCACCCACACCGCGCGCAGCAGCGGCCCGCGCACCGGGTCCAGCTCCGCCCGCACCCGCGCCAACTCCCGTGCCACAGCGGAATCCGGGTCGTCACCGGCCGCCACGACCGCCAGCACGTCCGCCCCGCGCACCCCGCCCACCGGCGCGATCCGCAGCACCTGCCCGACCAGCCGCGCCCGCAGCACGTCGTGCCGCTCCAGCACCGCGTCCAGCACCCGCTCCCACCGCGCCGCGCCGGAACCAGCCGCGCCCGCGCCCGCCGGGACGCACACCTGCGTCCACTGGCAGAACCCGGCCGCCCGCTCCCCGGCGCGCGCCAGCAGCTCCCGCGCCACCGGCAGCAGCGGCACGTCCCCCACCACCGGCTTCTCCACCGCCGCGGCGGTTTCCCGCCCGCAGCGCGCCGCGATCCCGGCGATCGTGCCGCCGTCGAACACGTCCCGCGCCGACAGCACCAGCCCGGCCCGCCGCGCCCGCGACACCACCTGCAGCGTCACGATGCTGTCCCCGCCGACCGACAGGAACTCGTCGTCCAGCCCGACCCCGGACCCCAGCACCTCCCGCACCACCGCCAGCAGCGCGGACTCCTCGCGCGTCACCGGCTCCCGCGACGGGGCCGCGACCCGCGCCGGTTCCGGCAGCGCGGCCCGGTCCAGCTTCCCGCCCGGCGTGAGCGGCAGCGCGTCCAGCACCACCAGCGCCGACGGCACCACGTGCTCCGGCAGCTCCTCCGCCAGCGCCGCCCGCACCGCCGCCAGGTCCAGCTCGACGCCGTCGACCGGGATCACGTACCCGACCAACCGGTTCCCGCGCGCGACCACTGCGCAGGCCCGCACCCCGTCCTGCCGGGTCAGCGCGGTCTCCACCTCGGCCAGCTCGATCCGGAACCCGCGCACCTTCACCTGGTGGTCGACCCGGCCCAGGAACACCAGGTTCCCGTCCGGCCGCCACCGCACCAGGTCACCGGTCCGGTACATCCGCTCGCCGGGCGGCCCGAACGGGTCCGCGACGAACGCGCCCGCCGTGAGCCCCGGCCGGTTCAGGTACCCGCGCGCCAGCTTCGGGCCCGCCAGGTACAGCTCGCCGACCACGCCGACGCCGACCGGGCGCAGCGCCCCGTCCAGCACGTACGCCCGCACCTGCGGGTCCGGCCGCCCGATCGGCAGCGGACCGGGGTCGTCGGGGGAGTACCGCCAGGTCACCGAGTTCACCGTGACCTCGGTCGGCCCGTACGCGTTGAACAGCGCCCGCCGACCGCCCCACCGCCGCGCCAGCTCCGGGTCCAGCCGCTCCGCGCCCACCACGAAGAACACGTCCGGGTCGACCGCGGCGTCGTCCGGCATCGCGGCCAGGAACGACGGCAGCAGGTTCACCCCGGTCACCCGGTGCGCCCGCACGTACTCCAGCAGCTCGTCACCGGGCACCCGCACCTCCTCCGGCGCGATCACCGACGTGCCGCCGGACAGCAGCGGCACCATGAACTGCCAGAACGCCACGTCGAAGCTGGTGGACGCGAAGTGCAGGTACCGGTCGCGCTCGGTGACCCCGACGACGTCCTCCTGCAGGGTCAGCAGGCTCGGCACGCCCCGGTGCGGCACCCCGACCGCCTTGGGGCGCCCGGTGGTGCCGGAGGTGAAGATGACGTACGCCAACCAGTCCTCGTGGAAGCCGGCGCGCGCCGCCACCGGGTCCGCGTCCCACTCCGCCGGTCCGTCCACCCCGGACTCGTCCAGCAGCAGCGCGGGCGCGTCCACCGGCAGCCCGGCGGCCCGCACGTCGGCGGTGGTGAGCACCGCCGCGGGGGCGACCTCCGCGCACATCACGGCCAGCCGCTCGCGCGGGTAGCCGGGGTCCATCGGCACGTGCACCGCGCCCGCCTTGAACGCCGCGAGCAGCGCCACCACCAGGTCCACGTCGCGCGGCAGCAGCACCGCCACGCTGTCCTGCGGCTTCACCCCGGCCGCGATCAGCGCGTTCGCCACCCGGTTCGCCCGCCGGTCCAGCTCGGCGTAGCTCAGCGAGCGCGCCCGGCACACCACCGCCTCCGCGCCCGGCTCGCGCCGCACCCACCGCCCGAACTCCTCCAGGCACCCGGCCCGCTCGCGCGAGGGCTCCGCGCCCACCCCCAGGCGCAGCACGGCCTCCCGCTCCTCGTCCGGCAGGACGGCCAAGCGCCCCAGGGGGAGATCCGGCCCGTCGACCAGCCCTTCCAGCACCCGCAGCAGCCACCGGCCGTACCCGCGCACGGTGTCCGCGTCGAACGCGCGCGCCTGGTAGCCCAGCCCCACGGTGATCTCCGCTCCGGGGATCACCACGACGGTCAGCGGGTAGTGCGTGGCGTCGGTGATGTCCACCCCGACCAGGTCCAGACCCGGCGCGAGGGTGGTGCGGTCCCGGTTGGAGAGCGGGAAGTTCTCCACCACCAGCATGGTGTCGAACAGCTCGCCCACCCCGGCCGCGCGCTGGAGCTCCGGCAGGCCGACGTGGTGGTGCTCCACCAGCGCAGCGCCGTGCTCGTGCACCCGCGCCAGCAGCCCGGCCCCGGTGTCGGCGGGGGAGAAGCGCACCCGCACCGGGATCGTGCCGCCGAGCTGCCCGACCGCGGTGGCGACCCCGTCGACCTCGGCGGGCCTGCCGGACACCGGGCAGCCGAACAGCACGTCCCGGCGGCCGGTGACCGTGCCCAGCAGCAGGCCCCAGGCGGCCTGGAACACCGTCGCGGTGGTGACGCCCTGGGCGCGCGCGAAGGCGGTCAGCCGGGCGCTGAACTCCTGGCCCAGCCCGAACGAGACCCGCTCCGGCCTGACCGCGCCGGTTCCGGCGCCCGCGGGGGCGAGCCGGGTGCCCTCGTCCACCCCGGCCAGCTCCGCGCCCCACGCGGCCCGCGCGGCGTCCCGGTCGCGACCGGCCAGCCAGCGGTGGAACTCCCCGAGCGGCGGGGCGGCCGGAACCCTCGGCCCACCCCCGAGCTCGGCGTACAGCGCCAGCAGCGAGCGGCCCACCAGCGGCATGGACCAGCCGTCGAGCAGCGCGTGGTGGTTGGTGATCACCAACCGGTGCTCGTCCTCGGACAGCGAGCACAGCAGGAACCGGATCAGCGGCGCCCGGTCCGGGTGGAACGGCCGGGCCAGCTCCTCCCGGCAGGCCCGCTCGAACGCCTCCCCGCCCTCCCGCCGCCAGTCCAGGCGCACGGCGGCGGGCACGACCTGCACGACCTCGCCGGACGCGCAGGTGTGCAGGCGCACCCGCAGCGCCGGGGTGCGCCGCAGCAGCTCGGCGGCGGCCTCGCGCAACCGGTCCGCGTCCAGCGCGCCCGCCAGGTGCGTCACGGCCTGCACCACGTACACGTCGGCCTCGTCGTCGGCCCGCACCATCGTGTGGAACGCCAGGCCGACCTGGAGCGGCGTCGCGGGCAGCACGTCCACCGCGCGCCCGTCCCGCTCGACGGCGGCCAGCTCGTCCGCGTCCAGCCCGACGAGCGGCACGTCGGACGGGGTGAGCGCGCCACCGCCCGGCCCGATCCGCGCGGCGTGCGCGGCGAGCGCCTCCAGCGCCCGCGTCCACGCCGCCTGGAGCCCGGACACCGCGTCCGCGTCCAGGACCCCGCCCGCGGCGGTCCACTCGACGGCGAGCGCGCCGTCCGCGTGCACGAAGCTGTTCAGCGCCAGCACCTGCTCCAGCTTCTTGCCACCCGGCTCGACGACGTGGAACGCGTCCCGCTCGGGCAGGCGCCAGCCGTCGCCGGGCAGCGGCGCGAACCGGCCGAGGTGGTTGAGCAGCAGCTGCGGCGGGGGACCGGCCAGCTCCCCGGCGGCGACCGGGTCCAGGTGCCGCAGCACGCCGTACCCGACGCCGTGGTCGGGCGTCGCCCGCTTGGCCTCCTTGACCGCCCGCACCAGCGCGCCCGCCGCGTCACCACCGGCGAGCGCGTCGGCCAGCGCCTCGGCCGACCGGACGGCGCCTGCGGGAGCCAGCACCGGGTACTCGCTGGTGAACCAGCCGACCGTGCGCGACAGGTCGGCTCCGGGGAGCTCCCGGCCGTGGCCCTCGGTGCTGACCGGGACCGCGTCGTCGGCCCCGCGCCACACCCGCAGCGCCAGCACGAGCGCGGCGATCAGCACCTCGTCCGCGCCTGCCCGGTAGGCGGCGGTCAGGTCGGTCAGCAGCGGCCCGGCGATTTCCGCCGGGGCGGTGGTGGTCGTGACCGCGGCGGTGGACGCGGTGTCCGCGCCGGTCAGGTCCCGCGCGCCGAGCCGGAACCCGGCGCCGCGCACGGCCCGCCAGTGCGGCAGCTCGTCCCGCCGCGCCCCGGTCGCCCCCTGCTCGGCCAGCGCCAGCGCGTGCCGCCGCCAGGACGACCCCACGGGCGGCAGCTCCCGCCCGGCGCACGCGGCCCGCAGGTCGGGCAGCAGCACCCGCCACGAGACCCCGTCGACCACCAGGTGGTGCAGCACGACGACCAGCACGCCGTCGCCCAGCGCCACCCGCACCAGCTCGCCGGCGCTCGGGTCCAGCTCACCCGCCAGCAGCGCCGCGACCTCGGCCGCCGACGCCCCGGCGGGCCACTCGCGCACCGCGGTCTCCGCCGCCACCGCCCCGCGCGGCCGGACCACCAGCCCGGCGGGCGTCGCGATCAGCCGCAGCGCGTCGTGGTGGTCCAGCACCACCCGGACCCCGGCGACCAGCCGCGCACCGTCCACATCGGACACGTGCGGCGCGCTCCACTGCGCGTACCCGGCGACGTCCTCCGGCGCGTTGGCGTCCAGCAGGGCGCGCGCGATCGGCGGAGCGGGCACCGGCCCGGTCGGCTCGTCGGCCACCGCCGCCACCTCGCCCACCGGCCGCGCCGACGCCGCCAGCGCCGCCAGGTCCCGCCTGCCCAGCAGGTCGCGGGGCCGCAGCTCGAGGCCGTGCGCGCGCAGCGCGGCGCTCACCCCGATCGCGGTGATGCTGTCCCCGCCCAGCGCGAAGAAGTCGTCGTCCACGCCGACCGACGCGGCCCCGACCGCCTCGGCGACCGCGGCGCACAGCAGCCGCTCCGCCTCGGTGCGCGCGGCCCGCCCGCCGCCGGTGACGCGGGGCGCGGGCAGCGCGGCCCGGTCCAGCTTGCCGTTCACCGTCACCGGCAGCGCCTCCAGCAGCACCACCGCCGACGGCACCAGGTGGTCCGGCAGGTCGGCGGCCAGCGCGTCCCGCACCGACTCCGCCGTCACCACCGCGCCCGCCTCGGGCACCACGTACCCGACCAGCCGCGCCGGACCGCCGTCCGCGCGCACGTCCGCCGCCGCCGCGGCCACCCCCGGCAGCGCCCCCAGCGCCGCCTCCACCTCGCCGACCTCGACCCGGTGCCCGCGCACCTTCACCTGGCCGTCCCGCCGCCCCAGGTACTCCAGCCCCCGCGCCGTCCACCGGGCCAGGTCGCCGGTCCGGTACATCCGCTCGCCCGGCGCGCCGAACGGGTCGGCCACGAACCGCTCCGCCGTCGCCCCCGGCTGCCCGAGGTACCCGCGCGCCAGCTGCGGTCCCGCCAGGTGCAGCTCACCGGCCACGCCCTCCGGGACCGGCCGCAGCGCCCCGTCCAGCAGGTAGACCCGCGTCCCCGACACCGGGTGCCCGATCACCGGGTCGTCCCCGGACAGCACCGCCACCGTGGCGTCCACAGTGGACTCGGTCGGCCCGTAGGCGTTGCGCGCGGCCACGCCCGACGCCACCACCCGCCGCCACAGCGCGGGCGGCGTGGCCTCGCCGCCCAGCACCAGCAGCGCGGGCCGGTGCCCGCCCTCCCCCGGATCGCCCTCCAGCAACCCGGCCGCCACCAGCGGCGCGGCCAGCGACGGGGTCGTGTCGACCACGTCGACCCGGTCCCGCCGCACCGCCGCCAGCAGCGCGTCCGCGTCCCGCGCCACCTCGGCGTCGTACAACCGCAGCTCGTGCCCGCACAGCAACCACGCCAGCTGGTCGAGCGCCGAGTCGAACGCGAACGAGTAGGTGTGCGCCACCCGCAACCGCCGCCCGGCCGCCCGCTCCGCCGAAGGCGCGGTGATCCCCCGGTGGTGGTGCAGCAGCGCGGCCAACCCGCCCCGGCGCACCAGCACCCCCTTGGGCTTCCCGGTCGACCCGGAGGTGTGCAGCACGTAGGCCAGGTGCTCCGGGTGGCGCGGGGCCGCCAACTCGTGCTCCGCCAACGGCTCCCGCGAGCACCCGGTCAGCTCCTCGGCCACCTCGACCGAGTCCAGCACCACCGACTCGACCCCGTCCGGCACCAGGTGCGCCAACTCCGCCGTCACCAGCGCGATCCGCGCCCCCGCGACCAGCTCCCGCAACCGCGCCTGCGGGTGCGCGGTGTCCAGCGGCAGGAACGCCGCCCCCGCCACCAGCGACCCGAGCAGCCCCACCACCGTCCCGACCGAGCGCGGCACGACCAGCGCCACCACGTCGTCCGGCCCGATCCCGCGCGCCCGCAGCACCCGCGCCACCCGGTGCGCCCACCCGGACAGCTCGGCCCCGGACAGCGAGACCCCGTTGTGCGCCAACGCGATCGCGTCCGCGTCCAGCCCGGCCAGCAGTTCCGGCACGTCCAGCACCGGGCCGGGCAGCGCGGGGCTCGCCCAGCGCGCCAGCAGCTCCTCCCGCTCCTGCCCGCCGATCAGGTCCACCCGCGCCACCGGCGGCGCGTCCACCGCGCACAGCCCGGCCACCAGCGCGGTGAACCCGGCCAGCCTGCGGTCCACCGCGGCCTGGTCGTGGGTGCGCCCGTCCACCTCGAACCCCAGCAGCAGCCCGCCGTCCCCGGTCGGCAGCACGCTGAGCCCCATGTCCTCCGGCGGACCGCCCGCCACGTTGCGCATCGTCCCGGCCGCGCCCGCGAAGTCCAGCTTCAGGTCGAACGCCTTCAGGTTCACCCCGCGCCCGTGCAGCAGCGCGCCCGCCCCCGGCGCGGCCAGGTCGCGCGGCAGGTCCTCGCCCCGGTACCGCTGGTGCGCCCGCACCTCGCGCATCAGCGCCGCGACCCGCCCGGTCAGCTCGCCCAGCCGGTCCCCACCCCGCACGGGGACCCGCAGCGGCAGCACGTTGACCGCCATCGCCGGGGTGCGCAGCGCCGCGCTCCCGGTGCGGCACATCAGCGGCAGCGCGAACACCACCTCGCCCTGCCCCAGCACCCGGTGCAGGTACGCCGCGTAGCAGGCGATCAGCGCGTCGCCCCAGGTCGCGCCGCCCGCCTCCGCCGAGCAGCCCTCCGCGACCTCCTTGAGCCGCGCCACCGCCGACGCGGGCAGCACGGCCCGCGCGGTCACCGTCCGCGTCGGCGCGCCGGAAACCCCCGGCTCGGCGAGGGTTCCCAGCTCCGGCAGCGGCGTGAACCGCTCCACCCAGTAGGCCCGGTCCACCTCCGCCCGCGGGCTCGACCGGTACGCCAGGTCGGCCGCCACCAGCTCGGCGAACCGGCCGAACGGGCACTTCGGCGCCGCCGTCCCGCGCACCAGCGCCGTGTAGTGCGCGGCGGTGCGGCGGGCCAGCATCGCCGCCGTGTACCCGTCGAACACCAGGTGGTGCCCGAGCTGGGTGTACCAGACCTCCTCGTCCGACAACCGGATCACCACGCGCGAGCACAGCGCCCGGTCCACCATGCCCCGGCAGTGCTCGGCGGTGCGCGCCCGCTCGGCCTCCACCAGCGCGTGCGCCGCCGCCACCGGGTCCGCCTCACCGGACAGGTCGACCACCGGCGGCAGCGGCGCAGGCTCGGCCGACACCACCTGGCGCGGCCCGTCCGGGGTGTCGAACACCCGCAGCCGCAACGACTCCGCCTCGTCCGTCGTCGCCCGCACGGCGCGCGCCAGCAGCCCGGCGTCCACCGGGCCGCCGCCGCGCACCTCCACCACGTCGCCCACCACGTAGTGCGGCGAGTCCGGTTCCAGGCGCTGGGCGTTGAACACGCCCAGCTGCGCGCCGGTCAGCTCCAGCAGCTCGGTGCTCTCCTGTGCGGACTGGACTCGGGCAGTGCTCAACACGGGCTCCCGTTCTCGTTGGGCGCGGTGGGGACGGTGGTGGTTCGGGAACGGGAGGGGGATCAGCCCGCTCTGAGGTCCGGCACGACCATCGGCGTTCCGGTCACCGGGTCCGGCACCACCACGCTCGGCAGGTCGAACACCTCCCGCACCAGCGCGGCGTCCACGATCGCGGACGGCGCGCCCTCGGCGACCACCCGACCGTCGCGCATCGCCACGAGGTGGTCGGCGTACCGGCAGGCCTGGTTGACGTCGTGCAGCACCGCGATCACGGTCCGCCCCCCGTCGCGCAACCCCGCCAGCAGCTCCAACAACTGGTACTGGTGGGTCAGGTCCAAAAAGGACGTCGGCTCGTCCAGCAGCAGGTACGGCGTGTCCTGGGCCAGCACCACGGCCACCCACACCCGCTGCCGCTGCCCACCGGACAGCTCCCGCACCGGCCGGTCCACCAGCTCCGCCACCCCGGCCGCCTCCACGGCCCGCGCGACGGCGGCCTCGTCCTGCTCCGACCAGGCCGACAGCAGCGACTGGTGCGGGAACCGCCCGCGCGCCACCAGCTGCCGCACCCGGATGTCCTCCGGGGCGACGGGTTCCTGCGGCAGGAACCCGAGCGAGCGGGCCAGCGCCTTCGTCGGGTAGTCGCCCACGGACCTGCCGTCGAACGCCACCTCCCCGCCGGAGGCCTTGAGCAGCCGCGCGAACGCGCGCAGCAGCGTCGACTTCCCGCAGGCGTTGGGCCCGACGACGGCGGTGAACGCCCCGTCCGGCACGTCCAGGGCGAGCCGGGTCGACACGACCCGCTCCCCGTAGCGCAGGGTCACGTCCCTGGCGGTCAAGCGCGCGGTCACGACCGCCGCACCTCCTTGGTGAGCAGCCAGATCAGGTAGCAGCCGCCGATGGCCGTGCTGACCACGCCCACCGGCAGCGAGACGGGGGCCAGCAGCATTTGCGCCACCAGGTCGGCCCCCTGCAGCAGCACCGCGCCGGTCAGCGCGGCGGGCAGCAGCGGGATGCCGGGGGAGCGGGCCAGCCTGCGCCCGATCTGCGGCGCGGCCAGCGCGATGAACGCCACCGGCCCGGCGACGGCGGTCACCGTCGAGGTCAGGCCGACGCCGACCACCACCAGCTCCAACCGCAGCCGCTCCAGCCGGACCCCGGTGGTGACCGCCAGCTCCGGGCCGAGCCCGGCCTGGCCGACGTCCCGCGAGCGGACCGCCAACCACCCCAGCAGCACCACGATCACCGCGAACGGGATGCCCAGGTCCTCCCAGCCGACCCCGTTGAGCGAACCGGCGCTCCAGCCGACGGCGGCGATCGCCACCTCCAGCTCCGCGCGCAGCACGATCCACGAGTTCAGCGCCGTCAGCACCGCGTTCACCGCGATGCCGATGACCACCAGCCGCAACCCGGACAGCCCGCCGCCCAGCGACAGCAGGTACACCGCCGCGGCGGCCACCGCCCCGCCGAGCACCGAGCTGAGCGCCAGCTGACCGGGCGTGCCCGCGAGCACGGTGATCGCGATCAGCGCGCCGGTGTAGGCGCCCGCGTCCAGCCCGATCACGTCCGGGCTGCCCATCGGGTTGCGGGTCAGGTTCTGGAACACCGCGCCCGCCAGCCCCAGCGCCACACCGAACACCAGCCCGGCGGCCACGCGCGGCGCCCGCCACTCGCGGATCACCACCCCGCCGTTCCCGGTCAGCGCGGAGAGCACCTTGGCCGGCGAGGCCCACGACGCCCCGTAGCACAGCCCCAGCAGCCCGAGCCCCAGGATCAGCACCACCACGCAGCCGGTCAGCACCAGCACGCGCCGCTCCACGCGGGCGGTGAACCGGCCCGCGCGCACCACGACCGCGCCCGTCACAGCTCCGCCGCCCCGTACTTGCGGACCGCCCAGGCCAGCACCGGCCCGCCGAGGAACGCGGTCACGATCGCCACCGGCACCTCGCCGGTCGGCAGCAGCACGCGGGAAGCGGTGTCCGCCACCAGCAGCAGCACCGGACCGAGCACCAGCGCGTACCCCACCAGCCACGGCGCCGAGGCCCCCGCCGCGCGCCGCGCCAGGTGCGGCACGATCAACCCCACGAACAGGATCGGCCCGGCCACCGCCGTCGCCGCCCCCGCCAGCACGGTCACCAGCACCAGCGCCCCCACCCGAACCCGCGCCACGTTCGCCCCCAGCGCCCGCGCCACGCCCTCGCCCAGCGCCACCGCGTTGAGCTGCCTGCTCAGCACCAGCGCGCCCACCAGGGCCACCACGATCGCCAGCAGCGGCACCGTCGTCGGCGCCTGCTCGCGCCCGGCCAGCGACCCCACCGCCCAGAACCGGTACTGGTCGAACACCTCCGGCACCAGCAGCCGAAGCCCCAGGCCCACGCCGGACAGCACGGAGGTCAGCGCCACCCCGGTCAGCACCAGCCGCAGCGGCGAGGTCCGGCCGACCGCGTACACCAGCAGCGCGGCCAGCACGGCCCCCAGCACCGACAGCGCCAGCTCACCGGCCGCGCCCGCGAGCCCCAGCGCCGAACCGACGGTGATCGCGAACCCGGCCCCCGCCGTCACGCCCAGCACACCGGGCTCCGCCAGCGGGTTGCGCGACAGCGCCTGCACCAGCGCGCCCGCCACCGCCAGCGCCGCACCGGCGGCCACCGCCAGCACCGCGCGCGGCGCGCGCACGTCCCACACGATCATCGCGTCGGGCGAGCCGTCCGGGGACAGCAGCACCCGCACCACGTCACCGGGGGCGATCGAGCGCGCCCCCACCCCCAGGCTCACCACGGCGGCCACCACCAGCAGCACGACGGCGGCGGCCAGGAGCGCGACCCGCGCCCCGGCCGCCGCCCGCGTCGCACGGCTCACTTGGCCAGCAGCGGCGCGAACGCCTCGTCCGCGGCCTTGAGCGTCAGCTTCGCGGCCTCGTAGGTCGCGGCCTCGGTGTAGCGCAGCGGGAAGGTCTTGCCCGCCTTCACGGCGGGAAGCTCCTTCCACAGCGGCGAGTCCATGACGTACTGCACCGGGGCAGGCACCGAGCCGTCGGCCTTCACCGAGTAGGTGATCGCCTCGGCCTCGGCGAACGCGGCGGGCAGCTCCTCGATCGACGGGTACTCGCTGACGTCGCGCGAGCCGCCGCCCTTGACCTTGACCTCGCCGTAGTAGCTCGCGCCGAGGTCCTGGGCGATGTTGGTGCCCCAGGAGCCGTCGAACTCGCGCTGGAAGTTGCCCTTGGCGACCTCGCCGTACGCGCCCACGTGCGCCAGCTTCAGGCTCGGCAGCACGTCCTTGTACTTCGCGGCCAGGTCGGCGGCCTGCTTCTCGTACTCCGCCTTGACCGCGTCGAACTTCTCGACCGCGCCCGCCGCGTCGGCCTGCTTGCGCGAGAGGTCCCGCCACATCGACGGCACCGACGGCCCGATCGCGACCACCGGCGCGATCGACTCCAGCCGCTTGAGGTCGATGTCGGCCAGCACCGGCTTGGGCACGCCGATCACGATCAGGTCCGGCTCGGCCTCGGCGATCGCCTCGTAGTTGGTCTCCGAGGCGGCCTCGCCCGCGACCTTCGGCAGCTCCTCGTACTTCTTCCGGTCGTCGGCGTCCATCATCGGGACGCCGCGCGACCAGGCGGAGATCCCCACCAGCGGCGCGTCGGCCTCCAGCAGCGCGGGGACCGCGTACCCGGTCGCGATGACGCGCTGGGGGGAGGCCGGGACGGTGATCTCGCCGTTGTCGGCGGTCACCACGCGCGTCTGGTTCGCGTCGGCGGTGGACTGCGCGTCGCCGCCCGCGCCCTCGCCGGACGTGCCGGACGAGCAGCCGACCGCGAGGGCCAGCGAGAGCAGCAGCGCGCCCGCGACGCGGGGGGACCTGGCAGTGGTGGACATCGTTGTTTTCCTCATTCGGTTGCGGCGTCGGCCTTGCTCGGCCCGCTCACGAGGCGGGCCCGTCTCAGTGGTCGTGCTCGTGCCCCTGGTGCCCGTGCTCCGGGTGCTCGTCGTCCTCGTCGAAGTCCGCGACGCCGCGCTTCCAGTAGCCGGTGATGTCGTGGTCCTCCTTGGACAACCCCAGTTCCTCGCGCACCCAGCGGCGCAACGGCTTGATCACCCCGGCCTCGCCCGCGATCCACGCGTACAACCGCGCGCCCTCGGGCCTGGCGACGGTGCGCACCGCGCGCTCCAGCACGTCGCTGCTCCCCGGCGGGACGTCGCCCCGGTGCAGCCAGTGCACCCGCACGTCCTCCGGCGCGGACAGCTCGATCTCCTCACCCGCGTCCGCGACCTCGATGAACGCCCAGCCCGCCGCCGTGCGCGGCAGCTCCTCCAGCCACCGGGCGATCGCGGGCAGCGCGGTGATGTCCCCGGCCAGCAGGTACCGGTCGTAGTCGTGCGGCACGATCAGCCCGCCGGGCGGACCGGCCACGTGCACCACGTCACCCGGCTTCGCCGCCTGCGCCCAGTCCGAGCCCAGGCCGCCCGCGTGCAGCGCCACGTCGACGTCCAGCTCGCCGCTGACCGGGTCGTAGCGCCGCACCGTGTACTCGCGCGAGACCGGCGCGGGCCTGGGCCAGCGCAGCACGTCCCCGTTCGGCTCGGGCAGCCGCAGCTCCCCGCGCTCGTCCGGGAAGATCAGCTTCACGTGCTCGTCGGGCGAGTGCGCCTCGAAGCCCTCGGTGCCCGGCCCGCCGAGCGTGACCCGGATCAGCCCGGACCCCAGCGGCGCGGTGCGCACCACCTCGGCCGCGCGCACCCGGATCGGGTAGCCGACCTTCTCCGCCCCACCGGCCTGCCCGGCGCGCACCTCGGCGATCCGCTCGTGGTGCCTGCCCCGGTGGTCGACCCGGCGCGGACGGCCAGCCGCCCCGCTCACGAGCCCACCACCAGCGCCGTCCAGTGCGCCAGCTCCGGCTGCTCGGCCAGGTCCGGGAACTCCACCTCGGCGCCTGCGGCGCGCCAGCGCTCCACCAACCCCATGACCCGCACCGAGTCCAGGCCCAGGTCCAGCAGGTCGGCGTCCCCGGCCAGCTCCTCGGGCGCCACGCCCAGCACCTCGGCCACGTCCGCGCGCACCCGCTCGGCGGTCAACGACTGCTCGCTCATCCCTGCGCTCCAGCGGGAATCGGGGCCGACAGCGCGGTCAGCGCGTCGGCCGTGGTGGTCACGACGCCGCACCGCTGCGCGACGTACTCGCAGGCCTGGTCGTGCCGCTCGCGGGAGAAGTCCGCGACCGCGTCGCACACCAGGAACGGCCGCACGTCGCGCATGAACGCCTCCACCGCGGTGGCCTGGCAGCCGATGTGCGCGTACACGCCGGTGATCAGCAGCTGGTCACGGCCCAGCTCCGCCAGCCGGTCGGCGAAGGCGCTGCGCTGGAACGCGCTGTAGCGCCACTTCACCAGCACCTCGTCGCCCTCGCGGGGCGCCAGCTCCGGCACCACGTCGGCGGCCGACGGGTCGGCGTCGATCACCGCGCCGATGCCCGCGCCCCAGAACTCGGTCAGCAGCCCGCGGTCCTGATCCGCCTGGCGGCCGGGCTGCGCGGTGTAGAACACCGGCGCGCCCACCTCGCGGGCCGCCGCGACCAGCGCCGCGATGTTCGCGACCATCTCCGGAACCGGGGCGCCCGCGTACGGCGCCAGGAAGTAGCGCTGCGCGTCGTGCACCAGCAGCGCGGCGCGCGCCGGGTCCGGCGTCCAGGCGACCCGGCCCTCGGGCAGCTCGGCCGCCGTCGGCAGCGCGTACGGCTCGATCCTCGGCAACGACAACGCCCTCACCCCTCCTCGGCGGCGGCCAGCGCCGCGCGCAGTTCCCGCTTGCTCGTCTTGCCCACCCCGGTCACGGGGAACTCCGGAACCACCCGCACCAGGTCCGGCACCTTGAACGCGGCCACGCCCCGCTCGCGCACGAACCGGCGCAGCTGCGGCCCGGTCGGCTCCGCGCCGCCCGGCACCGGCACCACGTAGGCGCAGGTCCGCTCGCCCAGGTAGGCGTCCGGCACCGCGACCACCGCCGCGTCCAGCACCAGCGGGTGCGCCATCAGGTGGTCCTCGACCTCCTCGGCGGCGACCTTCTCCCCGCCCCGGTTGATCTGCTCCTTGGCCCGGCCCACCACCTCCAGGTGCCCGGACGGCAGGCGCCGCACCAGGTCCCCGGTCCGGTAGAAGCCGTCCTCGGTGAACGCGGTCGCGTTGTGCGCGTCGGCCCGGTAGTAGCCCCGGATCGTGTAAGGCCCCCTGGTGAGCAGCGCGCCCACCTCGCCAAGCGGCACCTCGGCGTGCGAGGGCGCGGCCGGGTCGTCCGGGTCGACCACGCGCACCTCGTCGTCCTCGGAGATCGGGCGGCCCTGCGTGGTGAGCGCCAGCTCCTCCGGCTCGTCCAGCCGGGTGTAGCAGACCAGGCCCTCGGCCATGCCGAACACCTGCTGCAACCGGCAGCCCAGCGCGGGCCCGATCCGCGCGGCCAGCTCCCGGCCGCACTTCGCGCCGCCGACCAGCAGAACGTCCAACGTGGACAGATCGCGGTCGGTGCGGGCGGCGGCCTGGGTCCACGCGGCGGCCAGCGGCGGCACCACGCCGGTGATCGTGACGCCCTCGGCCTCGATCAGCCGGAACGCGGTGTCCGCGTCCGGGCGCGGGGCCAGCACGATCGTCGCGCCCGCGTGGACCGCGCCGAGGACGCCGGGGCTGCTCATCGGGTAGTTGTGCGCCACCGGGAGTGCGACCAGGTACACGCTCTCCTCGGTCAGCTCGCAGATCCGGGCGCTCTCCCGGACGCTGCACAGGTAGTCGTCGTGGGTGCGCGGGATCAGCTTCGGCAGTCCCGTGCTGCCCCCGGAGAGCTGGAGGAACGCCACGCCCGACGGATCGGGCTCGGGCAGCTCGCGCGGCGGCGTCGACGCCAGGTCGGTGAACTCGGGCGTGCCCACCACGAGCACGTCCCGCACCGAGGGCGCCTCGGCCGCCACGTCCCGCGCGGTGGCCGCGTGGTCGTGCCGCTCGTGCACGCCCGTGGTGATGATCGCGACGGCCTCGGACTGGCGCGCGAAGTGCGTCAGCTCGCTCCGCCGGTGCGCCGGGAGCGCGAACACCGGCCACGCGCCCGCCCGCCACAGCCCGAACACCACCGGCAGGAACTCCGGGACGTTCGGCAGTTGCAGCACCACCCGGTCCCCGGCGCCGATGCCGCGCGCGACGAGTCCGGCGGCGACCCGGTGCGCCCGCTCGTCCAGCTCCGCGTACGACCACCGCGAGGTGACGCCGTCCCGCTCGCCGACGACGGCGGTGCGGGTGGGGTGCTCGCGCGCGGTGTCGCCGAGCAGCGCCCCGAGCGTCCGCCCGGCCCAGTGCCCGGCGGCCCGGTACCGCTCGACGAACTCCGGCGGCCACGGGGTGTGGTCGCGCTGGTGGCCGTGCCCGGTGGGGTCCGCGGTGCTCGATCCGGTGCTCACGCCACGTCCCCCAGCCCGAGCGCCCGCAGCATCGTCCCGAACTTCGCGCCCGTCTCCACGACCTCGGCCGAGGGCGAGGACCCGGCGACCACCCCCGCGCCCGCGAACAGCCGCGCGGTGTCGCCGCACACCTCGGCGCAGCGGATCGTCACCACCCACTCGCCGTCACCGGCCAGGTCGGTCCAGCCGACCAGGCCCGCGTAGTAGCCGCGCTCCCGTGGTTCCAGCGCGGTGATGGCGCGGGCGGCCCGCTCGGTCGGCACCCCGCACACGGCGGGAGTCGGGTGCAGCGCCTCGGCGAGGCCGAGCGCGGACGAGGCGGGGTCGTCCGGGTCGGTCAGGCGGCCGGTGATCGTGGTCGACAGGTGCAGCATGGTCGGGGTGGCGATCACCACCGGTGCGGGCACGTCCAGCTCCGCGCAGAACCGCCCCAGCACCCCGGCGACCTGGGCCGACACGTGCTCGTGCTCCGCGAGGTCCTTGGCCGAGGCGAGCAGCGCGGCGCCCCGCCGAGCGTCCTCGACCGGGTCCCCGGTGCGCGGCAACGACCCCGCGAGCGGGTTGGCGACCACCCGGTCGCCCCGGCGCGACACCAGCAGCTCGGGACTCGCGCCGACCAGCGTGCGGGTCGCGGGGTCGCCGGGCGCGGAGACGTCGATGGCGAACGCGTGCGCGGCCGGGTCGGCGGCGACGAGCCGGGCCAGCAGCTCGGGAACCTCCAGCCGGTGCGGGGCCGTGACGTCGAGCGCGCGGGCCACCACCACCTTGGCGAGCTCACCGGCGCCGATCATCTCCAACGCCCGCGCGACGGCGTCGGCGTAGGCGGCGGGGGAGGGGGACGGCGAGACGCGCCAGCCGGGCGCGGAGGGGAGCGCGCTGTGGGAGGCACGGGGGGTGCTGTTGACGGGGGTGTCGCTGCCGGGGGCGCCGGTGGTGCCGTTGTTGGCCGCGCCGGGGAGACCGTTGTTGATCGCATCGGGAGAGCCACTGTTGGCTGCGCCGGGGGCGCCGCTGCCGGCCTCGCTGCCCGCCGCACCACGGGCCCCGCCGCCCACCGCGCCCATGGCGTCGGCATGTGCCGCGCCGCTCGCTGCGCCCGTGGCGTTGGCGTGGACCGCGTTGACCGCCGCGCCCATGGCGTCGACGTGTGCCGCGCCGCTGTTGGCCGTCCCGACGTTCGCCGCCCGGCTGTTCGCCGAACCGCCGTTCGGTCCCGCGTCGATTCCCGGCTCTGCGTCGATCCCCGGTCCGGTGCCGATCCCCGACCCCGAATCGTGCGCGGCCCGTGCTGTCCGGTGCGCCCATGCGGTCTTCGCGGCGGGGGAGGGTTCGGCCCTCCGCACCACCGCGGGCACCACGAGGCTGCTGTCGGCCCCGGCCGCGAAGCCCAGCGCGCCGACCACGACGGGGTTCTCCACCCCGAGCTCGGCGGCCTCCCGCAGCGCCCGCGCGGCGGCGTGCGCCCGCCGGCCCTTGGGGGCGTCGACGTTCGCGTGGACCCCGTCCGCGAGCAGGGCCCCGCGCGCCGACGAGAAGTAGAACGACCCCGGCAGGTAGGCGGCCAGCAGGTCGGCGGCCCGGTGCGCTGGGCGCGGCCTGACCAGTGCGGTTGGTGGCAAGGCAGAACGTCCTTTCCGGCAGGTGCGCGAGGGGTGGGGGAGCGGTCCGCGGTGATGACCACGTCACTTCCCGTTAATTTTGGTTAGCCTAACCTAACTAGCCGGTGCTGCGGCAACGGTGTTCCTGATCACCCTTGGTCACCACGCCTCACGACCGGGGCACCACGTCCGTGCCGCCCCGGCGGGCCGTCACGCCCGGAGCGTCGCCCCGCCGTCCACGTACAGGTCCTGCATGGTGATGTGCCGGGCCCGGTCCGACGCCAGGAACAGCACCGCCTCGGCGATGTCGCCGGGGTCCGCGATCCGCTTCAGCGGAATCCCCACCCGGTACCGGGCGAGGTCCCCCGCGATCACCCGCTCGGGCCCGTTCCCGTCCGTCCACAGCGCCCGCTGCATCGGCGTGTCCGTCGAGCCGGGCGAGACGACGTTGCACCGGACCCCGTGCTCGGCGACCTCCAACCCCAGGCAGCGCGCCATCATCGTGGCGGCGGCCTTGGACGCCGCGTAGGCCCCCATCCCGCTGCGCGGCACACCCGCCGCGTTCGACCCCACCAGCACCAGCGCCCCCGACCGCCGGGCGACCATGCGCCGGGCGAGCGAGCTCAGCACCGTGAACGCGCCGGTGGCGTTGACCGCGAACGTGGCGGCCCAGTCCTCCTGCGAGACGCCGCACAGCTCCCCGCCGCGCAGCACCCCCGCCGCCGACACCCCGACGTCGATGGGCCCGAGCTCGCGCTCCGCGTCCGCGATCACCCGCTCGACGGAACCCGGATCGGTGACATCGGCGAGGTACCCGGTGATGTTCCCGTGGGACGGTGCGTCGTGCAGGTCAACCGAGGCGACCCGCGCCCCGGCCGCCGCGAGCGCCGAGGCGACCGCCGCCCCGATCCCGCTCGCACCCCCGGTGACCAGTGCGGTCTTCCCGGCGAAATCAGCTGTGGATACCCCGTTGCCACCCACCGGCACGCCACTCCCCCTAGATCACGCTTTGGTTAGCCTTGCCTAAGCTAAACGCAAAGCGCAATTTCCGGAAGCCGCCCTCCCGGTGATCGGAAGCACCACGGGTGACGGGACGGGCGCACGTGGTAACGCCAGGAGGGTGACAGAGCGCGCCCCCTGGGGGAAGGGCCACAGTCCCCACCGCCACCCCGCCCGCTCATGCGCGAGGGCGCGCCGGGACCGGAATCCCGACGCGCCCCCACGACCTCCGGCGCCGGCTCAGCCCCAGGTGGGCCGCTCCACCCCGACACCACCCGGAACCGACGCCCGCGAGCCCGCCGCGGCGGGCGGCTCAACCCCGGCGCACCGAGTCCCCTCGCGCGGCACCTCCAGGTCCACCAGGTACCGGTCCGTGTGCCCGTCCGCGCACGCACCGCGCCCGTAGACCCCGTGCCCCCAGCCCTCGTACGTCAGCAGCACCGCAGCGCCCCGCCCCTGCCGGTGCGCGCCGACCGCCCACGAGTACGGCGTCGACGGGTCGTGCAGCGCGTTGAGCATCAGCACCTTCGGCGTCCCCGGCGCGACCCGCCACGGCCGCTGCGGGTTGTCCACCGCGTCCGCGCGCCCCTGGCAGGCCGCGATCGCGCCCTCGCCCAGCGTCGAGCCCTCCATGTTCGGGGCCAGTTCCAGCGACCGCGCCCGCAGCCGGGCGAACTCGCGGTGGTCGCGCAGCGGCAGGTTCCAGTCCTGGCAGAACACCTCGAACGGGTTCTCCACCAGCTCCGGCTCCGGAGCGCCCGCGCCCGCGACCGCCGAGCCGCCCTGCGCCTCCAGCGCCACCAGGAAGTCCGCGATCGCCGACCACGACGGCCCGTACAGCGCGCCCAGCACCAGCGACCGCAGGAAGGCCCGGTCGAGCACCAGGCCCGGAGCGTTCGGGTGGGTCAGCTCGCCCCGCTCGGCCCGGTCCAGCAGCTGCTTCCACAGCGCGGGGACGTCCCGACCGTGCAGCGCGCACGACTCGTCGCGCCCGCACCACGCCACGAACTCCACGAACGAGTCCTCGGCGCCCACCGCCTCCCTCGTGCCGAACTCCCAGGTCCCCTGGTCGTGGTCCATGTTGCTGTCGATCACCATCGCCCGCACCCGGTCGCCGTGCCGCTGCGCGTACTGCTGGCCGAGGAGCGTGCCGTACGAGATCCCGTAGTAGGAAAGCTCCCGCTCGCCGAGCGAGCGCCGCACCGCGTCCATGTCCTCGACGCCGCTGAGCGTGTCCACGTGGTCGAACAGCGGCCCGGTGCGCTCGCGGCAGTCGGCGGCCAGTTCCCGGTTGTACCGCCGCAGCGCCTCGAACTCGGCCTGGTCCGCCGGGTAGTTCGACGGCTGCTGCGCCACCTTCTCCGCCGAGCACACCACCGGGTTGCTGCGCGCCACCCCGCGCGGGTCGACGCCGATCACGTCGAACTTCGCCAGCAGCTCGGCGCTGAAGTACGCGTCGGCCGCCATCACGAAGTCCACGCCGGAACCGCCCGGCCCGCCGGGGTTGACGAACAGCACCCCCTTGCGCGCGGCCGGGTCGGTGGCCTTGCGCCTGGCCAGCACCAGGTCGAACTTCTCCCCCCTGGGCTTCCCCCAGTCCACCGGCATCCGCACGGTCCCGCACTCCACCGAGGGCATCTCCCCGCACGGCCCCCAGGCGATGTCCGCCCGGTACCCCGCGTCCCCCCGCTGCTCGACCTGGGCGCCCGCCACCCCGGTGACCACACCCGTCACCAGCGCCCCGCAGACCACCACCGCGCCGAGCGCCCGAGAAATCCGTCGCACAGGTTCCCCTTCCTTCGCATCCGGACCCCCGCAGCCTCCCCGAGCCCGCCGACCGGTCACAGCGGCCGGGCGAGGGCACTGCGGTCACCCGAACGCCCCGCCGATCAGCCGCCCCACCCCGGTCGGGTCACCTCCGGCAGCGCGGGCGCCCCGCCCTCGGCCACGGCGGTCACCGCGGGCTCCACCGCGGCGCACCGCGTCCCCTCGCGCGGCACCACCAGGTCCACCAGGTACCGGTCAACGGCCCCGTCCACGCACCCGGTCCGCCCGTAGACCCCGTGCCCCCAGCCCTCGTACGTCAGCAGCACCGCCGCCCCCCGCGCCTGCCGGTGCGCGCCGACCGCCCACGAGTACGGCGTCGACGGGTCGTGCAGCGCGTTGAGCATCAGCACCTTCGGCGTGCCCGGCGCGACCCGCCACGGCCGCTGCGGGTTCACCACCGCGTCCTCGCGGCCGACGCACCCCGCGACCGCGTCCTCCACCAGCGTCGACCCCAGCATGTTCGGCGCCAGCTCCGCCGCCCGCGCCCGCAGCCGCGCCAGTTCCCGGTGATCGCGCACCGGAACGCTCCAGTCCTGGCAGAACACCGCCTCGAACGGGCTCTCCACCACCTCGGACGCCACCTCGGACGCCACCTCGGGCGCGCCGCCCTGGGCGTCGAGCACCGCCAGGAAACCCGCCAGCTCCACCCACGACGGCCCGTACAGCGCGTTCAGCGCGAGGCTGCGCAGGCCCGCCGCGTCCAGCCGGGCCGCAGGGTCGTGCGGGAGCACCAGCTCGCCGCGCCCCGCCCGCGCCAGCAGCGCGCGCCACAGCGCGGGGACGTCCCGACCGTGCAGCGCGCACGACGGCGTCCGCCCGCACCACGCCGCGAACTCCAGGAACGAGTCCTCCGCCGCCACGGCCTCGGACCCGCTGAACGCCCACGTGCCCAGGTCGTGGTCCATGGTGCTGTCGAGCACCATCGCCCGCACCCGGTCGCCGTGCCGCTGCGCGTACTGCTGCCCGAGCAGCGTGCCGTACGACAGCCCGTAGTACGACACCTCCCGCTCACCCAGCGAGCGCCGCACCGCGTCCATGTCCTCCACGCCGCTGAGCGTGTCCACGTGGTCGAACAGCGGCCCGGTCCGCTCCCGGCAGTCCGCCGCCAGCTCCCGGTTGTACCGCCGCAGCGCCTCGAACTCCGCCCCGCTCGCCGGCGCGTTGGACGGCCGCCGCGCGAGCACGTCCCGCGAGCACACCACCGGCGTGCTGCGCTCGACCCCGCGCGGGTCGACGCCGACCACGTCGAAGCTCGCCAGCACCTCGGCGCTGAAGTGGCGCTCGGCGTCCAGCGCGAAGTCCACGCCGGAACCGCCGGGACCACCGGGGTTGACCAGCAGCACCCCCTTGCGCCTCGCCGGATCGGTGGCCTTGCGCCTGGCCAGCACCAGGTCGAACCCCTCGCCACCCGGCTCGGCCCAGTCGACCGGCATCCGCACCGTCCCGCACTCGGCGGCGGGCAGCTCCGGGCACGGCGCCCAGGCGATCTCGGCCCGGTACCCCGCGTCCCCCCGCTCCTGCGGCTGCGCCCCCGCCACGCCCGTCACCACACCGGCGACCAGCGCGCAGGAAGCCGTCATGACACCGAAAACCCCGAAGACCCGTCGCACGGTCCCTCCCCCTGGCTCCTGGAACCCGCAGCCTCCCCCGCCCGCGACACCTGGGGCAACGACCAGCAGCGGTCACCCGAAGCACCCCGGCCCAACGCGCCGCCCCGCGCCGACCGGGCGGGTTTGACACCGCCGCCCGGCGTAGCAGACGATCACCCGCGTATCACCGCAACAAGCGCCCGCGCAGGGGAAGACCGGTCGAATTCCGGCGCTGACCCGCAACGGTAGGCCGTCCCGCGTGACGGCGAGCCCGAATGCCTGGGCGGGCGCTGAACGCTCCTGAATCACCGTCGTGGTCCGCGGTGGGAGCCTGGGACGGGGTGCGCGCCGCCACGCGGCCGGGCCCCGCGCGGGCGTCTTCGCGCGGGCCGGTCCCGGAAGGCGGAACTCCCATGGCCGCAGCGGCTCCGCGCGGGCTGCCGGTCCCGACCGTCGTGCTCGCCCTCGTCGTCGCGCTCCTCGGCTCGGTCGTCTGCGGCCTCGCCCTCGGCGCCGCGCGACTGCCCTTCGACCAGGTGCTGCACCTCGTGCGGGCGGGCGCGCTCGGCGGCTGGATCGACCCCGGCGAGGTCTCGGCCTACCAGATCGTCTGGGAGGTGCGGTTGCCGCGCGTGCTGCTCGCCGTCGTCGTCGGGGCCGGGCTCGCCTCGGTCGGCGCGGCCAGCCAGGCGCTGGTGCGCAACGCCCTCGCCGACCCGTTCGTGCTGGGCGTGTCCTCGGGCGCGTCGGTCGGGGCCACCGCCGTGATCGTGCTCGGGGTGTTCGGCGCGCTGGGCGTGCACGCGCTGTCGGTGGCCGCGTTCCTCGGCGCGCTCGGCGCGACGGTCCTGGTGCACCTGGCCGCCCGCAGCCGGGGCTCGGTCACGCCGCTGCGGCTCGTGCTCACCGGGACCGCCATGGCCTACGGGTTCTCCGCCGTCACCACGGTCCTGGTGTTCCTGGCCCCGCACGGCGACGCGGCCCGCTCGGCCCTGTTCTGGCTGCTCGGCGGACTCGGCGGCGTCACCTGGGCCTCGCTGCCGGTCGCCGCCGCCGTCACCGCGGCGGGCGTGCTGTTCCTGCTGCTCAACGCCCGCGCTCTGGACGCCCTGGCGATGGGCGACGAGACCGCGTCCGCGCTCGGCGTCGACCCGTCCTCGTTGCGCCGCGAGCTGTTCCTGGTCTGCGCGCTGGTCACCGGCTGCCTGGTCGCGGTCAGCGGCGCGGTCGGGTTCGTCGGCCTGATGGTGCCGCACGTGACCCGCATGGTCGTCGGCGCGGGCCACCGGGCGCTGCTCGCGGTCGCGCCGCTGGTGGGCGCGGTGCTGCTGGTGTGGGTCGACCTGCTCGCCCGCACCGCCGTCGCCCCGCAGGAGCTCCCGCTCGGCGTGCTCACCTCGGCCATCGGCGTCCCGGTGTTCGTGTGGCTGATGCGCCGCCGCGCCTACGTGTTCGGAGGTCGTTGATGCGGGTCCGGGTCGAGGGGCTGACCGTGGAGGTCGCGGGCGCGGTGCTGGTGCGGTCGGTGACCGTCGAGGCCCCGGCGGGCGCGGTCGTCGCACTGGTGGGGCCCAACGGCAGCGGCAAGTCCACCACGCTGCGCTGCGCCTACCGCGCGCTGCGCCCGACCGCCGGGCTCATCCGGCTCGGCGACGACGACCTGCTCTCGCTGCCGCACAAGGAGACCGCGCGGCTGGTCGGCGCGCTCCCGCAGGAGCACCACGTCGAGTTCGACTTCACCGTCGCCGAGGTCGTCGCGATGGGCCGCACCCCGCACAAGCCCGCGCTGCGGGGCGACACCGACCACGACCGCGAGATCTGCGCCAGGGCGCTCGCCCAGGTCGACGCGGAACACCTGGCGCACCGGGGTTTCCTGACCCTGTCCGGCGGCGAGCGGCAGCGCGTCCTGATCGCCCGCGCGCTCGCCCAGCGGCCCCAGGTGCTCGTGCTCGACGAGCCCACCAACCACCTGGACATCCGGCACCAGCTGGAGGTGCTGGCGATCGTGCGCGCCACCGGCGTGACCGCGCTGGTGGCGCTGCACGACCTCAACCTCGCCGCCGCCCACTGCGACCTGCTGCACGTGCTCGCGGACGGCGCCGTGGTCGCCTCCGGCCCACCCGCCGAGGTGCTCACCGAGGAGCTGGTGGCCGAGGTGTTCGGGGTGCGCGCGCACGTCCTGCCGCACCCGGTCACCGGCCGCCCGCACCTGTTCTACGACACCGCGCTGTGACCCGCCTTCCCACGACCCGCCTCCCCACGACCCTCCTTCCCGCGACCCGGTCCCCGCGCCGCGCCCCGTCCCCGCACCGAGAGGCCCCACCCGTGCCACGCACCCGCCCCACCGCGACAGCGCTGACCGCCGCCGCGCTGAGCGCCCTGCTCCTGTCCTCCTGCGGGGCCTCCGTGCGCCCGCAGGCCGAAGCGCCGCAGGCGCAGGGCTACCCGGTCACCGTCACCAACTGCGGCCAGGAGCTCACCTTCGACCGCGCCCCCGAGCGCGTCGTCGCCTACGACAGCGGCATCGTCGAGACGGTGTTCGCGCTCGGCCTGACCGACCGCCTCGCCGGGTACGTCATGTCCGGCAGCAAGAACAACGACATCGAGGGCTCGCCCTGGAAGGCCGAGTACGAGCGCGCCCCCAGGCTCGGCGTCGACCGGATCAGCAAGGAGTCGATCCTGGAGGCCGGGGCCGACTTCGTCTACGCGGGCTGGAACTACGGCTTCAGCGAGGACCGGGGCCTCACCCCGGCGCACCTGGACGAGCTGGGCGTGCGCTCCTACGTGCTCAGCGAGTCCTGCCGCAACGGCGTGGGGACCACCTCGCGCGGGACCATGGCGCCCCTCGAAGCCCTGTACACCGACCTGCGCAACCTCGGGAAGATCTTCGGCGTCCCCGAGCGGGCCGAGCGGCTGGTGGCCGAGTACCAGGAGGTCGTGCGGCAGGCGGAGGCGACCGTCCCGGTGGATCGCCCGCGCCCCAAGGTGTTCCTCTACGACTCGGGCGCCGACAAGCCGTTCACCGGCGGGAAGTACGCCGCCTCCAACGAGATCATCACGCGCGGCGGCGGCGACGACGTCATGTCCGGGGTGCTCGACAGCTGGACCACGGTCACCTGGGAGAGCGTGGTCGAGGCGAACCCGGACGTCATCGTGATCAACGACTACGACGTGCCCAGCGCCGAGGACAAGCGGAAGTTCCTGGAGACCTACCCGCCGCTCGCGCAGGTCCCCGCGGTCAGGAACGGCCGCTTCCTGGTCCTGCCGTACGCCGCGCTCGTGCAGGGCCCGCGCAACCCGGCCGCGATCCGCACCGTCGCGGACTACCTCAACGGGCTCTGACCACCTCCCGCCGGACGCGCGCCACCACGCGTCCGGCGGGCAGGCGGGAGGTCAGCTCACCCCGGCCATCAGCGCGTTCACCCCGAGCGGACCGCGGACGGGGGCGTCCGACGCCGGCCACGGCGCGGCCACCTGCTTGCCCGACACCGGGAGCCGGAACGACACGTGGGCGACCGGGTAGGTCGTCCCGCCGGTCCCGGTCGGCGACCAGAAGTAGACCACCGGGCCCAGGAAGTCGTCGGTGACGTGCTTGGTGTCCGCGTCGTCCTGCGGCGGGTACTGCGTCACCGGGACGGGCAGCACCTCCAGGTCCGAGGTGTAGAACTTCAGGTCCGTCACCGCGCCCAAGTCCACCAGGCACTCGGCGCCGGACCTGGTGTTCACCCTGGCCACGAACATCGCGCGCGAGGGCGAGGGCGAGTGCCCCCGCCACACCTGGATCTTCAGGTCGTCCGCCGGGCAGTCGGGCGGGACCGCCGCGTCCGCGCCCGCCACCCCGGCGACCACCGAGGTGAGCAGCGCGCCCGTCGCGGCGATCGCGACGAGCCCCCGGCGCAGTCCGCTCTGCACTGAACCCACGTGTCTCCTCCTTCGTCTCGCGCTTGGTGCGCTCTGGTGACACGGAGCCGCGAGCGGAACGGGTGCACGGCCGGGGCGGGGCGCTTCGGGGACGCTTCGGTGCGCCCCCGGCGTTCCTCGTCCGTCACTCCTCGTCCGGCACCCACTCCAGCAGGTCGCCCGGCTGGCAGCCGAGCACCCGGCACATCGCCTCCAGGGTGCTGAACCGCACCGCCTTCGCCCTGCCGTTCTTGAGCACCGCCACGTTCGCCGGCGTCAGCCCCACCAGCTCGGCGAACTCGCCCACGCTCAGCTTGCGCTTCGCCAGCTCCACGTCGATCCGCACGACGATGGCCACCTCAGATCACCGAGTCCAGGTCGGTGCGCAGCGCGGTCGCCTTGCGCAGCAGCGCGCGCATCACCACCATCAGCAGGCCCACCACCGTGACGCCCAGCGCGACCAGCAGGAACAGCATCGGGCCGCCGGGGTCGTCCGCGCGCAGCACGACCCAGGTGAAGAACCCGGACACCAGCAGCCAGCACGCGCCGATCGCCCACACGATCGCGTCCACCCAGCGCAGCGCCGCGTCGGTGAAGATCCGGTCCTGGCTGACCAGGGTGAGCAGCTTCCAGGTGGCCACGACCACGACCTGCGCGCACAGCACGAGCAGCACGCCCAGGATCGTCAGCGGCCACCGCTGGTCCGCGCCCTCCGGGTTGGTGCGCGCCATGTGCTCGAACTGGCCGGGGATCGACAGGGTCTGGAACACCACGAGCAGCGCGAAGAGCAGCACGAGGAAGACGCGGAGGCAGGCCACCGCGAGTCTTTCGGTCAACATGCATCGAGTCTCGCTGGCTATCTATCGAAAGTCAATCGCTAACTCTCGACAGTCGAGCGGTTACCGGGGGTCCCGCAGGTGCGGGACCCCCGGACGGTCAACCCACCTGCCCCCGCAACGCCCCCAGCCGCACCGGGCCGTGCAGCGCCGACGGCCACGCGGCCGTCAGCCGCGCGTCCAGCGCGGGCATGGTGAACGAGACGGTGGCGGCCGGGTAGGGCCCGGTCCCGGTGTCGAACGCGGACAGGAACGCCTGCGCCGGGTCCTGCTCGATCACCTCGTGCGGGGGCTGGGCGCTGCTGGTCAGGGGCACGTCCAGGACGCTCCCGTCCGCGGCGTGGAACCGCACGTCGCGCAGCTCCCCGCCCACGATCGAGCAAGCCGGGCCCGGCGTGCGGCCGACGCCGAACGCGAACAGCCGCACGCCCGGCTCGGGCACCCACGGCACCTCGTCGACCCGCGCCCTCAGCCGCTCCGCCCCGCACTCGGGGAGCGCCTCGGCGCTCGCGACCCCCGTGCCGGTCGTGCCGAGCACGACGGCCGCCACGGCGGCGGTGGCCAGCGCTCGGCCGGCGGTGGTCCTCAGTGAGCTCACATCTCCTCCTCGGTCGGTCGCCACCCGGATACGCCGAGGGGGCCGTCGAGGATGAACCGGGCGCGGCGACCGCTTCGGGACCACGCCGGTGCGACACGGCGGTACGACACAGCAGCGCGACACGGCGGGCGCGGACCGGGACACCGGTCACCCGAACGTGCGCGCACAGCGGTCGTTCGTAACGGAAACGAACGGAACTACCCCATTCCGGTCCGGAAGATCACCACTTCGGGTTAGCGTTTGCCCGTGCCGACCGCAACGCCCGCCGAGACCGACTGGGACGCCTGGCGCCGCCCGCCGCCCACCCGCGCCGAGCAGCGGCGCGACGTCTGGGCGGCGCTGCTCATGATCGGGCTCTCCCTGTTCTTCCTCGTGCTGTTCAACAGCGTCGGCATGGGCGTCTACGCGGGCACCCCGCCGTCGGTGCCGGAGCAGGTGCTGCTCACCGTCGCCCTGTGCCTGCCGATGGCGCTGCGCCGCCGCTACCCGGTGGCCGCGCTCGCCGCGGTCGGCGTCCTGTTCATCGCCGTGCAGATGCGCGCCGTCAACAGCGACAACGCCATCCCGAGCGTCCTGCTGTTCCTGGCCATGCACGCCGTCGGCGCCTGGGAGCGCAACCGGGCCCTGGCCAAGTGGTCGCGCATCGCGGTGATCGTCGTGATGTTCGGCTGGCTCGGCTTCGCCCTGGTCGAGATGGTCTTCCAGCCGCCCCCCGAGTTCACCGGCGCGGGCGGCCCGCTCAACCCGCTGCTCGCGGCGGTCCTGTACAACCTCGTCTACAACGTCGTGTACTTCTCCGGCGCCTACTTCTTCGGCAACGTCTCCTGGGTCGCCGCCCGCCGCGAGGCCCAGCTCGCCGAGCAGGCCGAGCACCTGCGCCGATCCCAGGAGCAGGCCACCAAGGGCGCGCTGGTCGCCGAGCGGCTGCGCATCGCCCGCGACCTGCACGACGTCGTCGCCCACCACGTGTCCGTCATGGGCGTGCAGGCGGGCGCGGCCCGGCGGGTCCTCGGGACCGACCCGGAGCTGGCGGGCACCGCGCTGCGAACCGTCGAGGAGACCGCGCGCACCGCCATCACCGAGCTGCGCGGCCTGCTGGGCGTGCTGCGCGCCGACGGCGAGCCGGAGACCGGCGACCGGCCTGCGTCACCGGGGCTGGAGCAGCTGTCCGAGCTGGTCAAGCACGCCGAGGAGTCCGGGCTGGAGACCCAGTTCGGGGTGTACGGCACGCCCCGGCCCGTGCCGGAGGCGGTGGCGCTGTCGGCGTACCGGGTCGTGCAGGAGGCGCTCACCAACACCGTGAAGCACTCCTCGGCGCGCCGGGTGGACGTGCGCCTGCGGTACCTGGAGAACGTGGTCGAGGTCGAGGTCGGCGACGACGGGGTCGGCGGAAAACCGCCCGTCGACGGCGGTGGGTTCGGGTTGCGCGGGATGGCGGAGCGGGTCGCGGTGCACGGCGGGAAGCTGGAGGTCGGGCCCAAGCGCGGCGGCGGCTTCCGCGTGCGCGCGCTGCTGCCCGCCGGGAAGGTCGTGGAGTGAGCGGCGGGTTGCGGGTCGTGCTGGTGGACGACCAGGCGCTGGTGCGCGCCGGGTTCCGGGTGATCCTGGGCGCGGAGCCGGACATCGAGGTCGTCGGCGAGGCCGGGGACGGGGAGCGGGCGGTCGAGCTGGTCGCCGAGCTGGCGCCGGACGTGGTGCTGATGGACGTGCAGATGCCGGTGCTCGACGGCATCGAGGCGACCCGCCGCATCCTGGGTCCCGCGCCCGCGGAGCACCCGGTGCGGGTGGTCGTGCTGACCACGTTCGACCGCGAGGACTACCTGTTCGAGGCGCTGCGGGCGGGCGCGAGCGGGTTCCTGCTCAAGAACGCCTCGCCCGAGGACCTGGTCGAGGCGATCCGGGTGGTGGCGCGCGGCGACGCGCTGCTCTCCCCGGAGGTGACCCGCCGCGTCCTGGCCCGCTTCGCCGCACCGGTCCCGCAGGCCGCGCCCGCCGCCGCCCCGAACCGGCCCGCGGACCTGACGGACCGGGAGTACGAGGTGCTGGTGCACCTGGCGCGCGGGACGAGCAACGCGGAGATCGCGGCGCACCTGCACCTGGGGGAGACGACGGTGAAGACGCACGTGTCGCGGGTGCTGGCCAAGCTGGGCCTGCGCGACCGCACCCACGCGGTGGTCTACGCCTACGAGCACGGGGTGGTCGCGCCGGGGCAGGGGTGAGGTCGCCGGTGGTCAGCCGCGCGGCTCCAGCGCGCTGACCACCCCGGTTGCCCGCCAGGGGCGGGGACCGCCGCCGTCGTGAGCAGACCGTCGACCCCCAGCACCACCGGTGGGCCGACGACCGCCCTGGTGCGCGCGTCCAGCAGCCGCGCGGTCCCGTCCCGGCAACCGATCGCGACCGGGTCGCGCCCGCCGTCCACCACCGGCGGCCCGGTTCCCCGCGCAGGAACGCCGCCACCTCCGCGTCCACCCCGCCGTCCCGCCACGCGCCGTCGAACACCGCCACCGGCAGTGCGGCGCCCGCCGATCCGCGAGCCACCCAGCCCTCCCCAAAATCCCCTGAACAGGTGTCACCCATACAACCCGAACGGGGGTCGCGCCAGAGCCGTCCGGCACCGCGCCGCCAGAGCCGACCGGTGGAACCCGCCGCCGCATCCGGCACATCCCGCACGGGCCGGTCGACGCTGTCACCACCCCCGCCGACCAGGCACTGTTAGGATTCAGAAGAACAGGCGCCGACAGCTCGCACGGGGGTCGCCAGGGTGAACGTCCTCTTGACGCCGACCCGTGCGCCGAGCCGTGCCGGGACGCGCGAGCCCATCACGGGCCACCGCTCCGGTGACGTGCCGCATCCCCCTTCCGAGGGCGATTTCACCCGTTCAGGGCGTCGCCGGGCCACTGGCGCGGCGGGCGTCCAGGAGCGGCGGGAGCGTCCCGCGTGGCCCATCCTGGGGGAGCGGGCGCGACGGCGGGGAACGCGCCGTCCACAACAGGAGCGTGCACGACCGGACGCGGCGGACCCCGCTGCCCGGTCGTGGTTTCCACAGAACCGAGGAGCGAGATGACTGCGATTGTCCGCGTTGCAGGCCGTGAGGTCCTCGACAGCCGGGGCAACCCGACCGTCGAGGTCGACGTGGAGCTGGAGGGTGGTGCGCTGGGCAGGGCCGCGGTTCCCTCGGGCGCGTCGACCGGCACCCGCGAGGCGGTCGAGCTGCGCGACGGCGACAAGGGCCGCTACCACGGCAAGGGCGTGCGCGCCGCCGTCGACGCCGTCAACGGTGAGATCGCGAAGGCCGTCGTCGGCCTGCCCGCCGAGGCCCAGTCGGACCTGGACCGCGTGCTGATCGAGCTCGACGGCACCGACAACAAGGCCCGCCTGGGCGCGAACGCCACCCTCGGCGTCTCGCTCGCCGCCGCCAAGGCCGCCGCCGCGCAGCACCACCTGCCGCTCTACCGCTACGTCGGCGGCGTGTTCGCGCACCTGCTGCCCATGCCGATGATGAACATCATCAACGGCGGCGAGCACGCCGACAACGCGCTCGACTTCCAGGAGTTCATGATCGCGCCGGTGGGCGCGACGACCTTCGCCGAGGCCGTGCGCGTCGGCTCCGAGGTCTTCCACACCCTGCGCAAGGAGCTCAGCGCGGCGGGCCACAACACCAACGTCGGCGACGAGGGCGGCTTCGCGCCGAACCTCACCTCCGCCGACGAGGCCCTGCAGTTCGTCGTCAACGCCATCGAGAAGTCCGGCTACACCCCCGGCGACGACGTGGCGATCATGCTCGACCTGGCCGCCTCCGAGTTCTTCAAGGACGGCGTCTACGACTACAAGGGCGCGGGCGTCAAGCGCACCGTCGACGAGCACGTCGCCTACCTGGCCGAGCTGGTGGCCAAGTTCCCCATCCTGTCCATCGAGGACGGCATGGACCAGGACGACACCAAGGGCTGGAAGCAGCTCACCGAGGCCATCGGCGACCGCGTGCAGCTCGTCGGCGACGACCTGTTCTGCACCAACGAGAAGCTGCTGGCCGAGGGCATCGAGCAGGGCCTGGCCAACTCGATCCTGGTGAAGGTCAACCAGATCGGCACGCTCACCGAGACCCTGGCCACGGTCGAGCGCGCGCACAAGTCCGCGTACTCGGCGGTCATGTCCCACCGCTCCGGCGAGACGGAGGACACCACCATCGCCGACCTCGCGGTGGCGGTGAACTGCGGCCAGATCAAGACCGGCTCGCTGTCCCGCTCCGACCGCACCGCGAAGTACAACCAGCTCATCCGCATCGAGGAGGAGCTGGGCTCGCAGGCGCGCTACGCGGGCCGCTCCAGCCTCAGCCGGGGCTGAGCCCCGACGCGCGACCGGCGCCCACCCGCGAGCCCCGCGGGTGGGCGCGGTCGTTCGATCACCCCGCGCTGACCGGGGTGGCGCGCTCGTCCTCCCGGCGCTCGCCCCGCGCGGGCGACGGCCGCCTGGGCCGCGGCACGACCGGCACGTCGGCGCCGTCGTGCTCGTCCACGCCCAGCGGCCAGCAGAACAGCGCCAGGTCGGTCGCCGTGACGGCGCTGGTCACGCGCCCGCCCCCGCGCCACTCGCGAGCGGGACCGCCCAGCACACCTCGTCCCGCCGCCACCCCAGGGCCAGCAACGACTCCAGCGCCGCCTCCACCTCGGGCCCGTCACCGCGCACGCAGGCCCGCAGCGCCATCCCCTCGGCGCGCGCGTGGTCCACCGCCGCCCACGTCAGCAGCGCGACCGCCGGGCTCGCGCCCACCTCGCCCAGCACGCACCGGTCGAACACCTCCAACCGGGTCGTCCCGCTCAGCTCGTCCTCGTCGAGCACCAGCGTCAGGTGCCCGGCGAACCCGTCGGGGCCGTGCGCGACGAACACCGCGCCCTCCTCCAGGGCCTCGTCGAACAGCTCCAGGCACAGCTCCTGCAACTCCCACGGGTCCGCGTCGACCCCGTCAGGCAGCGCCTCGGCGTACAGCGGCACCACGTCGACCGCGTCGTTGTCGTCCGCGTGCCGCACCACCCAGCCCTCGACGTCCGGCGCCCGCCCGATCAGGTCGGTGGCCAGCGCGTAGCGCAGCAGCGGGACCCCCGGCCCCGGCGGGGTGCGGCCGGGCGGCAGCACCAGCACGACCTCCGCCGCCTCCGGGTGCCGTGCGGCGGCGGCCTCGACCACCTCGGCCACGGCCGCGTCGGAAGCGGGCCCCAGGAACGTCGCCAGCGCCCGCGCGCGGCCGGTCTCGTCGTCCACCTCGGCGGTGAGCACCACCGGTTCACCCGCCGCGTCCAGCAGCAGTTCCGAGCCGGCCAGCAGGTCGGCGACCTCGTCGGCCACGCCCAGCGCGCGCAGCGCGGCGGCGTCCGGACCGGGGAGCGGTGACATGCGCGTGGACCTCCAGCACCCGTGCTCGCGATCACCGCCGGGGGCGGCGGTGGTGACACTACGTCAGGTGAGCGCCCGGTCACCGGGGGCGGACGAGGTTGTCCGGTGATGGTCGACACGCTGTTCCCACAAGATCATCTTTGGTATCTTCCGCGCCCGCTTTCCCTTGTGCGCCAGGGAAAGCGCTCTCCGCGCACCAGGCCGCCCCGATCCCCGCGACGCACTCGGGTCCGCCCTCCCCGGCCGCCCGGCCGCCCGCGCCGCGCACCCCGCTCCGCCGTGCCCGCACCGCTTTCCGGTCCTGCCGCGTGCCGCCGTGCCCGCGCCGCCCTCTGCGCTCCGCCGTGCCGCGCTCCGCCCTGCCCGCACCGCCCTCCGCCACGCCACCCTCCGCCCTGCCCCCGCCGCACCCCGCCGCCCAAGATCCGCATCCTCCGCGCGGATGACCCCCGCCCCGCGCGACCCCCCAGGTCCTCCTCGCGGAGGACCCCGCCAATGGGTCGCGCGCCTGACGCGCCGCCCCGACCCCGCCCCGTAGCGTTCTCCCCGTGCTGAGCGTCAACAACATCAGCCGCTCATTCAGCGGCAAGAAGGTGCTGGACGGGGTGTCGTTCCAGGTCCGACCCGGTCGCATGACCGGGTTCCTGGGCGCCAACGGTTCCGGCAAGACCACGACCATGCGGATCATCCTCGGCGTGCTGGAGCCCAGCTCCGGCACCGTCGAGTGGAACGGCTCGCCGGTGACCGGCGACAACCGCCAGAAGTTCGGCTACATGCCGGAGGAGCGCGGCCTCTACCCGAAGATGGCCGTCGGCGAGCAGGTCGAGTTCCTCGGCAGGCTGCACGGCATGGAGCGCGCCGCCGCCCGCAGGGCGACCGACGAGCTGCTGGAGCAGCTGGAGCTGACCGACCGCAGGGGCGACGCCCTGGAGTCGCTCTCGCTGGGCAACCAGCAGCGCGTGCAGATCGCCGCCGCGCTGGTCCACTCGCCCGACGTGCTGATCCTGGACGAGCCGTTCTCCGGCCTCGACCCGATCGCGGTCGAGACCGTCCTGGAGGTGCTGCGCAAGCGCGCCGCCTCGGGCGTGCCGGTGCTGTTCTCCAGCCACCAGCTGTCCCTGGTCGAGCGGCTGTGCGACGACGTCGTCATCATCGCCAAGGGCGGCATCACCGCCCAGGGGGAGCGCGACGAGCTGCGCCGCCAGCACGGCACCACCCGGTTCGAGATCACCGTCGACGGCGACGCGGGCTTCCTGCGCGACGTCCCCGGCGTCCGGGTGTCCGAACTGGACGGTCCCAGCGCCGTGTTCGAGGTCGACGGCGGTGACGAGCAGCCCGTGCTGCGCGCCGCGCTGGAGCGCGGCCCGGTCCGCGCGTTCGGCCCCGTCGTTCCCACCCTGGACGAGATCTTCAAGGAGGTCGTGTGATGGCGCTGTCGTTCACCGCCGCGACGAAGCTCATCGCCGAGCGCGAGATCCGCACCTACGTGCGCACCAAGGGCTTCTGGATCAGCTTCGGCATCACCATCGTCGCCCTGTTCGCGTTGACCGTGCTGCCCTCCTTCTTCAGCAGCCCCACCAAGGTCGCGGTCGTCGGCTCCGAGGCCAAGGCCGCGCTGTCGGCAGGCGACTTCGAGCTGCGCGAGGTCGCCGACCTCGCCGCCGCCGAGGAGCTGCTGCGCTCCGAGGACGTCTCCGCCGCCGTCGTGCCCGACCCGCAGGAGCGCACCCCCTCCGGGCTGCGCGTGGTCGCCCTGGAGAACGCCGACACCGAGGTGGTCGTCGCGCTGGCCCAGGTGCCGCCGGTCGACCTGATCGCACCCGGTGAGATCAGCGGCGGTCAGCAGCAGGCCGTGGTCACCGTGTTCGGCCTGATGTTCCTCATGTTCGGCATGGGCGGCATGGCGATCGCGCAGAGCACGGTCAGCGAGAAGCAGACCCGCATCGTGGAGATCCTGGTGTCCACGATCCCGGTGCGCGCCCTGCTCGCCGGCAAGATCGTCGGCAACGCGGTGCTCACCATCGGCCAGCTCGTCGTGCTCGCCGCCGTCGCCCCGATCGCGCTCAAGATCGGCGGCCAGGACGAGCTGCTCGGCGTCGTCGCCCCGGCCATCGGCTGGTTCATCCCGTTCCTGATCCTCGGGTTCGTGCTGCTGGCGGGCATGTGGGCCATGGCGGGCGCGCTGATCAGCAGGCAGGAGGACCTGGGCTCCAGCACCGGTTCCGTGGTGATGCTGGTGATGCTGCCCTACTTCGGCGTGCTGTTCCTGTTCCAGAACAAGCTGGCCATGACGATCATGTCGTACGTGCCGTTCACCGCGCCGGTCGCGATGCCGCTGCGGGTCTTCAGCGGCGAGGCCGCCCCGTGGGAGGCGCTGGTCTCGCTCGCGCTGCTGGCGGGTGCGGGCGTCCTGGTGCTCCTGTTCGCCAGCAAGGTGTTCACCGGCTCGCTGCTGCACACCGGCGGCAAGCTGAAGATCAAGCAGGCGCTGGCCACCTCGAAGGGCTGATCCACCACCGCTCAGCACCGGGGCGCGTCGGGGACCGAGGGGTCCCCGACGCGCCCTTCTTCGCGCTCCGGTGGAATTCTCACCGTGCGAACGCTGAACGGTGAACCAATCCGGCCCGGCGCTCGTTCCACGGGGGTGTCTACCGCCGACCACCCCCGAGAGGCCGTGAAGATCATGCCCCTCTCCAGCCCCGAGCCCGACCCGACCACCCTGATCAAGCGCGAGTCCCGCCAGTCCGGCCCGCAGAGCCAGACCGGTGCCCAGAGCCAGACCGGCCCGCAGAGCCAGTCCGGCGGCCAGAGCCAGACCGGTGCCCAGAGCCAGACCGGCCAGCAGAACCAGACCGGCCAGCAGAACCAGACCGGCCAGCAGAACCAGTCCGCGTCCCAGGTCCCCGCCGGGGACTGGGCCACCGGCCTGTTCAAGAAGCTGGAGCCGTTGCCCGAGGGCCGCGAGCCGCTGCGGGTCGACGTCGTCGGCGGCGGGCCGGTCGGCCTCATCTTCGCCTGCACGCTGCGCGCCATGATGGGCGACCAGGTCGTCATCCGGGTGCACGACCGCCGCTGGCGCAGGCAGGGCAACCGCGTGGTCTGGATGGACCTCGCCGAGGGCAACGTGCGCCGCGAGCAGGTCGTGACCCTGCAGAGCAACGTCTGGTCCACCCTCCCCGAGGCCGTGCGGCGCAGGCTGTTCGCGCCCGGCCGGTACGCCGAGATGTGGCCGCTCGGCCCCGACTCGCCCGCCGACCGGGGCAGGCCCCGCAACCTGCGCATCCGCTGGATCGAGGACTGCCTGCTCGACATGGCGCAGGACGTCTACGGCATGGAGCTCGTCCCCGGCCCGTACACCCCGCCCGAGACCTGGGGCCCCACGCACATCCTGGCCGTCGCGGACGGCGCCAACTCGCCCACCCGCGCCGCGCTGTCCGAGCACTTCGGCGCGCCCGACCGGAACTTCTACTCGGTCGACGGCGAGCAGCTCGTGGAGACCGTGCTGGGCGTGCGCATCCGGGGCGTGCTGCCCGACGAGCACACCGTCCCGCTGACCGTGGCCCAGAACCGCTACCTGTTCAACTCCCTCGGCGGCGGCTTCATCAACATGCGCCTGACCGCCGAGGAGGCCTCGGAGATCGTCGCCATCGGCGAGCACTCCCCGGTCGACTGCATCGCCCGCTACCGCTGCACGATGCGCCCGCGCGGCGACCGGTTCGTCTGCGACCGGCACCGCGCCGTGTTCAAGCCCTCGATCGACCGCCTGTCGTTCCTGTGGCCGCGCATCCTCGACGGCGCCCGGTACTTCGGCGCGCAGCCGCAGGACATCCTCGGCATCACCATGTTCAAGCTGAGCATGAGCCAGAACGCCCGCTTCACCGCGCAGCTGGGCCGCACCACGTTCGGCTTCCTGATCGGCGACGCCGGGAACTCGCTGCACTTCTGGCCCGGTCGCGGCCTGAACACCGGCGTGAAGAGCGCGCTGTCGCTGGCCGGGACGCTGCGCTCGCGCTGGTCCGGCCGCCGGTTCCGGTTCGCGGACTTCTCCGCGCACGAGGGCCTGATGCAGCAGTTGCAGTACCGGGAGAAGTCCCGCGCCTGGGTCACCATGCTCATGCCCGACGAGGACGGCGTGAACCGGGGCATCGAGGACCGGCTGCGCGCGGGGCTGGAGGGCCCCGCGGACCGGCAGAGCCTGGTGAACCAGCTGTGGGCGCGGGTGAAGGAGGTCAAGTCCAGGCTGGGCGGCCGGATGGGCCCGCTGCCGGACGACGGCTGGTACCTGCGCCGGGTCGAGTCGCTGCCCACGCGCACGCTCAAGGCGCTGGTCGAGTCCGGGCAGTGGATCACCCGCGAGATCGGCGGCGACGAGGTCGCGGTGGACGTGCAGTTCCCGGAGGCCGCGCCGTTCGGCCAGGACGTGGTGCCGACCGTGGCCCGCTACCGCACCGCCGAGCACCCCGGCGCGAACCCGCCGAGCGGCCCGGTCCCGGTGCTCGGCGCGAACCCGCCCAGCGGCCCGGTCCCCGTGCTGGGCGCGAACCCCGCCAGCGGACCGATCCCGATCGGCGCGCAGGCGCACGGCGGCCAGCAGCGCTGACCCGGCCCGATCCACCGCGGACGGTCAGCCGCGCGCCGCGCTGGGCGCCCGGCGGCCACCGCCGCACGCGAGGGGGAGACCCCGGCCCGCAGGAAACTCGGAGAAGTCCTGCGGGCCGGGGCCGCCTGCGATACCGGTCACCTGCCCCCAACGATGTCACGGGTGACCGCGGCCTGCTCGGTCAGCACCCCGCCGATCATCGTCTGGGTCTCGTTGATCCGGTCCACGATCTGGCCGATCGCGGCCAGCGAGGTCACCACGCTGCCCGCGTCGGACTGGATGGCGCTGATCAACCGCGCCACGTCCTCGGTCGCCCTGGCCGTGCCCTGGGCCAGCTCCTTGACCTCGTTCGCCACGACCGCGAAGCCCTTGCCCGCCTCACCGGCGCGCGCCGCCTCGATGGCCGCGTTCAGCGCCAGCAGGTTGGTCTGCTCGGCGATGTTGTTGATGACCTTGACGACGTCGCCGACCTCGTTGCTGGACTGGGCCAACCGGTCCACGGCCTGGTTCGCGTCGGTGGTCAGCGTGGCCGCCTCGGCCGCGACCCCGGTCGCCTGCACGACGTTGCGCTCCACCTCCTCGATGGAGGTGACCAGCTCCGCGCCCGCCGAGCTGATCCGGGTGGTCTCCCTGATCCGCTCCAACGACTGCGACACCAGGAAAGCGGTGTTGCGCAACGAGTTCTCGCGGCTGTCGCTGAGCTCGACCTCCTCCAGGGTGAAGAAGTCCATCGTGCCGATCACCACGTCGTGCACGACCAGCGGCAGGCACACCCCGGACTTCACGCCCGCCCGCCGCGCCGCGGGCGCCCGCACGCAGTCGGTCATCTCGGCCAGGTCCCGCACGAACAGCATCTCGCGGGCCTTCCACGTGCGCCCGGCCAGGCCGACGCCCTCGCGGAACGAGGCCTCGCGGGTGATCCGGCGGAACTCCTCGCCCGCGTCGCCGGACTCGGTGACGAACCGCAGCTCCTGCCCGGTCGGGTCCACCGCCCAGTACGAGCCGTAGGCCCAGCCGAACTCGCTGCGCACCGTCTCCAGCGCCTGCCGGGTCGCCTCCTCCTCGGAGGTGGCGGAGCCGAGGCCGCGCAGCACGGTGTTGACCGCCTGCAGGTCCAGCGCCGCCGCGGCCTGCACCTCGGAGTCGGTGACCCGCTCCAGCGCCTGCGAGACCAGCAGCCCGATGCTGCGCAGCGCGTCGAGCCGCTGCTCGGACGGCGTCAGGTGCTCCAGGGTGAAGAAGTCCATGGTGCCGACGACCCGGCCCTTGGACATCAGCGGGAAGCAGATGCCGGACTTGACGCCGACCCGCTGCGCGGCGGGAGCGCGCACGCAGTCCTTGACCGTGCCCAGGTCCTCCACGAACACCAGGCCCCTGGTGCGCCAAGTCCGCCCGGACAGCCCGACCCCCTCGGCGAACGACGCCTCCTGCGTGACCTTGCGGAACTCCTCGCCCGCGTCGCCGGACTCGACGGCGAACCGCAGCGTCCGCCCGGCCTTGTCGATGCGCCAGTAGGAGCCGTAGACCCACCCGAACTGCTTGCGGACCGCGTCCAGGGCGACCTTGACCGCCTGCGCGCTCGTCGTGGCCCCGTCCAGCGCCTTGACCACCGCGGTGACCGCGGCTGCGTTCTCCTGCGCCTCGGCGACCGTCTTCCTCACGTCGGGGACGTCCGCCGTCCGGCGTCGGGACTTCCAGAAGGGCATCGCCCACTCCTGTTGCTGTGGGCCGGGCGGTCCCCGGCGGGTGATACCGGGGAGAACGGCGAAACCGAAACGCACCTGAGCGATTTCCCCCACCCGTTGGGCTGAGAACCCGCACGACTCGGGTGGGCTGGGGCGGTTTCCCTCAGCCCGCGCCGGGCGACGTCGAAAGCAGGTGCACCACGCGTGGGCTGCCGCCGAGGCCCGCACACCTCAGCCAGGAGCGTCCGCATGACCCTGCTCATCCCCCTCGTGAACCTCGAACGGCTGACCGAGGCCACCCGCTACGACACCACCAGCCCCGCGCTGCGCGGGAAGCTGGACCTGCTCGTGAAGCAGTCCGCCGACCGGCTCGGCATGAAGATCGGTCTGGCGAACTTCGTCATGGGGGCCACCACGCACGCGATCGCCTCGCACGGCGCCGACACCGGCATGATCGAGGCGGGCATCCCCGCGGAGTGGAGCTTCTGCTCCCGCGTGGTGCTCACCGGCTGCGACTACACGGTGACCGACGCGACCGCCGACCCCTCGTGGCAGGACACCCCGGCGGTGACCGTCATCGGCGCGCGCAGCTACGCGGGCGTGCCGCTGGTGGCCCCGAACGGGCAAGTGGTCGGCGCCCACTGCGTCGTCGACAGCAAGCGGCGCGAGTTCGACGCCGCCGAGCTGGCGCACCTGCGCGAGTCGGCGAAGGAGATCATGCGGGTGATGCAGGACTACCGGAGCACCACGGAGGGCTGACCCCCGGAGCTCCAGGCGAAGCGGCCCCGTTCACCGGAACGGGGCCGCTTTGTGTCGCGCGGACGGGGACCGGGTAGGCGATCCGTGCCCGGCGGTCGCCGGGGCCGCCCGCGTCGGGCGTGACGGGTCAGGGGGTCGCCGTGGGGTGGATCGGACGTTCGGGTGAACGCCTCGCCGCGAGGCGGGCAGGTGCGCGGGACTCGGCGGGTGCCCGTGCCAGGCTTGGCCGACGTGGTCCGGCGGTGGTTCTCGGCGTGCTGGGGGTGCTGGTGGCCGGCTTGACGCCCGCGACGGCTCAGGTGGCGGCGGTGGCGGGGCTGCCGCTGCCGTACGGCGGGGGAGCGGACCAGGTCGTGGCGGTGGTGGTCGACCGCCCCGACGCCACGTCCGGGTGGCTGACCGGCTGGCGGCGCGACGGCGCGGGGTGGCGGATGGAGCTGGGGCCCGCGCCCGCGTTCGTGGGCTCTGCGGGCGTCGGCGAGGCGAGCGAGTCGAGCACCCGCACCCCGGCGGGCGCGCACCGGCTGACCGAGTCCTTCGGCACCCTCCCGCCGCTGCCGGAGGGCAGGCTGCCGTACCGGCGGGTCGACGGCGCGGACTGGTGGGTCTCGGACCAGCGCTCCCCGCTGTACAACACCCACCAGCGGTGCGAGCCGGGGACGTGCCCCTTCGACGAGTCGGCGAGCGAGCGCCTGGCACACGTGGGCCCGGCCTACGACCGCGCGATCGTGATCGACTACAACCGGAGCCCGGCCGTGCCGGGGCGGGGGTCGGCGTTCTTCCTGCACGTGTGGACCGGCGGGCCCACGGCGGGCTGCGTCAGCGTGGACGCCCCGGTGGTGAACCACCTGCTGTCGTGGCTGGACCCGGCGGCCCGACCGGAGGTGCTGATCGGGGTGGGGTGAGCCCGCGCTTCCTTCGCCCGCCGCACGGTCAAACCCATTCCCGGTCATTTTTACGCGCTTTTCCAGAAGCAGTTTTTCACCCGGTGAGGTGTGCAATTGTCCCCGTTCGGGTAGCCGGTTAGTGACACAAAGCCACTGCATCGGGAGGAGGGCGTCATGCCCTGGGTCCGTCAGCACCGCAGGCACGTCCCCGGCAGCTGGTTCCGCACCACCACGGTCCACCCGCACCACCGCCGCCGCGCGGGCAGCCTGCCGCTGATCCCGGTCGCCATCGGCGCCGTCGTGGCCATCCTGGTGCTGCTGCTCATCATCTTCTGAAACACCCCGAATCGCGCACCACCGACGGCGCGGCGCGGACCTGAGGGTCCGCCCGCGCCGTTGTCATTCATGATCGCCAAACTGGGCGAGTGATCCTCGGGGGTCCGTTCCGCCGGGCCGAAGCCAGGGCGTTGCTCGCGGCCACCGCCACCGGCCTGCTGATCGGTGTCGCGTGCCTGGCGAACTCCGAGCGCGGGGGCGCGCTCGTCGCGGTCCTCGGCGCTGCGGCACCGGGGTGGGCCGCCTCGTGCCCGGTGCGCGCGGGTGGCGGCCGGCCTCTTCGTCAGCTGCCCGGTCCTGGTCAGGACCGAGGGCGACCGGGAACACCTGACCACCCTGCGCCGCCTGGACGTCGAGGGCCGCCCGCACCCCGAGGTCGTCGCGCGGGCCGGGGCGCTCCACGACCACGTCTTCGCGACCCGGCCCGCCCCGTGCGAGCCGGGTCTGCTCGAACCCTGACCCGCCTCACCCCGCCGAGCCGGCGGTGGCGCCCTGCTGAGCCTCCGGCTCCGCGCGCCGATCCGGCACCGCCGCCGCCGCTTTCCACTGCTTCAGGTCCCGGTTCGCCATCGCCGGGTGCCCGGCGGTGTCCCGCTGCCCGCCCTGCGACTCGGCCCCCAGCGCGGTCGCGGCGGCCAGCGACAGCGTCGCGTGCGCCTGCGCCCGCGCCAGCAGCTCCCCGCGCGCGGCGGCGTCGGCGGTCTCGTCGGCTTCGGTGAGGAGTTCCTGCGCCCTGGTGTAGTGCTCGGCTCCGGTCATCACCCCATCGTCGTGAGCCGTTGCCCCGTTCGGAACCGCTGGCCGGGCGGTATCGAATCGCCCTCGCGGACGCCCGGACCGCCCCGGCCGCCCCGCCCCCCGGCTACCCCCCGACCCGCCGGTGCAGCAGCCCGAACCGCGACCACATCCCCTCCGCCGTCTCTATCGACGCCGCCGTCCGCTCCGGGTCGATCGCCGCCAGCTGCGCCACCACCGCCTGCGCCACCGCCACCCCCGACGTCAGCGACGGGAAGAACGCCACCCCCTCCGCAGGCACCAGCAGCACCTCCTCCGCCGCCGAGGACAGCGCCGGGCTGGCCGCGTCGGTCACCGCGAACACCCGCGCCCCCCGCGACCTCGCCTCGTTCGCCGCCAGCACGGTGCTCTCGTACAGCCGCCAGAAGCTCACCGCGATCAGCACGTCCCGCCCGTCCACGGCCGCCACCGCGTTCGCCAGCTCCGCGTCCCCGCCCGACACCGCCACCACGTCGTACCCGGCCAGCCGCGCGTTGTGCGCCAGCGCCGTCCCGACCGCCGCGTAGCTGCCCGCCGCGATCACCAGCGTCCGCCGCGCCCCCGCGATCGCCCGCGCCACCACCTCGAGCACGCCCTCGTCGAGCCTGCGGTGCAGCAGCGCCAACCCGTCCAGGTCCCGCCGCAGCGACGCCGCCCCCGGCGACCCCGACCCCGGTGGTCCCGAGTCCAGGTGCTCGGCCGCCACCTGCGGCGCGCTCAGCGAGGACAGGTACCGCGCCCGGATCTCCTGCTGCAACGCGGGCCACCCGGCGTACCCGAGGGCCTGCGCGGTCCGGGTCACCGTCGCCACGTTCACCCCGGCGAGCTGCGCCAGCTCGGCCGTCGACCCGAACGAGGCCCGCCTGGGCTGCGACAGCAGCAGCTCCAGCACCGCCGCCGCCTTGGGGCGCAACCCCCGCTCCGGCGCGCGCCCGCGCAACCACTCGTCGAAGCTGTCGGTGCTGGAAGGGGTCCCGGTCGGCACGGGCGACACGCTACGCGGTCCCAGCAGGTGGACCGCCGCGACAATCCCGTAACACGGTGAATCTGCAACATCTATTGCAAATGGCTGAATCTGCACTATACGTTGCCTGCCATCATCCGGCTGGACCAGCACCCGCGGAGGGTTCGCATGTCCCTGTTGGCCCGTTTGGACCGCCTGCCGCTGAGCCGTCCCCACTACGGCCTGCTGCTCATCGGCGGTCTCGGCTACACCTTCGACGGCATGGACTCCGCCGTCGTGGCCTTCCTGCTGCCCAGCGTCCAGCAGGTGTGGGGCCTGGACAACGGGCACCTCGGCCTGATCGGCTCGGCCACCCCGTTCGGCTTCCTGTTCGGCGCGGCCATCGCGGGCCTGCTCGGCGACCGCATCGGCCGCAAGAAGGTCATGATGTACGCCCTGGCCTTCTACGCGGTGTTCTCCGTGGTCGCCGCCTTCTCGCCGAACTACGAGGTGTTCCTCGGCGCGCGGGTCCTGGCCGGGGCGGGCGCGGGCGCGGAGAGCGCGATCATCGCCCCGTTCCTGTCCGAGTTCGTCCCCGCCAAGCGGCGCGGCTGGTTCGTCGGCGCGCTGGCCGGGTTCTTCTCGTTCGGCTTCGTCATGGCCGCCCTGATCGGCCGGTTCGTCGTCCCCGCCTCCGAGGACGGCTGGCGCATCGCCCAGCTCATCACCGCCCTGCCGATCGTGATGCTGCTGTGGTGGCGCCGCTCGCTCCCCGAGTCCCCGCGCTTCCTGCTCCAGCAGGGCAAGACCGCCGAGGCCGAGAAGGTCGTCGCGGACCTCGAAGCCCGCGTCGAGAAGGCCACCCGCCAGCCGCTCCCGCCGGTGGAGGAGACCACCGCCGCCGGACCGGTCGCGGAGACCCCGAAGGTCACGCTCGTCAGCGCGCTGAAGTTCCTGTGGAGCCCGGCGATGGCCAAGCGCACCGCCGTGATCTGGCTGATCTGGTTCGTGATCACCTTCTCCTACTACGGCTTCTTCTCCTGGATCCCGACCCTGCTGGTCCAGCGCGGCATCACGGTCACCAAGAGCTTCGAGTTCTCGATCATCATCTACCTGGCGCAGATCCCCGGCTACTTCTCCGCCGCCTGGATCTCCGAGCGCCTGGACCGCAAGAACACCATCGCGATCTACCTCGCGGGCTCGGCGGTCAGCGCGTTCTGGCTGTCCCAGACCGAGACCCCGCTGACCATCACCCTCGCGGGCGCGGTGCTGTCGTTCTTCCTCAACGGCACCTACGCGGGCGTCTACTCCTACACACCCGAGGTGTTCCCGACCTGGGTCCGCGCGACCGGCACCGGCCTGTCCAGCGCGTTCGGCCGCATCGGCAGCATCCTCGCGCCCACCATCATCGGCCTGTCCGCCGCCAGCCTCGGCTTCGCGGGCGTCTTCGGCCTCACCACGGCGGTGCTGGTGGTCGGCGTGGTGTGCGTGGTGGTGTTCGGCCTGTCCACGGCGGGGCGCTCCCTGGAAGACCTGACCGAGCGGGGCGGACCCGCCGACACCGCGAAGGAGATGTCGAAGTGAGCCTGGAGAACCTGGAGCAGCGGGTCCGCGAGGAGGTGGGCGTGCGGCTGTTCACCGTCCTCGCCTGGATCCCCGAGCGCAAGGCGCTGCGCCGCGTCCACAGCAGCCACCCCGAGCAGTACCCGGTCGGCGGCGAGAAGACCGTCGAGGTCGCCGCGGGCTGGATCGACCGCTGCATCACCAACGCGGAACCGTACTTCGGCCCGGACAAGGCCGCCGTGCGCGAGATCTTCGCCGACCACGACCTCATCGAGTCCCTGGGCTGCGGGACCATCGTGAACGTGCCGGTCCTGGACGGCGACCGCGTGCTCGGCGTGCTCAACCTGCTCGACGCCGAAGGCGCGTACACCAGGGAAACCGTCGCGGCGGCGGAAGAACTCGCCCCGCTCGCCGTCCCCGCGCTGCGCGCCGCCCTGGAGGAGGCCCGATGAGCCTGCTGCTGCGCGACGCCGCCCTGCTCGAACCCGCCACCGGCGAGCGCGTCGAGGCCGACCTGCGCGTCGCCGAGGGCCGCATCACCGAGGTGGGACAACGACTTCCCGCACCGGACGGCACCCGCGTGCTCGACGCGCGCGGCGCCGTCGTCATCCCCGGCCTGATCGACGCGCACGTCCACGTCACCGCCTCCACCGCCGACCTCGGCGCCCTGCCCGCGCTGTCCCCGTCCTACGTCACCGCGCAGAGCATCCGCGCCATGGGGGACATGCTCGACCGGGGCTTCACCACCGTCCGCGACGCCTCCGGCGCCGACTGGGGCCTGGCCAAGGCCCAGCTCGACGGCCTGGTGCGCGGACCCCGCCTGCACTTCTGCGGCAAGGCGCTGAGCCAGACCGGCGGCCACGGCGACGTGCGCACCCCCGGCGTCGCCGTGCACGACTCGCACCAGTGCTGCGCGGGCCTGGGCCGCATCGCGGACGGCGTGGACGCGGTCCGCACCGCCGCCCGCGACGAGCTGCGCAAGGGCGCCCACCACCTCAAGGTCATGGCGGGCGGCGGCGTCAGCTCGCCCACCGACCGGGTCGACTCCACCCAGTACTCGATGGACGAGCTGCGCGCCGTGGTGGAGGAGGCCGAGGCCGCCAACCGCTACGTCGCCGCCCACGCCTACACCGCCCGCGCCATCAACCGGGCGCTGGAGGCCGGGGTCCGCTCCGTCGAGCACGGCAACCTGCTCGACGCGAGCAGCGTCGAGCTCTTCCTGGCGCACAACGCCTTCCTGGTGCCCACGCTCGTCACCTACTGGGCGCTCAAGGAGGAGGGCGCGCGGTTCGGCCTGCCCGAGGCCAGCGTCCGCAAGGTCGACGACGTGCTCACCGCGGGCCTCGCGGGCCTCGACCTGGCCGCGCGCGGCGGCGTCCGCCTGGTCTACGGCAGCGACCTGCTCGGCGGGATGCAGCGCCACCAGAGCCGGGAGTTCCTGCTGCGTCGGGAGGTCCAGGACGCCGTCGACGTGCTGCGCGCCGCCACCAGCTCCGCCGCCGAGCTGCTCGGCGAGGCGGGCGAGATCGGCACCCTGGCCGTGGGCGCCCGCGCGGACCTGGTCGTGCTGGAGCGCGACCCGGTCGAGGACATCACCGCGCTGACCGAGCCGTCCGCGATCCGCTGGGTCGTCCAGGACGGCGAAGTCCGGGTGGGGTAGCGAAAAGCGGGGGCGCCCTCGACGGGGGCGCCCCCGCCGCCCGCTCACGACCGCAGGTAGGCCAGCACCGCCAGCACCCGCCGGTGCCCCGAGTCGTCCGGGTGCAGCCCGAGCTTGCCGAAGATCGACCGGATGTGCTTGCTCACCGCCGTCTCGCTCACCACCAGCAGCTCCGCGATCCGCCCGTTCCCGTGCCCCTCCGCCATCAGCGACAGCACCTCCCGCTCCCGCGCGGTCAGCGAGCGCACCGGGTCGTCCACCCGCCGCCGCACCAGCAGCTGCGTCACCACCTCCGGGTCCAGCACGGTCCCGCCGTCCGCGACCCGCCGCAGCGCGTCCAGGAACTCCTCCACCCGCCCGACCCGCTCCTTGAGCAGGTACCCGACGCCCCGCGCGCCCCCGGCCAGCAGCTCCTGCGCCGACGAGTCCGCGACGTGCGCCGACAGCACCAGCACCGGCAACCCCGGCACCAGCTCCCGCGCGCGGGCCGCCGCCCGCAGCCCCTCGTCGGTGAACCCCGGCGGCAGCCGCACGTCCACCACCGCCACGTCCGGCCGGTGCTCCACCACGGCGGCGACCAGGCCGTCCCCGTCGTCCACCGCCGCCTCGACGGTCAGCCCCTCGCTCTCCAGCAGCAGCACCAACCCCTGCCGCAGCAGCGCGTCGTCCTCCGCGATCACGACGCGCACGGCAGCTCCACCCGCACCAGCGTCGGCCCGCCGACCGGGCTGCTCACCGTCGTCGTCCCGTCGAACGCCCCGACCCGCCGCCGGATGCCCGCCAGGCCCGACCCGCCGCCCTCGGCCGCGCCGCCACGCCCGTCGTCCCCGATCTCGATCACCAGCTTGTCCGCCCTGGCCATCCGCACGCTCGCCCGCTCCGCCCCGCTGTGCTTGCCGATGTTGGTCAACGCCTCGGCGATCACGAAGTACGCCGCCGACTCCACCGCCGCCGGGGCCCGCCCCACGCCCTCGGTGGTGAGCGTGCACGGCACCCCGCAGTCCGCCACCAGCCCCGCGACCGCCCCGTCCAAACCCCGCTCGGCCAGCACCGGCGGGTAGATCTGCCGCACCACGCCCCGCAGTCCGGACAGCGCGTCCCCGGCCGCGTCCCGCGCCCGCAGCACCAGCGGCAGCGCCGACTCCGCATCCCGCCGCAGCGCCCGCTCCGCGATGCCCAGGTGCATCACCACCGCCACCAGCCGGTTCTGCGTGCTGTCGTGCAGGTCCCGCTCGATCCGCCGCAGCTCCGCCCCGTGCGCCTCGAGGGCCTCGGCGCGGCTCGCGGTCAGCTCGGCCACCCGCCGCGACAGCGCGACCCGCCTGCCCGGCGCCAGCAGCCACCGCGCGACCCGCGCGTGCCGGTCCGCCAGCCGCGGGAGCAGCACCCACGCCAGCCCCAGGTACAGCGCGGCGGCCAGCGGCATCGTCGCCGCCCACCCCCACGAGGTCACCGGCCACGGCGCGGCCACCGGGTCGTCCGCAGGCGCCACCCACCAGTAGGCGGGCGCCAGCAGGCTGTTGAGCGCGGCCAGCGGCAGCGCCGCCCCGAACGCGGAGGTGATCAGCCCTGCCGTCCCGTCCAGCGCCAACCAGCACGCGGTCCTCGGCAGCGGCCCCTCCGGCACGGCCCGCCCGGTCCTGGCCTCGATCCGCGCCCGCTCCCGCCCGGCCCAGCCGCGCAGCGCCGCCCGCGCCCTCGGCGCCAGCAACCACCCGACCCCGACCGCCGCCGAGGCCCCGACCAGCACCAGCGCCGCGAACAGCCAGAGCGAGCCGAACCCGCGCAGCGCCCCGACCCCCAGGTAGTGCGCGGCGTCCCGCCACCGCAGCCACCGCCGCATCATGGCGGCAAGGGTATAGCCGGCACCACCACGAACCGTCGCCCTGGGTGGATCGTTCGGGAGCCGCACGCTCCCTAGCGTTGCCCCCGTGCCCAGAACCACCTCACCGGACCGCCCCGCGCCCCCGACCGGGACCGCCGCGCTCGCCCTCACCGCCCTGACCAAGGTGCACGGCTCGGGGGAGAGCGCCGTCACCGCGCTGGACGACGTCTCGCTCACCCTGGAGCGCGGCACGTTCACCGCCGTCATGGGCCCGTCGGGCTCGGGCAAGAGCACCTTCCTCAACTGCGCCGCCGGGCTGGAGCGCCCCACCTCGGGCACCGTGGTGCTCGGCGGCGCCGACCTGTCCGGCCTCGACGAGAACCGCCTCACCGCGCTGCGCCGCGACCGCGTCGGCTTCGTCTTCCAGGGCTACAACCTGGTGCCGTCGCTGGACGTGCTGCGCAACGTCGAGCTGCCCCTGCTGCTGGGCGCGGGCCGCGTCGACCCGGCGTGGCGCGACGAGGTGGTGCGCAAGGTCGGCCTGACCGACCGCCTGCACCACATGCCGTCCCAGCTCTCCGGCGGCCAGCAGCAGCGCGTGGCCATCGCCAGGGCCCTGGTCACCCGGCCCGACGTGGTGTTCGCCGACGAGCCGACCGGCGCGCTGGACAGCCGCACCGGCAAGCGGGTGCTGGAGCTGCTGCGCGACGTCGTCGACGCCACCGGCCAGACCGTCCTCATGGTCACCCACGACCCGGCGGCGGCCTCCGTCGCGGACCGCGTGGTGTTCCTGCGCGACGGCCGCCTGGTGGACGAGCTGGTCGCGCCGACCGCCGAGCACGTCGCCGAGCGCATGACGGCCCTGGGGGAGTGGTGATGCGGACCCTCGCGCTCGCCTCCGTGCGGCACCGCCTCGGCTCGTTCGCGGCCGTGGCAGTGGCCGTCCTGCTCGCCTCGGCCCTGCTCACCGCGCTGGGCGTGCTGCTGGAGTCCGGCCTGCGCTCGGGCGTGCCACCGCAGCGGTACGCGGGCGCGGACGTGGTCGTGGGCGCCGCCCAGGCCGTGGAGGTGGTGGAGGACCTCGACCTGCGCCTGGCCGAGCGCGCCCCGCTGCCCGCCGACGCCGCAGCCCGCGTCGCGGCGGCGCCGGGCGTGCGCGAGGCGATCGCGGAGTCCGCGACCGCCGTGCTCGTGGACGGCGCCCCCGCGCAGGCCGTCGGCTGGGGGACGGCGGCGCTGGCCCCGTCGACCCTGGTCCGGGGCCGAGCGCCCGCCGCGCCGTCCGAGCTGGTCCTGGACGCGGGCCTGGCCGACGCCCTGTCCGCCGGTCCCGGCGACCGGGTGCAGGTCGCGGTCGGCGGCGTGCCGCAGGAGTACGAGGTCACCGGCGTGACCGACACGTCCGTGCCCCGCAGGCCCGCGCTCTACCTGACCGACCCGAGGGCGCTGGAGCTGGCGGGCGGGCAGGTCGACGTGGTGGGCGTCCTGGCGGAGCCGGGGACCACCCCCGAGGCGGTGGCCGAGTCGATCTCGCGGGCCCTGCCCGGCGCGACCACCTACACCGGCGTGCGGCGCGGTGACGCCGAGTTCCTGGACGCGGGGGAGGCGCGCGGCTACCTGGTGACGTTGTCCAGCTCGTTCGCGGGCACCGTCCTGATGATCGCCGTGCTGGTCGTGGCGAGCACCCTGACCCTGTCGATCGGGCAGCGCGCCGGGGAGCTGGCGCTGCTGCGCGCCGTGGCGGCGACCCCGGCCCAGATCCACCGCGTGGTCGGCGCGGAGGTCCTGGTCGTGTCCGGCACGGCCGCCGTCCTGGGCGCGCTGCCGGGCGTCCGGGCGGCGGGCCTGCTCCGCGACGCCTTCGCCGACGCGGGCAGGCTGCCACCCGACTTCGCCCTCGCGCTGAGCCCCGTCCCCCCGCTGGCCGCGATCCTGCTCGTCGTGGGAACCGCCCGCTTCGCCGCGTGGCTGGCCGCGCGCCGCCCCGCGTCGGCCGACCCGATGACCGCCCTGCGCGAGTCGGCGCTGCCCCCACCGCGGGTCAGCGCCCTGCGCGCCCGCTCAGGCTGGGCCTGCGTCATCTTCGGCCTCCTCCTCTGCGCGCTCCCGCTGTTCGTGCCGGGGGAGCTGGCGGCGGCGGGCGCGGCGGCGTCCGCGATGCTCACCGTGATCGGCGCGGCCCTGCTGGGCCCACGCCTGGTGCTGGCCTCGGCGTCCCTGGTGTCCCGCCCGCTCACCGCCGCGTTCCCCGTGGCCGCCCCGCTGGCCCTGGCGTCGGTCCGCGCGGACGCCCGCCGCTTCGCCTCGGTGGCCGTCCCGATCCTGCTGGCCGTGACCGTGGCGGGCGTGCAGGTGTTCACCCAGACCACGGTCGCGGCGGCGGCGGGCGCCCAGTCCGCCGAGGGGATGCGCGCCGACGTGGTCGTGGCGGGCGAGGCAGGTCTGGCGCCGCAGGTGGCGACCGCGCTGCGCGAGGTCGCCGACGAGGTCGTGCCGCTGGTGCGCGGCCAGGTCGCGGCCCGGCACACCACGCTCGGCGAACCCGCCCTGACCCCGCTGGCCGCGCAGGGCGTGGACGCCCCTGGGGCGGTGCTGGACCTGGACGTCCGCCAGGGCGGTTTGACCTCCACGACCGCCGACTCGGTGGCCCTGAGCACCCAAGCCGCAGCGACCCTGGGCGTCTCCCCTGGCGACCGCCTCCCGCTGGTCCTCGGCGACGGCGCGGAGATCACCCCGACCGTGACGGCCCTGTACGCGCGGGGCCTGGGCTACGGCGACGTGACCCTCCCGCACGACGTCCTGCTCCCGCACACCACCACCAAGCTGGACCACCTGGTCCTCGTCCGGGGCGCGGACGAGCCAGCGGTCACCGCCGCGCTCGACGGCTACGCGGGCGTGCGAGTCCTGGCGGGCAACGATCTGACGGCGGCGGGCCAGTCCGAGCGCGACGGCGACTCGTGGACCAACCTGATCGCCCTGGTCGTCCTCCTGGGCTACCTGGCCATCTCGGTCGTCAACACCCTGGTCATGGCGACCTCGCGCCGCAGCCGGGAGTTCGCCCTGCTCCGCCTGGTGGGCACCGGGAAGGCGCAGGTCCTCCGCGTGGTGGCCCTGGAAGCCCTGCTCCTGGCGTCGATCGCCCTCCTGGCAGGCGCCGCGGCCGTCCTCCCCGCCCTGGCGGGCCTGTCCTACGGCCTGACCTCCACCCCCGTCCCCACAACCCCCTGGCAGGTCTGGGCCGCGATCACCGCGACCACGCTCCTCCTGACCCTCGCCGCGACCGCCATCCCGGCCAGGACCGCCCTCCGCCCACCCCCGGTGACCCTGCTGTCCGCAGCCACCTGATCCCCTGCCCGCCGGGCCTCCCCCTCCCGGCGGGCAGACCCACCTGATTGCCCGGCGTCCCACCGGGGAACAGAAAACCCATGTCCACCACCAAATCCCCCCTCACCCCGGCCGACCGCGAGCTCCTCACCCGCCCCCTCCACGGCTTCCTCACCACCGCCGCGGGCCCGACCCCGCCCCAGGCGCGCCCGATCTGGTTCGACCTCACCGACGACGGCCTGGTCCAGTTCATCAGCGCCCCGGACGCCCTGAAGGTCCGCCGCCTGCGCCGCGACCCCCGCGCCTCGCTGATCGTCGCCGCCCCCGTCGAGGAGCGCGAGCGCTGGGTCGAGGTCACCGGCCACGTCACGATCGAGCCGAACGCGGGCCGCGACCTCTACGCCCGCATGGCCACCCGCTACTGGGACCTGTCCGACCCGACCCGCGAATCCGATCTCGCCGAGATCCACACTCAGGACTGGGACCGCCTCGTCCTGCACCCGGAGTCCGTTCGCCGCGTCGCGTTCTGAGGCAAAAGCGCCATTTCCGCCACTCGGAACTCGCCAGTGCGGTCAAAGGGGTCCTCTGTCGGAGCGCCAAGACCCCTCAACAGCGATGGTGAGCTCCGCCTGTCGTCAATCCGGAAAACTTTTCAGCGATCTTCCACCCCGAACCCCCGCGCGCTCCGGCACGACCACCGGCGAGGTGACAGCCGGTGGTCGTGCGCCGCGAACTCGCAGGCCACGCTCGGCTCCGTCCGTGCCGCGTTGATCGGCGAACCCGAAGGGGAGCTCTCCCCGTCCCTCAAGGAGATCCTCCCCACCCGCACCACTCCGCTGGACGCTCCACCCGTCCCCGGTGCCCCCTACCTGTCCTGCGTGGACAGCGACGGCGTCGAGGACGACCCGCGTTCCCCGGCCGACTACCAAGCCCTCCCGCCAGCGGAACGCGCCGCCCTGCACGACGCCCGCAGGGCGGAGCTGGTCGCCAGGTCGGCGAAGTCCCTGCCGCGGTGGACCACTGCCACAAGGTGGGCCTGCACCAGCTGCGGTGGACTTCGGCGTCAGGGGGAGGGTCGCCGCGGACCGCGAGTCGGATCCAGGGCTGTGGTGGCACTTCACCGAGGGCGCCAGCACCGCGATGGCCTCGGTGGGCCGGGCCGAGGAGGCCGAGGAGATCCACCACGAGGTCAGGGCCGCCTCGGCGGACCCGGATCAGCCGCGCGGAACTCCGTTGCGTCCAGGCAACCGCACTGGCCGACGCAGGCGCCCCCGACCAGGCCCGCACCCTGATCGAGTCCCGCACCACCACCGGTCAGAAGTCCGTCCGGAGCCCGCACCGGACAGCACCCCGCACCGGACAGCACCCAGATCCGGCTGCGCGTGGACCGCGTCCCGCTGGACGGCTCGACCACAAGACCTGCTGCAACACCTCCACCTACAACGTCGACACCCGGCGCCGCGACAACGGCGCCTGCACCTTCACCGACGTCGACGCGGCGCTGACCTGCTCCAAGGCGCCTGGATCACCCGTGAAGGCCGTCGCGGACCACATCCACCTGGCGCAGACGTCCCCGCAGAGCACCAGGTCCGGCGGCACCGGCAAGATCATCCCCGGCGCCGAGGCGTCCGGGCGCACGCTGTCCAGGATCGTGCCGGAGCTGGGCGTCCGCCGCGACGACCGGTACGAGGCGAACCGGCTGCTGGCGATGCGGCCTACAACCCGTAGAACGGGGGCGGCACGCGATCTCGTTCTCGTCGACGCCCCTGGACCGGAGCCGGAACCGCGCGGCGGGCCGGGCGCTGGGCGTCTGGTGCGCCGTGGCCCACATCCTCGAACGCGACAGCTTCCACGTCGATGTCGTCGGGTGACCAGACCCCGAGGAAGCCTGTGACCGTCCCGTCGTACTTCCCGCCGAAGCCCGCCTGCACCGCGCTCGCGACCTCCTGCTTGCCGTCGTCGTTCAGGCCGACCACCTCCACCGGCTGCACGCCCGCCCGGCCGTCGGCCGTCGTGAGCGCGCTGACCGCGACCCCGCCGACCACCGCGCTGATCCTGCCTGGCCGGGTCGATCGCACAGGGAAGACATCACGGCCCGCGGCCGAGCTGGCCCGCTGTGACCTGGTCCACAGCGGAGCTCAACGGGTCCCCGGTCGGAAGTTCCGCAACCGCAGGCTGTTCGTCACCACCAGCACCGACGACAGCGACATCGCCGCCGCCGCGATCAGCGGGTTCAGCAACCCCAGCGCGGCCAGCGGGATCGCCGCCGCGTTGTACCCGAACGCCCACACCAGGTTCCCCCGGATGGTCGACAGCGTGCGCGCCGCCAGCTCGATCGCGTCCGGCACGGCGTGCAGGTCCTCCCGCACCAGCACCACGTCCGACGCCTGCGCCGCCACGTCGCTGCCGCGCGCCACCGCCATGCCCAGGTCCGCCGACGCCAGCGCCGGACCGTCGTTCACGCCGTCGCCGACCACCGCCACCCGCCTCCCGGCCGCCCGCAGCTCCTCCACCACGGCCGCCTTGTCGGCCGGCCGCACCTCGGCGCGCACCTCCCGCACCCCGATCTCCTCGGCCACCGCCCGCGCCGCGGCGGCGCCGTCCCCGGTGAGCAGCACGGTCCGCAAACCCATGCGGTGCAACCGCTCCACCGCCGACGCCGCCGACGGCCGCACCGAGTCGCGCACCGCGATCCCGCCGACCAACCCACCGCCCCTGGCCACCAGCACCCCGGTCGCCGCCCCCAGCGAGGCGAGCCACGCCCCCGCCCGCTCCGGCACGCTCACACCCAGCTCGGCCATCAGCGCCGCCGACCCGACGACCACCTCCGCGCCCTCCACCTCACCGCGCGCGCCCGCCCCCACCAGCGCCTCGAACCCCCGCACCGCGGGAAAACCCCCACCCGCCGCGATCGCCACCGCGATCGGGTGCTCCGACGCCGACTCCACCGCCCCGGCCCACCGCAGCGCCTCACCCGGCGACGCCCCGCCGAACCCGACCGACGCCACCACCGACATCCGCCCCGTCGTCACCGTCCCGGTCTTGTCCAGCACCACGGTGTCCACCGCCCGCGTCGCCTCCAGCGCCCGAGGCCCCTTCACCAGCACCCCCAGCCCGGCCGCCCGCGCCACCCCGACCATCAGCGCGGTCGGCGTCGCCAGCCCCAGCGCGCACGGGCACGCGATGATCAGCACCGCCACCGCCGACGTGAACGCCTCGCGCGCGGTGTGCCCGGTCGCCAACCAGCCCAGCAGGGTCGCCAGCGAGATCACCAGCACCACCGGCACGAACACCGCGCACACCCGGTCCACCAGCCGCTGCACCCCGGCCTTGCGCTGCGCCGCCTGCTCGGCCAGCGCGCTCATCTGCGCCAGCTGCGTGTTCGCCCCGACCTCGGTGGCCCGCACCACGACCCGCCCGGTCCGGTTCACCGTCCCGCCGACCACCCGCGACCCCTCGGCCACCTCCACCGGCGCCGACTCGCCGGTCATCGCCGAAGCGTCCACAGCGGACGCACCCTCGACCACGACCCCGTCCGCGGGCAGCGCCTCACCGGGGCGCACGACGAACAGCTCGCCCACCTCCAGCAGCGCCGCGGGCACCGCGTGCTCCACCCCGTCCCGCAGCACCCGCGCGTCCTTCGCCGCCAGGTCCGCCAACGCCGTCAGCAACCCCACAGCGTTGCGCCGCGACCGCGTCTCGAAGTACCGCCCCGCGAGGAGGAAGGTGGTCACCCCGGCCGCCACGTCCAGGTACACCGCGTCCGCGCCGCCGTCGGTCACCCCGAACCCGAGCCAGTAGCCCGGCCCCGACGACCCGGCCAGCATCGACCACACCGCCCACCCGAACGACGCCAGCACCCCGATCGACACCAGCGTGTCCATGCTCGACGACCCGTGCCGCAACGTCCGCGCCGCCGCCCGGTGGAACGGCCACGCCGAGTAGAACACCACCGGCACCGCCAGCAGCGCGCACAGCGCCTCCCACCCGGTGAACCGCAGCGACGGCGCCAGCGCCAGGCTGATCGACAGGTTCCCCAGCGGGATCGCCAGCACCGCCGCCACAACGAGCCTGCGCCGCAGGTCGTTCACCGCCGCCGTGTGCCCGGCCCGGTCGTCCTCGGCCCGCCGCCGCACCCGCGCGTCGTACCCGGCCTTGCGCACGGCCTCCACCGCGTCCCGCGCGTCCATCCCCTCGGGCAGGTGCACCACCGCCCGCTCGGTCGCGTAGTTCACCGACGCCCGCACGCCGTCCAGCTTGTTCAGCTTGCGCTCCACGCGCGTCGCGCACGCCGCGCACGTCATCCCGGACACCGCCAGCTCCACCGGCCCGCCCGCCACCGCCACCGCTGCGCTCATCACTGCTTCCTCGAAGTCCCCGCGGAAAAGCGCGCCGGACCGACCCCGGCGCGGTCGTGCCTCAACGCCGCTCGGACAGCTCCGCCAGCATCGCGTTGTACGCGGCCAGCCGCTCGTCCTCGTCGTTGTCGTCGCGCCGGTCCATCCGCACCGCCTCCTTGCGGTCGGCCGCCGCCCACTGCGCCATCAGCGCGATCACCACCACCAGCATCGGGATCTCCCCGGTGGCCCAGGCGATCCCGCCGCCGAGCCGCTGGTCCGCCATCAGGTCCGGCAACCAGGACAGCGCCACCTCCCGGTAGTGCGACTCGGCGATCACCGACTGACCGTTCATCAGGATCACGCCGAAGAACGCGTGGAACGGCATCACCGCGAACAGCATCCCCAGCCGCGCCAGGTGCGGCAGCGGCCTCGGCGGCCGGTCGACGCCGATCACCAGCCAGTAGAAGACGTACCCGGTCATCAGGAAGTGGACGTTCATCAGCACGTGCGCCCAGTGCTGCCCCACGGCCTCGCCGAACAGCGGCGAGAAGTACAGCGCGTAGAACGAGGCGACGAACACGACCGCCGCGAACGCGGGGTGCGAGACGATCCGCGTCCACCGGCAGTGCAGCAGCGCCACCACCCACGCGCGCGGCCCCGGCGGCAGCGCGCGCAGCGCCAGCGTCACCGGACCGCCCAGCACCAGCAGCACCGGGGCCAGCATGTTCAACGACATGTGCGCCACCATGTGCGCGCTGAACATCGCGGGCGCGTACCGGCCGACCCCGGACGAGGTCGCCAGCAGCAGCACCAGGCACCCGCCCAGCCACGCCGCGACCCGGTGCGCGGGCCACGCGTCCCCGCGCCGCCGCAGCACCCGCACCCCGCGCAGGTAGAGCAGCGCCGCCAGCACCGCGCCCAACCCGATCACCAGGTCGAACCGCCAGCCCACCACGATCTCGGAGAACCCCGGCCCCGCAGGGAGCTCGTACCCCAGCACGGTCTCCTGCGCCGACGGCCGCGTCGACGTCCACCGCGGCGGCACCAGGTGCGCCAGCCCCGCCGAGGCGCCCATGGCCACGCCCAGCGCCACCACCTCGACGGCCAGCGGCCACCGCGCGCCCCACCGCGTGCCTGCCACCCGGCCGCGCGAGCCCAGCACCAGCGCGCACACCAGCAGCTTCAAGCCCAGCAGCGCCCCGAACCCGGACAGCAGCCCGGACGGCGTCGCCAGCGCCAGCCCCGCGACCGACCCGCTCAGCGCCACCACGACCAGGCACACCGCCGTCACCCGCCGGCACCGGCCCAGCACCCGCTCGCGGTCCGGCCCGCCGCGCCGCAGGAACGAGCGCAGCGCCACCAGCGACCCCACCCACACGGCCGCCGCCGGGACGTGCCACAGCACCGCGTTCGTCGCCACGTCGTGCCACGCGCCCCCCGACACGTGCCCCATCACCACCGGCGGCAGCAGCGCCAGCACCGACAGCGCCAGCCAGGTCACCGTCGTCGGCCAGGTCAGCGTCACCCGCGCGCCCCACACCACGACCGCCACCACCACCGCCGTCACCAGCCACGCCTTCGGCTCGTCGGTCGCGTCGACCAGCCCCGCGAGGTTGGCCCACACCACCGACTGCGGCTGCCCCGAGGCGTCACCGGCCGCCAGCGGCACCGCGGCCAGCGCCGCCACCAGCCACACCGGGGACGCCAGCGCCGCCAGCCGCAGCGCCGCGTACGCGTCGGCGGTCAGCTTCCCGTCCCGCCTGCCCGGCGCCACGAACGCCGCGAACGCCAGCGCGCCCGCCGTCACCGACCCCGCGCCGTCCGCGACCAGCCGCACCACCCCGAGCAGCCACCCGGCCACCCGGCCCGGATCGCGGTCGCCCAGCACCCCGTGCACGTCCCCGGCGGCCAGCACCACGGCCGTGACGCACAGCACCGCCAGACCGCCTGCCAGCGCGGCGGCCCTGTCAACCCTCATGTCCCACCGGTCGTCCAGACGGCTCGGAAAGTTCCGGGCACTTCCCGGAACTTCCCCACGCTCCCACCGACCAACTGGGCGAACAGCCCGTCCGAACGACCGGAGGCGAACCCGATGTCACGAACGCCACAGCCGCGCAGGTCCAACCCCGTCACCACCGGGCGCGGACCCTCGCTCAACGCCGTCCTCACCGGGGTCGTCGCGCTCGTCGCGGTCCTGGTGATCGGCGGCGTCCTGGTGGTCAACCGCTCCTCCGGCGGGAGCGCCGACCAGTCCAGGCTGCTGCCCGCCGACGCGCACACGCTGTCCGCGGTGGAGGGCAACCGGGTGACCCTGGTGGAGTTCCTCGACTACCAGTGCCCCGCCTGCGCGTCCTACTACTCCGGCATCACCAAGCAGCTGGAGGAGGACTACCGGGGCCGGATCACCTTCGCCACCCGCAACTTCCCGCTCGACGTCCACCCGCTGGCCCCGCTCGCCGCCCGCGCCGCCGAGGCCGCGGGCGAGCAGGGCGGGCAGACCGGGATGTACCACGCGCTCTACGGCGGGTTCCAGGACTGGGCCGTCACCGGCCAGGCCACCGCCACCGACGAGGCCGCCGCGCGGGCCGCGTTCGAGCGCTACGCCCAGGACCTCGGCCTGGACGTCGACCGCTTCCGGACCGACCTGGACTCCGACGCCGTCAAGGCCGCCGTCGACCGCGACGTCGCCGACGGCAAGGCCCTCGGCGTCACCGGCACCCCGACGTTCTTCGTCGGCGGCGAGCGCTTCGAGCCCACCGGGCAGACCCTGCGGGCGGTGGGCGACGAGCTGCGCGCCGCGCTCGACGAGGCGCTGGCCGGGTGAACCGCGCGCTGGCCCGGCTCAGCGTCCTCGGCGGCGGCCTCGGCCTGGCCGCCGCGTCCGCGCTGACCGTCGAGAAGATCGCCAAGCTCCGGGACCCGGCCTACGTGCCGACCTGCTCGATCAACCCGGTCATCGCCTGCGGCTCGGTCATGGACAGCCCGCAGGCGGCGGCGTTCGGCTTCCCCAACCCGCTCATCGGCATCGCCGCCTTCGCCGTCGTGGTGACGGTCGGCGTCACCGTCCTCGCAGGCTTCCGGCCGCCGCGCTGGTTCCGGGTGGCGTTCAGCGCGGGCACCGCGCTCGGCGCGGTGTTCGTGCACTGGCTGATCGCCGCGAGCCTGTACGACATCCGCGCGCTGTGCCCGTACTGCGTGGTGGTGTGGGCGGTGACGATCCCGCTGGCCTGGTACAGCGCCCTGGACACCTGGTCCTGGCTCGCGCCGCTCAAGCGGGTGCACAGCGCGGTGCTCGCGCTCTGGTGCGCGGTGATCGCCGCGCTGGTGCTCGGCGCGTTCTGGGACTACTGGACCAGCCTGCTGTGACCCCCCCGCCCGGCCCCGGTCCGCGCGACCGGGGTCGGGGCCCGCCCGAGCACGCCGGTCAGCCGACCTCGCTGGCCTCGCCCACGTCGACCGCCCGCACCAGGTCGTCGCGCGCCCGCGCCACCCGCGACCGGATCGTGCCCACCGGGCACCCCGCCACGTCCGCGGCCTCCGCGTACGACAGCCCCAGCACCTGCGTCAGCACCAGCGCCTCGCGCCGGTCCTGGTCCAGCGAGTCCAGCAGCAGGTTCAGCTCGACCGCGTCCTCGAACCCGGTCGGCGCGGGCTTGCGGTCCGCCTCGCGCACCCAGTCCGCCCCCGGCGACAGCCGCGGCCGGGACTGCGCCATCCGCACCTGGTCCACCACGACCCGCCGCGCGATCACCAGCAGCCACGTGCGCGCCGACGACCGCCCGGCGAACCGGTGCAGGCTCGTCAGCGCGCGGGCGTAGGTCTCCTGCGACAGGTCGTCGGCCACGTCGACCCCGGCGAGGTGCGCGGTGAACCGCCACACGTCGCGCTGGGTGCCGCGCACGAACTGCTCCAGGGCGTTCCGGTCACCGGAGCGCGCCCGCAGCGCCCAGCGCGTCACCTCGTCGTCGGGAGTCGGAGTCGTCACGACCCGGATCGTAGTCACCCGCCGTCGGGAACCGGTGAGCCGAATGGCCCGACCATAGTGGTGTGGACTGCGACACCTGCCGCGAGGCGCTCTCGGCCCGGCTGGACGGGGAGGCCGCGCCCCTGCCCCCGGCGTGGACGGACGCGCACCTGGCCAAGTGCCCCGACTGCGCGCGCTGGCGGGACCGCGCGCAGGCGCTCACCAGGGTGGTCCGGGTCCGCGAGGCGCCCGCCGTCCCGGACCTGGCGGCCGTGGTGCTGGCCGACCTGCCGCCCGCGCACGTCGCGCTGCGCCCCCGGCTCGCGCTCGCCGCCGTGGCGCTGGCGCAGCTCTGGCTCGCGCTGGCCCAGCTGCTCACCGGCGCGACCGGCCACGACGTCACCGCGGGTCACGGCGCGCAGGGCCTGTCCGGGCACCTGTTCAACGAGGGCGCGGCGTGGAACCTGGCGCTGGGCGTCGGCCTGCTGGTGGCGGCGGTGGACGGCAGGCGCGCGTCCGGCCTGCTGCCCACGCTCGGCGGGTTCGTCGTGCTGCTGCTGGGCTTCTCCGCGCACGACCTGGCCGAGGGCGCCGCGACCGCCACCAGGGTCTCCTCCCACCTGCCGCTCGTCGTGGGCCTGGTGCTGCTGCTCCTCGTCGCGCGGGCGCACCGCGACCACCCGGCGCCCGAGTCCGCCGCCCGCCCCGGACCGGGACCGGCGCGCACCGCCGACCACGACGTCCCACCGCCGCGAGCCGGCCGCGCGCCCACCCGCCACCTGCGACCGATCGCACACCGAGGGGCCGCGTGAGACGCGCCACGCCGGGCAATCGGGTTGCCCCGAGCGCGCGTGCGGTGGACAGTGCGCGGGTGCTGATCCGACCCGAGCGCCCCGCCGACGTCCCCGCGATCCGCGCGGTCACCGCCGCCGCGTTCACCCGCCCCGACCCGAGCGCCGCCGACCTGCGCGACGGCGCGCCCGCGGAGGCGTGGCTGGTGGACGAGCTGCGCGCCGACGCCGGGTGGCTGCCCGCGCTGTCCCTGGTGGCGCAGGACCCGGACGGCGCGGTGGTCGGCCACGTCGTGGCGACCAGGGGAGCGGTCGGCGACCTCCCCGCGCTCGGCCTGGGGCCGCTGTCCGTGCGCCCGGACCGGCAGCGCTCCGGCGTCGGCAGCGCGCTCGTGCACGCCCTGCTCGGCGCGGCCGACGCGCTCGGCGAACCGCTCGTGGCCCTGCTCGGCGATCCCGGCTACTACCACCGGTTCGGCTTCCTGCCGTGCGGCGAGGTCGGCGTCGCGCCGCCGGTTCCCGAGTGGGAGCCGCACTTCCAGGTCCGCCCGCTCGCCGCGCACGACCCCGCCGCGCGCGGGACCTTCCGCTACGCCGAGCCGTTCGACCGCCTGTAGGCAAGTCCTGAGTGGACGGTCAGGGCGCCAGCGCCTTGTCCAGCGTCCGCAGGCACTGCGTCAGGGCCTCGTGCTTCGGCGCGCCCTGCGTGCTGACCATGTCCCAGGTGGAGAACAGCAGGCTCCACACCACGTTCAGCACCCAGTCCCGCCCCAGTGCCGCGTCCACGTCGCCCTCGGCGTGCCCCCGGCCGATCGCGTCCCGCACCGAGTGGTCGGACGGCGTCTCGTCGGGCCACTCCCGCCCGTTCGGCGCGACCGGGCTGTTGAACATCAGCGTCAGCACGTCGCCCAGCTCGAAGTACTCCTGGCACAGCCGCCCGAGCGCCGCCCGCGCCGACCCGTCGTCCAGCCTGGCCCGCGTGGTGGCCGAGGCGATCTGCTCGTCGACGTGCGCGGTCACCGCCGCCAGCAGGTCGGCCCGCTCGGGGAAGTACCGGTGCAGGGTGGTCCGCCCGACCCCGGCGGCGGTGGCGATCTCGCCCAGCGGCACGGCCGCGTTCGCGCTCAGCTCCCGCACGGCCGCGTCCAGGATCGCCCGCCGGGTCCTGGCCCGTGAACCGGACTCGGCCTTCGGGGACCCGGCCTTCACGACGGGTTCGCTGCGCGCCTCGCTCATGGGGGAACCGTACTGCCCATCCCCAAACGGAATCATCTTTGACAACTTTGGAACACTGGTGTTCTACTTTTGAGCATGAATCCCCCGAAGGTGAAGCAGGCACTACCGCGCTTGCGGGTGCTCTGGTCGTTCGCCCGCCCGCACAGGGGCGCCCTCGCCCTCGGGTTGGCGCTGTCCCTGGTCGGCTCGGCCACCACCCTGGCCGCCCCGATGGTCACCAAGTGGGTCCTCGACTCGCTCGGCGCGGGCGGCTCGCTGGCCGCCCCGGTCGGCACGATGCTCGCCCTGCTGGTCGCGGGCGTGGTGATCTGGACCATCCAGTGGGTGATCCTCGGCGAGCTCGGCGAGCGCGTCGTGCTCGACGCCCGCGAGTCCATGGTCAAGCGGCTGCTGCGCGCCACCGTGCCCGCCGTGACCGGCCGACCCGGCGGCGAGCTGGTCACCAGGGTCACCTCGGACACCGTGCTGCTGCGCGAGGCCGCGTCCAGCAGCGTGATCGGGCTGGTCAACGGCGCCGTCACGCTCGTCGGCACGCTCGTGCTGATGGCCGTGCTCGACCTCGCGCTGCTCGGCGCCACGGTGGTCTCGGTCGTGGTGCTCGGCGTCGTGTTCGCCGTCCTGATGCCCGCCATCGCCCGCGAGCAGGAGCTCGCGCAGGACCACGTCGGCAAGCTCGGCGGCGTCCTGGAGGGCACGCTGCGCGCCATCCGCACGGTCAAGGCCAGCCGGGCCGAGGCGCGGCAGGCCGAGCGGGTCCTCGGCGACGCGCGCGCCGCCTACCGGCACAGCGTCCGGGCCGTGCGGCGCGAGGCCGTCGCCTGGACCGTGGCCTGGTCGGGCATCCAGTTCGCGATCATCCTCGTGCTGGGGCTCGGCGCGTGGCGGGTCTCGCAGGGCGCGCTGGAGGTGTCGAGCCTGATCGCGTTCCTGCTGTACGCGTTCGGCCTGATGGACCCGGTGACCGAGCTCAGCCGCAACGTCACCGCGCTGCAGGCCGGGATCGCGGCGGCCGGGCGCATCCGCGACGTGGACGCGCTGGAGGTCGAGCGGGACGAGCCGGGCGCCACCGCCCCCGAGGGCTTTGCCGACGCCCCGATCCTGGAGCTGCGCGGCGTGGTCGCCGGGTACGGCGGCGAACCGGCGGTGCGCGGCGTCGACCTGGTCGTGCCCCGGCGCGGGCACACCGCCGTCGTCGGGCCGTCCGGCGCGGGCAAGACCACCCTGCTGTCGCTGGTGCTGCGCTTCCTGGAGCCCAGCGGGGGAGAGGTCCTCCTCGGCGGGCGCCCGTACCGCGAGCACAGCCACTCCGAGCTGCGCGCGCGGCTGGCGTACGTGGAGCAGGAGACGCCCGTGCTGCCGGGGTCGATCCGGGACAACCTGCTGTTCACGCACCCCGACGCGGGCGAGGACGAGCTGTGGCGGGTGCTGCGGCAGGTGCGCCTGGACGAGGTCGTGGCCGCGCTCCCGGACGGGCTCGACACCCCGCTCGGGCCGTCGAGCATGTCCGGCGGGCAGCGGCAGCGGATCGCGCTGGCGCGGGCGGTCCTGCGCGCGCCGGACGTGCTGCTGCTGGACGAGGCGACCGCGCAGGTCGACGGGCTGACCGAGGCCGCCGTGCACGAGTGCGTGCGGGAGCGGGCGCGGCACGGCGCGGTGGTCACCGTGGCGCACCGGCTGTCCACGGTGATCGACGCGGACACCATCGTGGTGATGGAGGACGGCCGGGTGCGGGCGTCCGGCACGCACGCCGGGCTGCTCGCGACCGACGAGCTGTACCGCGAGCTGGTGGCGGCGCTGCGGATCTCCGACGGGGCCGCGCCGTCCGAGCCGGTCGCGCCCGCGGCGGTCGTGGCCTGATCCACGCGGTCCGGGGACCACGCCGGTCCCCGGACCGCTGCCGAGCAGTGCTCGGTTTCCGCTTCCCCCACCCCCGCCCGGACTGCTAACGTCCCCTCCCGGCGTTCATATACGAACGTTCTTATTGGAGGGCCCATGGCTGCGCGTTCCGTTGGTGTCATGCTTCTTCGCGACCTCCCCCACGGGCAGGTCCTGGACTACGCGCGTCGCGCCGAGGCGGTCGGCTTCGACGAGCTGTGGGTGGTGGAGGACCTCGGCTTCCGGGGCGGCGTCGCGCAGACCGCGGCCGTCCTCGCCGCCACCAGGTCGATCACCGTGGGCATCGGCATCCTGCCCGCCGCGATCCGCAACCCGGTGTTCGCCGCCATGGAGATCGCCACCCTCGGTCAGCTCTTCCCCGGCCGCGTGACCATCGGCGTGGGGCACGGGATGCCCGACTGGATGCGCTCCGCAGGCGCCCTCCCGGACAGCCCGCTCACCCTCCTCGGCGAGCACCTCACCGCGATCCGCGCGCTCCTGCGCGGCGAGACGGTCACCACCCGTGGCCGCTACGTCACCCTCACCGAGGCCCGCCTGGAGCCGTCCTCGCTGCCCGAAATCGTCCCGCCGGTGCTCGCCGGCGTGCGCGGCCCGAAGTCCCTGGCCCTGTCCGGCCGGGTCGCGGACGGCACCGTGCTCGCCGAGCCCTGCACCCCCGAGTACGTCCGCGCCTCCGTCGAGAAGACCGCCGCGTCCCCGCACAGCGTGGTCACCTACAACGCCGCCAGCGTCCACCCCGACACCGCGACCGCCGTCGCCGAGGTCCGCCCCGGCCTTGCCTGGATCGGCGAGCCCGACTGGGCCCCGCACCTGGCCCCGCTCCCGTTCGCCGCCGAGTTCGCCCAGCTCCGCGCCTCCTGCGCCACCCGCGAGGAGTTCGCCCAGCGCATCCCCCTGGAGTGGGTCACCCAGCTGGCGCTGGCGGGCACCCCCGACGAGGTGCGCGCCCGCAACGCCGAGCTGTTCGACGCGGGCGTCACCACCTCCGTCCTCATCCCCGCCGCGGCCGACCCGCTCGCCGCGCTCCCGGCACTGGCGTCCGCCCGGTGACCCGCACCCGGCGCACCGACCCCGACCGCAGGGAGCGCATCGTCGAGGCGGCGCTGGAGGTGATCGCCGAGCACGGCGCCCCCGGCGCCACCTACCGCTCGGTCGCGGAGGCGGCCGACGTGCCGCTCGGCTCGATGACCTACCACTTCCCGACCCGCGACGACCTGCTCCACGCGGCGTTCTCCCGGCTGGCCGACACGATGCACGCCAGGTTCGACCGGATCCTGGCCGACATCGGCCCCGACGAGGACCCGCGCGAGGGGGTCGTCCGGATCATCACCACCCAGGGCGAGGGCTACGGCAGGGACATGGTGCTGTCCGCCGAGCTCTACGCCCTGGCCGTGCGCGAGCCGCGCTACCGCGAGCTGATCCAGGACTGGATGCTGCGCTCGCGCGCCTCCCTGGCCCGCCACTTCCCGCCCGAGCTGGCCCCCATGATCGACGCCCTCCAGGAGGGCCTGATCCTGCACAGCCACATCTCCACCGAGCCGTTCGACGCGGACCGCGTCCGCCAGGCCGTGCACCGCCTCATCGGCCCGCCGCCCCAGGACTGACCCGCGCCGCGGGCCTGCCCGCGAGCGCCCCTTCACGCCCCACCGGAGCCCCACCGTGCCCACCCCCACCCCCACCCGCCGCAGGGCCGCGCTGTCCCTGGCGTTCGCCGCCACCGGCGTCTCGATGGCCACCTGGATCTCGCGAACCCCGGACATCCGGGACGCCACCGCCTCCAGCACCTCCCAGATGGGGCTGGTCATCGCCGCCCTCTCGGCCGGGTCCATGATCGGACTGGCCCTCGGCGGCGGCCTGGTGACCAGCAGGGGAGGCCGCTTCGTCGTCCGCTGGTGCATGTTCGCGATGGCCACCGGCCTGGCCGTGGTCGCCCTGGGCGCGGCAGCGGGCCTCGGTCCCCTGGTCGCCGCGGGGCTCGCCGTCTTCGGCTTCGGCATGGGCGCGGCGGAGATCGCCCAGAACGTCGAGGGCGTGGCCGTGGAGACCGACCTGGCCCGCACCGTCGTCCCCGGTCTGCACGGCTGCTTCAGCCTGGGCATCTGCGGCGGCGGCCTCCTCGGCCTGGCCGCCACCGCCCTCGGCGTCCCCGTCCTGGCGCACCTGGGCGCGGTCACCGCGCTGGTGGCCGCCGCGACGGTCTGGGTGGCCCTCAACCTGCCCGCCGCCACCGGCCGCGAGGAGGCCCCCGCCCCCGGTTCGCCGGGAACGGGCGGCCTGCGGGCCGCGCTCCGCGTCTGGCGGGAGCCGCGCACCCTCGCCATCGGCGCGATCGCCCTGGGCATGGCGCTGGCCGAGGGCACCGCGAACGACTGGCTGCCGCTGATCGCCGTGGACGGCTACGACCTGTCCAGCGCCAGCGGCGCGTTCCTGTACTCGTTCTTCGGCGCGTCCATGGCCGTGGGCCGCTTCGCGGGCGGAACCCTGCTGGACCGCTTCGGCCGCACCAGGGTGATGGTCGCCAGCGCCGGTCTGGCCGTGGTCGGCATCGGCCTGGTGTCCCTGGCCCCGAACGTCCCGCTGGGCGCGCTCGGCGTGTTCCTGTGGGGCCTCGGCGCGTCCCTGGGCTTCCCGGTGGCGCTGTCGGCGGCGGGCGACGACCCGGTCGACTCGGCCCGCAGGGTCAGCGCGGTCGCGACGGCGGGCTACACCGCGTTCCTGGTCGGCCCGCCCCTGCTGGGCTTCGTCGGCGAGCACGTCGGCCTGCGCTCGGCGATCCTGGTCGCGCTGGTCCTGGTGGCCCTGTCGTCGCTGTTCGCGAGGTCCGTGGACAAGCCGCAACCGGCCTGACCGCCGCCCCCGCACCAGCCGTCACCGCACCAGCCGCCCCCGCAGCACGATCCGCCGGGGCTCGCGCAGCGCGCTCGGGTCCTCGGTCGGGTCCCGGTCGAAGGCCACCAGGTCGGCGGGCGCGCCGTCCACGAGCCCCGGCGCCCCCAACCACTCGCGGGCCGCCCACGACGCCGCGCCCACCGCCGCGTCACCGGGCAGCCCGGCCCGCCACAACCACTCGACCTCACCGGCGACCGCCCCGTGCAGCTCGCTGTCCGTGCCCGCGAGCACCCGCACCCCGGCCCGGTGCGCCAGCGGCACGATCGCGCGCAGGCTCTCCCACCCGGCGACCAGCCAGTCCCGGAGCTCCCCGCGCGGCCCGCCCTCCAGCTCCGCGATGGTCCTGGCGAACCCGCTGAACGTGGGCACCAGCGCCGTTCCCCGCTCGGCCATGACGGGCAGCAGGTCGGGGTCGAGGAACATGCCGTGCTCCAGGCTGTCCGCACCGGCCAGCACGGCGTTGCGGCTGCCCTCGGCGCTCTGGCAGTGCACCGCGACCCGCCCGCCGACCTCGTGCACCGCCTCCACGACCCCGGTGAGCACGTCGAGCGGCACGGCGGGCACGCCCGGCAACCAGTCGCCGATCACCTTGCACCACCCCGAGAACCCCAGCGCCTCCTCCACGGCGGCCCGAGCCAACCCGCTCTCGTCCACCCGCCTGCCCGCACCGGCGAAGAACCGGCCAGGCGTGGCCAACCAGCGCCCGCTACCGAGGAACCGGGGCAGTTCCGGCTCGTCACCGGGCCCCTCGGGCAGGCCGGGAGCGCGCACCAGCAGCACCCCGGCGTCCCGGTGCGCCGCCATCTGCTCGCGGAACAGCCCGACGTCGAACCCCTCGGCGCGCCCCACCACACCGGGGTGGGCGTGCAGGTCGACCAGACCGGGCGCCAACCACACCCCGTCGGCGACCACCTCGCACCCCGGCACCTCCCCGAACCGCACCCGCCCCCCGTCGACGCGCACCACCCGCTCCTCGCGCTCCGGCAGCACGATCCCCCGCAACGCCAGCACCCGCCGCACCTCCCGTGGAAAGCCTCCCGCCACCCTGGCGCGGAACCGGCTGGGACGCAGCACTCCACGCCTGGGCAGGCCCCCGGCGATCCGGCTCCCCGAACCCCGGCTCCACCACCTGCTCACCCCCTGCCCGACCGCTCTGCCCGCCCCCTGCCCAGCCGCGCCGACCCGCTTCGACACCGGTTCGACCACCCCGTCGCGACACCGCCGTCGAACCCTTCGACACCCCACCGTCGATGCCCCCTGATTCCACCCGAAACCCTTGCCCCGCCTGCGACTCCCGGCGACGATCGGCCTGTTGCGACACCCGCCCGCAACACCCACCGCGACACCCGCTGGGACACCCGCTGGGACGACGACGACTCGGGGAGAGCCATGACCGCTTCACGCAGCAGAACACCACGAGCCGCGAGGTGGTGGGTCGGGCTCGGGGTGCTCACCGCCGTCGCCACCCTCGTCGGCGCGAGCTTCTCCGCCCCGCGCCCCGCCTCCGCCGAGGCCACCGCCACCGCCGACGCCGCGGGCTGCAAGGTCGACTACACCGTCACCAGCCAGTGGCAGAACGGCTTCTCCGGCGACGTGCGCATCACCAACCTCGGTGACGCCGTCAACGGCTGGACCCTGACCTGGGCCTTCCCGAACGGCCAGGCCGTCTCCCAGGCGTGGAACGCGAACGTCACCTCCTCCGGCGCGACCGCCACCGCCACCAACGTCTCCTACAACGCCGCGATCCCCACGAACGGCTCCGTCCAGTTCGGGTTCACCGGCTCCTGGAGCGGCACGAACGGCGTCCCGACCTCCTTCACCCTCAACGGGACCGCGTGCACCGGCGGCGTCGCGCCGACCACCACGACCACGCCCGTCACCACGACCACGCCCGTCACCACGACCACCCCGAACCAGCCGCCCGGCGACGCCATGGCCACCGTCGCGGCCATGCAGCCCGGCTGGAACCTCGGCAACTCGCTCGACGCCACCGGCGCCGACGAGACCTCGTGGGGCAACCCGCGCATCACCGAGGCGCTGCTGGACAACGTGCGCTCGCAGGGCTTCAACAGCATCCGCATCCCCGTCACCTGGGGCCAGCACCAGGGCTCCGGCCCGAGCTACACCATCGAGCCCGCGTACCTGAGCCGCGTCAAGGAGGTCGTCGGCTGGGCCCTCGCCGACGGCTTCTACGTGCTGCTCAATGTCCACCACGACTCGTGGCAGTGGATCAACACCATGCCGAGCGACCGCACCAACGTGCTCGCCCGCTACAACGCCACGTGGACGCAGCTCGCCTCGGCGTTCAAGGACTCCTCGTCGAAGCTGCTGCTGGAGAGCGTCAACGAGCCGCAGTTCACCGGCAGCTCCGGCGACGCCCAGAACGCGCAGCTGCTGGGCGAGCTCAACACCTCGTTCCACCGCATCGTCCGCGCCTCCGGCGGCGGCAACGCCACCCGCCTCCTGGTCCTGCCCACCCTGCACACCTCGGCCGACCAGGCGCGCATCGACGAGCTGAACACCACGCTCACCGCGCTCAACGACCGCAACATCGCCGCGACCGTCCACTACTACGGCTACTGGCCGTTCAGCGTGAACGTCGCGGGCGGCACCAGGTTCGACGCCACCGCCCAGAAGGACCTCACCGACTACCTGGACCGCGCCTACAACTCGTTCGTCGCGCGCGGCATCCCGGTGATCCTCGGCGAGTACGGCCTGCTCGGCTTCGACCGGCACACCGGCACGATCGAGCAGGGCGAGAAGCTGAAGTTCTTCGAGCTGTTCGGCCACTACGCCAAGCAGCGCAAGATCACCACCATGCTGTGGGACAACGGCCAGCACCTCGGCCGCACCTCGTTCCAGTGGAGCGACCCCGAGCTGATCGCCCAGATCAAGTCGAGCTGGACCACCCGCTCCGGCACCGCCTCCACCGACCAGGTGTTCAGCGCCAAGGCGTCCGCGATCACCGCGAAGACGATCGCGCTGAACCTGAACGGGACCACGTTCTCGGGGCTGCGCAACGGTTCCGCGGAGCTGGTGCGCGGCACCGACTACACCGTCTCCGGCGACCAGCTCACCCTGTCCGCGGCGCTGATCACCCGGTTGTCCGGCGCGCGCGCCTACGGCGTCAACGCCACCCTGTCCGCCCGGTTCTCCGCGGGCGTGCCGTGGCGGATCGACCTGATCACCTACGACACCCCGGTGCTGCAGAACGCCACCGGCGCCACCAGCGCCTTCTCGATCCCCACGAACTTCCGGGGCGACCGGCTGGCCACGATGGAGGCCAAGTACGCGGACGGCTCCAACGCCGGACCGCAGAACTGGACCTCCTTCAAGGAGTACGACCACACCTTCGCCCCGGACTACGCGGCGGGCGCCACGCTGCTCAAGCCGGAGCTCTTCGCCGAGGTCAACGCGGGCCAGCGGGTCACCCTGACGTTCCACTACTGGAGCGGGGCGACGCTGACCTACTACGTCACCAAGAACGGCACGTCGGTCACCGGCACCACGTCCTGACCCGCACCACGGGGCCGCTTTCCCTTGACGCACGAGGGAAAGCGGCCCCACCCGCTTCCAACGGCGCCGAAACCCCGCCGGGGGAGGGGGTGGACGTGCGCGCAGCCGGGGGAACCCCGCTGGGCGACCTGCTGACCGCCTCCGCCCCTCACCGCCGCAACCGCCCCACCAGGTCCGCCACCAGCGGCGCGGGCCGCACCGGGTGCACCAGGTGCACCTCCCGGTCCGGACTGGCGTCCGCGCAGTCCAGCACCGCCACCCGCGCCCGCCCCAGCACCCCCTCGGGCGCGAACGCCACCCCCAACCCGGCCTCCACCAGCGCCAGCACCGCCTGGTAGTCCCCGGTCTCGTACGCCACCCGCAGCGCCAGCCCGCGCTCGTCGGCCAGGTGCTCCAGGCAGATCCGGTTGTGCGTCCCCGGACTCCCGGAGATCCACTCCTCCCCGGCCAGCTCCCCCAACGACGGCCGCCCGCCCGCCAACCGGTGCCCGACCGGCAGCACCAGCCGGAACCGCTCGCGCCGCAGCAGCACCCGCGCCAACCCCCGCGCGGGTGGCAGCGCCGAGCCGGGGTAGCGGTGCGTGACCAGCAGGTCCACCTCGCGGGTCACCACCAGGTCGTACCCCTGCGGGGGCTCCACGTCGAGCAGCCGCAGCCCCACCTCGGGGTGGTCGCGCCGGAACGCGGCCAGCACCGGCGGCAGCAGCGTCGTGCCCGCCGTGGAGAACGTCCCGATCGTCACCTGCCCCGGCGCGCCGCCCAGCAGCGCCCGAGCCGTCGCCTCGGCCGCCCGCAGCTCACCCGCGACCGCCTCCGCGTGCCCGAGCATCGCCGCGCCCAGCGGCGTCGGCGTCACCCCGCGCGGGTGCCGGTCCAGCACCCGCCCACCCAGCTCGCGCTCCAGCGCCGCGATCTGCTGGGACACCGCCGACGCCGTGAACGACAACCGCCCGGCGGCAGCCGCGATCGACCCGGCGCGCACGACTTCGGCCAACAGCGCCAACCGGTGCGCGTCGACCCGATGACCGTCCACCACGAGCAGGCCCCCAGCCGTAAGCAGAACTGTCGCCAGCTTAGCACCCATCGCTGGCGCTAATGCGCCGTTCGGCGCAGACTTGACCCATGATCACGAGGTCGGAGGTCGACGCCGCCGCGCGGCGGATCGGCGGTCGGGTGCGGCGCACCCCGGTGTTCCAGCCGCTGGACGGGCTGTGGTTCAAGCTGGAGCACCTCCAGCGCACCGGTTCGTTCAAGGCCAGGGGCGCGTTCAACCGCCTCCTGTCGGTGGGCGACGTGCGCGGCGCCGAGGTCGTGGCGGCCTCGGGCGGCAACGCCGGGCTGGCCGTCGCCGACGCGGCGGCCGAGTGCGGCGCGACCGCGCGGGTGTTCGTGCCGACCACCGCGCCGCGGGTCAAGGTGGACCGCCTGCGCGCCCTCGGCGCGACCGTCGAGCAGGTGGGCGACCGGTACGCCCAGGCCTACGAGGCGGCGACCGAGTACGCCGACCGCCGCGGCGCGCTGCTCTGCCACGCCTACGACCAGCCGGAGGTCTGCGCCGGTCAGGGCACCCTGGCGCTGGAGCTGCTGGAGCAGACCGGCGGCGTGGACACCGTGCTGGTCGCGGTCGGCGGCGGCGGGCTGATCGCCGGGATCGCGGCGGCGCTGGAGGGCGTGGCCAAGGTGGTCGCCGTCGAGCCGAGGACCGCCCCCACCCTGCACTCCGCGCTCGCCGCGGGCGAACCGGTGGACGTCCAGGTCTCCGGCGTCGCCGCCGACTCGCTCGGCGCCAGCCGGGTCGGCGACATCGCGTTCGCCGTGGCCCGCCGCACCGGCGTCGAGTCCCTGCTGGTCGACGACCAGGCCATCGCCGACGCCCGCGGGCTGCTGTGGTCCGAGTACCGCCAGGCACTCGAACCGGGCGGCGCCACCGCCTACGCCGCGCTGCTCGGCGGCGCCTACCGCCCCGAGTCCGGCGAGCGCGTCGCCGTGGTCCTGTGCGGCGCCAACACCAACCCGGCCGACCTGGCCTGACCCCCGACCGGCCGGGAGCGGACGAGCCCCCGGCCGGTCACCGCGCGCCCACCAGCTCCCGCAGCGCCGCCACCCGCTCCGCGTCCACCGACCCGGCCGCTGCCGTGTACACCACCAGCACCGGACCGGGGCACCCCGGAAGCGGGTACGCGTCCCAGTCCAACCGCAGCGCCCCCACCGGCGTGCGCGCGAACCACTTGACCCCCTTGACCTTCTCCCGCACGTCGTGCCGCGCCCACATCCGCCGGAACTCCGGGCTGAGCAGGCTCAGCTCCCCGACGAGCTCCCGAGCGCGGGGGTGGTCCGGGTCCTCGGCCGCCGCCGCGCGCAGCATCCCGATGTACTCGCTCGCCGACTCCTCCCAGTCCGGGCACACCCGCTGCGCGTCGGGGTGCAGGAACAGCGCCCGCAGCATGTTCCGCTCACCCGGCAGCACGTCGTCCATCCCGCCGAACAGCAGGTTCGCCACCGCGTTGTGCGCCAGCACGTCCAGGTGCCGCCCGAGCACCATCGCGGGCGCGGGCAGCAGGTCCACCAGCCGCCGGGTGCTCTCCGGCACCCGCTCCACCCGCCGCGGCGGGGGAGCGGAGGGCCTGCGCGCGGCCCTGCCGAGGGTGCGCAGGTGCCGGGTCTCGTCGTCGGTCAGCCGCAGCGCCCGCGCGAGCGCGTCCAGCACCTCGTCGGACGGCTTGACCCCGCGCCCCTGCTCGATCCGCTGGTAGTAGTCGGTGCTCACCCCGGCCAGCACCGCCAGCTCCTCCCGCCGCAGCCCGCTCACCCGCCGCCGCCCGCCGGGTTCGAGCCCCAGCTCGTCGGGGCGCACCCGCCCACGCCGGGCGCGCAGGAAGTCGGCGAGCTGGAGGGACGGCGAGGAGGTCATGCCCGCCATCATCCCCGCGTCCGCCCCCGGCGAGGGTGGGCACGCCAGACCCAGGAAAACCAGGGCAACCCGACCCGCCGCGACCCCGGCCAGCCTCGGTGGTGACCACAAGACCCCGCAGGCCCCAGGAGGCCCCGCAGTGACCACCCGACCCCGCCCCGCCCTGCTGGACGCCGACGTCCAGGGCTTCTTCGTCGACGGCGCCCAGGTGGCGCCCCGCTCGCCCGACGTGTTCGCCACCGTCGACCCGACCACCGAGCAGGTCCTCACGCACCTCGGCGTCGCCACCCCCGAGGAGGTCGACGGGGCCGTCCGGGCGGCGCGGACGGCGTTCGAGACCTGGTCCGACACCCCCGCCGCGCGGCGCGCCGGGGTGCTCCTGCAGATCGCCGACGTGGTGGAGGCGCACCGCGAGGAGCTGGCGACCCTGGACGCGCTGGACATGGGCGTGCCGGTCGCGGGCGCCCGCATGATGGTCGACCACGCCGTGCAGGTGTACCGCCACTACGCGGGCTGGCCGACCAAGCTCACCGGCCACACCGCGCCCGGCGGGGCGCCCGGCCAGCTGCTGTACACGCTGCGCCAGCCGATCGGCGTGGTCGCGTCGATCGTGGCGTGGAACGGCCCGGTGCTCCAGACCTCGTGGAAGCTCGCGCCCGCGCTCGCGGCGGGCAACACCATGGTGCTCAAGCCGTCCGAGCACAGCTCGCTCAGCGCCCTGCGCCTGGCCCAGCTGCTGGCGTCCACCGACCTGCCGCCCGGCGCCGTCAACGTGGTGACCGGCACCGGCGCGGTCACCGGCCAGGCGCTGGTGTCGCACCCCGGCGTGGACAAGGTCTCGTTCACCGGTTCGGGCCCGGTCGGCAAGGGCATCGTGCGCACGGGCGCGGACACGCTCAAGCGGGTCACCCTGGAGCTGGGCGGCAAGTCCCCGGTGATCGTGCTGCCGGACGCGGACCTGGAGGCCGCGGCGGCGGGCGCGGCGGCCGGGTTCTGCCTCGGCACGGGGCAGGCGTGCGTGGCGGGGACGCGGATCTTCGTGCACGACAGCGTCCGCGAGGAGTTCGGCGCGCACCTGTCGGACGCGCTGGGCCGGTTCACGCCCGGCGACCCGTTCGAGGAGAGCACGACCATGGGCCCGCTGGCGTTCCGCGCGCACCTGGACCGGGTGACCGGCTACTTCGCGGTGGCGGAGGAGGAGGGCGCGCGGATCACCAGGGGCGGCGGGCGCCTGGACCGCACGGGCTACTTCGTGGCGCCCACGCTGGTCGAGGGCGTGCGCAACGACATGCGCATCGCCCGCGAGGAGGTCTTCGGCCCGGTGGCGGCCCTGCTCGGCTACACCGACCCGGAGGACGCCCTGAGGCAGGCGAACGACACCACCTACGGCCTGTCCGCGTCGGTGTGGACGAGGGACCTGTCCACGGCCCACCGCTTCGCGTCGCGGCTCCAGGCGGGCACGGTGTGGGTGAACACGTGGGGCGGCATCGAACCGGGCCCGGTCCCGTTCGGCGGGTTCAAGCAGTCCGGCCTGGGCCGCGAGCACGGCCCGGACGCGCTGCTGGCCTACACGGAGGAGAAGACGGTGTCGATCCAGCTGTAGCGGCCGGGGGAGGGGCGGCGGGAAGTCCGCCGCCCCCGCTCAGTCCACCGGCCCCCGCAGCGTCAGCACCACCCGCAGCACGTGCTCCACCGCCGACTCGAACCGCGCCCCGCGCAGCTCGCCGCGCTCGGTCAGGTTCTCCGCCGCGAACTCCAGCTCCACCGCGCTCCCCAACCGCCGCACCACCAGCGCCGCGATCTCCTCCAGCTCCAGCCCAGGGTGGTCGAGCCGGGCCAGCGCCACCTCCACCAGCAGTTCCTCGTCGGTCACGCTCCGCCTCCACCCCCGCTCGCAGAACCCCTAACCAGCCCCCGCATTCTCCCCGAGCCCTGTTCCGGATCATCCCCCGGTTGGTACCGTCACGCAGCTTCACTTCCGGCAAGGGGCCCAGCAGATGACGCGCAAGATGTTCGCAGTGGTGCTCGCGGCGGCCGGTGCGCTGCTCTCGGCGTGCGCGGGCGGTGACGGCCAGGCCGCCGCGTCCGGCTCCTCCGCCCCCGCGTCGAGCGCGCCACCGGCCCCCTACACCGCCTGCGACAGCGTGGACCTGTCCGTGCTCTCCGCGACCTACGCCCTGTCCGACCTCAGCTGCACCCCGCAGGGGGATGCCCCGAACGCGGTGGGCGGCAAGTCCTACTCGGCCGTGTTCGCCCAGCCCGCCTCCCAGCCCACCGCCCAGATCACGGTGAACTTCTCCGTCGGCGGCGCGGGCACCGAGGAGGTCGTCCTGGACAACTACCCGCTCGAACACCCCGAGCGCAACGCGATCGCGGTCGACGACCTGGGCAGCGGCGCCTACTACTACCTGGGCAACGAGGCCGTGCTGGTGCTGGTCTCCGGCAAGCCGGTCGGCCCGGACTGCGCGTTCGTGGAGATCCGCTCGTTCCCCGGCGAGTCCCCGGAGATCCTGAGCCACCTCAAGGACCTCATGACCGACGTGCTCGACCGCGTCACCGCGATGCCCGTCTGACCCTCCCACCCCGACCCCGCCGGGGAACCGCTCTCCGCAGCATTGCGCCCTCCTGCTGGTCCACTCGGGTGGCGCGCGCGGCGATCCTCCCGGATTTCGGTGAAACACCGGGTGTTCGCGGGACGGCTGCGGTGACATGGGACGGGAAGCACCCCGTCGCAGGTCTGGAGGACGCGTCGCATGGAGGGGACACACCGTCCACCGAGCAGCCCGTGCGCCGCCGCCGATCCCCGGCCCAACCCAGGCGATCCGGACGCGGTCATCACCTCCGTCCGCCCCCTGGCCGTGCGGTACTGCCGGGCCAGGATCGGCAGGCGCGGCTCGTCGTTCGCCTCGGCCGACCACGTCGCCGGGCAGGTGTGCCTGGCCGTGCTCGCGGCCCTGCCCGCCCACCGGGACCGCCCGCTGCTGGCCCTCGTGCACCGCATCGCCTCCCGCGAGGTCGCGCCGCACGTCCCGGCCGGGGAGGAAACCCCCGCGCCGCAAGGGGAACCGACCGAGCGGATGGCCGCGCTGCTGCGCGTGCTGCCCGAGCGCCAGCGCGAGATCGTCGTGCTGCGCGTCGCGGTCGGCCTGTCCGTCGAGGAGACCGCGACCGCCGTCGGCTCCACACCGGGAGCCGTCAGGCTGGCCCAGCACCAGGCGCTCGCCCTGCTCCGCGAGGGGCTCGGCGCCGCGCCCCTGAGGTGAGCGACCACGTCACCGCCGTGCCCTGGCGCAGATGAGGACCGCTCAGGTCGTGCTCCCGGCGGACGCCGAGGAACTGGCGGTGGACGCCGTGCACGACGGCTTCGAGCTGTTCACCCGGCTCGGGATCGTCGGCAGGCAGTGGACGCCCGAGAGCGGCCTGTCGCTGCTCGCGCACTTCGAGGGCGCGTGCGTTCTGAGCTTTCCCAACGCGCACCGGAGGTGGCGGAGGTCCCGGACCGCCCTGGCCCCGAGGCCGGTCCAGAGCAGCAGGCCTTGCGGGGAGAGCTGTCGCAGCGGAGGGCGGTGCTGCTGGGAGTCCTCCCGGAGAAGCAGCGGGAGATCCTGCTGCTGCGCGTTGCGGTCGGCCTGTCGGCTGAGGAGGTGGCCGTCGCCGCGGGCCCGTGCCTGCGCTGTTCACCCCCTGATAGCGGCCCCGCACTGGGCGGGCACGCCCTGGCACGCGTGCCGGAGTTGGTCACGGCGCTCGTCGGGAATGAGAAGCCCTGGCCTCGTCGTCGTGGCCCCGACAAGGGGGCGCCTGACTCGCCAGCGCGAACAGCCCTGGAAAAGACGACGCCGCCGCCCGGAGACCCGGACGGCGGCGTTGGTCGTGCAGGTCCAGCAGGTCAGCCCGCCACGTCGGCCAGCGGCTTCTCCGGCTCCAGCTTCCCGTCCCGCTCCAGCCCGGCGCCCTCCACGTCCAGCTCCGGCAGCCACCGCAGCCACGACGGCAGCCACCACGCCGCCTTCCCCAGCAGCGCCAGCGCCGCCGGGACCAGCACCATCCGCACCACGAACGCGTCCACCGCGATCCCGATCGCCAGCGCGAACGCGATCGACTTCATCGTCGCGTCACCCGACGGCACGAACCCGGCGAACACCGAGAACATGATCAGCGCAGCCGCCACGACCACCGGCGCGGCCTGGCGGAAGCCGGTGCGGATCGCGTCGCGCGGCGCGATGCCGTGCGCGTGCGCCTCGTGCATCCGCGACACCAGGAACACCTGGTAGTCCATCGCGAGTCCGAACAGGATGCCGATCACGATGATCGGCGTGAGGCTGATCAGCGGCCCGGTGCCGTCCAGGTTGACCGCGTCCGCCAGCCAGCCCCACTCGAACACCGCGACCGTCGCGCCCAGCGACGCGCCGATCGTGAGCAGGAAGCCCAGCACGCCGACCAGCGGAACCAGGATCGACCGGAACACCAGCACCAGCAGCACCAGCGCCAGGCCCACCACGAGCACCAGGTACACCGGCAGCGCCTTGTCCAGCGTCACCGCCACGTCCACGCTCACCGCCGTCGACCCGGTCACGTAGGTCGTGCTGCCCTCGACGTCCGCGAGCTGCGCCCGCAGGTCCTCGACGAGCTTCTCGGTCTCCTGCGAGGCGGGCCCGGACTTCGGGATCACGGTCAGCATCGCCGCCGTGCCGTCGGCGTCGGGGATCGGCGGCGCCACCATCGCGACGTCGTCCAGCCCCTGGACGCCCGCGACGGCGGCAGCGGCGGCCTGCGCCGGGTTCCCGCCCTCGAACAGCACGATCAGCGGCCCGTTGAAGCCCGCGCCGAACCCGTCGGCCAGGATCTTCTCGGCGCGCTCCTGCGTGGAGTCGGCGACCGGGCGCGGCACCAGCGTCGTGGTCATCGACGCGGCGGGCACCGACACCAGGCCGAGGCCGATCACGGCCAGCAGCAGCGCGGCGACCCGCTGCTTGGTCACGCCGTTGATCCAGCCCCGGAAGAACCCGCGCTCGTGGTGCTCCTCGGCCTCGCCGACCTCACCGCGCTGCACGGCCTCGCGCTGCTTGCGCGGCAACGCCTTCAGCCCCAGGAAGCTCAGCACCGCCGGGACGAGCGTGATCGCGATCAGCACCGCCACCACGATCGTCGCGGCGGCGGCCACGCCCATCTGGGTCAGGAACGGGATGCCCGCGACGGCCAGGCCGGCGAGCGCGATCACGACGGTGATGCCCGCGGTGACCACGGCGGACCCGGCGGTGCCCACGGCGATGCCGATGGCCTCGCCGACCTCGCGCCCGTGCCGCAGCTCCTGCCGGTAGCGGTTGATGATGAACAGCGCGTAGTCGATGCCCACGGCCAGGCCCAGCATGGACGCCAGGACCGGGGTGGTGGACTGCAGGTCCATGAACCCGGTGGCGATCATGACGCCGAGCGCGCCGATGCCCACGCCGACGCTCGCGGTCAGCAGGTTCATGCCCGCCGTGACGAGCGAGCCGTACGTGACGGCCAGGATCACCAGCGCGATGATCACGCCGAGCGCCTCGGCGACGCCGCCGATGTGCGGCGGCGACTGGGTGGCCTCGCCGGCGGCCTCCACGGTCAGCCCACCGGTGCGGCCGTCCTCGACGGCCTTGAACAGCGCGTCCTTCTGCTCCTGGGTGATGTCACCGACCTTGGCGCTGTAGGTGACCGTGCTGTACGCGGTGTCCATCTGCTGGTTCACCGCCGGGGCCTGCGGGTCGAGCGGGTTGCTCGCCGAGGCCACACCGTCCAGTTCGGACAGCTTCTGCACCAGGCCCGCGATCAGCTGGGCGTTCTCCGGCGTGGTCAGAGTCTGGCCGTCCGGGGCCTTGACCACGACGCGCGCGGTCGCGCCACCGCTGGAGCCGAACTCCTCGGAGATCTTGTCCAGCGCGGTCGTGGACTCCTGGCCGGGGATGGAGAACGAGTTGGCGGTGGTGCCCGAGAGGGTCAGCGCGCCCGCGCCGGTGCCGAGCAGCACCACCAGCCACAACAGGACTACGGCGAGCCGTCGTCGGTGCGAGCCGACGCCGAGCCGGTAGAGGAGACGTGCCATGAGCGTTCAGGCCTCAGAGGTGTGGGTTGGGTCAAGGGGAGGGGTGGCCGAGAGCGGCCAGGCAGGTGGCCACGATGTGCCGCCGCCACACCGACTTCCGGTCGACGTGGTTGGCGGCCAGGCTGAGCACGGCCAGCGCGCTCAGCGCGCCGATCACGCGCACGAGGCGCTCGCTGTCGACGTCGTGCGGGTCGACGTCGAACACGGCGAACATCGACAGCTCGTCGCTGTCGGGCACGAGCAAGGGGTGGGCGCTGTCCGAGCCCATCTCGGTGATCACCCCGGCGGCCATGGCGATCAGCCCTGGGTGCTCCAGCGCGAGGTCGGTCACCAGTTCGACGGCCAACCGGTCCCGCTCGGGCCCGGCGGGCAGCCGCATGGCCTGCCCGTACACCTGCCGCGCCCGCTCGCGCCCGAGCTCAGCGGCAGCGGTGAAGAGCGCCTCCTTGGTCGGGTAGTGGTGCAGCAACCCGGCCTTGGACAGCCCGACGGCGTCCGCCACGTCCTTGATCGACGTGTGGTCGAACCCGTGCCGGGCGAACAGCGCAGCCGCCCGGTCGAGCAACCGGACGTCCGCCTCGTGCCGAATCTCTCGTGCCACCCGTTCGACGGTACCTGCGCACCGACCGCATCGGTCGGTCAGCCGACCGATGCGGTCGGTGCGGTTGCTCACAGCGCGGAGCGTGCCCGAACGGGCACGCTCCGCGCCGGGCCCACCGCTTCAGCTCAGCAGGCCTTCACCCAACTGCACTCCACGTCCACCCGCCCCTCCACCGCCCGCTCCACCCGGACGCCACCCCCGCGCCCCTCGCGATCGCTCGCCAACCGCACCACGACCGCGTCCTCCAGCTCCCGCACCGACCCCAGCGCGTTGTTGCTGATCATCGCGAACACCAGCGGCGTCCCCGAAGCCGTCGTCACGTACCCCGCCAGCGCGCTGACCCCGGTCAACGACCCCGTCTTGGCCCGAGCGTTCCCCTCCGCCGCCGTCCCCCGCATCCGGTTCCGCAACGTCCCGCCCACCAGCCGATCGGCCACCCCCGCCACCGGCAGCGCGTCCCGCCACACCGGGAACCACGCCTTCCCCCGCACCGCCACCAGCAGGTCCGCCAGCGCCCCCGCGCTCACCTGGTCCATCCGCGACAACCCCGACCCGTCCCGCAGCGACAGCGCCCCCGCGTCCACCCCCAGCCCGCCGAGCCGCTCCGCCACCGCCCGCAGCCCCGCCCCCCAGCTGCCCTCGCCGAACACCGCCCGCCCCACGCTCTTCACCAGGATCTCCGCGTGCATGTTGTTGCTCAGCTTCAAGAACGGCGTCAACAACCCAGACAACGGCATCGACAGGTGCTCAGCGACCTTCCGCGCCCCCGCGGGCGTCACCCCCTGCCCCGTCCCGCCGAGCACCCGAACCCCGTTCCGCGCCAACGCGTCCCGGAACAGCGAGGTCACCAGCCCGGTCGGCTCCCACACCGCGCTCCACTCGCTCACCACCGCGCCCCCGGCCGGAACCGACCCGCTCACGTCCACCACGTTGCTCCCGTGCCGCCGCACGACCGACACGCTCGACGCGGACCCCGCGGGCCCCGTGACCGCAGTGCTCTCGACCTGCACGTAGTCGCTCGGCGGCTCCACGCTCACCTTCGCAGCCGCCCCCGCGACCCCCGGCGCCACCCGCACGACCACCGACCCCGCGTCGTAGTCGGCATCCGGCGACACCGTCAACGCCGAGATCTGCGCGTTGTAGTAGTAAGGCTCGTCGTCCCAGGCCCACCCGGTCCCCAACCGCACCCGGTCGAACCACGTGTCGTCCGCGACCAGCTTCCCCATCACCACCCTGATCCCACCGCGCGCCACCGACGCCGCCAGCGCGTCGTAGTCGGCCGCCAGCACCGTGGGGTCCCCGGTGCCCCGCAGGTGCAGGTCCCCGCTGAGCACTCCGCCCACGGCCGTCCCGGACGCCGACACCGCGGTGGCGAACCGGTGGTCCGGCCCGAGGACCTCCAGCGCCGCCGCCGAGGTGAGCAGCTTCGCCGTCGACGCGGGCTGCCCCCGCTTCCCACCCCGGTTGTCGAACACCTCCGCGCCGGTCTCCGCGTTCCGCACCACCAGCCCCACGTCCGCCCCCGCCAACCGGGGATCGGCCAGCAGGGCGCCGAGATCCCCGCCGAGCGACCCCCGCGCGACCACACCGCCCGAGGCCGGAACCGCCACCACCAGCACCGAAGCCGCCACGAGGGCGGACAACCGCAACCCGATCACGTGCACTCCTGACGCGCGCAGGGACACCGGCCCACGATTCTCCGCGCCGAACCCGCCGGGCGGCACCGCCGATCCCGTACCGCCGCGCCCAGCGCGGGTCGCGGCCCCCGACCGCGACCCGCCCCACCACCTCAGCGCCCCGCCACCTCAGCGCCCCGGCGCGTCCCAGGTCACCGGCATCGTCGCGGGCCCCCTGGTGGACATGCCCGCCTTCCAGGTGATCGGCTCGTCGGCCAACCGCAGTCCGGGCAACCGGCGCAGCAGGGTGTCCACCGCCACCTGGAGCTCCATGCGCGCGAGCGGCGCCCCCAGGCAGTGGTGCGCGCCGTGCCCGAACCCGACGTGCGAGGCCCCCTCGCGCCGCAGGTCCAGCACGTCCGCGTCCGACCAGACCTCCCGGTCCCGGTTCGCGGAGGTGATGGCGGGCAGCACCGGCTCACCCGCGCGCACCAGCACCCCGCCCAGCTCCACGTCCTCGGTGGCGTACCGGGGGATGCCGCCCCCGATGCCCAGCGGCACGAACCGCATCAGCTCCTCCACCGCCCTCGGCAGCAGCGCGGGGTCGGCGCGCAGCAGCTCCAGCTGGGCGGGGTTGGTGAGCAGCACGTAGGCGAAGTTGGGGATCTGCGAGGCGGTGGTCTCGTGCCCGGCCACCAGCAGCGCCATCGCCAGGGACAGCAGCTCGTCCTCGGACAGCCGGTCCTCGTCGTCGCGCGCCACGACCAGCGCGCCGAGCAGGTCCTCCGTGGGCTCGCGGCGGCGCTGCGCGATCAGCCCGGCGATGTAGCCCGCCATCTTCCCGGTGTGCTCGCGCACCTCGTCCGGGGTGAACTTGGTGGTGGACAGGAACGCGTCCGACCACACCCGGAAGTCCACCCGGTCCGCGTAGGGCACGCCCAGCAGCTCGCAGATCACGGTGATCGGCAGCGGCAGCGCGAACTCCTCCACCAGGTCGGCCCCCGGCCCGCCGTCGAGCATGGAGTCCACCAGCCCGTCCGCGATCTCCTGCGCGCGGGGCCGCAGCTGCTCGACCCGGCGCACCGTGAACGCCTTGGCGACGAGCCTGCGCAACCGGCTGTGGTCCGGCGGGTCGAGCCCCAGGATGCTGCCGGGCGGCGAGGGGATCGGCCGTACCCGAGGCTCGTCCCGCCCCGCGCTCGCGGCCCGGCTGAACCGGGGGTCGCCGAGCACGGTGCGCACGTCCTCGTACCGGGTGGCGAGCCAGGCGGGCTCGCCGTAGGGGAGTTGCACGCGGACGAGCGGTTCTTCGATGCGCAACGACGAGAACAGGGGCTCCGCGTCCAGCCCATCGGGAACGCTGAACGGGTAGGCCCTGGGTTCGGTGGTCGTCACCACCAGCTCCTCACTGCTCGGCGGCGATGGCCGTGACCACGACCGCCACCTGCGGCGCAGCCGCACCCGCCATCGCCCCTGCCAACGATCGGACCGCACTATTAATTCAGATGCTTGACTGAATACCAAGGGGGAGAGGTGGTCGAGGTGGACGGCGCCCGTCGTGCGCGGCAGCTGCTGACGTGCCGTCCGGCGGCGGGGCGCCGCGCTCATCCGCCCGCCACCCCGGCATCCCCCGCCCGCACGCGCCCCCGCCGCCCCGGAAGCGGGTTCCCGGCGACGACCTTCTCGTACAGCCGCGACACCTCCCCCGCCAGCGCCGTCGAGGTGTGCCTGGCCAGCACCCGCTCGTAGCCCGCAGCGCCGTAGGCGCTGAGCCGGAGGTCGTCGCCCAGCAGTTTCCGCAGTGCTCTGGCCAGTGCGGCGGGGGAGCCCGGTGGCACGAGGACCCCGGTGACGTGGTCCACCACGATTTCCGCGAGCACGCCGACGGAGGTGGCGACCACGGGGACGCCGCAGGCCATCGCTTCCAGTGCCACGATGCCGAACGGTTGGGTCCTGGCGGCGCACACCACGGCGTCGGCCGAGCGCAGCAGGCTCGCCATCGCGGAGCGCGGCACGCATCCCACCAGGCGCACCCGGTCGGCCACGCCGTGCACCCGCGCGTGGTTCGCCAGGCGTCGCTGCCACTGCCCCGCGTCCGAGGACGGGTCGCCCACGACGACCAGTTCGGTGTCCGGGACGCCCCGCAGCGCGACCACCACGTCCCCCACCCCGTCCGAGGGGTGCCCGGCGCCGACCGCGACGATCCGGCGCGGTGTGAACCGCTCGTCGCACGGCCCACCGGGGTTGAACCGGTCGATGTCCACCCCGTAGGGCACGACGGTGATCTTCGACCGCCGCACCCCGGTCCGCAGCAGCCGCTCCGCCTCCCCGGCGCTGGTGGCCACGATCCCGGCCGCCTCGCCGCCGATCACCCGCCGCACGGCCGGATTGCCGGTCGGGTGCCCACCGGACGGCGCGTGGAAGGTCTGCACCACCGGCAGTCCGAGCGGGGCCGCCGCGCGCAGGGCGACCAGGCCGGAGGGCCACTGGTGGGCGTGGACGACGTCGGGCGGCGCGGACCGCCAGCGGTCGGCCAGGAAGTCACCGACGTTCCCCGAACCCCCGAAGGGGACCCGGAGCACCCGGTACCCCTCGGCCAGCCGCACCGAACCCGGTGCGCCGGAGGCCCACCCCCCGGTGTGCACGGTGACGTCGTGCCCCAGCGCGGTCAGCGCGGAGGACAGGTCGGCCACGTGCCCGGCCCGCCTGGTCGCGGCGGCGTCGAGCGCCGAGCGCGGGCCGGTGTGCAGAGCTATCATCGCGATCTTCATCTGCCTGCTCCTGAGGTGTGCCGCGGACGCGGTCCCCGCCGTGCCGACGAGCGGGAGCGCTCGACCAGGCGCGACGGCTCCAGGGCAGGTCCGGCGCTCGGGCGCACGCCCCTCCGGCTCGGCAGCGCCCCACCCCGCGCGTGTGCTCCACGGGGTGGGGCGGCATCCGAGGGCGCCCCGCCGAACGGGCGGCACGCCGGGTCCAGGGGAGGACGCACGGGTTCTGGAGATCAGCAAGAAGACCCCGATCCGCGCCGAATCCTGCCGGTGCTCCGGCCGCCGGGGTCTGGGGCAGCTGTGTCGCTGTGGAAGGCGCCGGGCCGGTTGGGTCCGGGTCACGACGACGCCCCGGTCCGTTCTAGCAACCGGTTTCCGGCATGTACAGGATCATTGCCTGTTCGGCTGAACCGGGTAGGTCGAGGGCCTACCCGCGGTGTGCCCCCGAGCTTCCAGCAGGAAGCACGTCGGACCGTTCAGCGGTTGTCCCGCGCGAGGATCGCCGCCGTGTCCGCCGTGCCCGTGGTGATGTTCCTGGCCAGCTCGGTGAGGCGGTGGCGGTGGTCGCGGGCGTAGCCGCGCAGCCGGTCGAACGCCTCGTCGAGGGGAATGCCGCCCACGGTGGCCAGGATGCCCTTGGCCTGCTCGATCACGACCCTGCTGCCCAGCGCGGTCTGCAGCTGGTCCGCCAACTGGTCGCCGCGCTCGATGGCGCGCTGCTGCAGGATGCCGATGGTGGCGACGTCGGCGAGCGCCTGGCCCAGCCGCAGCACGTCCTCGCTGAGCGCGCCGGGCTCGGCGTCGAGCAGGGTCAGCCCGCCCACGGCCTGGTTGCGCAGCCGCATGGGCAGGGCGTGCGCGGCCCGGAAACCGCACTCGTGGGCAGCCGCGCTGAACCGGGGCCACCGCCCGCCCGTCCCGCTCAGGTCGGCGCAGGAGACCGGTGTCCGACCGCGCACGCAGTCGACGCACGGCCCGTCGTCGGTCTGCACCGCGAACAGCTCCAGCAGCTCGGCCCGCTCGGACGAGGTGGCCGCCACGCTCAGCTCCCCCCGCTGGTCGACCAGGATCACCGCGGCCGCGGTGGACCCGAGCAGTTCGGTGCACTGCTCGGTGAGGTGGCGGAGGAAGTCCACTATGTCGAAGCCGTCCACCAGGGTGTCGGCGAGCAGCACGAACGCCTGTGACACCCGCAGCTCGCGGTCATCCGCGGAGGTGGTCCGTCCCCGTGCGGGGAGGGAAGGGATCGCCATGTCGATGGCCCTTCGGTAGCCGTGATAGGCGCCCCCGCGGGGTCACGGCCGGGGCGAGTCGGTCGGCGCGGCGAACAGGGCGTCTGCGTTCAGCGCGCCCGCCGCGACCTCGTGCGCGACGTCGGACAACCGCAACCGGTGCGAGCGGGCGTAGTGGCGCAAGGTCAGGAACGCCACGTGCATGTCCACCCCGCCGACCTCGGCCAGGACGCCCTTGGCCTGTTCCACGACGGTGCGGTGGTGCAGGGTCGCCTGCAACTGCTCGGACACCAGGTCGTGCTGCCTGATCGTGCGCTGTTGAAGGATACCGATGGTGGCGACGTCGGCGAGCGCCTGCCCCAGGGCGATGGCCGACTCGTCGACCGGGACGGGCGCGGTGTTCAGCAGCGTCAGCGCGCCGATCACCTCGTCGCGCAGCCGCATCGGCAGCGCGCACGCCGAGCGGAACCCCGCGCTCACCGCCGCCGGGCCGAACTCCGGCCACCGGTCGTGCTCCTCGGCGAGGTCGGTGCTGGACACCGACGTCCCGGTGCGCACGCAGTCCAGGCACGGCCCCTGCTCGGTCTGCGCCGCGAACACCTCGACCAGCGTCGCGTGCTCGGACGACCCGGCGGCCGGGCGCCACCCGCCCCGCTGGTCGGACAGGATCACCCCGGCGGCGTCCACCCCGAGCAGTTCGACGGCGCGCTCGGTGAGCATCCCGAGGAAGTCGAGCACGTCGAAGTCGGCGACCAGTGTGTCGGCCAGCGACACGAACGCGTCAGCCAACTGTTGATCACGGGCAGTGCTCATCGAGTCGGCCTTTCCCTCACGTCGCATTATTGCCCGACCTCGCCTTCGGTGAAGCGCAGCTCCCGCGCCACGACCCGCCGCGCGACCTCGGTCAGCGGGATGTCGTGGGTGAAGGCGTAGCCGCGCAGCCGCAGCAGCGCGACCTCGGTCGTGCAGTCCAGCTGCGCCTTGACCATCCCGGTCGCCTGGTGCACCTGGATGTGCGGGTCCACCAGCCAGCTCAGGTCGGCGGTGCGGTGCCCGTCCAGGTCGGTCACGACGCCCTGGGTGGCCAGGTCGCTCAGGATCAGGGCGTCGGTCAGCTCCGACCTGGTGAGCGGACCGGGCACGTCGCGGTAGAGGTCCAGCGACCCCAGGCGCGCCACGCCGAACTGGAGCGGGAACGAGAACACGGCCGCCGCGCCCAGCGCGCACGCGGCGGGCGTGAAGGCGGGCCACCGCTCGGTCTGGGCCGCCAGGTCCGACACCAGCACCGGGCCGCCGGAGGCGAAGGCGTCCAGGCAGGGACCCTCTCCGACGACGAGTTGGAGGTCCTCCAAACCCGCGCTCACCTCGTTCGTCGCGTAGACCAGACCTCGATTGGGAGTCCTGCCCGAGGGTGTGCTGCTCAGCACCGTCGCGCCCGCGCCGGACACGCCCAGTTCCCGCACGCAGCGCTCGCAGGTCGCCTCGACCGCTGAGGAAGGACGCGCGGCGAGGTCGGCGGCCAGCAGCTCCTGCAGCCTCCTCCGCCGGTTCTCCGCCATCAGTCCTCCGAATCAACCCCCAGGGCAACACCGGTCAGCCTAGGGCCTGGCCTCGACCGGCTCGTCCCCGAGCCGGCAGCCGCCCGCGATGCTCCCCCGGTGAACGCCGTCCGCACGCGATTCTCCTCACCGGACGCGGACGCGGACGCGGGCGCGTGCGCTGCGGCGCGGACAGCGCTTTCCCCCGATCGGGGGTGGGCGGAGCGGACCCCGCCGCCGCTCCGCCCACCCCGTGACCGACGATCCCGGACGGTCAGGCGCTCACCCGCGCCCCGCCGCTCCCGGCGCCTGCGGTGATCACCTGCCGGTAGAGCCGCGCCACCTCCGCCGTGAGCACCTCCGTGCTGTAGCGGGCCAGCACCCGGTCGTAGCCCGCGATCCCGTAGGCGTTGAGCCTGACGCGGCTGGTCAGCAGCTTTCGCAGTGCTCTGGCCAGTGCGGCGGGGGAGCCCGGTGGCACGAGGACCCCGGTGACGTGGTCCACCACGATTTCCGCGAGCACGCCGACGGAGGTGGCGACCACGGGGACGCCGCAGGCCATCGCTTCCAGTGCCACGATGCCGAACGGTTGGGTCCTGGCGGCGCACACCACGGCGTCGGCCGAGCGCAGCAGGCTCGCCATCGCGGAGCGCGGCACGCATCCCACCAGGCGCACCCGGTCGGCCACGCCGTGCACCCGCGCGTGGTCCACCAGCCGCTGCCTCCACGGCGCCGCGCCGGAGATCGCGTCCCCCACGACGACCAGCTCCGTCGCGGGCGCCCCGCGCAGCGCCACGATCACGTCGCCGACCCCGTCCGAGGGGTGCCCCGCGCCGACCGCGACGATCCGGTGCGGCAGGTTCCGCCTGTCCCTGGGCCCGGCGAGGCTGAACCTGGTGGGGTCCACCCCGTAGGGCACGACGGTGATCTTCGACCGCCGCACGCCCGCCTCGACCAGGTCCGACACCTCCTGGTCGCTGGTGGCGACGATCCCGGTGGCCTCCCTGCCGATCACCCGCCGCGCGCTCGGGTGCTCGGCGAGCAGGCTGCTGGACGGCGCGTGGAAGGTCTGCACCACCGGCAGTCCGAGCGGGGCCGCCGCGCGCAGGGCGACCAGGCCGGAGGGCCACTGGTGGGCGTGCACGACGTCGGGCGGCGCGGACCGCCACAGCTCGAGCAGGAACTCGCCCGCGCTCCTGGTGCGCGCCGCCGCGCCGCCGTGCCGCCGCGCGCCCCGATGGGCACGTAGAGCACCCGGTAGCCCTCCGGGGTGCGCACCGCGCCCGGCACGCAGGGCGACCTCCCTCCCGCGTAGACGGTGATCTCGTGCCCCGCCGAGGTCAGCGCGGAGGACAGGTCGGCGACGTGCGCGGCCCGCCTGCTCGCCGCCTCGTCCAGCTCCGCGAGCGGACCGGTGTGCAGCGCGATCATGGCGATCTTCACGCTTCCGCCCCCGTACCGCCGTCCGGGAACGTCGACCGGTCCCCCGCGCCGGGTGCTCCGGCGCGGCGGACCAGGACCGCTCCCGGCGCGCGTGACCGGGGACGCTTCTCGGGAGGCGGGGCGCGGTGCGGCCCCCGGCCGGTGTCGGCGGGGGGCGCGAGGTGGACCGCGCCCCGGCGTGTTCCCCTCGCGGGGCCTGGGACGGGCGTGCCGGTGCCGTGCAGGTGGAGGAGCAAGGGGACCTCGATCCACGCCGATGCCTGACTGGTGTCCGGCTGTCGGGGTCGAGGACAGCGGTGTCGCTGGGGGACGTCCGGCAGGTCCGATCCGGACCGCGACGACGCCCGCAACTGTTCTAGCAGCCGCCCCGCGGGCTGTACAGGAACGCCCCCTGTTCGGCCGCACCCCGCTCCCGACGCCGGGGAGCGGGGGCCGCTCACGGTTCGCGCCGCGACCGCTCGCGGCGGTGCGACCCACCCGCGCCCGGCGCGCCGCCTCGCGCCGGACCGGGTGAACCGGGTCGGGACCGCCCGCTAGAACGGGGCGAGCGCCTCGCCGAGGCACGGCCGGACCTCGACCAGCCGGTCCAGCGCGGTGACCCGAAGGGGGCGCAGCACGGCGTGGTGCGTCGCCACCACCCGCAGGCGCGTGAGCTCGCCCGCCCGCAGGCAGGCTCCGGTCAGCGCGGCCAGACCGGCGACGGCCAGCAGCCGGACCTCCCTCAGGTCCAGCACCAGCACCGGTGGCCGGTGCTCCAGGGCCAGGTCGAGGGCGCCGCGCAGCACCGGCGCGCTCACCAGGTCCACCTCGCCCGCCACGTGCACGACCGGTGTTCGGCCGTGGTGCCGCAGAGCCGCTGTCGCCGCGCCCACCCGGCGTTCCGGGAGGGCCCACCTGCTGCGGTGCCCGCGAGCGGTGTGGGGGCAGCGGTATTCGTCTTCGCCGAGTGGCGCCATGGTGTCGTCTCCTGCTCGGGCAGGCGTCGCCCGCCCGGTCGCGCACGGCGCGACCACCCGCGGGCGCGGCCAGCTCACAAGGGGGTTTCTCCGACGTGAGGCGGGATCTCGGCGCTCCGGCGGGGTTCGCGGGAACGCTATCCTATCCGCGCCCCCGCCGCCGATCGCGCGGCGCGGCTCACCCGGATGTCGGAACCGGCCCGCCGAGCGGCGCGGCGGCCTCGAGACCGGACGGCCACCCCTGCGGCCCGCGCGGTCGAACTCGGGGACCGCCCGCCGGGGCCGGTGTGTCCGGCTGGGCGCGAATACCGGGAAAACCGCGTGTGCGCGAGGTTCCCCACCGTCACAATGGCGCGTGGGGGAGGTGGGCGCTGTGGACTGGGAGCGGACCGGTGCGGTGGCGGGGGTCGTCAGCGCGGCGCTCGCCGTCATGGGGCTCGGGGTCGCGCTGGTCGCGTGGTTGCTGCCGCGCTCGGCGGACGCCCCGTCACCTGAGGTCGCCTCGACGTCGGCGGCAGGAGGACGGACCACCACCGGGGGCGCCGCCACGACCACCGGGGGCGCGGCCACGACCACCGCCGCGTACAGCGAGGTCTACCGGGACAAGGCACTGGTGCTCCCGACCGGCGCGCTGGGCGTGAGCGCCTACGTCGACCTCGACAAGCCCTCCGTCCGGTCCGCCGGATCGCCCGCCCCTGAAGCCGTCGAGAACTCCGCCGAGTTCAGCCACACCGCCGACGACGAGTTCAGCACCACCGTCACCGACGAGCGGGCGCGGGTCGGGTTCGCCGGGGGCGCCACGACGCCCGAGCAGTGCTCGGACGCCGCGACCACCGGCCCGATCTCCCGGAAGGAGAAGGTCGGCCCCGGAACGAACGTCGACGTCGGCACGCGGCTCTGCGCGGTGACCGGCGAGGGCGCCGTGGTGCTCGTCGAGGTCGTGGCGATCGGACCGGACAACGTGTTCAGCCGCTCGATCACCCTCCGCGCGACCCTCTGGAAGCGCTGACCCTCACGCCGCCGCGTGGAAGGTCACCGTGAACCCGGCGCACTGGCGGCACTGCCGGACCAGCTGGTTGCCGGGCTCGGTGTCGTGCTTCGACCACGCGTAGGCCTTGGTGCACCGCGCCGAGAGCGCGTTGCTGTACGCGGTCCGCGCGTCCTGGTTCGGTTTGGTGCACAGCATCGGCCTGCCGTCCGCTCACTTGGTCAGGCTCGCGGGCGGGCAGTGCGGCAGCAGTTTCTCCGGGCAGCCGACCGACGTGCACTCCGCCGAACCCGGTGGGGCCACGTCGTTCTCCGCCTTGCTCGTGATCGGTAGCGAGAACGCGTTGACGCAGCTGACGGCGTACCGGGGCGCGAGCCTGTCCTCGCGGGCGAAGAACTCGCCGCGCCAGTGGTTCGGCGTGGCCGACAGGGGTTTCGCGGTTGCTCAGGGCAGGTTCCGGTAGGCGGCGCCGGACGTGTTCGCCGTCGTCCCGTCGTACAGCCCGGTCGGGCTCGTGCGCGTCGACAGCGAGAACCAGGCGAACCGCTCCACGAAGCCCAACCCGTTGAGCATCGCCCCGGAGCGGCTGATGAAGTCGGCCTGCTGCGCCTGACCGGGGTAGCGCGGCTGCGACCCGGTGAAGTCGATCAACCCGTACTCGGTGAGCCAGATCGGCTTGCGGTACCGGTTGTGCACCGCTTGCAGGTACCCCTGCAGGTGTCCGACCGCCGCGCTGGAGAAGTCGCTGCCGTACCAGTGCAGCGGGATGAAGTCGACCCGGTAGCCGCGCGCGGCGGCCCCGCTCATGAACCGGTCGAGCCACCCGCCCGCCTGGTCGCCGCCGTACGCCACGGCGGGCGCGCCCAACCGCATCCCCGTGGCCTGCAACCGGGGCCACAGGTTCAACGCCTGCTCGACGCTCAGGTTCGCCTGCCCGGCCATGTCCGGCTCGTTGAACCCGAGCAGCGTGCTGCCGAGCGACTTCGCCTTGCCCAGCGCGGCATCGGTGACCGATCCCGATCCCCACGCCATCGGCACGAACTCGACACCGGGCGGCGTGCTGACGCCCTGCGTGTCCACGGCCCAGGTGTAGTACCACCCGGCCCGCACGTTCGCGAGCGCGCCGGCGACACCGGGGTGGTTGTTGACGCTGACGCCTTTCTTGGTCGCCGCGGCGCCTGCCGGAGCGGTCAGCGCGACCGCCGCGGTGAGCGCCACGAGCGCGACGGCGAGCAGTCGACGGGGGCCTCGCATACGCCTCGTCCCTCCAAGGTCGTTCGGTGCGGTCGAACGGCAGGACCCGAAGCGGCGGCGGACGTGAGAGCGCTTCCACGCCGAGCCTGGAGGTGGTCTGGACCTGCTGTCAACGGGTGGGCCGGGCAGTCAGGGGGCCCTCACCCGAACAGCGGGCAGGCGCGGCGCGAGCTGGGCCGCGAGGGTGCAGGGCGTGTCCTGTGGATCTTTTTCGTGATCGTGTGCTGATGACGGTGGGTGGTCGGACGTGGTGAGCTGACGGACGAGCTGCACCCGACCGTCGACTCGGCGGGTCTGCCACCGACGGCGATCCTCACCCTCGGGTCAGGGCCTGCGACAACCCGCAACCGCCACCGCTGCTCGACGACATCCACGACATCGCCGTGGACGGGCGGCGGGTGCGGGGTGGGGCGGGTGATCGCCGACAAGGCCCACGCCCACACGAACACCCGCACCGCGTTACAGCGGCGGCCGATCAAGGCCGCCATCCCGGAACGTGTCGACCGGATCGCCCGCCGCAGGACCAAGGGCTCGCCCAGCGGCAGGCCACCGGCCTTCGACCCCGACCTCTGCAAGCCGCGCAACGTGGTCGAGCGCTGCTTCAACCGCCTCAAGCGGCTCCGCGGCCCGGCCACCAGGTTCGCGAAACGAGCCGCCTGCCCACCGCGCCGAGATCGTCTTGCCCCGCATCGCCCTCCACCTGAGGTGAAGATCCGCAGGAAGCCCTAGACCAGGGCGAACCCCCTGATCACCCCACCGCGACCGCCGTCACCACGTGCACCACCGCCGACGCCGCCCCCACCGCCGTCATCCCCCACGACCCGCGCGACCACCCGACCGCCGCGTCCACCGCCTGCGACAGCGCCGCCCCCAGCAGGCAGAACATCGTCGCCTGGCCCGGCAGCGCCAGCGGCAGGCTCGCGGCCAGCACCCCGAGCGGCACGGCCTTCGCGGCGTGCATCCAGGCGTACATGCGCTCGCCCCGGTCCGGTGACGGGCTGTAGCTCAGCGACGCCGGGTGCACGGCCGCCACCGTCGCGAACACCACGCCGACCACGGCGGTGACCGCGTTCAGGAACAGCAGCGGGATGAGCATCCGGGGGTCGCCTCCGCAACGTCTTGGGTGGGTCGCGCCGCAGGTGCAGACAGTAGCCGCGCGCCCTCGGACCTCGTGATCTCGGGCCGCCCCCGACCTCGCGGGGGCGTGCCGACGCCCCTCGGCCCACCACCTGTGTGATGATCGAGCGCGCGGGCGACGGTGAGCGGGGAGCGGTTGTGGGAGAGGCGGGTCCGGTGCGGGCTTTGGGGTTCTGGCGTGCGGTCGAGCTGTTCGACCAGCCGGAACTGGGCGAGGTCGAGCGGGTCAGGGCCGGTGAGCCGCTGCCGTGGGACGCCGAGCACCCCCTCGCCCGGCGGGAGCTGCCCAGCGGCGCCGAGTGGCGGCACGTCGTGCACGTCGGGATCCACCCGCGCGGGAAGGCGCTCGCGGTGCTCGCCGGGGCGTTCGGCGCGCCCACGCCCGACGTGGACGGGGACGGGGCGCTCGCCCGGTTCGCCGTCGACGACAGCGGGCGCGCGCTGCTCGGGTCCGCCGCCCTGTCGGCCGCGGCCTGGGCCACCGGCGAGGTCGGGCTGGGCGGCGCGGCCGTGCTCGGGCGGCTCACCGGGTTCGCCCAGGCGCAGGAGCGCTTCGCCGCCGAGTTCCGCGCCACCGCCCTCGGCAGGCTCGGGCACACCGAGCTGGTCGCCTGCGAGGACGCCGCCGTGCGCGCCACCGGGTTCTCCCCGGCCGACGCCGAGATCGGCGTCACCAGCACCGCCGTGCCGCGCGGCACCGGCACGGCCTGGCTGCCCGAGCCGACCAGCCCGTTCCTGGCCGAGCTGGAGGCCGCCGAGCCCACCGGGCCCGCGCTGCGCGACCACCTGGCCGGTGAGCCGCCCGAGCCCGGTCCGGCCGACGCCGACGCGGTCCACGAGCTGGTGGTCGGCGTGCTCGTGCGCCGGGCCCGCGACCTCGCCGAGCTGGGGCACCCGCGCGAGGCGTTCAGCGGGCTGCGGTTCCGCTGGCTCACCGCCGACCGGGCCCGCGAGGTCAGCGCCTGGCGACCGGAGCTGGCCGGGGGAGGGGTGCTCGCGGTCAGCGCCGACGAGACCACCGCGCGTGCCGCGGGAGCGGCCGTGCGACCCGCGCCCGCCGCCGCGGCCGGGTCCACCGGGCACGACTGGCCGCTCGCGCTCACCCTCGTCGACCGCGCCGACCGCGAGCGGTTCGCCCAAGAGCTCTGGACCGGTGGCGCCGGCCTCCTGGACTTGCTCAAGACCTGGGAGGACAATGGTCCTCAACGCCCGTGGTCGGATGCCGTTGCCGCGTTCCGCGCTGCCCGCCAACTCGTGGACGACCTGCACGCCAGGCGCGACGCCGCCAGCCGTGCCGTCGACCGCGAACCCGTGCTGCGCGAGGAGCTGGACCGCGCCCGCGCCGGGCTCACGGCCGCCATCGCGCGCCTGGCCGAGGTGCGCGCCCACCGCGACCAGCTCGCCCAGGTCGAGCGGGCCGCCGTCGACGCGCACGCGGAGCTGGAGCAGGAGGCCGCCCGGCAGTTCGCCGCCATCGAGCACCAGGTCTGGGGCTGGAACGAGGAGCTGGAGCGCCGCAAGGGCGAGCACCGGGAGCACCGCAAGCTCCGGCCCGCCCTGTGGAAGCGCGTCGCCAAGCAGGACAGCGACCAGCACCTGTGGTCGTGGCGCGACACGTGGTTGTCCGACCGGGTGAAGCTGGCCGAGGCCGAGCTGAAGCGCCTGCACGCCACCCCGCCGCCCCAGGCCCCGCCGCCACCGCCCCGCACGCCGGGGCTCGACGTGGCGGAGCAGGCGGTGCGCGCGGCCGTGCTCGCCCAGGCCGATCACGAGTGGGTGATCAGCGAGCGCACGGCGGAACTGGTGCGCGTGGAGGAGCTGCTGCCGGTCGCGGCCGAGCTGTTCGCCGGGCGGGAGCGCGCCGAGCCGTGGACGGACCCGGAGTGGACGGCCGCGCGCGACGCGCTGCTCCTGGCCGCCCTGGAGCTGCACCGCGAGTTCCTCGGTCACGAGGCGCGGGCGGTGCGGCGCAACCTCCAGGCGGTGGCCGACCTGATCGCGGGCGAGTCGTCCCCGGAGATGCCGGACGGCGCGGTCGGGGAGGCGTGGCGCACGCTGTTCCTGGTGACGCCGCTGGTCAGCGTCACGGCGGAGTCGGGCGCGCGCCTGCTGGCGGGCGCCGGGCCGGACTCCCTCGGCTGGCTCCTGCTGGACCGCGCCGTGCCACCCGCGCGGGCGGTCGGCGCGCTGCGCCGGGCGCGCCGCGTCCTGGCGGTCGGCGACGGCGAGCCGGAGACGACGCCGGTCGAGCGCCTGCTCGCCCCGCGCTGGGCCGCCCTGGAGGCGGCTGCGGCGGCGGCTGCTGCTGCGGCCAACGCCGCGCCCGCCCACGGCGGCGCGGGCAACCCCGCGCCCGGTCAGGGCTTCGGCGGTCCCGGCGCGGAACCCGGTGGTGGGCTGCCCGGCGGCCTGCCCGGGAGCGGAGTGGCTGGGCCTGGGCTGCCTGGAAGCGGTGTGGCTGGTGGCGGTCTGCCTGGGGCTGGGGTGCCTGGAAGCGGTGTCGCTGGGCCTGGGCTGCCTGGGGCCGGAGCTCCCGGCGCCGGGATGCCCGGTGCTGGGACGCCTGGCGCCGGTGCGGCGGGCAGCGGGTTGTCCGGCACCTGGATGACCGGAGGCGGGGCACCCGGTGGTGGGGTGCCGAACAGCGGCACGTTCGCTCCCGGTGTGCCGAATCCGGGGACGCTCAACCCCGGTGCGCGGGTTCCGGGTGCGCCGCACCACGGGACGTTCAACCCCGGCGCACGGGTTCCCGGCGTGCCGAACCCCGGCACGCTGAGCCCTGGTAAGCGAGTTCCCGGAGCGTCCTTCCCCGGAACGCTCAACCCCGGCTCGCGGGTCTCCGGCGTGCCTGGTGGTCCTATGTCCGCTGGTCAGGCCACTGCCCGGCAGGTCCCCGCCGGTTCGATCCCCGCCACCCCGGCCCCCGCCGGCCCGTCTCCCGCAGGGCCGAGCCCCGCCGGCTCGTCCCCCGCTGGCCCGATCCCCAGCAGCCAGGTCCCCGCCAGCCAGGTCCCCGCCGGCCCGTCTCCTGCCGGTCCGAGTCGCCCCAGTCCGATCCCCACCGGCCACACCTCGGCCGACCCGGTGCCCAACGCCGATCCGCAGACCTCCGCCGGTGACCGCCCCGACAACCCCGACCCCGGTTTCTCCGGCCGTGACCTGTTCGGCGGTGACCCCCGCGCGTGACCGAGCCGGGGCGGGCCACCACCCGCCCCGCGTCACGCCCCGCCGACCAGCCCCGCCCGCAGCGCCTCGTGCACGTAGTGGTCGACATGGAACGTCACCACCAGCCGGAGGCACCCGGTCGCGGAGCGCGCAGCCGCGCGACGGCGGGGGAGGGGGCACCGGGCGATCGCAAGGGCTCAGGAACCGCCCCCCCCGGACGCCCGACCACCGCCGTCCGCCCGCCTGAAACCCGCCCGTCACCGGCCGTTCCCCGCTCACCACCCGCCACCCGTGATCGTTGGCGTCGCGTTGGCGGCACGTTGGCGGCGTCCCTCTACTGTGCGGTGAACACCCATACCGAAGTGCCGGTTCCCTGCGCCACGCCGGCGCGAGACGAGATGCCCCGAGGAAGGTCCTGCTCATGGCAGAAGCCACCGCAGAAGTTACCGCCACCGCGACCGCCGCCATGGTCGTGGCGAAGAGGGTGGCCGGCGCGGCTAACGGGGCTGATGTCAACCCGGAGATCGAGTCCATCGGCAAGGACGCCGCCGCCGAGCCGGAGGCCTTCACGCCCACCGGCAACGTCGCCGCGCCCGCCGACCCGTTCGCCAGCCTGGCCCAGGTCGCCGGGTGGACGATGGACTACGTCGCGTTCCTGCGCGAGCCGATCGACCAGCTGCAGACCGACAAGGGCAGCGTCCAGGCCACCGCCGACGCCTACCGCACCGCGTCCGAGCGGATGCGCGAGCTGTCGAACACCCAGCGCGAGCAGCTGGGCAACCCGCAGGGCTGGACCGGCGAGTCCATGGAGGCCTTCAAGGGCAGCATGGACAAGTTCGGCGGCGAGCTGGACTCGATGGCGAACGCGGTCGCGCAGAAGGGCGTGGTCGTCGAGGCCACCGGCAAGATGGTCGAGGGGATGCGCGCGGGCGTCATCGACCAGGTCAGCCGGTTCTCCGACTCGCTGGCCCCCGCCGCCGTCGCCGCCTACGTCATGGCCCCGCTGACCTTCGGCGCCTCGATCCCGATCTTCCTGGCCTCGGTGGTGGACGCCGCCACCCAGGTCGGCCAGGACATCTCCGGGCGCATGGACCAGCTCAAGGAGGCCATGGGCCGCCAGGCCGAGCGGATGGGCAAGCTCGACCAGCTGTCCGACCAGGTCAGCAAGGAGTGGGAGCGGTACGACGACGTCTCCGACAACGCCACCGCCACCGCGACCGGCCGCCTGGCTGCGCGGATGCCGAACGCGGAGGAGGGCACGACCACCGCGTCCCTGGCCAACGCCCCGCGCGCCATGACGGCCGAGGGCACGACCAGCCCGACCCTGCCGAACGCCCCGCGCGGCATGATGGTCGAGGGCGAGACCAGCCCGACCCTGCCCAACGCCCCGCGCGGCATGACCGCCGAGGGCACCACCAACCCGTCCGGGATGAACGCGCCGCGCCCGAGGTTCGCCGACGACGAGGCCGCGCTGGAGCCCAAGCAGGGCCTGCTCCAGTCCAGGCAGGGGCTGCTGCAGCCGATGGAGCGGGGCGAGCTGCGGCAGGGCGCGCTGCTGGAGCCCATGCAGGCGGGCGAGCGGCGGATGATGCAGCCCCTGGAGCCGAAGATGGCGGCCGAGCGGATGCACGCCTTGGAGCCGAGGGTGGGCGTGGAGCGGATGCACGCGCTGGAGCCCAGGATGGTGGGGGAGCGGATGCAGCCGCTCGAGCCCATGCAGCGGGCCGAGCACTCGCAGATGCACGCGGTCGAGCGGCAGCAGGGCACCCCCGCGCACCACGTGCTCCAGCCGACGCAGCAGGGCACTCCGGCCTACCACCCGCTGCAGCCGACCCAGCAGGGCACTCCGGCGCACCACGTGCTGCAGCCGACCCAGCAGGGCACCCCCGCGCACCACCCGCTGCAGCCGATGCACCAGGGCACTCCGGCGTACCAGCAGTCCGTGCAGCCGCTCCAGCCGATGCACCAGGGCACCCCGGCGTACCAGCAGCCCGTGCAGCCGTTGCAGCCCATGCACCAGGGCACCCCGGTCTACCAGCAGCAGCAGCCCCTGCAGCCCACGCACATGTCGGTCCCGGCCCAGCAGGCCGAACCGCTGCGCCCCACCCAGGCGTGGACCCGTGAGCAGCGGCAGGTGGAGAACGGCTAGGAGCTGACGCGGCCGAGCGCCGACCACCTCACCCCGTCCCCACCCTCTCCCTGCGCCCCGCGGAGGCAGCACAGCGATGTCCACGACCGAACAGCAGATGCAGAAGATGCACGTGATGTCCCGACGCCCGGCCCCGACGAGCGACTCCGGTGGCGCGGGCTCCGGGTTCTCCATGAACCAGTCCGACATGGAGACCCTGCGCAAGCAGGCCGAGGACCTCGGCAGCAGCTACAAGGAGATCGCCGCCGCGATCACCGGCGCCTCCCTGTCCGGCAACGCCTTCGGGCAGGTCGGCGCCGAGGCGGTGGAGCGGTTCAACGTCTCCTCCGCCAAGGGCGGGATGCACCTCGACAAGATCTCCATGACGATGGGCAAGGTCGCGGGCGGCATCCAGGCCACGGCCCAGGACCACGCCCAGACCGACGACAGCAACAACCAGGAGTTCGCGGGCATCAACACCGAGACCGACGCCCAGGCCCCCGCGGGCGCGGGCGGCGCGGGTGGCTCGGGTGCGACCGGTCAGGGCGCGGGCCCGCAGGTCAACGACCCCGGTTCGGTCAACGGCGACCCCGGAGCCACGGGCGGCGCGGGCGCGGGCGGCGCGGGCGGCGGTCCGGCCGTGAACCAGCCGGGGACCACCGGCGGCGCGGGCGGTGCGGAGGGCGCGGGCGCCGGTGGGACCGGCGGCAGTGGCACGGGCGGCAGCGGCGCGGGCGGCAGTGGTTCCACCGGGGGCGCCAACGGCGCGCCGAAGCCCGGCGACTACCAGATCGAGGACACCGCGAACGTCGGCACGCCGGGCGGCGGCGACACCGGGACGACCGGTGGCGCGGGCGCGGGTACCGGCGCGGGCGCTGGGACCGGCGCCGGTGCGGGCACGGGCGCCGGTGCCGGCTCGGGTTCCGGCGCGGGCACTGGTTCCGGCTCCGGCTCGGGCAGCGGGACCAACGGCCAGCAGCAACCCCAGCAGGCCCCCGAGATGCCCCCGATCCCCGAGGTCCCGAAGGACCTGTTCTCCCAGGGCGGCGCGGGCGCGGGTGCAGGCGGCGAGGGCGCAGGTGCTGGCGCGGGTGGCGCAGGCGTGCCCGGCGGCTCCGGCTCAACCGGCGGTTCCGGCGCGGGCTCCGGCTCCGGCAGCGGTAGCGGCTCTGGTTCCGGCAGCGGCGCGTCCACCCCCACGCCCAGCCCGAGCGACTACCAGATCGAGGACACGGCGGACATCGGCTCGCCCGGCGGTTCCGGCAGCGGTTCCACGGGCGGCAGCGGTTCCACCGGTGGCAGCGGCTCCGGCTCCGGCCAGCAGCAGCAGCCGATGCCGAACATCCCGCCGATCCCGGAGGTCCCGAAGGACCTGTTCTCCCCCGGTGGGGGCGCAGGCGCGGGCACCGGTGGCGAGGGCGCGGGCACCGGCGGCGCGTCCGGCGGTTCGGGCTCCACGGGCGGCTCCGGCTCGACCGGCGGCTCCGGCTCCACTGGTGGTTCCGGTTCCACGGGTGGTTCGTCGCCGTCGATCCCCAAGCCCGGTGACTACCAGATCGAGGACACCGCCAACATCGGCACGCCGGGCGGCAGCGGCGGCTCGACCCCGTCGACGCCCACCATGCCGACCATCCCGCCGATCCCCGAGGTCCCGAAGGACCTGTTCTCCCCCGGCGGCAGCGCGGGCGCGGGCGGCTCCGACAGCTCTGCGGGGGGCAGCGGCTCCACCGGTGGCAGCGGCTCCACGGGCGGCAGCGGCTCCACGGGCGGCTCCGGCCTGCCCGGCGGCAGCGGCTCGACCGGTGGTTCCGGTTCCACGGGTGGTTCGTCGCCGTCGATCCCCAAGCCCGGCGACTACCAGATCGAGGACACCGCCAACATCGGCACGCCCGGTGGCAGCAGCGGCTCGACCCCGTCGACGCCCACCATGCCGACCATCCCGCCGATCCCGGAGGTCCCGAAGGACCTGTTCTCCCCCGGCGGCACGGGCGGCATCCCAGCGGGCGACAGTAGCGCGGACCCGATCAAGGGCGGCGACTCGACCGGCAGCAGCGGCTCCGGCTCCGGTTCCGGCAGTGGTTCCGGCAGCGGCGCCGGCGGCCTGGGCGGGGGCCTCGGTTCCGGCTCCGGTTCGAGCGGTGGCTCCGGCACCACCACCGGTTCCGGCGCGACCACCCCGACCATGCCCACCATCCCGCCGATCCCCGAGGTCCCGAAGGACCTGTTCGGCACGCCGGGCGTCCCCGCCGGTGACACGGACAGCTCAGGCGCCGGCTCGGGTTCCGGCTCCGGTTCTGGCGCGGGTGCCGGCACGGGCGCCGGCGACGGCTCCGGCTCCGGTTCGGGCTCCGACGAGGACCGCGGTCGCCACTGCGGCAACGACGGTCGCGGCGAGACCGGCGGCAAGGGCGAGCACGAGGGCCGCGGCGACCACGGTGGCCGGGGCGAGCACGACGGTCGCGGCGAGCACGGCAAGGGCGAGCACGGCAAGGGTGACCACGACGGTCGCGGCGAGCACGGTGGCCGGGGCGAGCACGACGGCGATCGCGACGGCGACAAGGGCGACGGCAAGGACGGCGACCGCCCCGACGGCCTCATCGGCGACAAGGGCGACAAGCCCGAGGACCTCGTCGGCGAGCGCGACGGCGAGAAGGACGGCTTCCCGATCACCTCGGTGGACGGCGAGCCGTTCCTCGACCTGCGCGACCTCCCGGCCGACGAGGCCGAGCGCTGGACCGAGCGCATCCGCGACATCATGGAGAGCAAGGGCGAGGGCTCCTTCTACTGGGCCGACAGCACCATCGACGGCGAGGGCCAGCGGCACTCGCTGATGGACGTGGCCGAGCTGATGGCCGGCCTGGACAACCGCACCGAGGGCTCGGACGAGGTCAAGGCGTTCACGAACCTCTCCGACACCGGCGCGACCGCGACCGGCCAGCAGCCCACGTCCGTCGCGGGCAAGCTGTCCTCCGACGTCGTGGCCAGCCCGGCGCGCAGCGCCAACGGCGACGTGTTCGTCCTGGTCGGCCCGAACCGCGCCGAGGGCGACCCGGTCGCGATGACCGAGTTCCCGTCGCTCCAGTCCAACCCCAAGGTCGAGCGGGTCTTCGCGATCGACGTGACCACCGGCAAGGAGGTCCAGATCCACCCGAAGCAGGCCTGATCTCCCGGCAGTGCCGGACTCCGGTGGGAGGGCGCGTTCGCACCCGCCCTCCCACCGCCCGGAACGCCACGCGAGCGGGGCGTTGCGGCGCCGAGAGGCGACAGCGGAGCAGGGCGCAGTGGCGCACAACGGAGCAGGGCACAGCGCTGACCGCGCCGTTCGACCGCGCTCAAAGGAAGGCCGGGACCGACTGTACGCCTGCCAAGTCCGCGCCGACCCCGATCGTCGAGTGCCCTTTCGGGGGATTCGACCACTCGGCTCCGCCACGGTTCGACGTCCCCGGCGGTGCTCGGGCTCACCGACTCGAACCAGGTCATGCCGGAATGACCACCGGACAGGTTGATCCTCGTGGCATTCGGGGCAACCTGCTTTGCGCTCGCCCGGTACCGCCAATAGGGTGGTCGCGCTCTCTGGAAGTGTGGCGCGGAAAGGCGGTAACGTGGTCGTCCACAACGTCGGTAATGGCGCGGACCCCCAATCCTTCGATTCATTCGCCCTGGAATACGACCGGTTCTGCGACTTCGAGGACCACCCGGTCTGGGGGTGGGTCGCGGACGCGGGCGTCCGGCCGGGCGGGCGCGCCCTGGACGCGGGCTGCGGGTCCGGCCGCCGGTGCCGGGAACTGGCCGACCACTACGACGAGGTGCTCGGCGTCGACCTGAGCGCCCCGCTGATCCGGCTGGCCAGGGCCCGCAGGTCGCACCCGAGGGTGCGGTACGAGGTCGCGGACCTCGCCGACGTCGACGGCGGCGCCGAGGGGTTCGACCTCGTGTTCAGCTCCACCACCCTGCACCACGTCCCCGACCTGGACGACGCGCTCCGCAAGCTGAAGTCCCTGGTCCGCCCCGGCGGCTTCGCCGTGCTGGTGGACAACGTCGCGGACCGCCCCACCCCGCCCGCGCACGTCTACCGCGTCGGCGCGCTGCTCTCGCTGCCCCGCGACGTCCGCGCGCACGGCTGGCGCGACGCGGCCTGGCTGTTCCGGTTCCGCACCGGCGGCCCGTGGCTGGCGCACCTGCTGACCGACCGCTACCTGTCCCGCCCGGAGTTCGAGCGCCGCTACGGCTCGATCTTCCCCGGCGCGTCCTTCGTGGACCGGGGGTTCGCGCACGCGCTGGTGTGGCGCAGGGACGGGTGAGTCACGCAGCGCCGACCTGATCCGCCGCCGCGCCGCTCCGCCCTTCGTCCGGATTAATCTTTCCGTGGACAATGGGCACAGTCGGTGACCGCTGCGCGGATTTTCCCGGACACCCCGGGAAATCCCTTCACCCCGGAGTTCCCGTCTGGGTGAGGTTGTTCTAGGGGGCTTCTCGCTGTCGCTTTTTCCGGGTTAACGTGGACATCCGGCGCGCGGCTCGCGCAATCGCGGCACCGGGGGGCTCCACCCGCTTTCCCGCACCGATCAGCTCCCCACCGCCCCCCCGGCTCGGCAGGCCGCCCCGCGCGCACCTCGGGGTTGGACACGCACGTCCCTGTTGGGGGTTCGCTCTGCCATGGCCTCTCCACGAACCGCTGCACGAACCGAACGGGTCCTGATCACCGGCGGCGCGGGCTTCATCGGCGCGCACCTCGCCGCCGAGCTGACCGCGCGCGGGTGCGCCGTCGTCCCGGTCGACGACCTGCGCGTCGCCCCGCTCCAACCGCCACCCGCCGGGCTGCTGGTCAAGTCCGTGCTGGACCTGGACCGCTCCGACCTGGACGGGATCACGGCCGTCTACCACCTGGCCTCGCACAAGAGCGTTCCCGAGTCGTTCGAGCGCCCGCTCGACTACCTCGACAACGTCGACTCGGGCAGGCACCTGCTGCGGCTGTGCGAGCAGGCCGGGACGCCGCGCGTGCTCGTGGGCAGCACCTGCGAGGTGTACGGGAACTCGCTGGCGCTGCCCAACACCGAGGCCGCGCCGCTCGCCCCGCGCTCCCCGTACGCCTCCTCGAAGGTCGCGCTGGAGATGATCGCCCGCAACCACCAGCAGCGCCGGGGCTCCCGCGTCACGGTCGTGCGCCTGTTCAACGTCTACGGCCCCGGCGAGCGCGCCGACGCCCTCGTGCCCGCGCTGTGCCTGCGCGCCGCCCAGGGCCGCGGCCTGCCGATCGAGGGGACCGGGAGGCAGTGCCGCGACTTCTCCTACGTGGCCGACACCGTCCACAAGCTCGCGGGCCTGCTCCACGCGCCGCCCGCGCCGACCGTCAACCTCGGCTCCGGCCGCTCCCGGTCGGTGCTGGAGGTCGCCGCGCTGCTGCGGGAGATCCGCCCCGGCCTGGAGCTGGAGTTCCAGCCCGGCAGGCGCGACGAGATCGACGAGTTCCGCGCCGACACCACCGTCCAGGACGGCCTGCTCGGCCTGCCCCCGGCGGTGACCGGGATGCGCGAGGGCGTGCGCCGCACCTACGACTGGTGGGCGGCCGGGCTCGTCGACGTCCCCGCCGCCAGGACCCCGCTGCTGGTCAAGGAGCTCACCTGATGCCCGGCTACTCCGCGCCCGTGCGCGCCAGCGTGGACGTCACCTACGCGTGCGACCTGCGCTGCGTGCACTGCCGCACCAACACCGGCGAGATCCCCGCGCACATCCGCCGCCGGATGCTCTCGGTCGAGCAGCTCGGCGAGGTGCTGCTGGAGCTCGACCGCATGGGCGCCTTCGAGATCACCCTCACCGGCGGGGAACCCACCATCCGCAAGGGCTTCTGGTCGCTGCTGGACGTGGTGCCGCGCCTGAGCTTCGCCACCGTCACGCTGATCACCAATGCCGCCAACCAGACCCGCGAGCAGCTCGACCGCATCCTGGACAGCGGCATCTCCTCGATCCGGGTCAGCATGGACGGCACCCGCGAGACGTTCGAGGCGGTCCGGCTGGTCGACGCGTTCGACCGGGTGATCGAGAACTCGGCGTACCTGCGCGACCGGGTGCGCAGCTTCAAGGTGCTCACCACGGTCATGAGGACCAACCTGCACAACGTCCTGGAGCTGACCGCGCACCTGCGCCGCACCGGTTTCCGCCGCCAGGACCTGATCCTGGTGCGCGCGCACGGCAGGGGAGGCCGCAACCGCCTGCTGCTGACCGAGGACGAGACCATGCGGTTGCACGCCGAGGTCGCCGAGTTCCGGGACCGGGTCCCCGCCACGGAGTTCGACCTGAACCTCAACGCGCCCTACCTCGTGCCGGGCCGGGGGATGCCGTCGCACCAGGACGTGGTGATGTTCCCGTACCTGGTCAAGGACAGCAGCATCGCGATCTCCGCGACCGGTGACGTGACGATGAGCAGGCTCTACAGCTCGCACCCGCTGGGCAACACCAAGGACGCGCCCGTCGCGGACATCTGGGCGCGCGGGCAGGAGCAACTGGCGCGCGAGCAGGAGGAGTTCACCGACGAGCGGCTGCGGGAGATCTTCTGGGACTTCGCGGCGGCGGAGCGGTCGACGAGCGAGCCGCTCGTGCTGACCTCCCTGCTGGACCGGCAGATCTTCGAGGGGTACGAGGTGCGCTGACGGTGCCCGCGCTCACCCTCTTCCGCCTGTACGACCTCCCGGCGGAGCCGCCCGACGCCGGGGACCTGCGCCCCGTCTCGCCGCTCGTGCTGCGCCTGCTGTGGGACGAGTGGGGCGCGGACGGCGAGCCGCCGTGGCCCGCGCCCGCCGCGGAACTGCTGCTGGCCACCAGGAACGGCAGACCGGTGGGCTGCGTGGGCGTCAACCTCACCGCGCCCGGCGCGGTCGGCCCGCTACTGCGCGCCCCGGCGCCCGCCGACCGCGCGGACCTGGCCGAGTCGCTGCTGCACGGCGCGCTGTGGCGGTTGCGCTGGCTGGGCCACGCCTACGGGTTCGCGCCCGCCGACGTCGCAGGCCACGCGGGCGAAGCGCTGCGCGCGACGAGCTGGGTGCTGCCAGGCGACGTGGGCTCGCCGCCCGCCGACCGGGACGTGCCGGGGCAGGAGTGGGGCGACGTGCTGGTGGACCTGCGGGGCTGGCCGCTGCCGCGCCCGGTGGTCGAGCTGGAGCTGGACGGCGCCCCGGTGCTGGTGCGCAGGCCCGAGGCGGCCGAGCAGCTGCTGGTGGTCGACTGGATCAAGGACGTCTTCGGCCGGGGCTGGGCGGCCGAGTTCGCCCGCGCGTTCGCGCACGACCCCGTCTCGGCGGTCGTCGTGGCCAGGCCGAGGGGGTTCGCCGAGGACCCGAGGCGGTGCCTGCTCGGGTTCATCGCCTACAACACCGTGCGCGCCGGGATGCTGTCCTCCATCGCGCTGAGCGAGGAGATCCGGGGGCGGGACAACGGGATCGCGGCGACCCTGCTGTCGTCCTGCCTGTCCGAGGCCCGCGCGCACGGCTTCGACCACGTCGTGCTGGGCGGGGTGAGCAGGAGGCTGGTGGCGCTGCGCGCCGTCGACGCCGCCTGGACCGTGCCGGGGTCCTGCCCCGGCGTCTTCGGGAAGGGGATTCGCGACCGATGAGGGTTCTCGTCACCGTCTCGGACCAGGCTTGGGGCGGCAAGCACCGGTACACGCTCGACGTGGCGGCCGGGTTGCGCGCCGCGGGCCACGACGTCGTGCTGGCCGCCGAGCGCGGTGGCCGCGCGCTGGACGCCTGGCCGGAACCCGTTGCCGTGCCGGTGTTCCGCGACCACCCGGAGGAGGCCGCCGCCGTGCTGCGCGAGCGCGTCGACGCGCCGGACGTGGTCTGCGCGACCGGCAGGCACGACGCGGCCGTCGTCCGCGGGCTGCTGCGCGAGGACGGGTGGCCCAGCGCGCTGGTGCTGTTCCGGCACTCGGCGTTCCCGCTGGAGCAGGGGGAGGGCACGCGCTGGCTGCTGGACCGCGCCGGGCTGGTCGTCGCCACCTCGTGGGAGCAGGCGCGGGCCCAGTTCGGCGACCTCGTGGCCGCGCGCGACCCGAGGTTGCTGGTGCTGCTCAGCGGGGTCCGGGCGGGGTTCGCCGCCGACGTCGCCGCGCTGGACCGCGACCGGCTGCGCGCCGACCTCGGCATCGCGCCGGGGCAGTGCGCCTTCGCCGTGCTGGCGAGGCTCTCCTGGGAGAAGGGGATCGACCGGCTGCTCAAGGCGTTCGCCCTCGTGGCGGCCGACCCCGCGCCGGTGCTGCTCCTCGTGGGCGAGGGCGGGCAGCGGGCCGAGCTGGAAGCGCTCGCCGCGAGCACCGGGATCGCCGACCGGGTCCGGTTCCTCGGCCACCGCGACGACGTCCTGCCGGTGCTCGCCGCAGCCGACGCCGCCGTGCTCGCCAGCACCGTCCCGGAGACGGGACCGCTGGCGCTCAAGGAGTCCATGGCCGCCGGGCTGCCGGTGGTCGCTCCCGCGATCGGGGGCATCCCGGAGTTCGTCACCGACTCGTACAGCGGCCTGCTCTTCCCCGACGACGACGGGCTGCGCGACGCCCTGACCCGACTGGCGTCCTCCGAACGGCTGCGCGAACTGCTCGGCCGGGGCGCCAGGGCGGCGATCGAGGAGGGGCACCGGCTCGACCGGCGCGTCGAGCACCTGCTGTGGCGGCTGGACCTGCTGCTCGCCGAGCGGGGCGACGTGGACCGGTTGCTGGGCGAGCTGTCCTGGGACGAGGTGCGGTTGCGGCGCGAGGCGGACACCGGGTTCGTGTTCGTGCCGCGCACCTCCTACCTCGCCGAGCTGGACGCCGCCACCCACGCCGACGTCGCGCGGGCGGTGCGGGCCGGTGATCCGGCGCTGCTGGGCGGAACCGGGTCGCACCCCCGGCGCGCGCTGGTCGACCAGCTCTACCGGATGGGCGCGCTGCGCCGCGCCGAACCCGCCGCAGCACTGGTCGCGACCGCATGAGGGCGCTCGTCATCGCCGCCCACCCCGACGACGAGGTGCTGGGCGCGGGCGCGACCATGGCGGCCCTCGCCGAGCGCGGGCACCACGTGTGCGCGCTGATCCTGGCCGAGGGCGTGTCGTTGCGGCACAAGGACGTCGACCTGGCGCGGGCGCGCGAGACGTGCCGGACCGCCGCCGCGGAGCTGGGCGTCGCGGAGCTGCGGTTCGGCGGGTTCGCGCTGGAGGGCGGGATGCTCGGCGACGGGCCGCAGCGGTCGGTGGTCGACGCGGTCACCGGCGCGATCCGCGAGGTGGAGCCGGAACTGGTGTTCACCCACCACCCCGGCGACATCCACGTCGACCACCGGGTCGTGGCGCGCTCCACCACCTACGCCACGCGGGTGCTCGGCGGCGGCCCGGTGCGGCAGGTGCTGCACTACGAGGTGCTGTCCTCCACCGAGCAGCAGACCCCGGCCGCGATCCCCTACCTGCCCACGGTCTTCTACGACGTCAGCGGGCACGTGGAGCGCAAGTGCCGCGCCCTGTCGGCGTACAGCTACGAGGTGTTCGACGCGCCGCACCCGCGCTCGGCGCACGCGGTGCGCGCGCTGGCGGCGTACCGGGGCGCGCAGGTCGGGGTCGCGGGCGCGGAGGCCTTCGCGCTGGCGCGGGAGCTGCGGGGAGGTGACGGGGCTTGCGCGTCCTGGTGAGCGGCGGGGCGGGGTACATCGGGTCCTTCGCGGTGCGCGGGCTGCTCGCGCGCGGCCACGAGGTGCTGGTGCTGGACAACCTGAGCACCGGGCGGCGCGAAGCCGTTCCCGGCCAGCGGGTCGAGGTCGTGGACGTGCGCGACGAGCCCGCCGTGACGCGGGTGGTCGCGGGGTTCGAGCCCGACGCGGTCATCCACTTCGCGGCGCTGAAGTCGCCGCAGGAGTCCGTCGCGCGGCCGGGGCTGTACCTGGACGTCAACGTCACCGGCACGGCGAACCTGCTCGACGCCGCGACCCGCCACGGGGCCCGGCACTTCGTGCTGTCCTCGTCGTGCGCGGTGTACGGCACGCCCCAGGTGTGCCCGGTCGACGAGCGGGCGCCCGCCCGGCCGGTCAGCCCGTACGGCGAGTCCAAGCTGATCTCCGAGCGGCTGGTCGAGCGGTGCGCGCGGGCGAGGGGCGTGCGCTACGCGAACCTGCGCTACTTCAACGCGGCGGGCGCCGCGCTCGACGGCTCGCTCGGCGAGCACCTGCCGCCGGTGGCCAGGCAGGTGGTGCCGCTGGCGGTGCGCGCGGCGCTCGGGCTGGAGCCGTGCCTGAACGTCTTCGGCGACGACTACCCGACCCGCGACGGCACCGCCCTGCGCGACTACGTGCACGTCGAGGACCTGGCGCGGGGGCACGTGGACGTGCTCGACGCACTGTCCGCAGAGGACGTGTCCGGCACCTACAACCTCGGCCAGGGCGTGCCCACCAGCGTGCGCGAGGTCGTGCGGGCGCTGGGCCGCGCGGCCGGGTGCGAGGTGCCGGTGCGGGTGGGGCCGCGCCGGGAGGGCGACCCCTCGGTGTCGTGGGCGGACAGCGGGCTGGCCGGGCGGGTGTTCGACTGGGCGCCCCGGCACGGGCTCGACGACATCGTCGGCTCGGCCTGGCGCTGGCACCACGACCACCCCGAGACCCTGGGCCGACCGGCGTGCACCTGACCCTGCTGCGCCACGGCGCCGACACCCGTCGCGGGGAGCGGGAGCTGACCGCGCACGGGCGTCGCCAGGCGGCCCTCGCCGGGGCCTGGCTGCGGCGCACGCACGTCACCGAGGTGCGCACCGGGGCGCTGGCCCGCGCGAGCGCGACGGCGGAGATCGTGGCCGGGGCGCTGGGGGTTCCCGCCGTGGTGGACCGGCGATTGGACGAGATCGCCGCCACGTCCGCGCCACCGCCGCGCGAACGGCGACCGGGCGCGGAGGGCGTGGGGGAGGAGGGCTGGGGGGCGTTCCTGGACCGGGTCGCCGCGCTGGTGAGCGAGCTGTGCGCGGAACCCGCGTCGGAGCGGCGGGTCGTGCTGGTGACGCACAGCGGGGTCTTCGACGCGGTCCACGAGCTGCTGACCGGCGGTCGCCGGGTCGAGCTGGCGGTGGCGCACACCGGCCTCACGCACTGGGAGCACCGACCGGGATCACCCGCGGGGACCTGGTTGCTGCACCGGCACAACGCCACCCCGCACCTGGACGCGGCGGCCCCCGTCGATCCGGCCGAACGTCCGCCCGAGCACCTCGGGGTCGCCGAACCGCCGGCCGAGGCGCTGCGGTTGGTGGCGGGGATCGAGGCGCCGCAACCGATTCCCGACGAGTGGAGGGCGATCCGGTGAACCGGCCCAGGCTTGTGGTGTGCTGCGTCGACGGCGGGGTTGCCCCGGTGGTGCGCCAGCACGGGCTGTTCGACCCCGGCCGCTGGTTCCCCGCCCGCGCGGCGACCCCGGCCACACCGCTCACGTCGGTCTTCCCGTCGTCCACCGCGCCCGCGCACGCCTCGTTCCTGACCGGCGCGCACCCCGAGCGGCACGGCGTGGTGGGCAACCGGTTCTGGTCCGGCGAACCGGTCGCCGAGGTGCTGCGGCGGCGCGCCGACCCGGTCGAGGCGCTGCACCCGTACGAGCGGACCTCGCTGCTGACCGGGTCGCTGCTGGACTGGTTCGCCGCGCGCGGGGCCTGCGTCGCGGCCGTGCACTTCCCGCACACCTTCAGCCGCTCCGAACCGGGAATACCGGCGCTGCACTGCCTCTACGCGCCCGCGCGGCGGCTCGTCGTCCCGCTGACCACCTCCGCCGACGGCGTCCGCGCAGGGAGCGCGAGCACCGCGTACTTCCAGCACCCGCTGCGCCTGGACGTGCGCGCGGAGGGCGACCGGTTCCGGGTGAGCGCCGCGCACGGCCCCGCGCTGCGGCTGGACGTCGGCGCCACCGGGCGGCTCGACACCACGAACCCGTTGGGGCGCCTGTCCTTCGCGCTCACCCCGGTGCGCGCCGGGAGCGACCGCGTCGAGCTGGCCGCGGGCACCTGCGTGCTGGTGCTGCCGTTCGGCGGGCTCGCCCCCAGCGTCCTCGGTGGTCCCGGCCCCGCGTCGCTCGGCGTCTCCTACCCCGCCAACCCCGGCCACGACTTCCACGAGTCCCCGCGCGCCGACTGGGTCGCCCGCGCCGCGCTGGAGGTGCTGGAGCGGCACGACCCCGACGTCCTGCTGGTCCGGTTCAACCAGGCCGACCACGCCCAGGAGTTCCTCGGCTGGCACGCCACCAGGGCCGATCCGGCGACGAGGTCGTCCGCGCGCGGGCAGATCACCGACGCGTACCACGAGATCGACGCCGGGGCGCGGTCGATCGCCGAGGCGGTCGGGCCCGACGCCGACCTCGTCTTCTTCTCCGACCACGGCATCGACTGGGTCGAGACCCACCTGCGCCCCAACGAGGTCCTCGCCGCGCTGGGACTGGCCGACCGCCTGGTGTTCCAGGGCGACAGCAACTGCGCTTTCCTCTACGGCGACGCCCCGCCCGAACCCGCCGAGCTGGCCGCGATCACCTCGGGGCTGGCCGAGCTGGGCGTGGGGGTGCTCGACGCGGACGCCCTGCGCGCCTGGCGGCTCCCGGTCGGCGGACCGCGCGTCGGCCACCTCGTCGTCACCTGCGGCGCGCACACCGAGTTCCAGTACGGGGACGGGCCCGCGACCGAGGCGGTGCGCTCCGCCTCGCACGGCCACCTGCCCACCGACCCGGCCATGAGCGGGTTCTTCCGCATGTCCGGTCCCGGCGCCGACGGTCTGACCGCACCCGAGCACCTGGTCGACGCGGCCTCTGTGGTCCGGGCGATCTGGTGCGCCCGCCGGGGAGGCGATCCCGCGTGAGCGAGCCCGCGTACGAGCTGCACGAGGTCACGAAGTCCTTCAAGGGCAAGGAAACCCCCGTCAATGACCGGATCTCGCTCACCATCGCCCGAGGTGAGTTCTTCGGCCTGCTCGGCAGCAACGGCGCGGGCAAGAGCACCCTGATCAAGCAGATGGTCGGCCTGCTGCGCAGCGACTCCGGCGCCGTCCGGTTCCTCGGGCGCCCGGTGCCGGGCAACCACGCGTTCACCAGCACCCGGCTCGGGTACATGCCGCAGAGCGCCTTCGCCCTCAACAATCTCACCGTCGCCGAGGCGCTCTACTACACCGCCCACCTGCGCGGGACGCCCACCCGCGAGGCGAGGCGGCAGCGCGACGAGCTCGTGGAGCGGCTGGAGCTCGTCCCGCTGCGGGGCAAGGTCGCCCGCCAGCTCTCCGGCGGCGAGCGGCGGCTGCTCCAGCTGGCCGTGGCGCTGGTGACCGACCCGCCGGTGATCATCCTGGACGAGCCCACCAACGAGCTGGACCCCGCGCGCAGGCGGCAGGTGTGGGCGCTGCTGCGCGAGGCCAACCGGGAGCGCGGCCGGACGATCGTGCTGATCACGCACAACGCGCTGGAGGCCGAGCAGGTGATCGAGCGGGTCGGGATCATGAGCGGTGGTCGGATGGTCGCGCTCGGCAGGCCCGGTGAGCTGAAGAGCCGCGTGGCGGGCAGCTTCCGACTCGACGTGACCTTCCGCGAGGAGGGCGGCAGGGCGCTGCCGGACTACGTCGTGGTGGAGAGCCGCCACCGCGACCGCGTCACCGCGCACGTGGCCGCCGCCGACGTCGCCCGCCTCACCGCGGACCTCGCGCCGGAGAGCGTCCTGGAGTTCCGCCTGCAGTCCGCGACCCTGGAAGACGTGTACCTCGACCATGTCCGCTGAGCCGGTGTTCCCCGAGCCGAGCCCGCCGGGACTCCTGCGGAGCACCTGGGACCTGTTCCGCGTCCAGCTGTCCAACTGGCGCTGGTCGTGGCCGCAGATGGTGCTCACCGGGATGCTCGCGCCCGTGGTCACCCTGGGCGCGCTGGGCGCGTTCGCCAGGGGCAGCGGGGAGGGCGCGACCGGGTACGTGCTCACCGGGAGCATGACGATGGCGCTGCTGTTCGAGACGCAGAACAAGGTGGCCGCGAACTTCGCGTTCCTGCGGCACACCGGGGCGTTCGACTTCTACGCGTCGCTGCCGGTGCGGCGGGAGGCGCTGGTGCTGGCCTCGGTGGCGGCGTTCGGGCTGCTGGCGCTGCCTGCGCTGGTGCTGACGGCGGTGCTCGGGGTGCTGGTGCTGGACGTGCGGTTGTCGGTGTCGCCGCTGGTGGTCCCGGCCGCGGTGCTCGCGGTGCTGCCGTTCGCGGGGCTGGGCGCGTGGATCGGCAGCCGGTCGCGGGCGCTGGAGGAGGCGTCGTCGGTGAGCCTGGCGGTGACGCTGGTGCTGGTCGCGCTCGGCCCGGTCACCATCCCGCCCGAGCTGCTGCCGGACTGGCTGGTGCTGGTGGGGCGGCTGAACCCGGCGACGTACGCGTCGTCCCTGCTGCGGCACAGCCTGCTGGGGCCGGTCGGGGCCGGGGCGCTGGTCGACGCCGGGGTGCTCGTGGGGTTCGCGGTCCTGGTCTGGCTGCTGACGCGGCGGCACGTGCGCTGGCGCGACGCCTAGCTGCCCGGCGCCCGCTCGGGGCCGGGGTGGTGGTGAGTGCGGTGGAGGTGCGGTGTGGTGACGGAGGAGCGGTTCGCGGAGATGTTCCGGGAGGCGGTCGTGGAGGTCATGGGGGAGGGGCCGCCGGACGGGGTGGGCATGGACACGCCGCTGGCGGACCTGCACATGGACTCGCTGTCGCAGGTCGAGGTGATCAGCAAGCTGGAGTCGGAGACGGGCGTCCGCGTGCCGAACGACCGGCTGACCGGCATCAGCACGCCGCGCGACCTGCTCGCGGTGCTCCAGTCGGGGTGAGGGGCGCGCGCCCCGGAACCGGGTGGGCCGCTTCCGGGGCGGTGCCGCTGCTGTGGGGTGGTGGGCACCTCCTGGGGGCGGGGTTCGTGGCGCCGTGGGACGCGGGGCTGAGCGAGCGGATCTGCTTGGCCCGAGCCGGTGACGCGGCGCTGGACTCGCTCTTCCGGGTGATCAGCGCGCTGGGGAACCCCGCGCCGGTCACGGGACTGGCGGTTTTGTCGTGCTGCTGTGCTCTACTGCTGGGGCGGTCGTCTGCCGGGCTCGTGCTGCTCGCCGTGCCCTGGCTCGCCTCGCTCGCGTGCGGTGCGCTCAAGGACGTGGTCACCAGACCACGCCCCGGTTTCGGGTGCGTGGCCGCCGCGCAGACGGGGTTCAGCTTCCCCAGCGCGCACGCGGTCGGCGCGACGACGGGCCTGCTGCTCGTCGCCTTGGTGCTGCCCGCTGCGGTGTTCCCCGCCGGGGTGCCGCCCACTGCGGTCCGCTGCACCGCCGCGCGTCCCGTTGCCGGAGTCGCCGCTGCCGTGCGCCGGGGCACGAGGAGGGCTGCTCCCGCGAGCCTGGTCGTCAGGGGCGCCGCTGTCAGGGGCGTCGCTGTCAGGTGTGCTGCTGCGGGGTGTGCCGCTGCCGCACGTCCCGCCGCGTCGGCCTCGGCGCTCGCCGTCGTGCTCGCCCCGGTGCTCGCGGAGGCGGTGTCGTTCTCGCGGGTCGCCCTGGGCGCGCACTACCTGACCGACGTGCTGGTCGGTCAGGCGTTCGGGGCGGGCTGGGCGTGGGTGGGGGTGCGCGCTCTGGTGGTCACGGGCGCAGGTTCTCGCGCGCCCACTGCGCGAAGGACGTGAGCGGGACGCCGAGCGCGCGGGCCGGCTCCGGCCTGGCCGGTTGTCCGGCGAGCTCCACGAACCGGTGGGAGACGCCCGCCCACGGCGGCATCCCGGCGGCGAGCGCCTGCTCCTCGGTGAACTCGGGCGCGGTCAGCTCGACGCCGAGCGCGTCGGACATGGTCGCGGCGATCTCGGCCAGCGAGCGCACGTCGCCCGCGAGCTCCAGCTCGACCTCGTGGAACCGGTCGGGGTCGGCGAACGCCGCTGCCGCCGCCGCGCCGATGTCCACGACCGCGACCAGGGACAACCTGGTCTCGGGCCGGAGCACGGTCACGATGCCGCCGTCGACGCCGCGCGGGAGCAGGTAGGCCAGCGACGGCAGGAAGTTCTCCATGAAGAACGCGGGCTTGACCAGCGTCCACCGGGGGAACCCCGCCGCGCGCACCCGGTCCTGGATGGCGGTCTTCGCGGCGTAGTAGGGCGCCAGCGCGGCCCACCGACCCTCGGCCCAACCGGGCGTCGAGGTGTGCTGGCCCGCGCCCGAGGTGGAGGTGTGCACGAACTGCCCGACGCCCTCGGCGAGCGCCGCGGAGATCAGGTTCTCGGCCTGGACGACCTCGCCGGGGTGGTCGAACGCGTCGCCCTTCACCTCGGGCATCTGGATGGAGAACACGGCGCGGGCGCCGCGCGCGGCGGCGGTGAGCGAGTCGCGGTCGGTCAGATCGCCCTGGACCAGGTCGGCCCCCAGGGCGGCGACGGCGCGCGCCCGCTCGGAGCCGGGATCGCGGACGAGCGCGCGGACCGGAACGCCCGAGGCGAGCAGCGCGCGGGCGGTGGCCCCGCCCTGCCTACCGGTGGCGCCGACGACCAGGACGGGTGCACGGGTGCTCATGGTGCTCTCCCTATGGGGACTGGAAGCGAAACGGCGGCCCCCGCCGTTTATGGTCCGGTAAGATACGGCGGACCCCGCCACTTAGCCAAGCCTCCGAGGTGAGAGCACGTGCCAGCACAACCCGCAGACGGTCGGCGCGCGATCGTGGAGGGTGCGGTGGCCTCCCCCTCGGACGGCGGGCACGCAGACGCCCCCGACTGCGACCCGAACACGATCCAGAACCCTGCCGCGCCCCAGGGGCACGCCCCGAGCCCGAGCCCAGGGCAGAGCCCGAGTCCGAGTCAGGGGCAGGGGCAGAGCGCGAGCCCGAGTCAGAGCCCAAGCCCGAGTCCTGGCCCCAATTCGGTCCCGGCCGCCAGTCCGCCCTCGGTCACCGATGATCCAGCCACTCCTGCCATTCCGGCCGCTCCTGCCACCCCGGCTGTCCCAGCCACGTCGGCGGCCCTGGCTGCTCCAGGTGCCCCAGCCGCCCCGCCCACCCCGCCTGCCCCGCCCGCCCCCACCCGCCGCGTCGACGCCCAGCGCAACCGCGCCCGCCTCCTCGCCGTCGCCGAGCGGGAGATCGCCGTCAACGGGGCCGGGGCGTCGTTGGAGCAGATCGCGCGGGTCGCCGGGGTCGGGTCGGCCACCGCGCGCAGGCACTTCCCCACCCGCCGCGCCCTGCTCGAAGCGGTCTTCAACGACCAGGTCGCCGAGCTGTGCGCGCACGCCCACGAGCGCGCCGACGCCGCCGACCCGCGCGCCGCCCTGCTGGAGTGGCTCGGTGAGCTGACCGCCTACGCCGCCCGCGTCCGCGGCCTGTCCGCCGCCCTCCTGCGGCACAGCCCCACCGACTTCGAGGTGCTGCGCGAGACCTGCGCGTCCGACCGGCTGCTCGGCGCGGGCGCCACCCTGGTCGCCCGCGCCGCCGACTCGCTCACGCCCGGCACCACCTCGGCCGACCTGCTCGACCTGGTCACCGGCATCGCCCTCGCCACCGAGCACCACCCCGACCCGGCGGCCTCGGCGGCGCGGCTGCTCGACCTCGCGGTCGCCGGGATCAGCCCTCGGGGAGCGTGATCGTCCCCGTCGTCGACTCGCGCACCACGAGCCTGCACGGGTGCCGCACCACCCCGCTCGGCCGCGTGCCCTCCAGCGCCCGGAACAGCAGGCGCGCCGCGACCGTGCCCATGTGCTCCAGGTCGAGGTCCACCGTGGTCAGCGGCGGTCGGCAGTCGGTGGCGAACTCCTCCCAGTTGTCGTACCCCACCACCGCCACGTCCCCCGGCACCCGGTGCCCCAGCTCGTGCAGCGCGTCGGCCACCCCCACCGCGATCTGGTCGTTGCCGCAGAACACCGCGTCGGTGTCCGGCGCGCGCTCCAGCAGCAGCCGCGCCGCCTGCCTGCCCCACCGCTGCGACCAGTCGCCGTGCATCGTCGCCCCTCCGGACTGCGGCAGCCCCCGGTCGGTCAGCGCCTGCCGCAGCCCGTGCGCCCGGTCGCGCGCCGCGCGGTAGGTGCGCGGCCCGGTGATGTGCCCGATGCGCGTGCGCCCCACCGCCACCAGGTGCTCGACGACCAGCCGCGCGCCGCCCTCGTCGTCGGCCAGCACGGACAGGTCCTCCGGCGAGTCGGACTCGCCGTACACGTACACCACCGGCACCGGGATCTCCCCGGCCAGCGACGACCGCACGTCGTTGTCGTCGCCCAGCACGATGAACCCCTCGACCTGCCGGGCCAGCAGAGTGCTGATGTAGTGCCGCCGCCGCGCCGCGTCGCCGCGCGCGTCGCACAGCAGCACCGACATCTGCTCGTCGGCCAGCGCGTTCTCCACCCCCAGCAGGATGGGGATCGCGAACCGCCCGCCCAGCTCGTCGGTCAGCAGCCCGATCGTCCTGGTGCGCCCCGAGATCAGCCCCCGCGCGAGCGCGTTCGGCTGGAACGACAGCTCCGCCGCCGCCCGCAGCACCCGCTCGCGGGTGGAGGGCGCGACCTCGGCGCGCCCGTTGATCGCCTTCGACGCGGTCGACACCGACACGCCCGCCAACCGCGCCACGTCGTTGAGCGTCGTCGCCCCAGACCGCCGTCTGCCCATTCGCCAGCCTCCGAAATCGCCAGCCCCCGCACCCGCACGGGCCGAAACCCGCCCCCTGAAACCCTTGCCGGGAGTCCGACAGCGCGCGGGCCCCCGGGGTTCCCCCCGATCGGCAACTGCCCGGCGACCCCCCGGTTTCCCGAACTCCGAACCGGTGCGGTCGCATGGCGGTGGCGGATCGGGGAAACCTGGGAACCGCCCCCGCCGCGCCGGACGACCAGCGCCGATCGGAACGACAACCCTCCCACCGGAATCGCCGTTCCCGGAAGTCCCCACCACTTCGGGAATCGTCGTACCGCCGAATCGGAGCACCCGTCCGGGCGCCCTCCCGAGCGGAACGGCGAGCGCCCGCAATTCCTTTTCCCGCGGCCGATCCGCCGAACCGGACGGCGGTCGCGCCGCAGGTCCGCGCGGCCCGAGTCGATCACCGGGGCGCCCCGCGCCGCCGGGGGAACGATCCACCTCGTTCCCGGAAACCCTTGTCGAACAATCGATTCGAACACCGGAGGGCGTTCGACGCGCACCCCCTGACAATCCGCCGATCGCGCAGCGGGCGCATTGCCGAAAAGGTTTTCGGCTGCGAGAGTGCGTGAGGTGCGCAGGACCGGACCCGCCGGTCCGCGCGGGCCCAGCGGGAGGAACCCGATGACCCTCACGTCGCCGGACACCACCGCGGTCGGCGGTCGCCCCGTGGTGCCCTCGCGCGGCGCGCTGCGACCGCTCGGGCTCGCGGAGGTGCGGCTCGCGGGCGGGTTCTGGGGAACGCGCCAGCGGGTCAACGCGGAGGCCACCCTGCCGCACGCCCGCGCCTGGATGGACCGCCTCGGCTGGACCGGCAACCTCACCGCCGCCACCCGCTCGCCCGACCGCAGGGGCCGCGAGTTCTCCGACTCCGAGGTGCACAAGCTCCTGGAGGCCATGTCCTGGGAGGCGGGCCGCGCGCCGAACCCCGCGCTGGAGAAGCAGATCACCGAGCTGACCTCGGCGATCGCCGCCGCGCAGTCCCCGGACGGCTACCTCGGCACCGCGTTCGGCGGCCCCGGCCAGCGCCCCCGCTACAGCGACCTCGCCTGGGGCCACGAGCTGTACTGCGCCGGGCACTTCCTGCAGGCCGCCGTGGCGCGCGCCCGCACGGCGGGGGAGGACGACGAGCTGCTGCGCGTGGCCAGGGGCGTCGCCGACCACGTGTGCGCCGAGTTCGCCACCAACCCCGGCGTGTGCGGCCACCCCGAGATCGAGATGGCGCTGGTGGAGCTGCACCGCGTCACCGGCGAGGCCCGCTACCTCGACCAGGCCGCCGAGTTCGTGGCCCGCCGCGGTCGCCGAACCCTGCCGCCGCACCAGTTCGGCTGGTCCTACTTCAGCGACGAGACCCCGGTCAGGGACAACCCGGTCATGCACGGCCACGCCGTGCGCGCCCTGTACCTGGCCTGCGGCGCGGTCGACGTCGCCGTGGAGACCGGCGACCGCGCGCTGCTCGACGCGGTCGCCGCCCAGTTCGACCGCACCCTCGCCCGCCGCACCTACCTGACCGGCGGCATGGGCTCGCGGCACACCGACGAGGCGTTCGGCGACGACTTCGTCCTCCCGGCCGACCGCGCCTACTCCGAGACCTGCGCGGGCGTCGCCACGATCATGCTGGCCTGGCGGCTGCTGCTGGCCACCGGCGACGGCCGCTACGACGACGTGATCGAGCGCGTCCTCTACAACGTGGTGGCCACCGCGATCGGCGACGACGGCCGGTCCTTCTTCTACGCCAACACCCTGCACCAGCGCACCCGCACCGCCGAACTGCCGGACGACCGCGAGCAGCTCGGCTTCGGCGGCGGCCCGCGCGCCCCCTGGTTCGAGGTGTCCTGCTGCCTGCCCAACCTCGCCCGCCTGCTCGCGTCCCTGGCCTGCTACACCGCGACCACCGACGACACGGGCGTGCGGCTGCACCAGTACGCCGACGCCGACCTCGCCACCACCCTGCCCGACGGGCGCGAGGTGGGGCTGGCGGTGCGCACCCGCTACCCCGACGACGGCGTGATCACCGTGCGCGTCACCAAGACCGACGACCGCCCGTGGTCGCTCACGCTGCGCGTGCCCGGCTGGGCCGAGGGCGCGGTGCTGCACACCACCTACGGCCGCCACCCCGCGCCGGTCGGCGACGTCGTGGTGCACCGGAACTTCGTGGTGGGCGAGGAGATCCGCCTGGAACTGCCGGTGCGACCCCGGTTCACCGCCGCCGACCCGCGCGTCGACGCGGTCCGGGGCTGCGTCGCCGTCGAGCGCGGGCCCGTCGTCTACTGCGCGGAGTCCGCCGCGCTCGACCTCGACCCGCTGCGCGTGGACACCGCCTCCCGGCCGGTCGACGGACCGGAGGGCGTTGTGGTGCAAGCGCTCCTCGACACCCCGCCGGACCGGCCGTGGCCGTACGGCGCCCCCGCCGAACCACCGGGCGGCGCGCGCACCCCGCTCACCCTCGTGCCGTACCACCGCTGGGCCCGAGGCGGCCCGTCCACCATGCGCGTCTGGCTGCCCCAAGGCTGACGACCTCCCCCGCGAACCGCCCTCAAAGGAGAGATCGGTGAGAAGAACCGGATTACCTGCCCTCCTGCTCGCCGCCGCGCTCGTCGCGTCGGCCTGCTCAGGCGGCGGCTCCGGGCAGGACGGCGACGTCGTGCTCACGCTGTGGACCCGCGCGGCCACCGAGTCGCTGTCCAAGGCCTACGCCGAGGCGTACAACGCCACGCACTCCACCAAGGTCGAGGTCACCGCGTACCCCAACGAGGAGTACCCGGCCAAGCTCGCCTCCGCGGCGGGCGCGCGGGCCCTGCCGGACCTGTTCGCCGCCGACGTGGTCTTCGCGCCCCAGTACGCCTCCCAGGGCCTGTGGACGGACATCACCGAGCGCTTCGAGGGACTGGAGCACCGGGAGCACCTCGCGCCGTCGCACGTGCGCGCGGGCACCTGGGAGGACCGCAACTACGCGCTGCCGCACACCATCGACCTGTCGGTGCTGCTGTACAACAAGGACCTCTACCGCAAGGCCGGGCTCGACCCGGAGAAGCCGCCCACCACGCTGCGCGAGTACGCCGACCACGCCAGGAAGATCCACGCGCTCGGCGGCGACGTGCGCGGAACCTACTTCGGCGGCAACTGCGGCGGCTGCGTCGAGTTCACCTTCTGGCCCTCGGTGTGGGCCTCCGGCGGCGACGTGCTGGACGACGAGGGCGAGCGCGCCACCCTGGACTCGCCCGAGATGGCCGAGGTCTTCGAGGTCTACCGCTCGCTCTACGAGGAGGGCGTCGCCGCGCCCGCGTCCAAGGACGAGGCCGGACCGACCTGGCTCGGCGCGCTGCGCACCGGCGAGGTCGGCATCGGGCCGGCGGCCTCGGTGTGGCTGGGCGAGATCGCCGAGTCCGGCGCGGACGTCGGCCTCGCGCCCATCCCCGGCCTGGACGGCGGCGAGTCCACGTTCGTCGGCGGCGACGCGCTCGGCATCGGCGCCACCAGCGAGCACGCCGACCAGGCCTGGGACTTCCTGTCCTGGACCACCACCGAGCAGGCCCAGGTGGGCGTGGTCGCCAAGGGCAAGAACGTGCCGACCCGCACCGACCTGGCCGCCAACGAGCACGCCGCCGCCGACCCGCGCCTGGTCACCGCGAACAGCCTGGTGGCCAAGGGGAGGACGCCGTACGCGCGCAACTTCAACGCCTCCTTCAACGACCCGCAGAGCCCCTGGCTGACCGCGCTGCGCGGCGCCCTGTTCGGCCCCGACCCGGCCAAGGCGCTCGCCGAGGGCAGCACCGCCATCACCGCCTCGCTGGGGCAGGGGTGAGCCGGAGGTGACCGCCACGACCACCCGCCCCGCCCAGGTGGCGGGCGCGCGCGAACCGGACCCGCCGCCGCGCCGCCACCGCGCGCGCAGGCTCCGCGCGCTCACCGGGATCGCCTACGCCACACCGCTCGCGGTGGTGGTGGCGGTGTTCTTCGTCGTCCCGCTCGGCCTGGTGGCGTGGATGTCGCTGCACCGCTGGCCGCTGCTCGGGAAACCCGCGCTGAACGCGCCGGACAACTACACCCGCGCCGTCGACAGCGACCTGCTGCGCACCGCCGCGCTGTTCACCCTGAAGTACACGGTGATCACCACGGTGCTGCTGTTCGTCGTCGCCTTCGGCCTCGCCCTGCTGGTGCAGCAGCGCAGGCGCGGCGTCGGGTTCTTCCGCACCGCCTACTACCTGCCCATGGCCGTCGGCTTCGCCAGCGCCTCCCTGCTGTTCCTCGGCCTGCTCAGCGACGAGATCGGCCCCGTCGACGACCTGCTGTCGTGGCTGGGCCTGCTGGACGGGCACGTGTCGTGGACCAGCGGCAGCCCGGAGTCCGCGCTCGGCTTGGCGGTCCTGCTGGTGCTGTGGCGCTTCGCCGGGTTCACCATGCTGATCCTGCTCACCGGGCTCCAGGCCATCCCGGTCGACGTCTACGAGGCCGCCCGCGTCGACGGGGCCACCCGCTGGCAGGCGTTCCGGGGCATCACGCTGCCGCTCATGCGGCCCACCATCGCGCTGGTGCTCACGATCCTGGTCACCGGCTCGCTGCTGGCGTTCGACCAGTTCTGGATCCTCACCAGGGGCGGCCCGGACAACAGCACCACCTCGGTGGTCATGGTCATCTACCGGGAGGCGTTCGTGCGCTTCGACCTCGGCTCGGCCGCGGGCACCTCCGTCGTCCTGCTCGTCGCGCTCGTCGCGGTGAGCGCCGTCCAGCTCGGCGTCCTGCGCCGCCGGTCGACCTGAGCGGGGGAGAGCAGTGGCGAAGACCCCGGCGGTGGACGACACCGAGCGCGGACCGCTCGGCGCGCACTGGCTGACCTGCGCGGCCCTGGCCGTGCTGTTCCTGTTCCCCCTGGTGTGGGCGGCTTTCGCGTCGGTGCGCACGGACACCGGGTTCGGCCTGGAGAACTACGCCAGGCTGTTCTCCTCGGAGGACGGCGTCCGGTTCCAGCACGTGCTCAACAGCGCCGTCGTCAGCGCGCTCACCGTCGGCGGCACGCTCGTCGTGTCCACCCTCGGCGGCTACGCGTTCGGCCGCTTCCGCTTCCCCGGCAGGGACGCGTTGTTCCTGCTGACCCTGGCGATCCTGATGGTGCCGTACGCGACCATCCTCATCGCGCTGTACGTGCTGCTGGGCTGGCTGGGCCTGGAGGACTCGCTGCTCGGGCTGAGCCTGGTGCTGACCACGTTCCAGCTGCCGTTCTCGGTGTTCATGATGCGCAACTCGTTCGCGGCCGTCCCGGTCGAGCTGGAGGAGTCCGCGCGCGTGGACGGCTGCACCTCGTTCGGCGCGCTGCTGCGGATCATGCTGCCCGCCGTGCGACCGGGCCTGGTCACCGTGGGCCTGTTCGCGTTCCTGGCCTCGTGGAGCGAGTTCTTCGCGCCGCTGATCCTGCTCAACTCCACCGACAGGTTCACCACCACCCTCGCCGTGGTCAACCTGCGCACCGCCAGCCACGGCGCCGTCGACTACGCCGCCCTGGAGGCCGGGGTGGTGGTCATGGCCGTGCCGTGCCTGCTGCTGTTCGCGTTCCTGCAGCGCAGCTACGTGCGCGGCTTCACCTCGGGCGCCCTGAAGGGCTGACCCGCCACGAGCTTCCGCCGCCGCGAATCCGCCGCCACCGAAGACGAAGGGAATGATCGCAATGACGCGGTCCTGGAAGAGAGTCCTCCTGGCGGTGGCGCTCGGGGTGGTCACGGCGACAGGGGCGGTGACCCCGCTGACCGCCTCGGCCGCCGAGGCCCCGGACACCGGCGGCGTCTCCGCGGCGGCCAACCCGGCCACCTGGAGCCCGCCGTCGAACCTGGTCACCCCGCTGAACCAGGTGTGGTCGCACCAGGAGAGCACCTACGGCGACCTGTACGGGTTCCGCAACTACGGCTGGGACCAGGTGTTCGCCAACGGCGGCTACCTGAACTTCTGCGTGCGCTGGGACTCCTCGGCGCCCGTGTCGGCCTCGTTGCGCGACAGCATCCACGCCAAGCTCGCCCAGCAGTACCGCAAGTGGATCGACGCGATGGTCGGGCACAACAACTGGCCGTACGCCGAGGTGCCGATCAAGGTCGTCGGCTGGGCCGTGCGCGACCGCAACACCCTGCAGTGGAACGACAACTCCGTCGACATCTACGTCAACAACATCCGGGAGAACGCGCCGCAGTGCGCCGAGCCGTGCGGCCGGTTCTTCGTCCGCGACGGCCAGTACCGCAACTGCCCCGGCGGCGTCGCCAGGCACTACGACCAGTCGCTGTGGCTGACCTCCGGGTTCGGCGGCGGCGCGGGCGGCGACTGGGGCCAGCGCATGGGCAGCGAGTACTTCGTCAACAGCCTGAACAGCAACGACGTCACGATCCTGCTGCACGAGATCGGGCACACGTTCGGGCTCGACGACTTCTACGACTGGACGCCCAGCGGGGTCGGCGGGTTCATCATGCTGGCGGGCTCGTCGCCCTCGATCACCGAGTTCGACAAGTGGATGCTGCGCGACTGGTGGCGGCACCTGAAGAGCCGCTACGGCCGCTGACCCCCGGCGCCACCTGATCCCCGGCGCCACCGGAGCACGACCACCACCTGAGCAAGGAGGACCACCGCCGCGGTCCCACCACGGCGGGCGTCCCCGCGCGCTCGCGCACGGGGACGCCCGCACCCACCCGTCACACGAGAGGTGACGCGAGATGTCCCTGCCCCAGCAACCGTCCCGCCGCGCGGTCCTGCGCGCGACCGCCGCCGTCGCCGCCGCCGCGGGCGCGCCCGGCCTGACCGGAACCGCCCACGCCGACACCGACCGCGCCGCACCGGGAACCGCCGCCGCGCGCGCCGACGTCGGCGTCTCGGCCGACCCGTTCCCGCTGTCCGCGGTCGCCCTGCTCGCCGGACCGTTCCAGCGCAACGAGTCCCGCACCCACGCCTACCTGAAGTTCCTCGACCCGGACCGGCTCCTGCACACCTTCCGCCGCAACGTCGGCCTCGCCTCCACCGCGACCCCGTGCGGCGGCTGGGAGTCCCCGACCACCGAGCTGCGCGGCCACTCCACCGGCCACGTGCTCTCCGCGCTTGCCCAGGCCTACGCGAGCACCGGCGACGTCGCGTTCAAGACGAAGTCCGACCACCTCGTCGCGGGTCTGGCCGCCTGCCAGGACCGGGCCCCCGCCGCCGGGTTCAACACCGGCTACCTGTCGGCGTTCCCGGAGAGCTTCATCGACCGGGTCGAGGCCCGCCAGCAGGTCTGGGCCCCCTACTACACCCTGCACAAGATCATGGCCGGGCTGCTGGACGCGCACCAGCTCACCGGCAGCGCCCAGGCGCTGACCGCGCTGACCCGCAAGGCCGCCTGGGTCGCCTGGCGCAACGGCAGGCTCACCCAGGCGCAGCGGCAGGCCGTGCTGGGCACCGAGTTCGGCGGCATGAACGAGGTGCTGGCCAACCTCTACCAGCTCACCGGCGACCCGCTGCACCTCACGGCCGCCCGCTACTTCGACCACGCCCAGGTCTTCGACCCGCTCGCCGCGGGCCGCGACGCCCTGTCCGGGTTCCACGCCAACACCCAGATCCCCAAGGCGCTGGGCGCGATCCGCGAGTACCACGCCACCGGCGAGACCCGGTACCGCGACATCGCCCGCAACTTCTGGAACTTCGTCGTCGGCGCGCACACCTACGCCATCGGCGGCAACTCCAACGGCGAGTACTTCAAGAACCCCAACCGGATCGCCTCCGAGCTGTCCGACAGCACCTGCGAGTGCTGCAACACGCACAACATGCTCAAGCTGACCAGGCAGCTGTTCCGCACCGATCCCGGCCGCCCCGAGCTGTTCGACTTCCACGAGAGGGCCCTCTACAACCACCTCCTCGGCGCGCAGAACCCCGACTCGGCGCACGGCCACCACAGCTACTACGTGCCGCTGCGCGCGGGCGGCCAGCGCACGTTCAGCAACGACTACCAGGACTTCACCTGCTGCCACGGCACCGGCATGGAGACCAACACCAAGCACCGGGACAGCATCTACTTCCGCGGCGGCGAGACGCTGTGGGTGAACCTGTTCATCCCGTCCGCGCTCACCTGGCCCGGCAGGAACATCACCGTCCGCCAGGACACCGGCTTCCCGGACACCGCGAGCACCAAGCTCACGATCACCGGTTCCGGCCGCGTCGACCTGCGGCTTCGGGTGCCCGCCTGGGCCACCGGCGCGCAGTTGCGCCTCAACGGCGCGCTCGTCGCCGCGACCCCCGGTGGTTACGCCAGGATCGACCGCACCTGGGCCACCGGCGACACCGTCGAGCTGACCCTGCCGATGGCGCTCACGCGGGAGAGCGCGCCCGACGACCCGGCCGTGCAGGTCGTCAAGCACGGCCCGATCGTCCTCGCGGGCGGCTACGGCACCACCGACCTCACCGCGCCGCCGACCCTCCAGCCCGGCACGCTCGCCCCCACCGGAACGCCGCTGGAGTACACGGCCACCGCCTCCACCGGCCGGGTCACGCTGGCCCCGTTCTACCGCACGCACCGCCAGCGCTACACCGTCTACTGGCGCGTCTGAACCCCCGAACCGCGAAACCCCCGCCACCTCAACGAAGAGGAGCACACCATGCGCACCCGAAGCCGGGTGCTCGGGCTCGGCGCCGCACTGGCGCTCGTCACCGCCCTGGCCCCGCCCGCGCTCGCGGCGAACCCGATCGTCACCGGCTACTACACCGCCGACCCCGCCCCGCTCGTCGTCGGCAACACCCTGTACGTCTACGCGGGCCGCGACGAGGCGCCCGCCGGTTCCGGCAACTTCCTGATGCGCGAGTGGCGGGTGCTGTCCTCCACCGACGCCGCGAACTGGACCGACCACGGCGCCAAGGCGACCACCGCCACCTTCCCGTGGGCGGGCGCCGACGCGTGGGCCAGCGAGGTGGAACCGCGCAACGGCAAGTACTACTGGTACACCTCGGTCAACGGCCGGGGCGCGGGCTGGATGGACATCGGCGTCGCGGTCGGCGACAGCCCGCTCGGCCCGTTCCGCGACGCCAAGGGCGGGCCGCTGGTCAGCGACAGCACCCCGAACTCCTCGGGCCTGAACATCGACCCGACCGTCTTCACCGACGACAACGGCCAGTCCTACCTGTACTGGGGCAGCTACTGGGCTCCCAGGATGGCCAAGCTCAAGTCCAACATGATCGAGCTCGACGGCCCCGTCACCACCCCGGTCGGGCTGACGAACTTCTGGGAAGCGCCCTGGATGTTCAAGCGCAACAACCTGTACTACATGGTGTACGCCGCCAACGACACCAACGGCTGCGTGACCTCCTCCAGCTACGCCTGCCAGCGCTACGCCACCGCGACCAGCCCCACCGGCCCGTGGACCCACCGGGGCGTGCTGCTGGGCCAGGTCTCCTCGACCACCAACCACGCGGGCATCGTCCAGTTCAAGAACCAGTGGTACATCGTCTACCACAACGCGAACGCGCCCGGCGGCGGCAACTTCCGCCGCTCGGTGGCCGTGGACCTGGTGAACTTCAACGCCGACGGCACGATCCAGCGCGTCGTGCAGACCAGCACCGGCCCGCCGCCGAACAACAGCCTCGCCAAGGTCCTCAGCGGCGCGAACCCCGTCCAGGACAACCAGATCCAGCGGGGGAGCGCCCGATGAGCAGACGTCCCCGGCTGCGCGCCACCGCGACCACCGCGGTCGTGCTGCTGTCCCTGCTGACCCCGGTCGCGATGGGCGCCGCGTCCGCCGCGCAGACCATCGGCTACCCGACCTTCACCGGTCCCGGCGTGCCCGCCCCGCCCGTGGGCTACAGCACCGGCGACACCATGAAGGCCATCTACGACGCGGAGAGCGGCGGCACCGACTTCTGGATGGACCGCCTGCTCGCCCGGCCCGGCAACGACCCGACCGGCCCGCTGCTGATGACGCGCGGGCGCGGCGCGTTCATGTACACCCACAACCCGGCGGTGATCGGCTTCGGCGGCAACGCCGCCTACTGGGACAACATCAGCAGCCAGAACGCCTACGCCATTACGGTCGGCGGCACCACCCTGACCGAGCAGCCCGCCTCGCGCTGGCAGGCCCCCAGCCACTGGAAGGGCGTCTACACCGGCGGGTCGTTGCGCGCCCAGGTCAGCAAGTTCATCACCCACAACAACGTCCTGGTCACCAACCTGACCCTGACCAACACCGGCTCCGCCACCACCACGGCCGCCGTGCGCGCCACCTCCCCCTACGCCACCGCGGTCAGCGGCTCCGAGCTGACCGGTTCGCGGCAGGTGAAGAACAACCTCACCACGATCCGCCCGCGCCTGTCCGGCGACGGCTTCACCGCCGCGTCCGGCGCGCTGACCCGCGACATCACCCTCGGCGGGGGGCAGTCGGTCACCACCAAGGTCGTGCTCGGCCTCGTCACCGACGAGATCCCCGAGTCGCTGACCGAGTACAACGCCTACCGGGGCTACAGCCCGGACACCGCGTTCGGCACGCACGTGCGCGCCTACAACAAGTGGTGGGCCGACAACGTCCCCTACATCGACGTCCCCGACCCGGCCATCAAGAAGAGCGTCTACTACCGCTGGTGGCTGATGCGCTTCAACCACCTGGACGTCGACATCCCCGGCCAGGACTACCAGTTCCCGGTGTCCATCGAGGGCGTCACCGGCTACAACAACGCCATCGTGCTCACCCAGCCGATGCACATCGACGACCTGAAGTACCTGCGCAACGCCGAGTACTCCTACGGCCCCTGGCTCTCGGCCGGGCAGACCGGCAAGAACGCCCGCTACGTGGACAATCCGGGTGATCCGGAAAATTGGTCGAATTCGTACACCCAGTACATCTCCGAGGCGGCCTGGCGCAGCTACCAGGTGCACGGCGGCCAGCCCGCGATCATCGGGAACCTGGCCCGCTACGCCGAAGGCGACGCCAAGGGGCAGCTCTCCTTCTACGACACCAACAACAACGGCGTCATCGAGTACGACTGGGGCGCGCTGACCGGCAACGACGCGGACGCGGTGTCGTTCCACTGGCGCGAGGGCCGGATGGACCGGGCCGAGACCGCGTACGTGTGGAGCGGCGCGATGGCCGCCCAGCAGGCCTACGCGATGCTCGGCAACACCGCCAAGGCCGCCGAGATGCAGGCGCTGGCCGACCGCATCCGCAACGGCGTCATGTCGACCCTGTGGAACCCCGCTCGCAAGCTGCTGGAGCACAAGCACGTGGCGACCAACGCGCACGTGCCGTGGAAGGAGATCAACAACTACTACCCGTTCTCGGTCGGCCTGGTGCCCAACACCGCCGACTACCGCGAGGCGCTGCGGCTGTTCGCCGACCCCGCCGAGTACCCGGTGTTCCCCTTCTACACCGCGAACCAGCGCGACAAGGCCGCGGCGGCCCAGGCCGGTTTCCCCGGCAGCAACAACTTCTCCACCATCAACTCCACCGTCCAGTTCCGCCTCTACTCCTCGGTGCTGCGCAACTACCCGAACCAGTGGATGGGCGCCGAGGACTACAAGAAGCTGCTCTACTGGAACGCCTGGGCGCAGTTCACCGTCGGCAACACGCAGTGGCCGGACGCCAACGAGTTCTGGGCCAACTGGAACCCGAACGCCCAGACCATCGACTACCGGTCCTGGATCCACCACAACATCCTCGGCAGCTCCAACTGGACCGTCGTCGAGGACGTGGCGGGCCTGCGCCCGCGCTCGGACAACAAGGTCGAGCTGTGGCCGATCGACATCGGCTGGTCGCACTTCGCGGTCAACAACCTGCGCTACCACGGCGCGGACCTGAGCGTGGTGTGGGACGACCCGGCCGACGGCGTGACCCGCTACAACGGCGTCCCGCAGGGCTACTCGGTGTTCCTCAACGGCACCAGGGTCGCCACGGTCGACCGCCTCACCAGGCTGGTCTACGACCCGGCGACCGGGAGCGTCAGCCTGCCCGCGGGCGGCGCCACCACCCACAGCGCCCCGTTCAGCGGTCTCCGCGCCCCGCAGGAGGTCCAGCAGACCAGCGCGCGCATGGTCGACGTGCTGGCCAAGGCGGGCGTGGACCTGACCTCGACCACCCCGAACCTGGCCCAGTCCGCGACCCCGTCCGCCTCCTACACCGCGTCCGGAACCTCGCTCGCCGCCGCGATCGACGGCCTGCCCACCAACGAACCCCTGTGGGGAACGGCGGGCTCGCCGAACGCGAGCGACTGGTACGAGCTGAACCTCGGCCAGTCCAAGGCGGTCAACGAGGTGCGGCTGCACTTCCGCGACGACCGCGCCGCCAACCGCTACCGGGCCCCGGCCTCCTACGCGGTGGAGTACCACAACGGGAGCGCCTGGGTGGCCGTCCCGAACCAGAGCGCGACACCGGCGACCCCGCGCGCCAACTACAACAAGGCGACGTTCGGCAGCGTCAACACCCAACGCCTGCGCGTGCGCTTCACCCACGCGCCGGGCTTCAAGACCGCGCTGACGGAGGTGAAGGCCTACCAGCGCTAGCGGAACGGGGGAGGGGCGCGCCTCGGCACGCCCCTCCCCGCCCGGTCAGCTCACCCGGTCACTTCGCGGACGGATCCGGCAGCGGCATCCCCGCCACCTCCCGGTCCGCGGGCACCACCCCGTCGACCAGGTAGGCGTTGGTGATCTCGTCCACCACCGGGTTCCCCATGCCGTACAGGCCGTGGTCGCCGTCGCCGGTGACGGTGATCAGCCGCGAGCCCTCGAACGCCGCGTGCGCGCGCCGCGCCCCCTCGATCGGCGTCGCGCCGTCCAGCTCCGAGTGCAGCATCAGCACCGGCGGCACCCCGCGCCCGTCCAGCTTCGGCAGCGCGCGCGGCTCGCTGTCCCAGAACATGCACAGCTGCACCAGCGGCCACCCGCTGCCGACCAGCGTCAGACCGCGCTCGTGCGCCCGGTTCGAGTCGCGGATCGCGCTCCTGCGGTCACCGGTCCACTCGCCCTCGCCGCACAGCGTGGCCCAGAACGTGGCCCGCATCGCGTCGGGCTCGTCCGCCGCCAGCTCCGCCGCGGCCACCGCCGCCGCGACGTCCTCCTGAGGCGCGGAGCCCTGCTCGGTGATCCCCTTGAGCGTGACCAGGAACGTGGCCAGGCCCTCGAAGAGCACCTTGCTGTACAGGCTCTGCGTGACCACGCCGTCGAGCACGGGCGCGGTCACCCGGAACGGGCCCTGCTGCGAGGGCAGCTCCACCGGCCGGCGCACCAGAGCGGCCCGCACGGCCTCGTAGACCTGCCGCACCGACTCGGCGTCCGCGCCCAGGTGGTAGACGTCGTCGTGCTTCGCCGCCCACGGCAGGAAGTGCTCGCGCCAGCTGCGCTCGAACCCCGTGGCCTGCCAGTCGAACGACTTCTGCCAGGTGGTGGTGAACTCGGTGTTCGAGTCGAGCACGAACCGCCCGGTGCGCTGCGGGAACCGCTGGGCGTAGTGCGCGCCCAGCCAGGTGCCGCCCGAGTAGCCGACCCAGTTGATCCGCTCGCGGCCGAGCAGCGCGCGCAGCAGGTCGTAGTCGTGGATCGTCTGGTGGGTGTTGATCACCGGACCGAGGTCGCCGTACGCGGCCTGGCAGGTGTCCGCCGCCCGCTCGGCCAGGTCCAGGGCGTGGTCGAGGTTCTCCGGGCTGCGGTCGCGCGCGTCCAGGTCGTCGAGGGTGCTCCACGCGCCGTCGCAGGTCACGTTGGTGCTCTTGCCGGTGCCCCGGACGTCGACGCCGATGATCTCCTGGTGCTCGCGCAACCGGGTCTGCTCGGTGAAGTTCGGCGCGGCGGGGAAGTACCTGCCGTCCCCGCCGGGGCCGCCGGGGTTGGTCAGCAGCGACGCGGTGGCGCCGTGCGTGGCCTTCAGCCTGCTCACCGCGATGGTGAGGTCCCGCCCCTCGCGCGGCCGGTCCCAGTCGCGCGGCGTCCGGAACGTCGCGCACTCCAAGCCCTGCAGGCCCGCCGGCGGCTGGGTGGTCAGCTCCTCCGGCGCGCACAGGTGCCAGTCCAGCCGCTGCGCGGTGTAGCGCGCGGGGACGCCGCCCTGCGCGCTCTCGGCGACCGCGGGGGTCGCCCCGGCCACCAGGGCCAGGCCGACCGCGAGCACGAGTCGTTTTTGCACACTTCCCCCTACTCCCGAAAGTGGTTGTGCCACCAGGGAAAACCATGCCCCAAGGGCATGGTCAACCCCTGTCCCGGCGGCCTCGCGGGGGAGCGCTCAGCCCGGTCCCCGGCTCACAGGACGACCCGCTCCTCGGTGACCACCACCCCGAGCGTGGCCAGGTCGATGAACACGGCCTCGTCGGGCTGGACCCGCTCCATGTAGTTCTCCGACGTGAAGAACGCGTCGTGGTCGGCCCAGTTGTCGAACCAGATCTCGGTCACCGAGTCGTAGGCCGGGGCCGGGTGGTCGGGGGCGGGGACCGGGTGCGAGATCGCGTACTTGCGGACCAGCTCGCGCGCCTCGGGGATCGAGGCGAACAGCGGCGCGTACCGCTCCCGGTGGTAGGCGGTGAACTCCTCCGCCGACATGCCCTCGACGCGGTTGACCAGGTAGACGAACTTGAGCATCAATCCTCCGGTTTGTGTTGTGCGACAACGGTTTCCGGTCGCGGCGCCGGGTCGTCCCCGACGTCGGCTACGCTAAACGCTCACACGCGTGTGAAGGGCAAGGCGGGGTGACCCGGACCACAGCGGCGGTCGGTGGTGGAGGGCGGCGGGGTGCGCATCGGTGAGCTGTCCGCGCGGACCGGCGCCAGCCGCAGGTCGCTGCGCTACTACGAGGAGCAGGGGCTGCTGGTCAGCGAGCGCTCGGCCAGCGGCCAGCGGCACTACGACGAGGAGCACGTCCACCGGGTCGGTCTGATCCGGGCGTTCCTCGCGGCGGGCCTGTCCAGCGGGGCCATCGGCGAGCTGATCCCCTGCATGGCGGCCAACCCCGGCGCGCGGGTCGCCCGGCGCTCCCTGGCCACGATGACCCGCGAGCACGCCCGGCTCACGGCCGCCATCGACGGGCTCGTGGCGGCGCGGTCCGCGCTGGACGAGCTGGTGCTGATCAACCGCGCGTACCTGGCGGACCTGGAGCGACCGGGGACCTGAACGCGGCCACGCCCGCCGTCGTGCTGACGCCCGCCGTCGGGGGGCGACCGCTTCGACGGCGGTCCCGGATGTGTTCTGGGTAACTCTTCCCGTCCGCCGACCGGACTGCCGGTCCACCGCCGCGTTCCCGCCCCCGCTCCGATCCACGCCGCTGTGAACTGCGGGAACACCCTCCCGAACCGCCCCGGTGCCGGTTCCGGGCGGTTCCGGCCCGGCGCTACATTCCGAGCCGTGGAACCGGCCGAGCTGTTCTCCAGAGCCGTGGACCTGCTGGACGCCCCCGAGGGGCGGCACCTGGAGGCCTGCTCGACCGCGATAGCCGGGCTCGTCCCGCACCGGGCGCTGGTCGAGCTGAGCGCCTCCCTCCCCCCGATCCGGGTGGTCGGAGACCCCGAGACCAAGGCCGCGCTCACCCCCGCCGTGCTGGCCGACCTGCTCGAGTCCGCGGGCGCCGAGCCGCTGTGGCGCGGCGGGACCACCGCGGGCGGGCGGCCGTACCGGGTGAGCGTGCTGCGAGCTGAACCCAAACGGGGGACCGCCTCGGTGCTCGTGCTGGTGCACGACCCGGCGGTAGTCTCGGACGAGACCGAGGAACTCGCGGACCTCCAGGTCGTCAGCGCGCTGTGGCGACTCCTCGCCACCCACCACGCGGCCACCCGCCGCGTCGGTCGAGCCATGCCCGCGTCCACTCCGAAGGCCTCGGACGCCTCGAACGTCCTGGGCGCCTCGAGCGCCCTCGGCATCCCGGACGACGAGTCCTACTCGGCGAGGCTCGCCGCGGCTGCGGGCGCGCAGGTCGCCGCCGAGCTCGTGCAGCGGCAGTCCGCGCTGGTCAAGGCCATGCTCGTGGCGCTGCGCTCGTCCCGCTACGACGACCGGCAGGCCCGCTCCGAGGCGACCGGTCTCGCGATGGGCGCGCTGCTCGACCTGCGGGCCGAGGAGCAGGTGAGGCGCGGGCTGTCCGGCGAGCCGGTCGGCGAGGCGTTCGCCGCGCTGGTCAAGGACCTGGAGCCGGTGGTGCGGCGGGCCGGGGTGCGCCTGGAGGTGGACGAGCCGGGTGATGGCGGTGACGTGCCGCTGGAGCTGGCCGGGCTCGCCGCCGCGGTCAGCACCGAGGTCGTGCTGCTCGCGCTGGACCGGGACGCGGTCACCTCGTTGCGCGTGGGCTGGCAGGTCGGTGCGGAGCTGGTGCTGCGCGTGCGCGACAACGCGACCAGCGGGTTCGACCCCGCCGGGGTGCGCGCGCTCGCGACCGGGATCGCGCCGGTCGGCGGCACGATCTCGGTCGAGGTCGACCACCGGCTCGGCGCCACCGCGACCCTGGTGCTGCCGCTGCGGCGCGCGCTGGCGGCGCCGGAGGAGGTGCCGGACTTCGGACTGAGCGCACGCGAGCTGGACGTGCTCAGCCGGGTGGCGCGCGGCCTGCGCAACCGGGAGATCGCCCGCGAGATCCAGCTCAGCCCCGCGACGATCAAGTTCCACCTGGTGCGGATCTTCGAGAAGCTCGGGGTCGGCACCAGGGGCGAGGCCGCCGCGGTCGCGGTCGAGTTCGGCCTGGTCGGCAAGGCGGCGCGGGGTCAGGCCAGCGCGATGGCCTCGATCTCCACCAACCAGTCCGGCTCGTAGAGCTCGGCCACGACCGCGGTCAGCGCGGGCAGGCGCTCCCCGAGCACCTGCCCGCGCACCTCGCCGCTGAGCTCCCGGTCGTCCCGGTCGCGCAGGAACGTGGTCACCTCGACCAGGTGCTCCGGCCGCACGTCGTGCTGCTCCAGCACGGCAGGCACCCGCTGCCAGGCGTTGCGGCACTGGTCGGCGAACCCGGTGGGCGCGGTCCCGTCGACGTCCGCGGGAACCTGCCCGCTGATGAACAGCACCCGCGAGGCGCCGCTGATCTCGACGCTCTCCGCGTACCGCCCGAGCGGGTCGGAGTGCCTGCGGACCGGGGGTGGCTCACGCACGGTGGACCACTCCCCGTCGCCGATCGCCTCCGCACTGCGCCCAGTCCGGTGGCTCGTGGGGACGCCCTCCGGCGGTGGCCGCCCCGGCGGGCGCCGGGGCGTCAGGCGCTGAACGGGTACAGCACGACCTTCGGCACCGACAGCGACACCCACGTGCCCGGCGCGACCGCCGACACGTCGCCGGACAGCTCCACCAGCACCACGCCCACGCCCACGCGCAGGGCGAACGCCCCGTCGGCGTCCTCGCGGGGCAGCACCTCGGCGGTGATCGCGACCCCGCCGTCGACGTCGGCCACGGCCGACTCCGGCGGTTCCGGCGGCGCGACGACCGACCACGCGGTCACCTCGCCGGGCACGTCCAGCTCGACCGCGCACTCGCCCACCTGCGCGTCCTCGCCGGACGACCAGTAGCCGGACGCCGTGTCCCGAGCCCCCGCGAGGCGGAACACCACCTGCCCGGAGCCGGGGTCGGCGACTTCGACGATCTCGACCTTCACACCACACCACCCACGGTCAACCAGCTTCCTCCGGCACGACGGGCCGCGAGTATTCCACGTCCCCCGCACGCGAAGCGTGCGGAACCACTGTCCAGCAGCACCCGAGCGCTCAGCCGCACGCGTCAACCGGTCCACCACGCGGCGCGAGCGCGGTGCGGCCAGTCCACAGCATCACCGGTTGCCGCCGCAACTCCCGGATCCCCGCCGCGCGAACGCCTCGGCGTCGACGTCCCGCTCGCGGTCACCGGGCCCCGGCCCCGAGCCCCCTCAGAACAGCTTCTCCAGCACGATCCCCAGCGAGTACTCCACGTGCACCCGCGCCACCTCGGCCGCCGCCTCCGCGTCCCGCGCCACCAGCGCGTCCACCAGCTGCCCGTGCTGCCGCGACGAGGTCCGCAGGTGCTCCTCCTCGTACATCACCGCCAACCGCCGGTTGAAGTGGAACAGCCGGTGGTCGCGGATGGTGCGCAGCAGCCGCTCGTTGCCCGACGCCCCGGTGATCAGGTCGTGGAACTCGTCGTTCGCCCGGCTGCGCTCCACCAGCACCTCCCGGCTCTCGCCGGTCATCAGCGGTCGCTGGGCCTCGATCGCCGCCAGCTGCTCCGGGGTCGCCCGCAGCGCGGCCAGCCGCGCCGCGTGCGACTCCAGCGCCGCCCGCACCTCGTAGATGTCGGTGACCTCCTCCGGCGTGAAGGAGCGCACCACCCACCGCCGCCTGCGCGAGACCACCAGCCCGTCGGCGGCCAGCCGCTGGATGCTCTCGCGCACCGGGGTGCGCGAGACGCCGAGCCGCTGCGCGATCTCGTCCTCCACCAGCGGCGCGCCGGGCGTCACCAGGCCGTCGTCGATCTCCTCGCGCAGCGTCCGGTAGACCTCCTCCGAGCGCAGCGGCAGCCGAGGGGTCGGCGTGGGTCCGGTCATGGTCACCTCGGCGTCAGTAGACCGGCCGGGTGGTGTCCCCGGCCAGACCCCGGTCCCAGGCGGGCACCGGCGGGCTGTAGTCGATCATGTGCGGCACCACCACGTCGAGGTACCTCGGTCGTGGGTCCTCCGCGAAGTCGACCACGGCGGCCCGCAGCTCCTCCAGCGACGTCACCGCCGTGCCCTCGACCCCGTTCGCCCGCGCGACCAGCGCTGCGTCCACCGGGCCGGGGTCGACGCCGAAGTAGCGGCCCCCGGTGTACAGGTGCTGGAGCATCTTGATCCAGCCCATGCTGTGGTTCGTGAACTGGACGAACAGGACGGGTAGGCTGAACCTGGCCGCCGTCTCCAGCTCGCCGCACGCCATCGCGAAGCTCCCGTCCGCCGTCACGCTCACCACCCGCGTGCCCGGCAGGGCCTTGGCGACCCCGATCGCAGCCGGGATCGCGTAACCCATCGGCCCGTGCCCGCGCGGGATCACCACCTTGCGGCCCGCCCGCGCCTGCGGCCAGAACGCGGCGGTGTTCGGCGTCGGCGTGCCGGGGTCGGCCACGACCACGACGTCCTCGCCCAGCAGCTCGTGCAGCAGCTCCACGACCGCCCTTGGGTACAGCACGCCCGGCGCGTGCTCACCGCCCTCGGTGCGCGGCGTGGCGTTCCCGCGCGCCTGTGCGACGGCCTCGGCCCGCTCGCGCAGCGCCGCCTCGGGCGTGGGCTCCAGCGCGGCCAGGAGCTGCCCGAGCACCGCGCGGCAGTCGCCGACGAGCGCCGTGGAACCGGGGAAGTTCCGCCCGGCCCGCGCCGCGTCGACGTCGATCTGCACCACGGCCTGCCCGGTGCGCGCGGGGGCGGTCCACGAGTTGGTGTCGGTGGCGTTGCCGCGCGTGCCGACCAGCAGCACCACGTCCGCCGCCGCGACGTGCGCGTTCGTCCCAGGCTGCCCGGAGTTGTTGCCGACCAGGCCCAGCCACCACGGGTCGTCGGTGGCGACCGCCCCGCGCCCGTGGATCGTGCCCGCCACCCCCGCGCCGAGCCGCGCCGCCAGCTCGGCGACCTCGGCGTGCGCGCCGGACAGGTGCACGCCGCCCCCGGCGACCACCACCGGCCGCTCGGCGCCCGCCAGCAACCGGACCGCCTCGGCCACCGCACTCGCGTCGGCGAGCGGGCGCTCCGCCGGGACCACCGCCGTCGTGACCGGCGCCGGTGCGGAGGTCAGCTCCTCCAGCACGTTCTCCGGAACGATCACCGCGACCGGCGCGGGCCGCCCGCTCACCGCGACCCGCAGCGCCTCGGCGACCGCCCCCGGCACCTCGTCCGCGCTCTCCACGACGGTGCGCCACTTGGTGACGGCGGTGAACAGCGCCACCTGGTCGATCTCGGTCAGCGCCCCGGTGCCCCGGCTGGACGCGTGGATGTCGGAGGTGATCAGCAGCACCGGGATGCCGGACGCGAACGCCTCGCCCAGCCCGCCGACCACGTAGGTGGTGCCGCCCCCGCTGGACACCTCGACCACGCCGACCCGGTTGGTCACCCGCGCGTACCCGTCGGCCATCGCCGCCGCGTGCCGCTCGTCGCGGGCCAGGACGTGCTCGATCTCGTCGGTGCGGTGGAACAGCGCGTCGTACAGCACGACGCCGGTGTCGCCGGGAACGCCGAACAGGGTGGTGACCCCGTGGGCGATCAGGGTCTCCACGAGCGCGTCCGCGCCTCGGCGGGGAGTGGTCTGCGGGGTCGTCACTGCTGTCCTCCGGGGGAGCGGTCGGGCGCGGGGTGCTGCGGGGCGGGGTTGGCGGGGACGGCGTCGGGCGCGTCACCGGGCGCTCCCGCCACCGCGACGGTCACGGGGCGGTTCGCGGCGCCAGGCGGGTCGTCGAGCGCGTGGGCGGGTCCGGTGGTGAGGTCGGGCGGGTCGGTGGGCGCGTCGGGCGCCCGCTGACCGGCTGCGGTCCCAGAGGTCGCGCTGCCGTCCCGGACCGTCGCGCCACCGCCCTCGGTCGTCGCGCCACCGCTCCCGGTCGCCTGGGCGGTCCCGGTGCTCAGCCCGCCGTCCCCGCTGGCGTCCTCGCCGGTCAGCGCGCCAGGAACCAGGTGGTGCCTGGCCAGCCCGGCCAGCAACCGCGCCGCGTCTCCCAGCAGCGAGTCGTCGAAGAACGCCCGAGGCGAGTGGTTGCCCGCGGGCCTGCGGTCCGGGCCGACCGCGCCCGGCGCAGCCGCCCCCAGGTACCCGTACGCGCCGGGAACCCGCCGCAGCACCTCGGAGAAGTCCTCCGACCCGGTGCGCGGGTTCGCCAGCTCGGCGTACCGCTCCGGCCCGAACAGCGCGGTCGCCGTCGCGGCCAGCACCCGCGCCGACGCGGGGTCGTTGACGGTCGGCGCCATGACCTCGCGCACCACCACCTCCGCCGTCGCCCCGAACGCCGCCGCGACCCGCTCGGCCACGCGCGGCAGCTCCAGCGCGACGCGCGCGGTCGTGGCCTCGGAGAACGTGCGCACCCCGGCCCGCAGCACCGCACGCTCGGCGACCACGTTCGGCGCGCTGCCCGCGTTGAACTGCCCGACGGTCAGCACCACCGGGTCGAACGCGTCGAACGCCCGGTCCACGTGCGTGTGCAGCGCCGACACGACCTGCGCGGCGACCGGGATCGCGTCCAGTCCCTCGTGCGGGCGCCCGCCGTGCCCGCCGCGCCCGGTGACGGTCACCTCCAGCACGGTGTACGCGGCCATGATCGGCCCCGGCCTGGTCAGGAACACGCCGTGCGGCAGGTCCGCGATCACGTGCAGCGCGTACGCCGCCGACACCGGCCCGGCGACCTCCAGCGCGCCCTCGGCGAGCATCGCCCGCGCCCCGCCGTGCCCCTCCTCGCCGGGCTGGAACAGCAGCAGGACGTTGCCGTGCAACGACTCCCGCCCGGCGTGCAGCAACCGCGCCGCCCCGACCAGCGCGGCGGTGTGCAGGTCGTGCCCGCACGCGTGCATCGCCCCGTTGGCGGAGGCGAACTCCAGCCCGGTGTCCTCGGTGATCGGCAGCGCGTCGGTGTCCGCGCGCAGCGCAACCACCGGACCGGGGTGGGCCCCGCGCAGCACGGCCGCGACCCAGCTCGACCCGGTCCCGGTGGTGACCTCCAGGTCGAGGCCCTCCAGCGCGCCCAGCACGATCCCGGTGGTGACGGGCAGGTCCAGCCCGACCTCGGGCACGGCGTGCAGCTCGCGGCGCAGCGCGACCAGCTCGTCCAGCAGGACCCCCGTCCCGTCCTCCAGCGCGACCCCGGCGGTCAACGAGCCCGAGAACCCCTCCGCGGCAACGGGTTCGACGCTCACGGCCGCTCCCCGGCGCGCAGCGCGGGCAGCACGTCCGCGACCACCTCGTGGAACACGTCCGGGTCGTGCGGCCCCTGCAGCGGGAACGGGAACGCGAACTCGGTGATGCCCACCTCCGCGTACCGGCCGACGGTCTCCCGGAACGCCTGCACCGACGTCCACGGCGCGTCCCGCGTGAACCCCAGCATGAACCCGCGCCGCACGGTCCCCGGATCGCGCCCGATCCGCTCGCACTCCTCGTCCAGCGCCCGCGCCCGCCGCGCCGTCACCGCGAGGCTCTCGTCGGCGGTGAGCTGCTGCCCGCGCGCGAGCTGGCTGAACAGCGACCCGTAGGTGTGCCACACGTCCGCGTGCCGCGCCGCGACCGCGATCGTCGACCTCAGGTGCGCCGCGATCAGCAGCGGCGGACGCCCGGCGACCGGTGGGGGAGCGGACACGCCCCTGGCGCTGTGGTGCTCGCCTGCCAGGTCGTACGAGCCGCCGTCGAGCACCGCCCGCACCACGGCCGCGTACTCGCCGAACCGCGCGGCCCGCTCGTCGGGAGCCAGCGGCGCGATGCCCGCCGCCGCCTCGTCCTTGGGGTTGCCGCCCGCGCCGAGCCCGGTGGTGAACCGGCCGCCCGACACGTGGTCCAGGGTGATCGCCTGCTTGGCGAGCACGGTCGGGTTGCGCATCCCGATCGCGCTGACCAGCGTGCCGACCTCCACCCGCTCGGTGGCGGTCGCGACGCACGCGGCCAGCACCCACGGGTCGAACCGGGGCCTGGTGGGGTTGCCGTCCGCGTCGAGCGCGCTCCACAGGTGGTCGCCCGCCCACAGCGCGTCCCAGCCGTCGGCCTCGAACCCGCGCCAGCGCGCCACGAGCTCGCCGATCGGCGCGGCCTCGTAGGTCATCAACCCGAACCGCAGCGCGCTCACGCCACCCCACCTCCCAGGCCCGCCTCGGCGAGCACCTCGTCCAGCACCTGCGCGGTCACCGCCCCGGCCGTCCCGGCCCGGCGGTCGGCCTCCAGGTACAGCGCGCGGTAGGTCGCGGGCTGCGAGGCGGGCGCGACCCGCCCGAGCACCACGTCCACCAGCCGCCGCTGCGACTCCTGCGGCCAGCGGGCCTCGTACGCCTCGCGGGCCTCGCCGAACGCGAACTCCGCCCCGAGCGCTCGCAGGGCAGTGCTCCCGCTCTCGCCCGGATCGGCGTCCGCCGCCCCGAGCCCGCCACCGCCGGGCGTCTCGACGCGCAGCACGTCCCCGCGCCGCAACGTGATCGTCCCGACCCGCCCCAGGTCCCGCTCGTCCTCGGCGCCGGGGTTGAGCACCGCCCGCCCCCGCGCGCCCGGCTGACCGCCGCCCACGCCCCAGGGCTGGTGCACCAACCGCTCCAGCCCGCGCACCGCGAACGTCACGTCGTCGCGCAGCGACCGCATCTGCACCACGAGCCCGTCCCCGCCGGGGAACTCGCCCGCGCCACCGGAAGCCCGCCGGTACCGGTACTCCTCCACCAGCACCGGGACGTCCGCCTCCAGCACCTCGTTCGGCACGTTCCGCAGCCACCCGCCCATGTAGCTGGTGCCGTGCAACCCCGCCTGCCCCGGCCGCCCGCCGGACCCGCCGGTGAGCGGCTGCCCCACGGACACCCGCCGCCTGCCGGTCGCCTCGTCCACGTGCGAGATCGCCGCGATCGCGACCCCGCCCGCCCCGGTCGCCGACGCCGCCTCGGGCCTGGCCTGCGCCAGGCAGCCCACGACGCAGTCCATGATCCGGAAGAACACCGCCGCCCTGACCCCGCACGGCGCGCCGGGCCACGGGTTCACCACCGACCCCGGCGGCAGCGCGGCGGTCAACGGCCGCACCAGCCCCGAGTTGTACGGCACGCCCTTGTCGCGCGAGTAGAACCAGTTCACCAGCGCGAAGGCGAGCATGTAGTGGCCGGGTTCGCCGCCGGTGTGCAGGTTCACCGCCTCCAGCACCTGCGGCGAGGTGCCCTCGAACGACAGGTGCGCCCCGCGCCCGGACACGGTCAGCTCCAGGTTCAGCCGGGTCGGCGGCACCACCGTGCCGCGCTCGCCCTCCACGCCCTCGACGTAGTCGGTGAACGCGTAGGTCCCGTCCGCCAACTCCTCGATCATGTCCCCGGCGCGCTGCTCGGCGGTGTCGAGCAGGTCCGCGATCGCGTCCCGCACCGCCGCCACGCCGAACGAGCCCGCGACCTCGTCCAGCCGCCGCTGCGCCGTCCGAAGTCCGGCGACCTGCGCGTCCAGGTCGCCCAGGTTCTGCTCGGGCACGCGGGTGTTGCGCGCCACGAGGTCGAACACGGCCTGGTTGCGCCGCCCGCCCTCCACCAGCCGCACCGGCGGGATCAGCAGCCCCTCCTGGTGCAGATCGGTGTGGCCCCAGTCGATCGAGCCGGGGACCGTGCCGCCGATGTCGGAGGAGTGCACGAAGCTCACCGCGTACGCGACGACCTCGCCGTCCACGTGCAGCGGGGCCCACGTCCACAGGTCGGGCAGGTGCGTGACGAGCCCGCCGGTGCGGTCGGGGTCGTTGCTGAGCCCGACGTCGCCGGGTTGGTACGGGGCAAGGGACTCCAGCGCGGCGCGCGCCGGGATGCCGATCATCAGGTTGCCGGAGATGCGCCGGGGCGCGGCGAACACCTCGCCGTCCGGGGTGACCAGGCAGGTGCCGAAGTCCGCGGTCTGCTTGACGAAGACGCTGAAGCTGGTGCGGCGGATGTTCTCCGCCATCTCCTCCACGATCGCCGAGAAGCGGTGCGCCAGGATCTCCAGCACGACGGGCGAGCTACGCACGGGCGGCCTTCCTCTCGGCGGGGGTGACGGCGATCCGCAGGTTGCCCAGCCCGTCGACGACGGCGCGGCACCCGGACGGCACGAAGATCGTCGTGTCCGGCGCGGACACCACCGCGGGGCCGACGAGTTCGGCCCCGGTGGCCAGCGAGCTCCTGCGGTGCACCAGCGCGGGCACGGCCACGCCGTCCTCGATCACGGTGTGCGGCAACGACTCCGCGTCGCCGCTCGCCCGCCACGGGGCGCGCGGCAGCTCGGCGGTGGCGGCCAGCACCACGCGCACGCTGCGCACGTCCAGCTCGCCGGGACCGGGGTCCACCGCGTAAGCGCGCCGGTAAGCCTCGGCGAACCCCTGGCGCAGTGCGGGAACACCCGGTTCCGCGTCCTCGGGCAGCGACACGGGGAGCGTGAACGACTGGCCCACCAGCTGCACGTCCGCCCAGCGCGTGACGCGCACGTCCGGGTGCAGCCCGTGGTCCTGCTCGCCGTACCAGGCCAGCGCGCGGGTCTCCAAGCCGTCCCAGGCCTTCCGCAGCTCGGCGTCGTCGGTGGCGCCGCCGATCGGCGCGACCAGGTCCACCCGCATGTCGGTGGCCAGCGCGCCGTACGCGCACAGCGTGCCGGGCGAGGCCGGGACGACCACCTCCGCGACGTTGAGCGCCCGCGCCAGCAGCGCCGCCTGCACCGGCCCCGCGCCGCCGTAGGCGACCATGGTCAGCGCGGACGGGTCCACCCCGTGCTGCGCGCACAGCGGCACCAGCTGGGCGTGCATCATCGCCGTGGCAACGGAGACCGCGGCCTCGGCGGCCTGCTCCACGGTCAGCCCGAGCGCTTCCGCGACCGGGGCCATGGCCGCGCGCGCCGCGCCCACGTCGATGGTCAGCGCGCCCGCCGCGAAGTCCGCCGGGTCCAGGTAGCCGCACAGCACGTACGCGTCGGTCAGCGTCGGCTCGGCGCCACCGCGCCCGTAGCAGGCCGGCCCCGGACGGGCGCCCGCGCTGCGCGGCCCGACCTTGAGCACCCCGGCCCGGTCCACCCGCACCACCGACCCGCCGCCCGCGCCGATCGAGGACACCTCGACCGACGGGATGATCAGCGGGAACTCGCCGATGACGCTCTCGGTGGAGTACGGGACCTCCCCGCGCACCACCGCGCAGTCCACGCTCGTGCCGCCCATGTCCATGGTGACCACGTCGCGCAGCCCGGTGTCGGCGGCCAGCCGCACCACCCCGGCCACCCCGCTCGCCGGACCCGACAGCAGGGTCTCCACGGCCGCCCGCAGCACCTGGTCCGGCTCGTGGTCGATCGAGGCGACCCCGCCGTTGGAGCGGGTGATGTGCAGCGGGCACACCAGACCGGCCTCGCGCAGCGCCGTCGACAGGTGCGCCAGGTAGCCGCCGAGCGCCCGCCCGACGTGCGCGGCCAGCACCGCCACGGTGGCGCGCTCGAACTCCTTCTCCTCCGGCCACAGCAGCGCCGAGCAGGCCACCGGCAGGTCCGGGAACGCCTCGGCGATCGCCGCCGCCGCGCGCCGCTCGTGCTCGGGGTGCTTGTGCGAGTGCAGGAACGCGACCGCGACCGCCTCCACGCCGTCCGCGACCAGGTCCCGCACCGCCGCGACGACCTCCGCCGGGTCCAGCTCGTGCTCGACGGCGCCGTCCGCGCGGTGCCGCTGCCGGATCTCCCGCACGTCGCGCTGGTCCACCAGCGGTCGCGCGGGTTCGGCGAACATGTCGATCGGGTCGTCCAGGCGCAGCCGCCCGATCGCCAGCAGGTCAGGGAACCCGGCGGTGACCAGCAGGCCGACCCGCGCGCCGGAGCGCTGGAGCACGGTGTTGAGCGCGAACGTCTGGCCGTGCGAGAAGTGCTCGACCTGCGCGGGCGAGACCCCGGCGCGCTCCAGCACGCCGAACACGCCCGCCACGACGGCCCGCGCCGGCTGCGCCGCGTCGGAGGGCACCTTGTCGGTGATCAGCTCGCCGGTGGCCGAGTCGGCGAGGACGACGTCGGTGAACGTGCCGCCGACGTCGACGCCGAGGCGGTAGCGGCGGGTGGGCTCGATGGTCATGGCCGTCCTTCCCCGGAGGAGTTCCTGCTGCCCGCCAGGCCCGATCCCCGCACGCCCAGCGCCGCCAGCGCCGCGACCGCCAGCGAGGCGACGATCATCAGGCTGGACACCGCCGACGTCGTCGGGTCCTGGTTCTGCTCCAGCCGCAGGAAGATCGCGACCGGGAGGGTGGTGACGTCCGCGGGCATCAGGAACACCGAGGTGTCGACCTCGTCGAACGAGGTGAGGAACGCGAACACCGCCGAGATCACCAGCGAGGTGCGGATCTGCGGCAGGGTGACCCGGAAGAACGTGGCCACCGGCGAGGCGCCCAGGTCGCGGGCCGCCTCCTCCAGCGCCGGGTCCAGCCCCGCGAGCCCCGCGCCCACCAGCGACACCACAAAAGGCAGCAGCAGCAACGTGTGCGCGAACGCCACCCCGCCGACCGTGCCGTACGCGGAGGGCAGCAGCGAGGCGTAGAGCACGAAGAAGCTGAACCCGGTCACCACGCGCGGCAGGCTCAGCGGCGCGACGAACACCGTGCGCAGCAGGCCCGCGCCCGGCACGTCCAGCCGGGCGATGGCGTAGGCCGCCGGGACGCCCAGCAGCAGCGAGAGCGCGGTGGCGATCGCCGCCACCTGCAACGAGTACTGCACGCCGATCCGGAACGGCTCGTACGCCAGCGCGGTGCGCACCCACTCCAGCGTGAACCCGGACGGCACGCCGGTCAGCACGTGGTCGGTGCTGACCGAGGCCACCACCACGACCAGCAGCGGCAGCAGCACGAACACCACGCACGCGAGCGTGAAAGCCCCGCGCAGCAGGGAAACCGGCTTCACCGCGCCACCGCCCTCGACCGACCGGACGCGAGCCGGGTCAGCAGCGTGAACGCGGTCAGCACCACCAGGGTCAGCGCCAGCAGCACCACCGCCTGCACCGCCGCGAGCGGCCAGGCCAGCTGCTGGATGTTCTGGTAGATCGTCTGCGCCAGCACGGTGACCCGGCCGCCGCCCAGCAGCGCGGGCGTGGCGAACGCGCTGATGGTCAGCGCGAACACCAGCTGGGCGCCGCTCAGCACGCCGGGCAGCGTCAGCGGCAGCAGGACCTTCGTGAAGCGCCGCACCGGTCCCGCGCCCAGGTCCGCGGCGGCGGGCGCGAGGTCGGCCGGGACCGACCGCACCGACGCCAGGATCGCGAACAGCGCGAACGGCAGCTCCACGTGCACCAGCGCCACGACCACGCCCGGCTCGTGGTAGAGCCAGCCGTCGAACGCGTCGCCGAACACCCCGCCCGGCCGCAGCAGCATCGCCCAGCCGTAGCTGCGCACCACCACGCTCACCAGGATCGGCGAGAACACCACGAACAGCACCGCCGCCGCCTGCCACGGGCGGCGCATCGTGTGCACGCACCAGGCCAGCGGGTAGGCGATCAGCACGGTCAGCAGCGACACGGTCAGGCCCAGCCGCATCGTCACCCCGACCACCGACCACAGGTAGCCGTCCGACAGCGCCACCCGCCACGTGCCCAGGTCGAACGGGGCGAACAGGGTGCTGGTCTGCTCGGTGCGGGTGCTGTAGGACACCAGGAGCGCGACGATCGAGCAGAACGCCAGCACCAGGAACGCGGTGCCGGGCGCGAGCAGGAGCGCGGCCAGCCGCCGCCGGGGCGCGCTCACCCGGCCGCACCCGGCTCGTCGCGCAGCCGCAGCACGTCGCCCGCCGCGAAGCCCACGCCGACCAGCTCGCCGGGCCGCGCCGAGCTCTCGCCCGGCGGCAGCTCGACCAGCAGCTCCCGGCCGGCGCCCGTGACGACGGTGACCCGCAGGCTGCGCCCGGTGAACCCGGTGGTGCTCACGCGCCCCGTGCCGCGCGCGTCCGGCGAGTCCGGCTCGACCAGGCGCAGCGACTCGGGCCGCACCGCCAGCGCGTCGAACCCGGCCGCGTCCACGCCCGCGAACCGCAGCCCGTCCACCTCGGGGGCGGCCGAGCCGTCGGTGGCGAACACGTTGTTCTCGCCGATGAACCCGGCGACGAACCGGCTGCGCGGCGCCGCGTACAGCTCGCGGGCGCTGCCGCTCTGCTCCACCAGGCCCCGGTTCATGACCGCGATCTCGTCGGCGATCTCCATCGCCTCGGCCTGGTTGTGCGTCACGCACACGAACGTCGTGCCGGTCTCCTGCTGCCACCGGCGCAGCTCGCGCCGCATCCGCAGCTGCAGCGCCAGGTCCAGCGCGCTCAGCGGCTCGTCGAGCAGCAGCACGTCCGGCTTGAGCACCAGCGAGCGGGCGATCGCGACCCGCTGCCGCTGCCCGCCGGAGAGCGTGGCGGGGGAGCGGCCCGCGAACTCGGTCATCGCCACCAGGTCCAGGATGTCGCCCACCCGCCTGCGCGCCTCGGCCTTGTCCCGCAACCGGTCCGGGCCCGAGCGCAGCCCGAACGCGACGTTCTCGGCCACGCTCAGGTGCGGGAACAGCGCGCCGCTCTGGAACACCAGGTTGGTGGGCCTGCGGTGCGCGGGCGTGCGGGTGTGGTCGACGCCGCCGATGACGACCCTGCCGCCGTCCGGGACGTCGAGCCCGGCGACGATCCGCAGCAGCGTCGTCTTGCCGCAGCCGGACGGGCCGAGCAGGCAGTGGAAGGTGCCCGCCGGGATCGTCAGCGACACCCGGTCCAGCACGGTCGTGCCGTCGAAGCGGCGGGTGACGTCGGTGATCTCGACGGAGCTGGCGGTCGTGGACTCCGGGGTTGCTGCCATGGGGGCGCCCGTCATGTCAGATGTTGGCCTTGACGTCGTTGTTCCACGCGGTCGTGGCGTCCTTGAGGCTGCCGACCAGCGCGTTCCAGTCCAGCTTGATCGCACCCTCCACAGTGGACAGCTGGAAGCTCGGGCGGTCGGCGTGCTCGGGGGCCAGGGTCGCGCCGTCCACCAGCGGGATCGTGCCCGTGGCGGCGCAGTACGCGCTCACCCGCGCCGGGTCGAACAGGTCGTTCATCAGCTTCGCGGCGGCCTGCACCTGCGCGTCCGTGGAGCCCTTGACGATCTGGAAGCCCTCGGGGAACGCCATCACGCCCTCCTCGGGCACCGCGAACCCGATGGGGTCGCCCGCCTTGATCCACGGCTCGGCCACGCCCTGGAAGCCGGGGGCGATCACGACCTCGCCGGAGACCAGCTGCTGGCGCAGGGCGTCCAGCGAGGAGATGAAGCCCCGGAACTGGCCGTCGCGCGCGGCCCGGCCGAACACGTCGATGCCGGGCTGGAAGTCCGCCTCGCTGCCGCCGTTGAGCTTGGAGATCACCGGGAGCGCGTTGACGCTGAACGACGGCGCGTCCCAGGTGGTCACCTTGCCCTTGTGGGCGCTGTCGAACAGCTCCATCCAGCTCTTGGGCGGACCGTCCGGGAAGGCTTTCTTGCTGTACACCAGGCCCATCGCGTCCATGACCAGGTACGCGCCCTTGCGGTCGGCGATCCGGTAGGCGCTGTTGACCTTGTCGGCGTTGGTGACCGAGTCCGGCACCGGCAGCCACAGGTCGCTGGCGCTGCCCTGCGCGAAGCTCTGCGGGTTGAAGAAGCCGAGGTTCAGCAGCGGGTTGTCCGGGTTGATCTGCACCGACGACACCAGCTTGGGGAAGGTGTCGGCGTTGGTGCCCTCGATGTAGCTCAGGTCGACGCCGTTGGCCTTGGCGAACGCCTCGCCGACCTGCTTGGGCACCGTGCCCTGCGCGCCCGCCCAGTGGAACATCGTCAGCTTCGTGGCCCCCGACGGCGAGGACGGGGACGAGCCGCCCGGCGTGCCGCAGGCGGCCAGGCCCGCCGCGAGGCCCGCGAAGGCCGTCGCGCGGAGGAAGCTCCGCCGGGACGGGGAGAAGTTGTTCATGCCGGACCTCCTCGGGACACCCAGCCGTGCGCGACGGACGGCGGGGGACGGCGAGCCGCCCGAGGGGAACTTCGCATACGAATTCGTATGCGAACAAGGGTGAACCGGGTTCATCTCAAAGGGTGAGAGAGCTGGCGGCCGAACGTCGCGTGAGCTAGGTGGCAAGCCGATAAGCTGCGGAAACGCTGTCGTCACTCCCGCACCCGCGTGGCAGGGTGATGTCACGCACGGGTGAACCGCACGAGTCGCGCGCCGCCGCGCCCTGTGATCGGGGGCACAGCGCCGGTAGCATCGGTGGCGGCAGCTACCCTGCCGCCTGTGGCACGCGCGCTCGTGATCGGCAACAGCGACGGCATCGGCCTGGCGCTGAGCAGGAGGCTGCTCGCGGACGGCTGGCAGGTGGTCGGCCTGTCCCGCCGAGCCGCTCCCGTCGAGCACCCCGCCTACGCGCACCACACCCGCGACGTCACCGATCCCGGCTACCCGGCCCTGCTCGCCGAGATCGGTCACGTGGACCTGTGCGTGTACGCGGCGGGCGTCGGCGACCTCCTGGAGCTGCCCGACCTGGCCCCGCAGACCAGGGCCCTGGAGGTCAACCTCCTCGGCCTGGCCCGCACCGCCGAGGTCGTGCTGCCCGACATGCTCGCGGCGGGCGCCGGTCACCTGATCGGCCTGTCCAGCCTCGCCGACGCGCTGATCTCCCCGCAGGCGCCCGGCTACGCCGCGTCCAAGGCGGGCATGACCTCGTACCTGCGCGGCCTGGCCGGGGCCGCGCGCGGCACCGGGGTGGCGGTCACCTGCGTCCGGTTCGGCTTCGTCGACACCAAGATGGCGAAGTCCCCGGCGAAACCGGCGCTGCTCACCGTGGACGAGGCCGTGGACGCCCTGCTCCGCTGCCTGCGCACCCGCCCCGCCGTGCTCTCCCGCCCGCGCAGGATGGCGGTGGCGGCCACCGCGCTGCGCCTGCTCACCGCCCTCCGCCGCTGACCCAGGCCGCTGACCAGGGCCGCTGACCCCGGTCGCCGCCCTCCGCCGCTGAGCCGGACCGCCGACCTCGGCCCGTGCGGGACGCGCGCCGCCCCCGGGCCGGCTCAGCGCTTCCCGGTGGCCCCAGTGTCCCCGGCACTCCCGCTGCTCCCGGCGACCTCGGCCAGGATCCGGGCCAGCTCCACCGGCCGCGTCCGCATCGGCCAGTGCCCGGAGTCGACGTCCACGAACTCCACCCGCCGCGCCCGAGCCAGCTCCGGCACGTCCCCGTCCGCGATCCACTTCCGCGCGTCGTCCACCCCGAACTCCGGGCACACCACCACGACCGGCACGGCGAACCGCCGCTCGTCGCGCAGCCGCACCACCCCCAGCGCCACCCCCTCGGGCACCGGGATCGCGCCCTCCTCGATCTCCCGCCGGGCCTCGGCGTCCAGGTCCGCGCTGTCCGGCCCCTCGAACACGTCCCAGCCGGGGAACGGCACCGCCCCGTCCCGCACCTCGAACCCGCTGGTGTAGGTCCCGCCGTCGGCCACGGGGAACCCGCCGACGAGCACCGCCCCGGCCACCGCGCCCGGCCGCGCGTCCGCCGCCAGCCAGGCCAGGCTGCTCGCCGCCGAGTGCCCCACCACCAGCGGTCGCTCCGCCGCGTCCACGGCCGCCACCACCGCGGCCACCTGGTCCTCCAGCGTGGCCGTCCCGTCCCCGATCCCCTGGCCGGGCAGCACCAGCGGCACCGGCCGGTGCCCCAGCGCCCGCAGCTCGGCCGCGACCTCGTCCCACGCGGACCCGTGCAACCACAGCCCGGCGATCAGCAGCACATCCATCGGCGTTCCCCTCACAGCGGTGGACCTTCGGCACTACGGCCCGAACCGTAAGGGCGATTCCGGACGATCCGCTTCCTGTTCACCGAAGGGGTTGATCTAGCCTCGCCGGATGCCGAGCGACACCAGCCCCACCGCTCGCGCGCTGCTCGCCCTGGAGCTGCTCCAGCTCCGCGGCACGACCACCGCCCGGCAGCTCGCCGACCGGCTCGGCGTCACCGAGCGGGCCGCCCGCCGCTACGTCGGCGTCCTGCGCGAGGCCGGCGTGCCGGTCGAGTCCGAGCGCGGCCCGCACGGCGGCTACCGCATCCGGCGCGGCGCGCGCCTGCCCCCGGTCGCGTTCACCCAGGACGAGGCGCTGGGCCTGGTCATGGCCGTCCTGGACGGCCACCCGACCGCCACCAGCGCGGGCGACCCGGTCGGCGCGGCGCTGGACCGCGTCATCCGGGCCCTGCCCGAGCAGGTCGCGCGGCAGGCGGCGGCGCTGCGCGCGCACGCCTCCACCGCGCCCGACCGGTCGCGCGCCACCGTCGACCCGGCCACCACCAGCGCCCTCGTCACCGCCATCGCCGAGGGCAACCGGGTGGTCATCGCCTACGAGAGCGCGGGGGGCCGCCGCTGGGAGACCGAGGTGGACCCGTGGGCGGTCGTCGTCAGGCACGGCCGCTGGTACCTGCTGTGCCACTCGCACCACGCCGACGCGATCCGCACCTACCGCGTCGACCGCGTCCGCGCGATCACCCCGACCCGAACCCCGTCCCGGCCACCGGCGGACCTGGACCCGGTGGCCGTGCTGGAGGAGAACCTGGGCACGGGCTGGGAGTTCCCCACCAGGGTCCGCTTCGACGCCCCGCTGCCCGAGGTCGCCGAGTGGGTGCGCCCGTCCATGGGCAGGCTGGAGGCGCGGGGGAGCGGGTGCGTGCTCGTCGGCAGCACGAGCAACCCGGCGATGTACGCGCAGGAGTACCTCGCGACCGTGCCCTTCGACTTCCGGGTCGAGGGCGGCGACGAGCTGCGGGCCGCCGTCGCCACCGTCGCGACCCGCTTCGCGGCGGCCCTGAAACCGGACGACACCCCGCAGACGCCCCGGTAGCGCACCCGGACCCCGCACGACGCCCCGAGCACGACCACGCGCCCGAGCCCGCAGACCTCGTCCGCGGCTTCACCCCGCGGCCCCGTTCAGCCCCCGTCCACCGTCGCGCTGTCCCGGTCCGCAACTCCGCCCCTGCCCACGGCCCCCGCGTCCCCGTCCCCACCCGAGCGCACCGGATCGTCCAGCGTCCGGAACACCGGCAACCCCAGCGCCACCAGCGCCGTCACCACCAGCACCCCGGCCACCAGCGCCCCCGCCACCTCCAGCCCGGCCCCGGCGGCCACCGCCGCGATCGGCGCGGTGGTCAGCGCGGGCGCGGCCAGCAGCAGCGAGTTCTGCGCCCCGATCACCCGCCCCCGCAGCTCGTCCGGCGTCACCTCGATCGCCAGCACCCCCAGCACCGCCCCGATCGGCCCGTTGGCTGCCCCCAGCAGCGCCGCGCCGCCGAGCACCGCCCACGGCGAGATCATCGCGCCGATCAGCCCGGTCCCGAGCGCCGTGCCGACCATCCCGACCACGAACCACGCCCGCCGCGTCACCCGTCCCGCCGCCGCCGCGTACACCGCGGACCCGACGATCCCGCCCGCCGCGAGCGCGCTCAGCGTCAACCCGGTCAGCCCCGGCAGCTCCTCGCGGGTGAAGTACGCGGGCATGACCGTGGTCTGCAGCGCGGTCAGCACCGCGACGAACACCGCGGACACGACGGTGCTGCCCAGCAGCACCCGGTTGCGGGCCATGAACCGCCAGGACACCACCAGGTCAGCCCCGGCTCGGCGCGGCAACGACCCCTCGCCCGGCGTCACCTCGCCCGCCCGCGGGTCGAGGGCGAGCGTCAGCAGCGCGGCGAGCGCGCTCGTGCCCGCCGTGATCCACAGCAGCGCGGACGACGCCCCGAGCAGCCACACCAGCAGCCCGCCGATGCCGGGACCGGCGAGCACCAGCACCCCGGCCAGCGCCTCGCGGGTGGCGACGAGCCGGTCGAGCGCGGTCTTGGGCTGGTCGCGGACCAGGTTGGGCAGCAGCACCTCGTGCGCGGTCATGCCGGGCGCGTCGACCAGGGCGCCGAGCACGCCGAGCACCAGGAACCAGCCCAGGTCGAGACCCCGCAGGGCGTCGACCACGGGCAGCGCGGCGACCGACAGCGCGGACAGCGCGGTGGCGACCACCGACACCGTGCGCCGGTTGAACCGGTCGACCAGCACCCCGGCGAGCACCCCGACCACCGCCGAGGCCGCCGCCGAGGTCGTGGCCAGCAGCCCGGCCGCCAGCACGTCACCCGTCCGGGCGAGCACCAGCAGCGGCAGCACGACCCCGCCGATGGTGTTGCCCAGCAGTCCCAACCCGTACGAACCCAGGTACACCACGACGTCGCGTCGCACGGTCCCCACCATCCCTCGTTCACCTACCGAACCGGTAGGCAATCTACCAAGATGGTAGGTGGCCTACCGATGTGGTAGGTCGCAAACCGAACCGGTAGGCGGCGGTGTTAGCCTGGTCCGATGCCGAGGCCGACCAAGCACGAGCTCGACGCGGAGATCATCGACTCGGCGGCGAGGCTCTTCGCCCGGCACGGCTTCGAGCACACCTCGCTCCAGCAGCTCGCCGACGCGGTCGGCTACACGAAGGCCGGGCTCCTGCACCACTACCCGAGCAAGAAGGCCCTCTACCGGGCGGTGCTGGAGCGCGGGAACGCCGAGACGCGCGCCCTGCTGGCGCGGATCGACCACCTGCCGCCGGGGGAGGAGCGCGACCGCGCCGCCATCGTCGGCTCGGTCCAGTTCACGATCGACTGGCCCGGCCTGTCCATGCTCTCGATCAGCGCGGGCATGGACAGCGGCCCGGTGGACCAGGAGGAGTTCGTCGAGATGGGCCGGGCCATGCTGGCGATCTTCTGCGTGGACCCGGAGGACTACGACGTGACCCGGTTCATCCGGCTCGGCGTGGCGACCGCGGGCCTGATGTCGATCACCCTGGCCGCGGTGCAGCTCGGTGCCCAGGAGCAGTGGCGCGACCGGATCGTCGCCACGGCCATGGCGGCGCTGGGGCACGGCGAGGGCTGAACCCCCGCCGCCACCCGCCGCGTCACCCCCGCGGCAGCCACCCCGCCACGAGGTCCCGGTCCGCCACCGCGTCCAGCACCCGCTCCCGCTCCGGCCCGGTCAGCTCCAGCCCGCCGAGCAGCCGCCCCCACTCCGGCACCCGCTCCCGCGTGCCCGCGCCCTCCGCGAGGTCGATCAGCATCCCCAGCGCCACCGCCCGCTCCACGGCGGGCGCCCCGTCGCCGTGCCGCTTCAGCCCCGAGTTCAGCGCCCGGAACGCGGCCTTCGGGTCCTGCTTGAACTCGCTCAGCACCCGCGCGTTGTCGAGCACCTTCGCCAGCCCCGCCAACGAGGACGACCCGCCGTACTCCACCTCGGGCTCGTCGCGCTGGATGAAGACCAGCGAGTTCCCCGACGGGTCCACGACGGTGAACCGCGACGCGCCCCGCCGGTACCGCGTGATCCTCGGCACCCCCGTCGACGGCGCCTTCCCGCGCGCCGCGCGCAGCGCCGCGGTGAACGACGCGTGGTACGGGGCCACCGCGTCCACCATCACCAGGCAACCACCGGCGTTCTCCTTCGCGGGGTCCACGACTTCCGGCGCCTTCGCGTAGTGCAGCGCTATCCCGCTCCAGGTGAACACCAGGTACAGGTAGGGCCGCGTCTGCTCGTAGGCGGTCTCGAACCCCAGCGCGCGCCAGAACGCCAGGGTCTCCTCGGCCGACGTGCAGGGCAGCAGCGGGACGGTCGTCTCGTTCGGTCGAACGCTCTCCTCGGGCACGGCAGTGCTCCTCACGGGTCTCGCGAAGGGGGACGGAAGCGGAGTCTGGCAAGGGAAAGCCCTCGCACGCACATGGGAATCGATTCAGCTCCCGCTCTTGTGAGGCGCCCTCACGCGGTGGCCGCTCGACCCGGCCGTCGCGCGCGTGCCCGCCCGCCACCGTCCACAAGCGACTCGATGCGCGTGCTCGCGCGACGCGACCCGGAGGCTTCGGTGTGCCGAAGCGCGCACCGGGGTGGTGCGTGATCTCGGCCGGGGCGGTGGCGGCCGGGGGCAGGGGTGTGAGATTTTGATCTTGTGGTGGTCGTCCCGGCCGTCACGGGCGCGGCGCGGGTCGGTGGACGGTCCCCGCGCGGCGGACCTCGGACGGCGTGGTCGGGGAGTGGAGATGGCGAACATCAAGGGGCTGGGCCTGCTCCTGGGCATGGCTTTCCTGGCCCTGCTGGTCGTTCCCGTGCTGCCGTCCGCCATCGACGACCCCGTCACCACCATCGGCCTCGCCGCCGCGCTGGCCGTCCTGCTGTGCGGCCTGTGGTACCTGGTGGTCCGCGCGCAGCTGTGGCTGGCCGACTTCCTGGACAGCAGGCGCCGGACCCCGCGCAAGCGCGCGCCGCGCGAGGTCGACGACATGACCGCCGCCGCCCAGCGCGGCGCGGCCCCGCGCCGCCGCGGGAAGCCCCGCGCGAAGACCGCCGTGAAGCCCAAGCCCGCCACCAGGTCCCGCACGGCCGCTAAGTCCACCACCAAGCGCAAGCCGTCCCCGCCGAAGCGGTCGACCAGGACCCGCTAGGAGCCGGGCAACTCCGGGAACACGAGATCCGGCTCGCCGTCGGGCGTGATCTCCAGCAGCGGCACCACCTTCCCGGTCGCGCTCCCGTCCTCGCCGTAGGACAGCAGCCCGCTGACGCCGGCGAAACCGTCGTCGTTCCGGAGGGCGTCGAACATCCCGCCGACCGCCGACGCGCTCATCTCATCCTGCTGCGACACCTTGCCCGCCGCCTTCGCCACGGTCCACACCGCGTCGTAGGACAGCACGGTCCCGTCGTCGCCCAGCGCCGCGCGGTCCAGCTCGGGCACGCCGCCCGCGCCGCCGATGAACTGGTCGACCAGGTACCGGTTGGTGCCCGGCGTGCTCCTCCGCAGCGCGTCCAGGCCGGTCACCGCCAGGCTCGTGGCGACGATCCGGACTCCGCTGCCCCTCAGCGCGGACTGGAACCGCGCCTCGCCCAGCTGGCTCTCGGTCAGGCTGTCGTCACCGGTCAGCACGAGCCGCTCCCCGGACCCGCAGCGGTCCAAGGCCAGCCGTTCCACCAGCAGCGCCAGGTCCCTCCCCCGGCCCGCGAAGTACACCACGTCGACCTCCGGCGCGCAGATCGCCTCCAGGGTCGACTCCAGCACCACGATGGTCGTCCCGATGGGCGCGCTGGAGTCGTAGCTCACCCGCTCGCCGACCTTCCCGCCGAGCTGCTCGATCCTGCTCTGGAAACCCTCCGCCAGGCTCGCCGGGTACTTGTCCCCCTCGTTCTTGTCGACCACCAGCACCGCGGTGGGCTCGTTTTCCTCGATCCGGTCGAACGCCCACTCGGCGGCGGCCCCGCCCTGGGCGCGGTTGCTGGGCGCCGGTCGCAGCAGTCCCCTGACGTCGTTGAACTCGTCCGAGGTCAACGACGAGGAGACCATCGGGATCTTCTTCCCGGACAACGCCCTCGCCGCCCGGTGCACGGTCTCCAGGCTCTGCCCCAGGCCGGTGACCGCGACGACCCGGTCGGGGGCGGCCTGCCTGGCGTCGATCCGCCCGACCACCTCCGCCCAGTGCTCGAACCGGTCGCCCGCGTTGGCCAGTAACAGCTTCAGCTTCGGCGTGCTGTCGCTCGAGTTGTGCACCAGCTGCGCCCGCGCCGCCCCGAGCGCGTCGTGCCGGACCTGCTCCGCCAGCTCGAAGCTCTCCTGCCCTGGCGTCATCGCCAGCAGCACCACGACGCTCACCGCGGTCGGCTCATCGGCCACCGCCGCGTTCTGCTCCCGGATCGTCCGCACCACGTCCGCGTACTCCGGCCGCCCGAAGTCGAAGCCGCTGTCGGCGTCCGCGACCCCGACGCACTGCTCGTCCACGAGCACCAGCTCGTCCCGCCCGCCGCAGTCCACCGGCATCGCGCGGACCCCCACCACCACGCCCGCCGCAAGGGCCAGCACGCCGACCACGGCCGCGCCGACCAGCTTCGGCTTGTGCCACCAAGCTCGGGAATCGGGTATCGCCACGTTCCTGCCCCCTGTCAATCCGTTGCTCCCCAACAAGAAGAGCTCAGCGGTCGGCCCTCTCCTCGTGCTCCCTGATCGCCCGGCGGAACGCCAGGTGCCCGTCCCTGCTCCGCGCCGCCACCTCGCGCAGACCGGTGGCCACCCGCGAGTGGTGCTCGCGCCGGTGCGCGGCCCGGTGCGGGTCGTTCGCCGCCTGCCACTGCAGGAGCACCGAGCGCACCGGCGAATCGCGCTGCGCCCGAACGTCCGCGCCGGGCCGAAGCGGGCTCGTCGTCACCACCCGCACCACGTCCAACCACGCCTCCCCGCCGTCGCGCTCCAAGCTCTCCTCCACGCGCCACACCACCTCCTCCACCTCGCCCGCCGCGAGCAGGTGGTGCAGCCGCCCCGCCTCGTCGCCCCTGCGCTCGGCGAGCTTGGCCAGCCCGGCGAACACCGAGCACCAGTCGCCGGTGTCCGCCTCGGGTCTGGACGCCAGCCTGCGCAGCAGGAGCAGCCGCAGCAGCGGGTGCATCACCGCCGCCCCGCCCGGCCCGGTGCGCGACCACACCGCCAGGCTGAACAGGTCGCTGCGCGGGTGCAGCCCGCTCGTGGTGATCAGCGTCGCCGCCTCGTCCAGCGTCCTGGCCGCCGCGCACGCCACCAGCGCGTCCGACCCCACGACCAGCCCGTCCAGCAGCAGGTTCAGCACCCGGTCGCCCACCGGGGTCACGTCGTCCGACGACGGCGCGGACAGCAGCTCGTCCGGCGTCGCCGCCTCACCGCCCAGCAGCGCGGCGGCCAGCGCCAGCTCGCGCGTCGCCGCCGCGTGCCCGGCCGCGAGCGCGTGCACCACCTCGGCCGTGCCGCGCCCGCCCGCGCCCGCCGCGCGCACCACCCGGTCCACCTGCCGCTCGGTCAGCTCCAGCACCGGCAACGCCGTCAGCGGCTCGGTCAGCGCCACCGACGACACGTCCCTGCGCCGCTCGGGGACCACCAGCCCCTCGGCGAGCCGGGGCCCCGGACCGCCGTCCTCGGCGAGCAACCCCAACCCGCGCACCAGGTCCCGCTCGCCGGTGGTGACCAGCGCCAGCCTCGGCAGCGGCTGCCCCCGGTCCTCCCGCCACTCCCGCGCCCGCCGCCACGCCACCAGCAGCGCGGTCGGGTCCACCGTGTCGTCGACCAGCACGGTCGGGTCCAGCAGCCGCGCCCGCTCCGGCAGCGCGTCGTCCAGGTCGGCCAGGAAGTGCCGCAGCACCAGCAGGTCCAGGTCCGCGCGCGCCTGCGCGGTGTCCAGACCGAGCAGCGCCGCCACCTCGTCGCGCGCCTCCACCCCGACCCGCCCGCGCCGCCACCGCCCGCGCGTCGCCCGGCGCGCGATGCCCGCCAGCACCCCGTCCGGGGCCGGGACCTCCAGCCGCTCCCGCAACCGCTCCAGCGCGACCGGCAGCGGCTCCTCGTCACCGCGCCGTGCGGGAGCCGCGATCGCCGCGCAGTCGGCGAGGAACCTGGGGAACCCCCACTTCCAGCGCTGCGCGGCCAGTTCCAGCAGCACCACGAACAGCAGCTCGTGCACCGCCCGCCCGCGCCGCCGGGTGTGCCGGGGCAGCGCGATCAGCGCGTGCGGCTGGTGACCGGCGAGGAGCTCCCCGCGCAGCACCCGCAACGCCCGCGACCGCCCCGACCCCGCGGGACCGAACAGCACCACCGCCGTCGCGCGCCCCGGACCACCGGGGTTCAGCACCGCCCGGACCGCCGCCACCGACGGGTCGTCGTCGTCCTCCCGCAGCTGTGGCAGCGACCGCCGCCCGCGCTCCCGCGGCGCGTCGGGAACCTGCGCGACCGGTTCGGGCTGCGCAGGCACGGCGATCAGCGGCGGGTCCTCCTCCCGCACCGCCCAGGGCATCTCGCCCTGCGCGCGCATCCAGCCCCGGTAGGTCTTGCCCTGCACGATCTCCGCGAACTCCTCGAACAGGTGCGGCTCGCAACCGGGGTCGCCCCGCACGACCTCCTGGTAGAAACCCCTGGACACCACCAGGACCAGCACCGAGCTGGACTCGCGCAGCCTCCCCTTGACCTGCTGGGCGTCGCACAGCCGCTTGGTCTCGTCGATCGCCGACCCGACCTCCTCGTTGGGCAGCGGCACGACCTCGCCGTGGTGCGCCGCGACCCGCAACCGCATCCGGGCCTGCTCGCTCGCCCCGGAGTTGTAGCGCAGCAGGCTCCGCACGAGCGTGCGCGCGAACTCGGTCACCAGGCGCACCTTGGGGATCGCCGGGTCGAACAGGATGAGCGCGCCGTCCCCGCGCTCGCGCACCGTGACCTGCGCGGCGCCCGCGCGCGTGGCCGACACCGCCTCGTCCAGCACCCTCGGCAGCGCCTCGATCATCTTGACCTTGTCGCCCTGCCGCCGCCCGGCCGCCGTCGACCCCGCGATGTCCACGAAGACGATCGACCGGTGCACCGCCTCCGCCTGACCCCCTGAAACCACTGGCTCCACTGGAACTCCCCGTGTGAGTGCGCCCCCCGCCGCGCGAACGCGCGCCGCTCCCGGCGCGGGATTCGGACCGCGGCACTGCGCTGTCCTCGCCATCTGACCCGTGAAAAGCCGGAAAAGCCCGCAAAAGCGCGTTTTTCGCCTGGCCGGGGCATTGGCGCTTGGTTGGCGCGACCGCCCCGCCTGCGCCAACCGGCCCCGCGCCTTGCGGGAAACAGACGGCACGGGCCGAATTCCACGGCGGGGAAGGGGAAAACGGCGGATTCGGCGACAACCGAAAGGTGGGACGCCGGAACCGGCGCCCCACCAGGTGGGGAGAAATCCGATCAGAGGAGAACCGGTCAGCGGTCGACGCGGTCCGGCGGCAGCAGGTGCCCGATCAGCGCCAGGTTCTGGATCGCGGCCAACCCGTACTGCGCGCTGGCGTTGGTGGACACGAAAGCCGCCTCGTCCACCGGCCGGTGCGCCAGCGGCGCGGGCACCCGCTCGGACCGCCACGGCAGCCCCGGCCCGTACCCCTCCTGCCCGCCGAAGAACTCGTCCCACGCCCGCCGCGCCAGCACCTCGTCACCGGTGCGCGCCGCCGCGTACGCGGTCAGCCGGGAGTGCATCTGCCGGAACCCGGTGTCCCACGAGCCGCCCACCTCGGCCTGCTGCTCGGCCCGCGTCGCCCCGTACAACCGGCAGTACTGGAGCCAGGCCCGCTCGAACCCCGCGCCCGCCCCGAGGTCGACCAGCTCGCTGCACACCTCGACCAGCCCGAACACCGCCGACAGGTGCGAGACGCTGATCGCCACCCGGTCCCGCGCGAACCGCCCGGTCTCCAGGTCGTACAGCGCCTCGCCGGTCAGGAAGCCGTTGCGCAGCGCGCCGATGTCCTCCGCCGTGCCGAGCAGCTTGCGGCGCGCCACCGGGTCGCCGTCGCGCTCCCACTCGGTCAGCCACGCCGCCGCCAGCGCGCCCCAGTCCGTGCCCAGGCCAACGGCCAGCGCGCGCGGGTCGGGCTCGTACGGCTCGGTGCGGACCTTGCGCAGCGGGTCCAGCGCGACGAACGTCCGGTCGGCGTCCACCAGGTCCCGCACCAGGTCGCCGGTGTGCTCGTCGGTGGTGAGGTAGTGGTGGAACCTGCGGTTCGCGGCGGTGCTGATCCGCAGCTGCTTGGCGCTGCACCCCCAGTGCTGCACGTTGTGCCGGGTGCCCAGGCCCTTCCACCGGCCCAGGTGGTAGACGTCGACGTCGCCGGTGTGCCTGGTCATCGCCTCGGCCACCCGGAACACGTCGGCCCGTCCGGAGCGCAGGAACTGGTACCACAGCCACAGGTCCGTGGACAGCTCCGAGTTGTCCCAGGCGTAGCCGCCGACGTCGTAGCGCCACTGGTGCCGGTCGGCGTCCTGGGTGTGCATCACGTCGCCGTGGTCCCAGAAGCCGTACCAGCGGCGCTGCTCGACCTGGTCGCGGTGGTGGGCGAACAGGAAGTCCAGCCGGTCCTCGATCGCGGCCCGCGCGGGCGTCGAGCGGTCCACCGGGGCCCAGTCGCCGAACACGCGCGCCGCGTGCAGCCGCTCCGGGGACACCACCGGCTGCGGCGGGGTGGCGGCGGCGCGGGCCATCGCGGCGAGCCGGCCCGCGTCCGGGGTGGCGTCGACCGCCCACAGGGTCAGCTCGCTGGTGCGGGAGATCCCGAGCGGCGTGCCGAAGCCCGGCTCGTAGTCCTCGTAGGTGATCTGCAGGCCCTCCAGCTGCTCGGCGAACGTGTCCATGCCGAGCCCGTCGTGGTAGAAGCGCAGGTCCATCGGCGGCGCGTCCGGCGACCACAGCCACGCCGTCGCCGTCGCGGTGTCACCGGCCGCGCCCCGCACGTCCAGGCCGGACGGGCAGGACTGCCAGAAGTCCCGCAGCCCGACCGCCAGGCCGCCGGACGCGCCGCCCACGTAGCCCAGGCCGGGGTTGCGGTGACCGGCGTCCACCCGCACCCACGCGTGACCGGGCGCGGTGCGCTTGCGCAGCAGCCAGCCGTCCGGGCCCGGCTGGGTCAGGCTGTAGTCGCCCCACGTCGGGATCAGGCTCAGCCTGCCGCTCACCCTGGTGTCCCAGGTCTCGACCGGGGGCAGCGCCCGCCCGGCGACCTGGGCCGCGCGGACCGGGGCCCCAGGGTCGCGGCGCAGGCCGGTGATGCCGCGCACCGCCTCCCGGACCAGGCCGCCGTCGTCCCCGGAGAAGCGCACGTGCCGGTCGTGCGGGGCGTCGCGCAGGGGCACGTCGAACCGGACGCCCAGCCCGCGCACCCGGTCGTCGTCGGCGCCGTCCCAGACGAAGGTGTGCACGAGGCGGATCGCGTCCGAGCCCGCGGTGAGGTAGAGGCGCACCGTGAAGGGCAGCCACTCGCGGCCGGTGCTCAGCGACCGGTGCACGCCCTGGACCCGGACCACGGCCCGGACGGGTCCGCGCTGCTCCACGCTGACCGAGCGCACGCTGCTCGTGAACGGCTCCCTGCGCGCCGTGGCCGCGTCCTCGTCGATCTCGTCGAACTCCTCGCGCAGGCAGACCAGCCGCGCCCGGCGCAGCACCGCGCGCCCGCCCCTGGAGACCTGTTCCACCAGGTGGGCGCCGCGCCGGGTGATCACCGCCTCCAGGTCGCCGGTCCGCACCACGAGCCTGCTCGGCTCCTCCCGCACCTCCACCGGGTGCGCGGGGGCCTGGGGCGCGCCCGCCGTCAACCGGCAGCTCTCGACCGCCGTGCCGCCCGCGACGGCGTGACCGCTCCACTTGAGCGAGCCGTCCGGCCACAGCGCCAGCGGCCAGGTCTGCACCGGGATCGGCGTGCCCGAGGCGCTGACCAGCGCGAACGTCTGATCGCGGCGGTGCTGGCCACGTGGCCACGGCACACCCCAGGCCGCGCCCGCGTGCAGTTCCGGCGTGCCCTCCAACCAGCGCACCTCGGTGCCCTCCGGGGCGCTCGGCCGCTGTCCCGGCTGGGTCGCGTGCGCCGGGCTCACGAGTCCGGGGGCGGCGGCCCCGGCCGCGCCCGCGGCGACACCACCGAGGAACGTGCGGCGCTGCACGGATGCCATCCGGGTCCCCTCACCTCGTGGAAAGCCCTTTCCTGCCTGGGCACTGCACCACCGCCCGAGACCCTGCGTCAAGCGCGCCGGACCCCGGTGCGCGATCATGGGAACCCCCTCGCCGGGCTGCTCACGCGCGGTGACCGCCCCGGTACCCCGCCACTCGTCCGGGCTGCGGAACCCCGTCGGGGCCTCCCGTGCCGAACCCCATCTGGAAAGAGCACCCGCGCGTCGATACGGTTTTGCCGAACCACCCGGTCCGGGTTCCGCGAGGAAGGAACGAGAGCGCAGATGAGCGCAGGCGGTTACGCGGCCGTACCCGAGGAGCTGAGAGCGCACGGCAGCCACCTCGAGGGTCTGGTGGACCGGCTGGCCGCCGTCGCGGCCAAGGCCGGTGACACGGCCATGCCCGGCGATGCTTACGGTTCGCTGTGCTCGTTCCTCCCGAAGGCTGTCACCCCCATGGGTGAGCAGGTGGGCGAGGTGATCACCGCGGCGACCGAGGGCGTGTCCGCGTCGGCGGCGGGCGTGCGCGGCACCGCGGCGGACTACGAGGACAACGAGACGATCGATCCGTTCACCCGGCTCGTCAACGGCTCCCTGGACGGTGGCCGATGACCAGCTTCGGCTCCGGTTACGGCTCGTCCACCGGCGGTTCCGGCGCGCCCGGCGGCAACCAGTCGGACGGCGGCGGCGCGTTCGCCAGCCCGACCACGTCCAACTCCGGCGCGGCCGACGTCGACATGTTCGCGGGCGACCACTACGCCGACTCGTTCGGCGACGCCGACAACTTCAGCGCTGCCGCCGCGGCCATGGGCGGCGGGGGCCTGGCGGGCGCGGGCATGGCGCACACGGCGTTCAACGGCGACGCGGACGGCGCCGAGGAGCGCATGGCCGAGTGGTCGCGCGCCCTGTCCGACAAGGCAGACCGCTACCGCGAGGCGGGGCAGCGCACGGAGGAGTTGCGCCTGAGCGCGGTCAGCCCCGACGGCGCCGTGCAGGTCGTGGTGAAGGCCGACGGCAGCCTGGTGGACCTCCAGTTCGGCGACCGCGCCCGCACCATCCCCCTGGAGCACCTGGCCGTGGTCGTCATGGACACCGTCAGGCAGGCCCAGGCCACCATCGCCGACGAGGTCTCCGACGTCATGTCGCGCACCCTCGGCGACGAGGACCAGCAGACCAGGGACCTGGTGCTGGGCAACCTGCGGTCCCGCTTCGCCGCGACGGACGACCTGGCCGACTTCCACGACGCGCGCGCCACCAACACCACGGCCCACGCCGATGACGACGACAGGAACGACCCGTGGTGACCCCGTACCCCTGGCCACCAGACCGGTCAGCCCACCCCAGGCCAGACCACGACACCCCCACCTACACCCAGACCGCCTACGACCGCACGGCACTGAGCCACGGCGGGGTCCTGCAAGCCGGGGGAGACCAGGACGACTACGACCACCCCGACCCTGGCCAGTTCGGGGCTGGGCGAGCCAGCTACGCACAGGCAAACCACGGCCAGCCGGACTACGGCCAACCGGATTACGGCCAACCCGATCACGGCCAACCCGATCACGGTCAGATCAGCTACGGCCACCCTGATCACGGGCAGGCGGGTTACGGCCAGGCGGGTTACGGCCAGGCCAGGTTCGATCAAACCGACCTCAGCCATAGCGGCCTGTCCCAGGACAGCTTGGCGCAGGGCGGTCTGTCGCAGGGTGGCTTGGCGCAGGGCGTCACGGCGCAGGGCGGTTACGCGCAGGTAGGCCTAGCCCAAGGAGCCCCAGACCGAGGTGGCTTGAGCCAGGTGCTCGGCCAGAACACCCCGAACCACGGCGGCCTAGCCGCGAACAGCCTTCCCCAGGACCCGACAAACCAAGGCACTTTCGCCCAGGGCGCCTTTGCCGCGCCCGACCGCACCCCAGGCGGCCTGGATCAAGCTGCCTCGGATCAGGGCGGCCTCAGCGGGGCCCTACCTCAGGGCGGTCTGTTCCAGAGCCGCCCGACGCAGAACGGCTTCACCCAAGCCGACCTGACTCCGGGCACGTTCACCCAGAACAACCCGCCACAAGCCAGCCCATCCCAAGGCGCGTTCTCCCAGAACGGCTCAGCCCAAGGCGGCTCGCACCAGAATCAAGGCGGCTCACCCCAGAGCCAAGGCACCGTGCCGCAAGGCTCTTTCGGGCAGGGCGGTCAACCCCAAGGCTCTTTTGGGCAAGGCGACCAGCCGCAGGGTGCATTCGGGCTGGGCGACCAGCCCCATGGCTCCCCTGGACAAGGCAGCCAGCCGCAAGGCACATTCGGGCAAGGCAGCCAGCCGCAAGGCGCGTTCGGCCAGACCGATCTCCCCGAAGCAGTCCCCTCTCAGAGCGGCTTCTTCCAGACCGGCCTGTCCCAAGGCACCCCGAGCCAAAGCGCCTTCGTCCCGACCTACCCCCAGCCCAAGGGTGCCCCCACCAATACCGACCCGGCTGATTTCAACCAGGCCGACACACTGCCGGGCGTTCCCAACCCCTTCGTCACCACCGCCACGGGCGTCAACACCTTCAGCGCGACCCCGTTCTCCGCAGACAGCGCCAACGCGGCGGCGTTCGGTACGGGCACGTTCGACGCTGGCACGATGACCGCAGGCCGAGGCGCCCCCGCCGCACCACCCACCGCCCCAGGCGCGTTCGCCACCCCGCAGACCACCGCCGCCGAACCTGCCGACCAATCAGGTTCAGGAACGTTCGCCGAATCGGCGATGGGCGCCAACTCATTCGGCGCGACCCCGACCGCTGCGGGCACGCGCAATTTCGACCAGGCCGACGGAGCCAACTTCGGCGCGGCCACCGGCGCATTCGGCGCGGGCGGCCTGGGGTCCGGCACGGCCGGTGCCGGAACCAGTTCATTCGCTGCGAGCGAATCCCATTCTGGCACGACCAGCGCCAGTTCGTTCGGAATTGGCGGCTCCAGCGCTGACACGATCGGGGCGACTTCCTCCAACGCAAGCGCTCCCGGCGTCAACACGCCTGTCCCAGGTTCTTTCGGACCAGCTAGCGCGCCTTCCGGCACGACTAACGCCGGTTCGTACACCGCAAGTGCTCCTGCGTCGGGAACGGCCAGCACCGCCTCATTCGACGCGAACCCGAGCCCCGCTGACCTCGCAGCCCCGGTCGTCACGGCCCCGGTCGTCACGGCCCCGGCCGTCGCGGGCTCGGTCAGCGCAGCCGCGTTCGACGGCGGTGTGATCGGCTCCAGCGCGTTCGCCGACGAGGCGGAGCCAAACAACTACACCACCACCCCGCCGGACGCGGCCACGTTCCCCCCAGCCCCATTCGCACCAGTCCCGTCCGCGTCAGCCCCGCCTGCTCCAGGACCATCCGCACCTCCCGCAGGTCAGGAGCCATCCGCCACCGCCCCGGCAAGTGCTGATTCCCCCGAATCCGGCGCCGTCGCCCCCAGCTCCTTTGACGCTGACCAGCCCCTCCCGCCCCAGGCAGCCTCCACCGCGGCAAGCTTCGCACCGGCCAACCCCTCCCCGGCCGGTCCGAACTCCGCAGGGTTCCCCGCAGCGGGTCACGTCCCGCCAGCGCCAAGTCAGCCAGCGCCAAGTCAGACGGCTCCCGGCGCGGACCCGTTTGGCTCGGCCGCGCCTGGCGCACCCCAAACCGGTGCGGCCTCCTTCGACGCCGGTGTCCCCGCTGCGTCCCAGACTTCTGACGCGGACTCGTTCGGTATGAGTGCTGCGGATGCGTCCCCGAACAATCCGGGTTCGTCTGCGTTCCAGAGCAGCGCTGGTTCGTTCGGCGCGGGCGCTGCTGGAGCGCCTCAGGACCAGTCTGGTGCCGGGGCGTTCGGTGCAGGCGTTGTCAGCGGCGCGCAGAACAGCGCAAGCTCGTTCGGCGCAGGTGCGGCTGGTGGGCCCCAGTCCGGCGCGGTGACGTCGGGGCCGGGTGCGGGTGCCGTGGACACGGGGCTGACCGAGTCGGCGACCGAGCTGAGGACCTCCCTCACGAACGGTTCCTGGCTCGGTGACGCCCCCAGCGCGGGCCAGGACGACCTGCCTTCGCTGGGTGAGGTCTCGGACCCGTTCAAGCCCCTCTCGCAGGCGGGCGTGGAGTGGCTGGTCGAGCACGTCGCCCCGCTCCAGCGCGCGCTCGACGAGCTGCGCGGCGACCCCGCCGTCGTCACCGCGCAGGCCGAGACGTGGAGCGCCGTCGCAACGGAGCTGGCCACCATCGCGAGCGACCTGGTCGCCGCCGTCGCCGCCGACACCACCGCGTGGACCGGTCAAGCAGCCGACAACTACCGCGTCCGGGCCGAGCAGACCGCGGCGCTGCTCACCGCCGCCAGCCAGGGCGCGCACGGCGCGTCAGGTGGTCTGCGCAAGGCGGGCGAACTGGTCGGCGCGGTCCGCGGCCTGGTCCGCGACGTCATCGCCGACGCGGTGGACAACCTGGTCAAGGTCGCCCTCCAGATCGTGGGCACCGGGGGAGTGGCTGCCCCGTGGACGATCCCGCAGATCTCCCAGACCGTGGCCGCCACGGCCGCCCGCATCACCGCGCTGACCTCGAAGCTGCTCGACGCCCTCCGCAGGCTCACCCCCCTGCTCACGCAGACCGGCGACCTGTTCGGCGAGGCGACGACCGCCCTGCGCACCCTGCAGGCCGCCACAGCCCCCACCCCGTCCACCACCCTGGCCGCCGCGGCGCCGCTGCCCCCGCAGGCAACCGAGCCCGGCCAGTCAACCGAGCCCGGCCAGGCGTCCGGCGCACCCCAGACGGCCGCAACCGCAGACCAGCAGTCCGGCATGTCCCAGCCCGGAACGCCCGGCACCAATGTCGACACCCACGGTGGCAGCACCCCCGACAAGCCCGGCGCAGTCCACCCAGGCGTCGCAGACCTGGACACGCCCAGGACTGGCACCGCCTCGCTCGGCACGGCTGAATCCGATGCGTTCCGGCCCGATCCGTTCGGGCCCGGTGCGCCCTTCCCGAACGCCGCCGACACGACCGACCCCAGTGCGGCTTCCACCGCCCCGCAAACCGCCGCAGCCCAGACGGGACCTGTGCAGGCCAGTGGCGCGATGCAGTCCAGCGTTGCCCAGCCCTGGCTCCAGTCCGCTGACCAGCCCCTTGACCAGCCCGTTCCGCAGCAGGCGGTCCAGGCCGAAGCGACCCCGGACCTGACGCGGTCGACCGGTGCGACCAGCGTTTGGCCGCCTTCGCCGGTGGAGTCCGTGTGGACCCTGCCCCCGAGCGACCCGCCCGTCACCCAGGCGCGTGCCGACGCCTTCGCCTGGCCCACGCCCCCAATTGACGCGCCGACCACCGCCTCGGCGGCAGCCGAGACGCAGTGGCCACCGACGAGCGCTCAGCCGCCGAGCTCGACGTCCACGGGCGCGGACGCGTTCGCTTGGCCTCCGGTCCCGGCGGACGGCGTGACCGGCGCAGTCGGGACCCCGGTCGCCGAGGCGGGCTGGCCCCGTGCCGAGGGCACCACGACCACCTCCAGCGCCGACCTCGCCGCGGCTCCCCGCGCGGACCTCCCGAACGCCACGCGACCGGAAGGTCCTGCTGGCGTGCCCGCCAGTTCGGGCTCGGACCCCGTTGGCCAGCAGGGAGCACCCCAGGCGGCTGGCAGCCGTCAAGGGACCACGTACCCCAGTGCTGCCAAGCAGAGCCAGGCGAAGCAGGAGGAAAAGCGGGGCGACCTGCCCGCGTTTGACGCTCCCACGCTGATGAGCAGCACGTCCACGCACGGCGGCATTCAGCCGCCTGCGCCTCCGGGCACCACGACCGGTTCAGCTGCGAGCTTTGAACCAGCCGCGTCCCAGCGCCCGCCGGGTGAACCGCCGACCCTGCGCATCGCGGTTTCCTCGCGCACTACGACCAAGAACGAGACTACTGACCTCGCCACCCCTGGTGGGAGTCCCTCGGTAGCGCCCCTTTCGGGGGAATCTGTCTCGGACGTGCCGGGGACCGATTCTGTTTCTGCCAGTCCGGACAGTTCGGCATCGCCCCTTTCCGGGGTGTCCACCGCAGGTATTTCTGAAGGGGCCGCGCCCACGGCTCAGATGCCGCGCACGTCTCTGCCACTGGTGGCGGAGCCCGCAGGTGAGCCGTCTGCCGCGCTTACCGCCCGTGTGTCGCGCTCTGAGCTCCAGTTGGCTGCGGAACCCGACTCCGGCCCAGCCGCCGTCCCGGACAGTCCCGCCTCGGAGCCGTCCGCCCCTGCCGGTCGCACGATCGCTGGCGAGGCCGCCTCGCCGAAGGGCGCCCACGACAACCCGTTCGCCAACCGCCCCACCCACGGCGACCCGATCGACGTCACCACTGGCTGGGTCGTCCTCCCGCAGACCGACGTCGACCTGGCCTCCACCCTCCCGCTGCTGCTCACCCGCACCCACGTGTCGCACTACCGCCTCGGCCGCTCCTTCGGCCCCACCTGGGCCTGCACCGCCGACCAGCGCCTGGAGGTCGACCCCGAGGGCGTCGCGCTCGCGGTCGAGGACGGCACGCTGCTGCTCTACCCCCACCCGGCCGACAACGCCGAGGCGCTCCCCGAGTCGGGCCCCCGCTGGCCGCTGGTGCGCACCGCCACCGGCGGGTACGCCGTGCACCGCGCGGACCGGGACCAGATCCTCCACTTCGCCCCCGGTCCCCACCGGGAGCGGCTCCTCGCCGCCATCACGGACGCGGACGGGCGTTGCGTGCAGTTCCGGCGCGACGAGCGGGGCGCGCTGGTCGAGGTCGCGCACTCCGGCGGGTACCGGGTGCTCGTGGACAGCGAGGACGGTCTGATCACCGCCTACCGGCTCGCGGGCGCGGGCACCGAGGTGCTGCTCGGCGAGTTCCGCTACGACGAGCGGCGCAACCTCGTCGCCGCGGTCAACTCCAGCGGGTTGCCGCTGCGGTTCGAGTACGACGACCTCGGCCGCGTCACGCGGTACGAGGACCGCAACGGCATGTGGTACCGGTACGCCTACGACGACGAGGACCGGTGCACCGCGGCCGAGGGCGCGGGCGGGTACCTGTCGTGCAGGCTGGAGCACGCGCCCGGACTGACCACGGTCACCGACTCGCTCGGCAACACCACGACGTACCAGGTCAACGAGCGGTACCAGGTGGTGTGCGAGACCGACCCGACCGGCGCGCGCACGGTCAGCGAGTGGGACGCGCACCACCGGCTGCTCTCGCGCACCCGACCGCTCGGGCTCAGGACGGCGTACCGCTACGACGACCGGGGCGATCTCGTCGAGGCTGTTCTGCCCGACGGCTCCCGCGTGCGCACCGAGCACGACAGCACGGGCAGGCCCGTGGTCGTCACCGACCCGGACGGGGCGGTGTGGCGGCGCGAGTACGGGCCCAATGGCGCGCTCATCGCGGTTGTCGACCCTATGGGCGCGCGCACCACCTGCACCTATGACGAGGGCGGTGACCTGGTCGAGGTCACGGACGCGAGCGGGGCCACCACCCACTACGAGGTGAATTCGCTCGGCCTGGTCGAATCGGTCACCGATCCCATGGGCGGCACGACCCGCTACGAGTACGATGAACTCGGCCGCCGCGCTGTCGTCACCGACCCCGCAGGTGGGCGCACCCGGTTCACCTGGACCCCTGAGGGCGGGCTCGCGGGACGCGTCGACCCGGACGGGGCGCGCACCGTCCTGCGCCGCGACGGCGAGGGCAACCTGCGGGAGCACACCGACGCCACGGGCGCGGTGACCACGATCGAGGTGGGACCGTTCGACCTGCCCGTCGCCGAGGTCCGCCCGGACGGCTCGCGGCTGGAGTTCCGCTACGACACCGAGCTGCGCCCGGTCGCCGTCGTCAACGAGCACGGCCAGGAGTGGCGGTACACCTACGACTCCAGGAGCCACCTGGTGTCCGAGGTGGACTTCGACCAGCGCATCACCACCTACGTGTGGGACCAGGCCGGGCGGTTGCACGGGCACGCCAACGAGCGGGGCGAGAGCGTGATGCTCGACCTTGACCCGCGTGACCGCGTCGTCGCCGTGCACACCGCGCAGGGCCGCACCGACCTGGCCTACGACCCGGTCGGCAGGCTGCTGCGCGCGAAGGGGCCCGACGCCGACCTGGTCCTCACCTACGACCCGTGTGGGCGGGTGCTCAGCGAGTCGATCGACGGCCGGGTGCTGGAGTCGCGGTACGACGTGCTGGGGCGCAGGGTCACGCGGCGGACCCCGTCCGGGGCGTTGAGCGTGTGGGCCTACGACCTGCTGGGCCGTCCCACCGCGTTGCGCGCGGCGGGTCGCACCACGCGGTTCAGCTTCGACGCGGCGGGACGTGAGGTCGAGCGCAGGGTGGACGACGGCGTGCTGGTGGCCCAGGTGTGGGACGAGGTGGACCGGCTGCGCTCGCAGACCGTGGTCACCGGCCTGCGCTCCACCACGCCCGCCCTGGCCCAGCGCCGCACCTACGGCTACCGGCCGGACGGCAAGCTCGTGTCGGTGTACGACCAGGTCACCGGCGGTCAGGTGCTGGACCTGGACGAGGTCGGCCGAGTGCTGGCCGTGCGCGGCTCCTCGGGCACCGAGGTCTACCAGTACGACCGCACCGGGAACGTCGTCCACGCCCACTGGTCCGGCCCCGAGCCGGGCGCGGGCCCGCGTGAGCACGACCTCATGCGGGTGACGCGAGCGGGCGACCTGGTCTTCACGTACGACGAGGCGGGCCGCACCTCCAGCCGTTCGGTGCAGCGCCCGGACGGCGGCGTGGACACCTGGGAGTTCGAGTGGTCCGCCCAGGACCGCCTGCTGTCGGCACGCACCCCGAACGGCTCCCTGTGGCGCTACGGCTACGACGCCCTCGGCCGCCGGGTGTGGAAGAAGCGCATGGCGGACGACGGCGTGACCCCGGTGGAGCGCGTCGACTTCATGTGGGACGGCGCGGCTCCGGCGGAGCAGTTCACGGGCGCCGAGTCACTGGTATGGGACCACGCCCCGAGCACCGGGCACGTGGTGACCCAGACCGAACGCTCACGGGTGCCTGCCGGTGCGCGGTCCATGCCTCCGCAGGGCGCTGCGGCGCAGCAGGCGACGACCGGTCCCGCTGGGCTCGCAGGGTCTGCGGGTTCTGCGCAGGGACAGCCCAACTACGCCGCCCGTCTTGGCCAAGGCGACCGGAGCGGGCAGGGCAACCAGGTTGAGCGCCCCGAGTTGCGGAGCGAGGGCGATTACTTCGGCCAGGGGAACCACCCCGACCAGGGTGACCGCTCTGGCCAGGACAGGCCCTCTGGCCAGGAGGACCGCGCTGGCCAGGGCAACCACGTCGACCGGGCTGGGCACGTCGACCGGGCTCGATATGTGGATCAGGCTGGGCACGGTGACCAGGCGGGGCGTGGTGACCTGGCTGGGCATGTTGGCCAGACTGGTCACGGTGACCAGGCGGGACGCGGTGACCTGGCTGGGCATGGTGACCTGGCTGGGCATGTTGGCCAGGCTGGTCACGGTGGCCAGGCGGGACGCGGTGGCCAGGCTGGGCGTGGTGACCAGGCTGGGCGTACTGAGCAGGTCAGTCGTGCTGAGCTGGTCGGTGGGGTCGAGCGTTCCGGGCGCGGTGAGCCCGGCGGTCGCGGTGAGCAGCAGGGGGATCGGGGCGGGCAGGGTGTGGCCCGTGGGGAACTGGGGGAAGCGGGCGGTCAGTGGGTTGACCGTCGGTTCCTGGCCGTGGTCACCGATCTGGTTGGTGCGCCTGCGGACCTCGTCGACCCGGACATCGGGTCGATCCTGCCGAAGCGCCCCTCGACCTTGTGGGGGCTGTCCTCCGGGCACTCGTGGACGCCGTTGCGCTTTCCCGGTCAGCACCACGACGCGGAGACGGGTCTGCACTACAACGTGCACCGCTACTACGACCCGGCCACCGGGCGCTACCTGACCAGGGACCCGTTGGGGCTGGCTCCTGCGGCCAACCCGTGGACCTACGCGGACAACCCCACGGCTGCGGTCGACCCGGTGGGGCTGGTTCCGTGCTCGCCCCTGTCCGGGCGTGCGGTGAGCGGCTACCTGAGTGGGTGGGCGCCGCCGGTTGGGCGGTTCGGGGCTGCGTCTCCCGAGTGTCTGCTGCCGTCTGCGAGCAGGCCGTTTCCCCAGCGGGGGTATGGCGTGGGTGAGGTTGGGCGTACGCATCCGGCGCACGCTGAACTGGGGCCTTGGCATTCAAGGGCTGGGCACTCAGGGACTGGGCGCTCAGGAGTTGGGCATCCAGGAACTGGGCGGTCGTGGGCGGGTGCCCCTGGTGTGGGCGCTCCTGGTCTGGAGGGGCCGTCTGTGGTGGCGGCGCCTATGGCGGGCACCTGTGGGTCACGTTTGCAGGAACTGGCTGACCGGCACCAGCGTGATTTGTACGGGGACACCACGTCCTCCGGGAACCACCGCAGTGGAGGCGAGCGGTAGATTTTTGAAAGCCGGATTTGACGTCGGTACTCAGTGCCTGGTGAGCGGCGTTTGCCCAACCGGAGAAGGCGGAGAAGCCGCAAAGGGTTGCTGCGTCACCGCCGGGTCGGTGGAATGGTCGCCACCGCGTGAGGTGGTCGGGTCTGCTCGTCCAGGTGGGCGTGAGAGGACCGCCGGGGCGCGCTCCCGGAGGTCGTCACGTCGTGGTCGGACGTGGTGCTCGCAGCTGTCAGCCCGACCACCCTGGCCCGCGGCCTTCGCGGTCGTCTTGCGCATTCAGTTGTGGGTTCAGCGTTCAGCAACTCCTCCTCTCCCGGTGCGCCCAGGCGAGGACACGCCCAAGAAGCACTGTCTGGTGTCTAGTGCGCATGTGCACGCGAAGTCGGGAATCGGACTCGCGGAACGGGCGCGGAAACCGGGGTGCACCTGACCGGTCCGGACCGTTCGCGCAATGCCCGACCGAAGGCCTCGCGTCGTCCTGCTGATAATTGTTCCACGGTGAAACCGGCGGTGCTAAGACCCTGGGAACGACGTATTTCAGGATCACTCTTCCGGGTAACGGAGCAGCATCAGAGCCGCCCCGAGCACCCCCGCGGCTAAGCGCGAACCTGCCGCTCCAGAGCCGCCACCAGCCGGTCCAGCAGCACCGAGGCGTCCCCGCCCGCCGAGGCCACCGGGTCCTCGTCGGCGAAGTTCGGCCAGTCCACCTCGCCCTCCAAGGACCGCAGGTCACCGGCCGTGAACACCAACCCCTGCTCACCCAGCTCCGGCTCCAGCAACCCCCGCACCACCTCCAGCGGCAACGTGGTCCGCTCGGCCAGCAGCACCGCGTCGTGCAGGTCCCGCCCCTGCGGGTAGATGTCCGTCATCAACCACTGCACCTTCCACGCCAGCACCAGCTCCGGCGGAGCGACCAGCAGCGAGGTCCCCAACGGCGTCACCACCTCCCGACCGGGCGGCAGCGGCAGCTCCTCCGCGAACGAGAAGTCCAGCTGCACCGACCCGCCGGGCAGCCCCGGCACGTCGAACGGGAACACCAGCCGCCGCCCGGACGCCCGCTCGCAGGTCCAGATGTCCACCGAGGTCACCCCCTCGCCGCGCACCCCCGGCCCAGGCTCGGTCAGCAGCGCCACCACCAGCCCGGCCAGCATCTCCTCGGCCAGGTGGTCCCGGACCCCGACCGTCCCCGGCACCACCACGAAGTCCAGGTCACCGGCCTCGCGCGCCGCGTCCCCGAACCACGCCCGCAGCAGCGCGCTCCCGCGCAGCACCAGGTTCCCCGCCCACGGCGACCGCTCCACCACCCCCAGCACGTGCGCCACCGCCTCCCGCCGGGCCGCGAACCACCGCGCCCCCTGCGCCGGGTCGTCGAACACCGGCTCACCGGCCCGGAACGAGTGCCCGTACTGCTTGACCGCCGGGTCGAACACCGCCCGCTGCTGGAACCCGACCCCTGGGTGGACCCGCATCGGCTGGTAGGTGACGGGGAACTCGGGCGCCCCGGCGGGCGCGGTCCGCAGCCGCTCCTCGTGCCACGCGTGCCGGTCCGCCGAGCCCTCCAGCCACCCCCGGTCCAGGTCGAGCGCGTCGTCGTGCACGACGTACTCCTCCTCGACCTCCAGCACCCGCTCGCCCGCCCCGAGCACCCCGCGCACCGCCGCCAGCAGCGCCTCCAGCCGGATCCGCGCGGTCTCCCGCCCGACCCCGTGGCAGCGCTGCGTCACGAACCGCTCCTCGTGGTCACCGCCTGCCCCGCGCAGCGCGTTGGCCGACAGGTGCGCGTTGTGCGGCTGCACCGCGTGCCCCAGCTCGTGCAGCACCGCCGCGTCGGACCGGGTGAGCAGCAGCTTGACGTGGTGCTCGAAGTACAGGTCGGGCCGGGCCTGCTCGTCGCTGGTGGGCACGCCCGAAGCCGACGGCGCCGCCTCGACCTTGGTCCGCAGCACCCGCAGCCCCTCGGCGGCCAGGTCCTCGCGCCACCGCCGCGCCAGCGCGCGCACCTCGTCCAGCGTGCCGTGCGCGCCGAAGGACAGCATGGGCTGCGATGGGCTGGTGCCCCGCGCGAGCACGATGTGGGTGAACTTCACCCCGTGCTCGCGCGCGAACGAGGCAAACCCGTCGGCCTCCCACTCGGAGCCGGTCACGCGCACTTCGAAGTCACCGCTGAACACCGGGGGATCCTCGCATTCCAGCTCGCGCGGCGAGGGCGACTTGACGAAAGGCGATGCGGGTGGCAGCGGGCGGGCTGCGGCCATCCGGGGCACCACCCCCCTCACTTCCTTGACAGAGGTCCAGACCAATCCGGAAGGCTTGGAAGCGCTCTCACAAGTCCACCGAGCACGAGGGAGTCCCCATGCGAGCAACCCGCTGGAGCGCCGCCGTGGCCGCGGCGCTGGCGCTGGTCCTGCCCGGCACAGCCGAGGCCGCCATCCCCATCGGCCAGCCCGTCAGCGGCAACACCACCTACTACACGGACTCCGGCTACGGGGCCTGCGGGACCTGGCTCAACGCCTCGACCGAGCTGCTGGTCGCGGTCTCGGCGAGCTACTGGACCACCGCGAACCCGAACAACGACCCGTTGTGCAGGGGGATCTCGGTGGAGGTGACCCGCAACGGCAAGACCGTCAAGGCGCCGGTGCGCGACAAGTGCCCGAGCTGCGCGCCGGGGCACATCGACCTGAGCCTGCCCGCGTTCCGCCAGCTCGCCGACCCGAACCTGGGCAACGTCGGGGTCACCTGGAAGTTCGTCCGCTCCTGATCCGCCGCGGCGGGCGCGACGGACGGTCGCGCCCGCGCCGCCGCCTGTGATCGACAGCGCCTTTCGCCGGTGATCGACCATCCTCTAGGTTGCGTGGCGGGACTGCTCGCCGGGTGCGTCGCCGTCCCGCCGCCCGGCGCCCCGCACCCCGCTGGCCCAGCCCACCGGGCTCGCCGACCCCCAAAGCCACACCAGCCCCACAACCGCCGTCGTCGAGCAGGCCGACATCACCCCCATCGCCACCGACCCGAGGCCCGCGCTCACCGTCACCGTCACCGTCACCGACGACCAGGGCACGAGCGTCACGGTCACCGATGCCTCCCGCGTCCTCGCCCTCGACGTCTCCACCGGCTTCCCCGCCGCGAAGGACCTCCCGCTGGTCACGGTCAACGGTCACCAGCTCAACGCCGAGGCCATCGTCAACCTGCGCCCCACCGTGATCCTGACCGACACCACCCTCGGCTCGTGGGACGCGATGCTCCAGCTGCGCGACACGGGCGTCCCGGTCGTCGTCGTGACCCACAAGCGCGGCATGGACACCAACTCCGCCATCGTCCACGACGTCGCCGCCGCGCTCGGCGTCCCCGAGCAGGGCCGGGCGCTCGCCGACCGCGTGGACCGCGAGATCGCCGCGACCACCGAGGCCATCTCCCGCCTCGCGCCCGCCGAACCGGACCGCAAGCTCCGCGTCGTCTTCCTGTACCTGCGCGGGCAGGCGGGCGTGTACCACCTGTTCGGCGAGGGCTCCGGCGCGGACTCGCTGATCACCGCGCTCGGTGCGGTCGACGTGGCCACCGAGGTCGGCGTCGACGGGATGCGGCCGGTCAACCCCGAGGCGCTCACCAGGGCCAAGCCCGACGTGATCCTGATGATGAGCAAGGGCCTGGAGTCGGTCGGTGGCGCGGAGGGCGCGCTGGAGGTGCCCGGCATCGCGCAGACCCAGGCGGGGGAGCGCCGCAGGTTCGTGGACGTGAGCAAGCACCAGGTGCTCGGCTTCGGCCCGCTCACCGCCTCGGTCCTGGACGGCCTCGCCCGCGCCCTGTACGCGCCGGAGGGCTCGTGACCGCCACCGGGACCCGTTCCGCCGCAACGGTTCCGCTGCCCAAACGACCGGGGCGGCTGCGCTTCGTGGCCCTGTTCACCGGCCTCGCCGCGACCTTCGCCGTCGTCACGCTCGTCTCCACCGGCACCGGGCAGCTCGGCGTCCCCGTCTCCGACGTGCTCGCCTCCCTCGCCCACCGCGTCGGCCTCGCGCCCGCCCCGCTGGATCGCTTCACCGACAGCGCCCTGTGGGCCATCCGCTTCCCGCGCGTGGTGATGACCGTGCTCGTCGGCGGCGTCTGCGGCGCGCTCATGCAGGGCACGTTCGGCAACCCCCTCGCGGAACCGGGCGTCGTCGGCGTCTCCTCGGGGGCGGCGGTCGGCGCGCTCGCCGTGGCCCGCAGGCTCGACCTGCTCACGCTCGGCGACCGGCAGGCCCGACACGTCGGCGTGGACGTGGAACGCCTGCGGCTGCTGGTGATCTGCCTCGTCGCGGTCGGCGTGTCCGCCGCCGTGTCCTACACCGGGGTGATCGGGTTCGTCGGACTGGTCGTGCCGCACCTGGTGCGCATGGCGGTCGGACCGGGCCACCGCGTGCTGGTGCCCGCGAGCCTGCTCGGCGGCGCGGTCCTGCTGTCCGCCGCCGACCTCCTCGCCCGCACCCTCGTCGCCCACGCCGACCTGCCCATCGGCATGGTCACCGCGCTGGTCGGGCAGCCGGTCGAGGTGACCGGGTCCGGGTTCGCGGCCGACGAGCAGGTGCAGATGCTGCTCCAGCCCGGCGCGCTGTTCCTGCCCGTCGCCACGGCCGACGCGGCGGGGGCGCTCAGCTACTCGGCGGTCGTCTCCGAGGGCGCGCAGGCCGGGAGCACCGGCTCGAGTTCACCGGGACCAGGTCCCGCGTGCTGGGGGCGTCGACCTCGCGGTCGCCCCGGCGGCCCAGCCGGCCGCGACCGGCACCGCCGCGCAGCAGGAGCCCGAGCGGGACGGCAACACCTGGTTGCTCGCGGGCGCGGGTGGCGCCGCGCTGGTCGTCGTCGTGGCCGGGATCGTGGTGCTGCGCAAGCGGCGCAGGGCGGAGGTCGGGCAGTGAGGTTCACCAGCGCGGTCCTCGCGGCCGGGGTGCTGCTCGTCGTGGCTCCCGGACCGGTGTCGGCGCAGGAGGGGAGCGCGGAGCCGTCGGTGACGACGACCACGGCTCCCTCCTCGGTCACACCGTCCACTTCGGACGGAAAGCCGAGTTCCGCCGCGAACCCGACGTCCGAGGTGCGCAAGGCCCAGGAGAGCAGCGCCACCACCACGACGACGACCACCGCGCCCCAGACCTGCGAGCTGACCCCGACCACGGTCGGCAAGGGCGATCTGCTGTAGGGCTTCAAGAAGAGCTTCCGGCAGTACGTAGGCATCGGCAGCGCGGCGGGCAACTCCATCACCGCCACCGATGGCGCGACCATAACCGCCGTCGACGAGGTGGTCCGCGACGGCAAGCCCAACCCGACCGGCGTGCCCACCGGGGCCTACCGGTTCTCCTTCCAGGGTGCGGAGTTCCGCACCAGGAGCGACTTCACCGCGCACTACCGGGGCGAGGTCGAGTTCTCCTACCCCGCGCACTTCTTCACCCTGGTGCTCAAGGACCCGTCGATCGAGGTCAGCGGCGCGACCGCGACGATGCGGGCCGACATCGCCCTGCGCGCCGACCCCGGAGCGCCCGCGCAACCGGTCGACCTGCCGGACGTGGCGCTGGCGAACCTGAATCCCGGCGGGGGATCCCACGTCGGTGCGGCCGGATCGCTGTCCTGGACCGGGGTCCCGGCCACGCTGACCAGCGCCGAGGCGTTCGCGGGCTTCTACCAGGCCGGGACGGCGCTGGACCCGGTCGCTCTCGTGATCGCCGCCGACTGCGCCAAGCTCCCCGAAGGGCCGCCCGCAGTGACCCCTCGCCGCCACGCCGCCCGCGCAGGCCGCTGGTGGTGGCGGCGACCTCGTGCCCGAGGTCCGCCACCGGCCGACCCGGCGGCTGGCCAGCACCGGCAGCGACGTGGAGGACGCGCTGTGGCTGGGGGTCTCGCTGCTGCTGGTCGCCTACCGCCCCGCGCGCCGCTGACCCCGCCCCCAGCGACCCACCGCGCCGGGGCCGGTCAGGCGCTCACCGGCGCGTTCCCGCCCAGCAGCGCGATCAGCCCGAACGGCGCGTCCTCGCCCAGGCACAGCTCCACGGTCGCGTGCGCCTCCACGGCCTCCGCCGCGCCGCGCGCGAACATCGCCTCCTCGTGCAGCGCGAACGCCCGCTCCACGTCACCGGGGTGCGCGGCGATCGCCTTCCCCAGCTCGGACCCGTCGAACATCGCCAGGTTCGCGCCCTCGCCGGACGGCGGCATCAGGTGGGCGGCGTCGCCGATCAGCGTCACGCCCGGAACGCGCTCCCAGCGGTGCTCGTCCGGCAGGGCGTGGATCATGCGCGCGACCGGCGGGGTGTCGCCGTCGGTGATCAGCGCGGTCAGCTCGGGAGCCCAGTCCGCGAACTCGGCCGCGATCCGCGCGGTCGCCGCGGCCCGGTCGCCGAAGTCCACCGCCGCGAACCACTCGGCGTCGCGCAGCAGTTCGACGTAGGTGTGCAGGACCCCGCCCGCCTCGCGGTGGGCGACGACGCCCTTGCCCGGCGTGAGCGCGTACATCGCGCCGCCGCCCACGGCTTCCGCCGCCCGGGGGTGCCGCCGGTCGGCGTCGCGCAGGTAGGTCTCGACGGTGGTCATGCCGGTGTACTCCGGGATCGCGTCCGACAGCAGCGGGCGGACCTTCGACCACGCGCCGTCCGCGCCGACCAGGACGTCGGTGCGGGTGGTGGTCCCGTCCGCGAAGGTCAGCTCGTGCCTGCCCGCGCCGAGCGGGGTGGCGCGGACGAGTTTTTTGCCCCACCGCACCGTTCCGGCAGGCAGGGAGTCGAGCAGGACGCGGCGCAGGTCGCCGCGCAGCACCTCGGGGCGCACCCCGGAGCCGTCGTCCGGCTCGTCGAGCAGCACCGCGCCGTCCGGGGCGAGGACCCGCGTGGCCTGGGCGCCCTCGTGGACGATCGCGCGGAACTCGGCGGTGAGCCCGGCCTCGGCCAGCGCTGCCTGACCGTTGTGCTCGTGGATGTCGAGCTGGCCGCCCTGAGTTCTGGACTCGGGTGACGGGTCGGCGTCGTAGACCGCCGCGGTGATGCCGTGGACGTGGAGGACTCGGGCGAGGGTGAGTCCGCCCAGGCCGGCGCCGACGATCGTGACCTGCGGTGCCATCTGGTGCTCCTCGGGGGTTCGCAATGGAATGACGTTCCAGTCGCCAGTTTGGAACGACGTTCCACTCGTGTCAAGATGGTGCCCATGACGAGCGGGGCACAGCGGGGGAGGCGGCGCGCCGACGCGCTCTCGAAGGAGCGGATCGTCGAGGCCGCGATCGGGATCCTCGACGCGGAGGGCGAGAAGGCGTTGACGTTCCGCGCCCTCACCACCCGGCTCGCGACCGGCGCGGGGGCCGTCTACTGGCACGTCGCGAACAAGGACGAGCTGCTCGCCGTGGCCACCGAGGACGTCGTCGGCCGCGTCCTGGCCGGGGTGCGGGGCGGCGCGGATCCCGAGGAGGACGTCCGGGCGCTCGCGCTCGGGCTGTTCGACGCGATCGACGCGCACCCCTGGGTCGGGGCCCAGTTCGCCCGCGAACCGTGGCAGCCCGCGCTGCTGGACGTCTTCGAGGCCATCGGCGGGCTGGTCGCCGCGCTGGGCGTGCCCGAGCGGGCGCAGTTCGACTGCGCGTCCGCGCTCGGCAACTACGTCCTCGGCGTCGCCGGGCAGAACGCCGCCAACGCCCGCCTCGCCCCGAAGGGGGTGGAGCGGGCGGAGTTCCTGGAGACCATCGCCGAGCGGTGGCGGCGGCACGACCCCGAGCTGCGCCCGCACGCGCACCGGATGGCGGCGCACCTGGTCGAGCACGACGACCGAGCGCAGTTCCTCGCGGGGATCAACCTGATCCTGGCGGGCATCGCGACCGTTCGGTAGCGGTGCCGCGCCGTTCGGATCACGCCCTGGGCCGGGGCTTCACCGCCTCGTCGCCCTCGGGCGCGGGTCCCGCCTCCGCCTCGGTCCCAGCCTCGGCCTCGGTGCCCTGCCCGGCCTGAGACTTCCCGCTCTGAGACTTCACGCTGTGGTCCCGGTCCCGGTTCAGCGCGGCGTCGACGGCCGCCGCGATCCGGCGCTCCTCACCCGCCCGACGCGCCCGAGCCCGCGCCCGCAGCCCGAGCGCCGCGCACAGCAGCAGGAGCAGCGAGATCACCGCCGCCCACGGGATCGCGAGCACATCACCGGTCCCGACGACGGGCTCCAACGCCGTCCCGCCGGGTACCATGGAGACCAGCGCCACCGCCGCCGTGATCCGCCCGGACGGCAGGACGCTCGCCACGGCCTCGCGGGTCGCGCTCTCACCGGGCAGCAGCTCGGGGAGCGCGGCTGCCTCCGCGTCCCCGCGCCCAGCCACCCGAACGGCCCTTCGACGCGCACCGACTGGGTCGCGGTCAGCCGCGTGTTGTCGGTGTTGACGACGGTGTAGCTGACCTTCGCCGAACCGGCGCCGACCGGGTTCGCCGAGCCCGCGCAGTCGACGGTCAGGTCGCGGACTTCCAGCGACGGCGCGAGCGCGCCGCCGACGCGGACGTGCACCCGCGAGCCGAGCCTGCGGTCGACGGTGATGCCGGAGGAGGCGTCGGCCACGCCCAGCGAGGTCACCACGCCACCGCTGTGGTCGCCGGGGATCGCGGTCGTCGGGACGCTCACCGTGAAGGGGACCGGGACGGTCTGCCCGGCCTGCACGGTCACCTCGCCCTGCCCGAAGGACACCCATGTGCCCACGCGCTCGGACGGCGTGCCCGCGGGCAGCAGGTCGAGCTGCCCGGGCGAGGTGGTGAAGGCGTCGGCGGCGTACACGCGGAACGTCAGCGCCCGCCGCTCGTGTTGGTGACGAGCAGCTCGTCGGAGATCACCGCGCCGGGCGCGGCGGTGTAGCCGAAGTGCGGCCGTGCCTTGCCCAGGGCGTTGTCGGCGGGGCGCACGCCCCACGTCACGCTCGGGCTCTCCTGCGCGGCGGCGAGCGGGGTCGGACCGAGCAGCAGCAGTGGTGGGATCAGGAGCGCGGCGAGCGTCCGGGCGGTCATGGCGTCCTCAGCGGTGGGGGAGGGGGTGCGGGGCGGGCGCGTGGCCCGCCCCGGTGTGGTCAGCTCAGCGCGGTCAGCGTGAGCGTCGCGGAGTAGGAGCCCGCGCCGACGCTCAGCGGCGTCTTCAGCGCGAGTTCCGCCCCCAGCCGGGCGGACCCGGAGGCGTGGCCGAGCGGGGCGCTGCCCGGCGTGGCCGGGGAGGACAGGCCGGTCCCGGAGTCGAGCCCCGGCGCCACCGCCGCGCCGGGGACCGCGCCACCGCTGTTGTCGGTCACGGCCGGGGTCCAGCCGAGGTGCTTGCCGTCGAACGAGGTCGTGCCCGCCGTGAAGTCGCTGACCTGCGGGGACACCGACCAGGCCGGGGCGTTCTCACGGGTGTCGGTCACCCGGATGGGGTTGATCGACCCGGTTATGAGGTAGTGGTCGCCGCGCTGCGTGGCGGTGCCCAGGTCGACCAGGCCGTTGCTGCCGTCGACGGTTCACACGAACTCACCGGGCTCGGCCGGGGCCTGGGGGCACGACGACCTTCAGGTCCTGGTCCTTATCCGAGCCCGCAGGCGGGGTGACCGCGGTGGTGTAGGCGACGTCGAAGGGCAGCGGCACCTTGTAGTCCTGGGTGCCGCCGCACCCGGTGGAGTAGAAGTGCGAGCGCACCGCCGAGGGCGCCTTGGTGGCGAACTCGGTGGGCCACGAGCCCCACCAGCCGGTCGCGCCGCCCGCGTCCGAGCAGGTGCGGACCTGCGGTGTGCCCTCGACCAGGTCGACGGTCACGCCCCGGTAGTCGGGGGTGACCCGGTAGCCGGTGCTGGTGAGGCCGGTCAGGAAGCCCGCGTCGAAGGTGATGACGGTGAGTCTGCCGAGCTCCTCCGGCGGGATCGGGTTGCCGTTCATGTCGTTGCCGCCGCCGACGTCGAACTCGGCGGTGACGCTGCCCGACCCGTCGGCGGCCACGGTCAGCACCGGGTCGCGGTAGACCTCGTTGGGGGCGTTGAACTGCGCCGGGTAGGCGTTGACGGTGTAGCTGCCGGTCCAGGACAGCGTGCCCGCGCCGGTGACCGGGTCGACGGCGCCCTTGTCGCCGGTGAACTTCACCGCGTTCGGGGTCTTCTGCGGGAAGGAGGCGGGCATCGAGGTCGCGAGCAGCGGGTCGACCGCGTACTCGGTCTGCGCGCCACCGGACACCGAGCCGTGAGCTGGGTGGCGTTGCCGGTGAAGTCCTTGAGCGTCCACGGCCGAAAATGCCCGCCTGGGCGTACCCGTTGAGGCCTCACATGAACGACGCGTCCTGGACGTTCTCGGCGGACTGCGCCTGCGCCGGTGCGGCTGCGAGCACGGAGGCCGCGCAGAGCGCGCCGCACAGCCCGAGGACGCGCCACTGGCGACTGAGTGGTCTGGTCATGGTTGAGCCTCTCCACCAAAATATTAGGTAAACCTAACCTTGTGGCTGAGGGGGTTGGCGGGGACAAGATCGCTGCCCCCGGACATGGCGGAGCCCGCGGTGGAAGATCCACCGCGGGCTCCGGTTCGAGGGGTTCGGCCTGGTCGGGGTCAGCCCAGACGCGCGGCTGCCGTGAACGCGCGCATGAGCCCGTGGTCCTTGACCCCGCGCTCGGACTCGATGCCGCTGGAGACGTCGACCCCCCACGGCCGCGCCTCGGCGACGGCGGACGCCACGTTGTCGACCCCGAGCCCACCCGCCAGGAGCCAGCGCCCGTCGACCCGGTCGCGCAGCGCCGCCGCGTCCCACCGCTCGCCGGACCCGGCGACGGGGGAGTCGAGCAGCAGCAGCTCCTCGCCGAACGCGCCCACCCGCAGGTCGCTGTCCGGGGTCGGGGCGAACGCGCGGATCAGCGGCACCCCGAGGTGCCGGAGCGCCTCGAACGCCTCTTTCGGGTAATCCCCGTGCAGCTGCACCGCCCCGACCCCGCTCGCCCCGGCGAGCCGCGCGACCTCGTCCACAGGCGTCTTGCGGAACACCCCGACGGACAACACCCCGTCGGGCACCGCCGAGACCAACCGGGTGGCCGTGGCGGGATCGACCTGCCGAGGGCTCTCGCTGAACACGAACCCGACCGCGTCGGCCCCCACCTCCACCGCGACGGCGACATCGGCCTCGGTGCGCAACCCGCAGAGCTTCACGAACATCGGGCCACGCTATCCCAGGTGAGCGGACCGTTCGCCCGAACGGCCGTGCCATGCTTCGCCCCATGATCCCTGAGCTGTGCCTGGCGCAAGACCCCGACTCCGACCACCTGCTCGCCACCAACCCCCTGGCCCTGCTGCTCGGGATGCTGCTCGACCAGCAGATCCCGATGGAGAAGGCGTTCAAGGGCCCGAAGGTGATCTCCGACCGCATGGGCGGGCTCAGCGTGCACCGGATCGCCGAGGCTGACCCCGAGGAGTTCGCCGGGATCATCGCGGAGAAGCCCGCCGTCCACCGCTTCCCCGGCTCCATGGCCAAGCGGCTCCAGGTCCTCGCCCAGCACTTGGTCGAGCACTACGACGGCCAGCCCACCCTGATCTGGACCAGGGGCGAGCCGACCGGCGCCGAGGTGCGGAAGAGGCTGGAGGCGCTGCCGGGATTCGGCGCGCAGAAGGCCGCGATCTTCCTCGCGCTGCTCGGCAAGCAGTTCGGGCTGCAAGCGGAGGGGTGGCGCGAGGCCGCGGGCGCTTACGGCGAGGAGGGGACGCGCCGCAGCGTCGCCGACGTGACCGACCCGGCCTCGCTGCTGGAGGTCCGCGAGTTCAAGAAGGCCGCCAAAGCCGCTGCTAGGTGAGGCGTGGCGCGGGAATCCCGGTGGGCGTCCAGACCTGGGCGCCCACCAGGGAGCGCAGTGCGCCCAGGTCCTCCACCACCACGCGGCCGTGCGAGGTCCGCACCATGCTCGACCCCCGCAAACTGCGCATCGCCCGCACCACCGACCCCCGTGACAGGCCCAGTCTGCTGCCCAGGGCTTCCTGGGACTGGATGTGCACCGGAGTGCTCACCCCGTCGCCCGGCCTGCCGCTCTCGGCCTCCTGCAGCAGGAACCTGGCCACCCTGGTCAGCGCGTCGTCATGCCTCTCGCTCGCGCCGCCCCGCACCCGCGTCGCCTGCCGCACCCGTTCCGACAGCACCGCGCACAGCACTCGCGCGATCCTCGGGTGCCGCACCATCGCGGCGTGGAACCGCTCACCCTCGACCGTCAGCGCCCGTACCGGGGTCACCGCCACCACGGAGGTGTCACGCGGCCTGCCGTCCAGTGCCGCCTGCTCGCCCACCAAGTCCCCCGCCTGGACGAGGCCGACCCGCTTCCGGTTCCACCCCGCGACGATCTCGGCTTGCCCGGAGTGCAGCACCATCACCCACTCGTCCGGCTTGCCCTCCCCGGCCAGCCTCGCCCTCGCCGGAAACGTCCGTGAGGTCGCGGCCCTCGCCAGGTAACCCCGCTCCTGCTCGGTGAGGCGATCCCAGAAAAGTTTTGCGGAGGTTCCCACCACAACGCCCTCCCCGCTCGGTGGAACAAGGGAAGGTTAACCTGGTAAAACTGATCGTGGGAGTTTTTGGGCTATTCGGATGTTTTCTTTGAAATAGCGTTCACGTCCTCTTTCTGCGGACACCCTGCCCGGTGGACATGCTAGTGCTCCCATCCGGATGGGTCATGGGTGCAGAACCGGATTGCCCCACGCCAGTGCAGGCAATCGGCTGGACCTGCCGAGGGCGGCCAACATGCCCTGTCGCATCGGCGAGGTCTCCGAATCTGTTCGGTAGGCGACCAGGTCCAATCGCAGCGCGTCGGTCACGTCCACCCGCAACGTCCTGGCCTCCTGCTGCCGCACCGGGATCTCCGCCCGCACCACGCCGTCCACCACGACCCGGAAGTACCCCGTCTGACCGGCCTCCGCCGCGTCGTCCAGCACCCCGGCCACCACCTCCAGTTCGCGGTAGTCCCTGCGCAGCGCGAAACCGATGGTTCCCCGCTCGGTGGAACTGGGCGGGATGCTCCGGAACACGATGCTGTCGCCGTAGTGGTGACCGCCGATCGACGCGCTCCCGAACCGGACCTCCCTCGACTGGTCCACCGGCGCCAACGTGGTCAGCATGACCGGTGCGGTCGGGGCCGGGGACACCCTGGGGGGTGCGCTCGGGCCCGCTGCCCGCCTGATCTCGGCGACCAGGCGCCACATGTCCTCCTCCGCCGAGCGGTGCTGGAAACGCAGGTAGTGCAGCTGGGGCAGTGCCGACAGCGACAGCGGCAGCGGCAGCGGCTTCCCAGTTTCCGTCTTCAAGGTTGCCTTGTCCCCTACCAGCACGGGGATGACGCGCCGCCCGTTGGCCATCGCCTCCTCGATCTCGGCGCGCACCCAGTCGTCGGGCGCTTGGATGCGCGGCTTGCCGTCCTCGCCCTCGACCAGCCAGTGCGGACCGATCAGCGCCAGCAGCACATCGCACTCTGACGCTGCCCTGCGCAGCGCTTCCGGGAACGCGTCCCCCGCCACCATGCTCCGGCTGGACCGGAACACGTTGTCGCTGCCGAAAGCGATCTTCAGCTTTCCGTCGAGCGCGACGGCGGCCTGCTCCGTGTCACCATTGCGGAAGTTGATGAAAACCCTGGTGATGATCCTGCTCCTGTTCTGCTCGATCAGCCCTTGGCCACCACGTACGCCGAACCCCACACCGCTGTGCCCGATTTGCACTTCTCGGTGCGGGTGAGCAGCGTCATGCGCAGTTCGAGTGAGAAGACGTTCTCCGGCAGGGCCGCTTCCAGCGGTCTGGTCTCGCCCGGTGGCACGTCCACGGTGACGATCGGTTCGGCGCCGTTCGTGTTCGCGAACACCTCGAACCGCACCGCCAGTTCGGGTGCGGAGGCCGCTTCCAGGCCCACCGCCTTCACCACGAGCTTGCTGAAGTTCTTCAGCTTGAACTCCTGGCTCCTGCTCAGCGTGTCCTTGAAGGGGCAGCTGTACAGCTCACCCCACAAGGAGTTGTTGTAGGGGTCCGACTGCACGTTGCTGTCGCCGTAGTAGAGCTTCAACCCCCCAGGTACGGGCAACTCGCTCAGGAACACCGGCTGCCCCTTCTCCAGCGAGCTCCCGTTGCCCGCGACCGCGCTCGTGCCGATCGAGGTCGACGCCGCGCTGGACGAACTGCTCACCGAGCTGGTCGTCGCTGTCGTCGGGGTTGTGGTCCTGGCCGTGGTCGTCGTCGTGCCCACCGGGGCTGACTCCAGCGCCGCGGTGTCCGCCCGCTGCGGCGAGTCCCGGTTCACCAGCAGCACCGACGCCGCGACCGCCGCCACTGCGACCACACCGATCCCCACCAGCAAAGGGCGCTTCCACCGCTTCGGCTTGGGGGCGACGTGCCCGCCCAGCGCGGTCCGCAGGTCCCGGTCCAGGCCGGGGGTCCTTCGCATCACCTCGGCCAGTTGCAGCACCAGCATGGACGTGGTGGTGCCGTTCACCGGGTCTTCCCGGAAGCGAGACAGGGTCTCCGCGCCGTAGCTGTCCGACAGCGCCGACTCCACCTGTCCCAGCAGCCCTTCCAAGCGGGCGTCGAACACCCCGCTGCCCGCCCGCTGCTTGTGGGCGAGGTACTGGGACAGCGCGTGAACGGTGGACGCCGCGAGTTCGTTCTCAGTCATCGCCTGCTCCGCGACTCGCCGGTGAATGCCCTCACGCGGGAATCCCAGCACGTCGAGAGCCCAAAACCCGGCGGCACTGCGCCACGTGCGCCAGTTCCGGCACCACCCGTTACGCGCCCTCCGCGAGCAGGTCGCGCAGCACCCGGATCTCCCGCGCGAACCGCTCGACGCCACCGGGAACGGCCTCGAACAGCTCCACCGCCTCCCGCGCCGTCCCGGTCGCGTCCAAGCCCGCGTCACCCAGCTGCCCGGTCAGGTTCACCAGCGCCCGTGCCAGCCGGATGCTCGGTGTGCCGGGATGCCGTCCGGCCAGCTCGCGGAACAGCGCGACGGCCTCCTGCGCGCCTTCCACCGCCTCGTCCGGCCTGCCCAGATCGCCCAGGCGGATCGACCGGTTGTGCAGCGCGTGCGCCAACCCGGACAGGTGCACGTCCGGGTCCCCGGCCACCAGCACCCGGTACCGGGAGACCGCGTCCGACAGCACCTCCAGCGCCTCCGCGTCCCGGCCGAGCGCGCTCAGCACCAAGCCCAGGTTGTCCAGCGCCATCGCCAGGTCGGGGCCGACCACTTCCGGAGCCTCGGCCTCCACCGGGCGCAGCGCCTCCACGGCCAACCGCGTCAGCAGCGCACCGGCCTCGGCCCGGTCGTTCTCCGCCATCCGCACGCCCAACGTGCTGGCCACGCTCGCCATCTGCCGCGTGTGACCGGGGCTCCGCGCGGCCAGCTCGCGCAGCTCGCGGAACGCCTGGCTCCCCGCGGCCAGCCCCGCCTCGGCCTGTCCCAGCTCGTCCGGGACGGTGCTGGTGTTGTGGTAGGCGCTCGCGAGTTCTCCCTGGTAGGCGTCGCGGTGTCGACCCGCGAGCGCGACGCGCTCGACCAGCACGCCGTTCAGGACCTCCAGCGCTTCCCCCTGTCTGCCCAGCGCGCTCAGCGCGACCCCCCTGGTGTTGGCGGCCCTCGCGGCCAGGTGGCGGTAGGCGTCGGGCAGCTCCGCGCTCAGCTCGCGGTAGAGCGACAAGGCTTCCAGCGCCGCCTGCTCCGCGTCGGCGTACCGACCCGCGCGGTGCGTCACCCTCGCCTCCATCAGCAGCGCGTTCCCGAGGTCTGGCAGGTGTGCGGCGCGCTCCCGCGCGGCCAGGTCGCGGCACGCGGCCAGCACTGGCTCCACCGCCTCCAGCGCCTCCTCGTTCCTGCCGACCTGGCTCAGCTCCCCGGCCAGGTTGGTCTCGGTGGCCAGCAGCTCCATGCGGTGCGCACCCGGTGAACGCCCTTCCAGCGCGCGGTAGACTCCGGCCGCCTCGGTGAGCGCGTCCAATGCGCGCACGTGTTCGCCCACCTCGCTGAGCGCCGACCCGTGCACGGCGAGCGCACCCGCCACCTCCGCCCGGTACACCTCCGGGTAGCGGGCGGCGATCTCCTGGCGCACTGCCAGCGCCCGCGCGCTGGTCCGCACCGCCTCCACCCGCTTGCCCGTCGCCCGCAATGCCTCCGCGTACTGCCCCAGTGCGCGACCACAGGAGCGCGCGTACGCGTCCGGGTTCTCGTCGGCCAGCCCTTGTGACAACCTGACCGCCTCCTCGGCCACCTCCAACCGCTCCTGCAGCGCCCCGACCTGGCCGAGGCAGTGCGACAGCGCCATCAGCGCGGAAGCCAGGTCGGCGCGGGAGGACCCCTTCCCGCGCCGCAGCGCCGCAGCCTCCCGCGCGGCTTGCAGCGCCTCGGCGAACAAACCTGCCTCGCTCAGGTAGTCGGCTCGGGTGTGCAGCGCGGAGGCCAGCTCGTCCTCGTGCTCACCGGGCGCTGAGCCGACCAGCTCGCGCCAGTGCGCCACTGCCTCCGCCACCAGCGCCTCGCCCTCCTGGTACCGCCCCAGCAGTCCGAGGTGGTCGGCTGCCGCGACCAGTGCCGTCGCCAGCACCGGCAACCGCCGTTCCGGCGTGGGCATGGGCGCCCCCGGCCTCAAGGCCGGTGCGAGGTCTCCGAGTGATCCGCCGGACTGTTCCCTCCCCGCAGGACCGGTGCCCCCTCCCAACACCGCCACCGCCGCGCGGGCGGACTCCACCGCCAACTCCGGATCGCCGGTGCGCCGCTGGTTCCACGAGTGCCGCACCAGCAGGTTCGCGGTGCGCAACGGCTCCAGCGCGGCGTGCTCCCGCGCCGTCGCCAGGGACAGCTCGGTGGTCAGCACCGCCACCGACGCCAGCGCCTCCGACGCGTGCGGCAAGGCGTCCAGCACCCGTCGCAGCAGCGCGGGATCGTGGTGCCCGTCCAGCACGTCCCGCAGCACGGTCGTGAACGGACCCGGCTCGGCCAACTCCGGCGCCACCAGCACCGCGGAGGGCAGAACGCGCAACGGGTCAGCGGTCAGCGCCAAGCGCAGCGCCTGTTCCGCGCCGGGGTGCGCGGGCAGCAGCCTGCCCAGCACGGTCAACGCGCGGGACAACCGCCGGTCGCCCATCCCCGCTGGGGGCACCGCCAGTTCGGGTTCGCCCTGCAGCACGACGGCCACGTGCTCCTCGCCGAGCAGGTCGGGCAGCACCGGGTTCAGGTGCTCAGGGCCGGGGTACAGCTCGGAGGCCCACCGCACGTAACGGCGCAGCAGGCTCTTCGGATCGCCTTCGAACGCGCTGGTACCGGACAGCTCGGTAACCGCGCTCTCCCGATCCGGGGCGGTGAACAACGTCGCGAAGGCGGTCAACGCAGCGGGCCTGGCGCGGTCGACCACCTCAAGACCGTGCTGCCCCAGGGTACGTGCCCAGTAGCGCTTCTCGTGCGCCAGCACCCTGCCCAAAGGGGTGAGTCCAGGCTCTTCCCGGACCGGGTCTGAGGCGTCCAGCAGCGCCGCGAGCGCCGCGGCGTGCAGGTCCAGCGCCGACCCGAGACCGAGTTCGTGCTCGCGGTGGTCGGGATCGTCCACCGAAGGCGGTACCGGCACTCCGCGCACCGGCAACCCCAGGTGCTCGCCGAACGCGCCCAGCGCGCGCAGGAACTCCGACCTCCGGTCGGCCGGGGCCGGAGCCAGCGGGCCGAGCCGCTGCTCGGTCATGGCGGAGAACAGCGCGGCCACCCGGTCGTCCGCGTGCTCGCCCAGCCGGTCCCGCCACTCGCCCGCGGACCTGCTGAGCAGCAGCAGCCGGGCCCGCACGGGCCCGGTCCTGGCGACCAGCGCTTCCACCAGCAGGGTCACCTGGGACGTGCGCCCCTCGGCGTAGTCGACCACCAGCAAGAGCGGAGCCGTCGTCAGCGCCAACCGGGCGACAGCTTCCCCGGACGCCGTCTCCGAGACCACGCCGACGACCCAGTCCGCCCCCGCTGCCAGCATCACCTCGCCACAGGGAGCGACCTCCAGACCGCCTGCGCTCCCCGAACCGACCACGTCGAGCCCAGACGCATCCGTGCTGCTCGTGCCCGGTGTGATCCCCTCTTCCCGCGCGGTCTGAAACCCCGACCGCCCGGTCCCACGCGCTTTCCCGGCCACTTCGGCCAGCACTCGCCGCGCCAACCTGGTCTTGCCCTGACCGCCGGGGCCGGTCACCACCCGCGCGGCAAGGGGAGCCGGGTGCTCCAGCCACTCCCGGATCAGCCCGATCTCCTCGGCCCTCCCGGTGAACGGCACGATGTCGTGGTCCGGACGCAGCAGCGCGCTCGGCGACCACGTCTCCGGCCGCCGCACCGGCTCGACCAGCAGGTCGACGAGGCCGAGCAGCGGGTCCGCGGCCAGCACCGCCGCCACGACCCGACCCACCTCCACGGACTGGTAGTGCATCCGCAGGTAGTGCCGCACCGACAGGTCCGCGATATCGGGGGGCAGCCGATCGCGACCAGGAACCGGGACCCGATCGCGGTCTCCCATGAGCAGGGGCACCACTACCAGACCTGCGTCCAGCGCCTCGGCGATCTCCCGCCGCACCCAGTCGCCGGGGTCGTCCAACCTCCTGCGCCCCGTTCGGTCCGCAGCGTCCAACCACCCCGGTCCGATCAGCGCCAGCAGCACCGAGCAACGCCGCACCCCGTCGAGCAGCCCGGTGCGGAAGTCCGACCCCACCGCGAGTGACGCGCTCGCGTGGAACACACGCTCCCGGCCGAACCGCACGCGCAGCGCGTCCGCGAGCAGCGCGGCCTCGTTCTCCAGGTCCCCGACCCGGTAGTTGACGAAGATCCCGCTCCCCACCGGGTGCTCAGCCCTCTCCCTCTCGCTTCTCCTGGAGGTAGCGGACGTACAGCTCGTGCACCAACCGCAGCGCGTCGGGCGGAACCAGCGGCGTGCCGTCGGGTTGCTTCGGCGTGCGACCGGAACCGGGGTCGAGGAACGCGACACCCAGGTCCAGGACCTGCTCGGTGAGCTTCTCCACGCCGCGCAGCAGCCCCGCCGTCCCCGGTGGCTGCTCCGCTTCGGGCACGGTGGACCTCAGCGCCTCGCTGACCCGCCTGCCCGCCTGGAGCCCGGCTTCCAGCGCCGCACCGCGCAGCGGTTGCCTCGCCGCGTCGGTGCCCGCCATCCCCGGCAGCAGGTCCAGCAGGTCGACGAGCTCCCAGTCTCCCCGCCGCAGCTCGTCGCCCGCCACCCTGGCCAGCGGTTCCGTCTCGGAAAGCACCTCCAGCACGGGGGCCAGCAGCGAGATCGCCTGACCTGGGATCGCGCGCAGCAAAGCGGCCGTGGGGGCGCGCAGCGCGGAGTGCCTGGGCAGCGCACGCCCCAGCTCGGTGAGCGCCGACACCAGCAGCTGCTCCGGCAGGACCAGCGCGGCGCCGGACAGCAGGGCCGGGTGCGCGGTCAGCACCTCGACCAGCAGGTGCTCCCCCAGCAACGCTGGCCGCACCGGGGCGGGCTGCCACCGCCCTGGGGTCACCAGCGACCACAGGCGAGCGCGCTCGTCCGTGGTCGCGCGGTCGGCGCCCATCAGATCGGGCAGCGCCGCGAGCAGCGCCTGCGCCTGCCCGGTCGACCGGGGGGAGCACAGCGTGGCCAGCGCGCCGAGCACCACCACGGCGTCCGCTTCGGCGCCCATCACGCCCAGCCCCGCCAACCGGTCCTTCCGCCACGCGTCGTCCACCCGGTGCAGGTGCGCGAAACCGCCGTCCCCGCCCAGCGCCAGGGACAACGCGCGGACGTGCCGCTCCAGCACCGTTCCACCCACCTCGGGCGGGACCTCGTGCGGCTGCGGCAAGCCCAGCGCGGCGGCGAACGCCCCCGCCACCGCAGGTTCCCGTTCCGGGACGGGAGGGACCAGCACGTCGGGGCGTCCGCCGAGCAGCCCGGTCAGCTCCGGGTGCCGCTGCAACCCCTCCGCCCACCCGCCGGTCGGGCCCACCAGCAGCAAGCGCGTGGTCAGCCCGCCGCGCCGTGACCGGTCGGCCACCACCCCGGCGAGCGCGAGCAGCTGCTCCCGCTTCACCTCGGCGTCGTCCACGACGGCGAGCAGCGGCTTGCGCAGCGAACCCGTGCTCCTGATCTGCTCGGCTGGCGCGTCGCCGTCCACCGAACCCGCCGACCAGCCCTGCGCGGTCAGCTCCCGGCACAGCTCGTCCGCCAGCCGCGTCCGACCGGATCCCGGAGGACCGGTCAGCGCCCGGACGGCCCCCGCTGACGTGCCCCGCGCCCAGGCCAGCAGGTCTGCCAGCTCCCGGTCCCTGCCCCGGAACGGCGCCACTCCCCGTTCCGGCAGCAGCACCGCGCTCGGCGGGGTGGGCTCCTCCGGCGCGTTCCGATCGGCAGGCCGCTGGAACAGCCTCGGGATCACCAGCGCGGGCGCGAGGTCCACCAGCCGGTCCACCAGTTCGGCGACGTCCCGCGCGAGCTGCCGCTGCCGCACCCTAGCCGCCTGCAGACCCGCGAAAGCCCGGATGTCGTCGGGCAGCTGGTCGTGGCGCGGAGCGCGAGCGTCCTCCGGGGTCTCCAGGAGCAGGACCGGCACGACCGCGATGCCCAGTCTCAGCGCCTCCGCTATCTCCCAGCGCACCCAGTCGCGCTCACCCCGGATCCGAGGACGCCCGGTGGCCTCGTCCACCTCGAGCCAGCGCGGCCCGACCAGTGACACCAGCACGTCCGAGCGTCTCAGCGCCGCCCGCATCTCCTCGGGGTAGCGCACTCCCGGCTCCATCGACACCGCATCCCTGAACACCTGCTCCGCCCCGAACCGCTCGACCAGCAGCGCGGAGATCGCCGCCGCCGCGTACGGGGTGTCCTTCACCCGGTAGTTCACGAAAACGCCCGTCACAGCGATCTCCCCCACGCCGTCCCGACCACTCAGCCGGTGCCGAGCGCGACTTCCACCGAGGGGTCACCGGGCATCGTGGTGGCCCCCTCCTGCCCGTCGACCATGCAGCGCAGGTCGGTGTCCCGCTCCAGCGTCGGGGTCGTCCCCAGCAGAAAAGCGCCGACCGCGACCAGGAAAGTCCTGGTCACGGCATCGCTGCCCTTCTTCGTCAGGGGGGCCTGGTACAACAGGTAGCGGGCCCGCTGCCACGGGGCCACGTCCCCAGGTCTGGCGTGGCCCAGCTCGCGCATGGCTTCGGCGAACAGCACCGACCGGGACGCGGTGGGCGCGGTCACGGCGTACAGCGGCTCACCACCCAGCTCCATCTGCGGTGCCACGCCCCTGCGGCGGGCCACGCGTTCAGCCAGTTCCCTGCCGACCCGTCTGGCCCGGTCGCCGCGCACCAGGCTGTTGCCGACCACCACCCGCCCGTCGGACAGCACCACCAGGTTGCGCAGCTCGTCGCCTGGTGTGCCGGTTTGCTCGAACCGGGCCAGCGCGCGCCGCCCGTAGCGCAGCATCACCCGGTGAGCCGGGGTGTCGGCGCCTCCGGTGTACAGCCGGGCCTCCCCGTTCCAGGTGGAGCCGTCTCGCAGCCTGCCCAGGTAGCCGAGGCGGTCGCAGTTGGGGCTGTCGTCCGCGAGGCGCACCCGGAACCGCTCCGGGTCGTGCGGCAGTCCCCGGCCCAGCCTGCCGGGAGTGCGCAGCGCGGTCTCGTAGCGCCACTTCACCAACCGGGCGTGCGCGCTCTCGAACGCGCGCACGCGGTCCGGGCCGGGAAGTGGCGCCAGATCCAGCAGCCTGCGCAGTTCAACACGCGCGGCGGTGGCCTGTGCCTCGGCGAACCCCCTGACCTGGCGAAGCACAGCGGGATCGGTCGAGCGCTCGGCCAGTTCCGGGGTCGGCAGGTTCGCGGCGGTGATCTCCGGCGGTGGGTCCGCGGTCCTTCTCACGGGTTCTCCTCGCTCTCCAACAGCACTCGCAGCACGTCCGCCTTGTCGGTGCGCCCCGCTGCCTCGTGCAGCTCCAAGGCAGCTCTCCAGGCTATGACCGCACCGGTGCGGTCGCCCAGCTCCGCACGGGCGAAGCCCAAGCCTTCCCAGGTGTCCGCCACATGCGGTCGAGGAGTGCCCCACAGCGCCAGCGCCTGGGTGTACCGCTCACTGGCCATCGACGCGTCTCCTACACGCCTGGCCAGGTGCCCGAGCGTCTCCAGTGCGCTGGCCTCCCCGCGCATGTCGCCCAGCTCCCGGTACAGCCCCAGCGCGGCCAGCCCGTGCGCCTCGGCTTTGGGAAACCGCCCCAGCGCGGCGTCGAGCCCGCACATCAGGTCCAGCGCGTCCGCCTCGTGCCTGGGCTCGCCCAGCCGTCCGTACAGCGCCAGCGCCCGCCGCGCGTGCTCCAGCCCCGCCTCCTGCTGTCCCGCGGTGCCCAGCGATCGGGCCAGCGCCCGGTGCGCGTGCGCCTCCGCGCTGGTGTCGTCCAGCTGTTCGACCAGGTCGAGCGCCCTGCGCAGGTGCCAGACGCCCTCGATGTGCCTGCCCGTCCGCACGGTGGCCGCGCCGAGCAACCGGTGCGCGAGCGCCAAGCGAGGCGTCGAGCGCAGCTCCTCGGCGGAGGCCAGCGCTGCGCCCCACGTCACCAGCTGGTGCCGGTCATGACCGTGCTGCCAGTGGAACGTGTGCAGCGACCAGGCCAGCAGCCACACCTCGGCGTGCCAGCCCTGCTGCACGGCGACGCGTTGCGCGGCCAGGACGCAGGCGTGCTCGGAGGTGAACCACTCCTCGGCCGCGATGCCCTCGGGCAGGGCGCCGGGCCCCGGCACGTCCGAGTGGGCCGCTCGGTGCGGGTCGAGGACCCGGTCGGCGGCCAAGGCCAACTTCAGGCAGTGGTCCACCAGGGCGCGCAGTGCCGCCTTCTGGCGTTCCTGGGGGAAAACGGTCAGCCGGGCTGCGTGCAACCGGACCAGGTCGTGCATCTCCCAGCGGTCCGGGGCGTGCTCGTGGAGCAGCGAGGCGCGGGCCAACCCCCGCAGCAAGGCACGTGCCTCGGGAACCCCGGTTCCGAACACGCTTGCCGCAGTCGTCACCGCCAGGTCGACCACTCCTGCGGTCCCGATGACACCCACCAGGTAGAACGCCTCGCGGGCCGCCCTCGGCAGGGCGCGATCCGACCAGGACAGCACGGCTGACACGCTCGCGGACGGTCGTCCGTTGTCCAGCGCCTCGATCCGCGTGGCCTCGTCGGCCACCCCCTCGGCCAGTCTGGCCAGTGGGAACTCCGGTTGCAGGGCGTGCTGCCCGGCCAGCACCCCGAGCGCCAGCGGCATCCCCGCGCAGCACTTCAGCAGCACCTCGGTCGCCGCGCGGTCGGCGGTCACCCGGTCCCGTCCGAACCGCTCGGCCAGGAACTCGTGCGCCTCCACCTCGGAGAGCGCTCCCAGCGGCACCCGCAACGCCCCGGCCTGCTCCAAGCCGTCGAAGCGGTCCCTGCTGGTCAACAGCACCGCGCACGTGGGCGAACCGGGCAGCAGCGACTCCACCTGGCCGTAGTCGAGCGCGTTGTCCAGAACCACCAGCACCTGCTTGGCGGCGAGCAGGGTGCGGTAGCGCCCGACCTGGGCGGCCTCTTCAGCGGGCAGGTCGCGGTGGTCCACGCCCAGCGCGTCCAACGCGCACCGCACCGCTGCGCCCACCGCCATCGGCCGCTCCTCCTGGCCGTACCCGCGCAGGTCGATGAACAGTTGCCCGTCGGGGAACCGGTCCTTGTTCCGGTGCGCCCAGTGCAGGGCCAACCACGTCTTGCCCATGCCGCCGGTGCCGACTATCCCGGCGGTCCGGGCACCGCCGTCGAGGAGCCTGTCAAGCAATCGCAACTCGGCTTCCCGACCGGTGAACCAGGGTGGGGGAGCGGGGAGTTGCCGGGGCGGGGGGAATTCGCGCCTGGCCGCCCCGAGCACTACGTCGCCCGCTATCCGCTCGGCCTGGACCACGATCTCCGCTGATGAATTGGCCACCGTGTTGCCGGTGTGCTCGGGCTGGTCGGAGGCCGCAACGCCCATGGCCGAGACCTTCCTGCCGGATGGCACCGCTTGTTCGGTGTGCTGATGTTAGGTCCGCAGTGGTGCGGCCTGTCCGTGAAAGTGCGGTGTGGGCGAAACTGCCGGGTGAGGGCTGAGCGTGGGCAGAACGCTGTTGCCAGAGGCGTGGAACCGGGCAGATCGGTCGGAACCGTTGATCCGCTCCGTGCGTCACAGGGACGACTGCGGTGCTCTCGGTCAGGGGGAGGTGGTTCTGCGGAATCGGTGTCGACCGGTCGCGAGGTCCAGTCGCGACTCTGCTAGCGGGTGGTCGCCCGCCGTGTGAAAACCTCTTGGGGCGGGTCCGGTGGCCTGTTTCGAGGCTTATCGACGTGCCCGGAATTTCTGGAAAAACCTTCAAGCGGCTCGACCGCAGCGTGAAAAGCATTTCACCGAACGTTTTCGGCGCATAGCCGTCATTCGGTGCAGCGGAACGGCCCGTAAGGGGTAGTTAGCGTTTCCCTGTCACCGGATACTCGTTGTACGGGAAAACTGCCAACACGGAAGTCGGGATGTTTCATGGTTAATCCGCTGTTACCTGCCGGGCACCCGCTCGGCGTCGTCCGGCGGGTCGTCGTGGGAGCCGCGCTCACCGCCGTCGGCATGGGCGTGGTGGTCGGGGTCGCCTCGGCCGAGCCCGCGAACTCCGAGACCGCGCCGCTGGCGGACGTCCCCGCGCGGTCGCTGACCGACCAGGAGCTCCGGGACGAGCTGGGGCGCGTGTTCCGCAACGACCCGGTGCGGGCCAGGGAGATCATCAAGGAGATGCAGCCGCGCGGGCAGCACTTCCTGAGCGCGCCTCCCGACACCAAGGGGGTCGGGGTGTCCGGTGGGGTGCCCATCGGGCCGCGCACCTCGGTCACCGGCACCGCCGCCTACGACCGCTACAAGCAGGAGGGCTTCCTCGGCGGCGGGGTTCGGGTGGGCAAGCCGTCCGGGCCGCAGTTCACCGACATCGGGCCCAAGCGCGACGGGTTCAACGCCGACCTCAGCGACAGCCTCGACGTGCTGGGCGCCGAGTACCAGTCGAGGCTCAGCCTGAACATCGCACCCGACGGCAAGGTGACGTTCAGCTACAAGGGCACCGCCTCCGTCACCACACCGGACGGGCGCAGTCGCGAGATCGGGGTCACCCTCGAACGCCGCGCCGACGGGTCGTGGCACCTCGACACCCCGGACAGCGTCACCGAGAGCACCCCGGTGCCCGGCGGCGGTTCGGTGAGCACCGAGAAGTCCGCCGACCCGCTCTCGCCCGGCAAGACCCCCGAGGTCAAGGCGCCCGCACCGCAGGCGCCCCCGACCTCGCCCGCGCCCCCGACGACGCCCGGCGCGTCCGTGCCCGAGGTGCCGCGCGGTGCGCCCAAGGCGGACAAGGGGCGCTGGTCCGACCTCGGGTTCGGGCTGAGCTTCGACAAGACGTTCAGGCCCGCGCCCGAGCCGCCGACCACGCGGGAGCAGGTGCCGGAGCTGCTGGAGAGGTTGCGCGAGGAGGGTGCGCGCAACAGCCAGTGGCGGGCCCAGAACCGGCCCGACCTGGCCCACCGGGAGGCGCTGGAGCAGGCCCGCAACCGGGCCGCCGCGGCCGAGGCGGCCGAGCGGAACGCGCTGCCCGACCGCGACCACGACGGCGTCCCCGACGCCGAGGACGCCACGCCGAACCAGAACGACCGGAACCCGGCCAGCGCCGATCGTGGCGACGGGCCGGACAGCGGGACCGGGTACGGCAGCGACCGGGTGGTCACCCCGCCGCCCGCGCAGCCGCCCGCCGGGAGCGGCGGGGACTTCGACGGGGACGGGAAGCCGGACGCGACCGACCCGACCTGGAACCAGGACGACAGCGACCCGGCCAGCACCGAGCGCGGCGACGGGCCGGAGACCAGCCCGCGCTCCCTCGGCGGGTGGGACGTCTCCCGGCCGGACCAGCCCGGTGAGACCTGGGGGCTCGAAGGCCGGTGGCGCTCCGGTGACTCCGACGGGTCCGATGGGGCCGGGGGCGATGGGGACGACGGCGAGGGCGGCGACGGCCGTGGGCCTGAGGGGACCGGCGGGGCCGGGGGCCTCGATGGTTCCGGTGACTCCGGGTCCGAGGCTGCCACTGGAACGGGTGGTCGTGGCTCCGATGGTGGGAGCGACTCCGGTGGTTCGGGTGGCATCGGTGACACCACCGGTGGTGGGCTCGGCGGTCGGGACTCCGACGGGGACGGGCTCTCCGGCAGCGCCGACTCGACGCCGAACCAGAACGACACCGACCCGTCCAGCACCGACCGGGGCGACGGTCCCGAGGGCGGCTCGGGGTACAGCGGGTCCTCGGGCGACCGGGGGGATGACTCCGGGTTCGGCGGTGGCGGCGACTCGGGTTCTTCCGGCGACTCCGGTTCCGGTGGTTCAGGGTCCAACGACTCCGGCTCCGGCGACTCCGGCTCCAGCGGGTCGAGCTCCTCCGGTGGGTCCTCGTCCAGTGGCGGGTCCTCGTCCAGCGACTCGTCCGGGAGCAGCTCCTCGGGCAGCAGCTCGTCCGGCGGTGGTTCGTCCGCTGGTGGCTCGTCCAGCGACTCGTCCGGCAGCGGTTCCTCCGGGAGTTCCTCGTCGGGTGGTTCGAGCAGCGGTGGCTCCAGTGGTTCGGGGTCCGGCGGGTCCGGTTCGACCGGGTCCTCGGGCGACCCCTCCGACGCGGACGGCGACGGCCGGTCCGGCGACAACGACTCGACGCCGAACCAGAACGACACCGACCCGTCCAGCACCGACCGGGGCGACGGCCCCGAGGGCGGCTCGGGCTACAGCGGCTCCACGGGTGGCGGCGCGATGTCCTAGAGCGCGCCCCGTGCACGTGATCCCGCGATGCCGGACCACCCCGGTCCGGCGTCGCGGGACCGCCCGCCGGTCGGGAACGTGACCGGGCACACCGGACACGAACAGGTCACCTTCGCCACCGGTGTTCCCGAAACCCCTGTCCGCCAGGCACGCTCGTCCGGTGGCTCCGTCGTCGCACCGCAAACCGCCCGTGAAACGGGTGTTCCTCAGGGCCCTAGTGGTGGGGTCCCTGCTCATGTCCGTCGTGGTCGCGGCCGGCGCCGCGCACGGTTCGGGCAGCCTGCGCTACGTCGCGCTCGGCAGCTCCTTCGCCGCAGGACCGGGCGTGCCCGACCTCAAACCCGGCGTCCCCGGCGCGTGCGGCCGGTCCACCCGCAACTACCCGACGCTCGCCGCCGCCGCGAAGGGCGCGACCCTGGTCGACGTCACCTGCGGCGGCGCCACCACGGCCAACGTGCTCAGCAAGGAGCAGGCGGGCCTGCCACCGCAGATCCAGGCGGTCACCGCCGACGCCGACGTGGTCACGGTGACCATCGGCGGCAACGACGTCAACTACATGGGCAGCCTGATGGCGTACGGCTGCCAGAACAGCAAAGCCGCCAAGGGGCGCACCAAGGCCTGCCCGACCGTCGACCGCGCGGCCATGCTGCGCGGCCTGGACACCCTCCACGAGCGGATCGGCGCCGTCTACGCCGAGATCCACCGCCGCGCGCCGGACGCCCTCGTGTTCGCCCTGATCTACCAGGCCGTGCTCCCGGCCGAGGGCCCCTCGTGCGCGGGCCTGCCGCTCACCGACGACCAGCTCGCGTTCGAGCGCACCGTCGTCGCCAGGCTGGAGGCGGCCACCCGGCGCGCCGCGCAGGCGCACGACGTGACCGTCATCGACACCACGCCGATCACCCGCGACCACGGGGTGTGCTCCGCCGAACCGTGGATGGAGCCCTACGTCCCACCACCCGGCCGCGTCGGGTACCACCCGAACGAGGCCGGGATGGCCGCGGTAGCCGAACTGGTGGCCGCGTACTCGTGGGAGCAACCGCGTCCCTGACCCGCTCTTCGCGGGTCCGTTCTCCTGAAAAAGTGCGCGCCACATCGCCGCCTGGGCTCGTTATGGGTCCAGGCGGTGGCGAATCGACTTCCGCGACCGTGCGGCGCAATCCGATTCCCGCTGTTCACCGCGTTCGATGCGGAATCATGAGCATTGCGAAATCGTAGGCGCCACGAAATCGTGAGGGCTGCGAAACCGTGAGTCCTGCCGAATCAGGAGTCGTGCGGGAGACCCCGACCCCGCCGGTCACACCCGGAAAGGACGGGCGGGGTCGAGGTCCGGTGCACGACGGCTTGGAGTTGGCCTTCGCGCGCCTGGGGGACTCCTGCTAGTGCAGGACCTTCAGGCCCAGCACGCCGCCGACGATCAGCGCGACGCACAGCAGGCGCAGGACCGAGGCCGGTTCCTGCAGCGCGAGGATGCCGTAGACCACCGTGCCGACCGCGCCGATGCCGACCCACACCGCGTACCCGGTGCCCAGGGGGATGGTCCGCAGCGCGAACGCCAGTCCGCCCATGCTCGCCAGCAAGGCCGCGCCGAACAGCAGGCTGGGGCCGAGGCGGGTGAATCCGCGTGACGCGCCCAGCGCCGCGGCCCACACCGTCTCGAAGAGCCCGGAGAGCACAAGAACGACCCATGCCATGACGAACGCCTTCCGCAGTGTCCAGTGGTCACTGCGCCGTCTTGTCCTGACCGGGTACGGCGCGCTCGTCCGGAACACCGGCGATGCGGCGTTGGAACAGACATTAGCACCGCCCGCGGTGAGGGTGCGGGTGATGCCAGTCGCAGCTTTCGGGTGAATTCAGAACGTGGCTTTGTTGTCGCGCTCTTCGGTAAACTGGTGGCAGGCCCGCTCGCGGTGGTGCGCGACGACGCTCTGCGCAAGAGCGTCTGGCTCCAACCGGAATCGGTCGGAGCCAGACCGGGTGTGTGCTGGACCAGGTCGTGCTGGGCGGAGTCAGCGGGTCGCGGTGGCTGCTGCGGCCGGTTGCGCCACGACCGCGCGGCCGGTGCCGGGGAGCAGCGCGGCCACGCCCGCGGCGGTCAGCGCGGCGCCCGCGCCCACGGCCATGATCACCTGGAACGCCTGCTGCGAGGGCAGGCCCGCCGCCGTGGTCAGCTGGGTCAGGATCACCCCCGCCACGGCGCTGGACAGCGACGTGCCGATCGAGCGCATCAGGGTGTTGAGGCTGTTCGCCGCCGCGGTCTCCGACACCGGCACGGCCGACATCACCAGTGCGGGCAGCGCGCCGTAGGACAGGCCGATGCCCGCGCCGATGATGCTCGACACCAGCACCAGGTGCCAGAGCTGGCTCATCAGCACCACGTTGAGCCCGTAGCCGACCGCGACCACGAGCGCGCCGGTGATCAGGGTGGTCTTGGGGCCGCGCTCCCGCGACAGCCGCGCGGACAGCGGCGCCATCGCCATCATCACCAGTCCGGACGGGGCCAGCACCAGGCCGACGCCGAGCAGCGACTGGCCGAGGCCGTACCCGGTGGACGCGGGCAGCTGCAGCAGCTGCGGCATCACCAGGGACATCGCGAACATCGCGAACCCGAAGACCACCGAGGCGGCGTTGGTCAGCAGGAGCTGGGGGCTCGCGCTGGTGCGCAGGTCCACCAGCGGCTCGGTGGTGCGCAGCTCCCACCAGCTCCACGCGGCCAGCGCGACGACCGCGCCGCCGAGCAGGCCCAGCGTCAGCGCGCTGCCCCAGCCCCACTGCGCGCCCTTGGACACCGCGAGCAGCAGGCACACCAGCACCACCGACAGCCCGAGCGCGCCCACCAGGTCGAACCGGCCGCCCGAGCGCACCGCCGACTCCGGGACCAGCGCGACCACGAGCACCCCGGCGATCACGCCCAGGCCGGCGGCGCCCCAGAACAGCACGTGCCAGTCCAGCTGCTCCACCAGCACCGCGGCCAGCGGCAAGCCCAGCGCGCCCCCGACGCCGAGGGAGGCGCTCATCAGCGCGGTCGCCGAACCGAGCTTCTCGGCGGGCAGCTCGTCGCGCATGATGCTGATCCCCAGCGGGATCACGCCCGACGCCAGGCCCTGGAGCACCCTGCCGACGATCATCGGGCCGATGGTGTCGCTGAGCGCGCCCACGACCGAGCCCGCGACCAGCAGCACGATGCTGATCAGCAGCATCCGGCGCTTGCCGTGCATGTCGCCGAGGCGGCCCACGGTCGGGGTGGCGACGGCGGCGGCCAGCAGGGTCGCGGTGATCGCCCAGGCGGTGTCGGCGGGGTCGGCGTTCAGCAGCTTCGGGAACTGCGGGACCAGGGGGATCACGACCGTCTGCATGAGCGAGACGACGATCCCGGTGAAGGCCAGCACCCAGACGACGGTGTTCGCCCCCGGCGGTGCCGGGGGTGCTGCTGGTGTGTGCGGGCGTGCGCTGGACATGGGGAGTCGGCCTTCCGGGAGGGCGGGGGTTCGGCAGGGGTTAAATCAGTTGCTTGACTTAGGTTAACCCGTGCGGCTTCACTGTCCCGCACGCGCCCGCGCCGGTGTCCGAACTGTCCGGGGGCGTCCCGAATCGACCTGAGGCGGAGGAGGTCCCCCGTGAGGCGGCTCCACAACGAGACCACGCGCGCCCGCATCCTGGACACCGCCGAGCGGCTGTTCGCCGAGCGCGGCCTGCACGCGGTGTCCAACCGGCAGGTCAGCGCGGCGGCCGGGCAGGGCAACAACGCGGCCGTCGGGTACCACTTCGGGACCAAGCACGACCTGGTCAGGGCGATCGTTCGGCGGCACGGCCTGCCCGTGGAGGCGCTTCGGGCGGACATGGTCGTCCGCGCCGGGGACTCGCCGGTGCTGCGCGACTGGGTCGACTGCCTGGTGCGGCCAGTCACCGCGCACCTCGCCGACCTGGCCGCGCGCGCCGACGTCGTGGCCCCCGGCGGGATCACCTGGTACGCGCGGTTCGTCGCGCAGGTGGTGACCGATCCGGCGCTGCGGCTGGTCGCCGCCGCCGAGGTCATGACCACGCCGGGGATGGGGGTCGTGCTGGAGCGGCTGCGCGCCCACCTGCCCCCTGAGGTGGCGCCTGAGGTCCGGTTCGGGCGGGAGCGGATGGTGTGGCACCTGATCGTGCAGGTGTGCGCCGAGCGGGAGCGGGCGCTGGCCGAGGGGGTGGCGACGCCGCGCGACACGTGGGACGGTGCGGCGCGCGGTTTGGTGGACGCGATCACCGGGCTGTGGACCGCACCGGACAACACGGTGGGGGAGCGGGTCGGGCGCGGGTAGCGCGCTTGGGCGGTGCCGACTGGGGGCGGGTTTGGCGTTGGTGGAGCGGGCAGGGCTGACGTCGAGGGTCCGGTTGGCCGGGTGGTCCGGTGGGCGGGGTGCGCGCGAGAGCGCTGCTGACCGGCCGGATGGGTGTGGGCTGGATGCGGTGGGTGTGCCGAGCGGGACCGTAGCGGACGTGGCGGGCGGGCCGGGTGAATCCGCGCTGGACGCGGTGGGTGTGTCGAGCGGGTCCGCAGTGGGGGCGGCGGGCAGGCCGAGCGGGTGCGGAGTGCGGCTGGCCAGAAGGCCGGGTGGCGGGGCGGGCACTGGCGCGGCTGATGAGCTGAGTTGTGGCCTGGGCGGGGGTGTCGCCGATGGGCCGAGCCGTAGTGCGAGCGCGGGTGTCGCAGGCGGGCGGAGTTATGGCCTGCGTGCGGATGTCGCCGACAAGGTGGGCGGCAGCATGAGCCCGGCTGTGGTCGGCGAGGCGGGGGTTCGTGCGTCGCGTGTGGTTGTGACCGGCTGGTCGACCCGGTGCGCATCACGTGCGGTTGTGACCAGCCGGCCAGCCGGCTGTGGAGTGAGTGCGACTGGGGTTGCCCGCACCGGTGGGTTCGGCTCCGGTTCGGGTGTGGTGGGGCGGCGCAAGGGCAATTCGCCCATCGTGGTGGGCGCGGGGCGTTACCGCGCATTTCGTAAGTCAGTCGCTTGACTCAAACGGAGAGCTGTGGCTATCTGGAGTCATCCCCGACGACACCGCGCTGGAGGACCCCATGCCCCCGAGCGACCACCACGAGAGCGACCCCGGCGGTGAGCCGCCCCGCACCCTGCCCTCTGCAACCACGCCTCCTGCAACCACGCCTCCTGCGGCTACGCCTTCCACGACTACGCCGATCCGCACTCCTCCGGTCGGGAACACGCAGTGCTGCGCCGCTCGCGCCCGCACCTCGGCCGCGTCGTTCGGCACCATGCCGTTCGACGCCGCGACCGCCCCGCGCGCAGCCGCGTCGACCCACCTCGTCCCACCCGGCTCGCGGCGGCGCGTCCGGCGGAAAACCGGGGAGCGCCCGTGACCCCCTCCCGCCAGCACGACGGTCCCGCGCGCAAGGGCGACCGGGCCGCCGAGACGCGCGAGGTGATACTGGCCGCCGCCGAGCGGCTGTTCGCCGAGCGCGGCGTGAGCGCAGTGTCCAACCGGCAGGTCGGCGAGGCCGCCGGGCAGGGCAACAACTTCGCCGTCGGCTACCACTTCGGCAGCCGGGTCGAGCTGGTCCGCGAGATCGTGCGCCGCCACGCCGAACCGGTCGAGCGGGCCCGCGCCGCGATGCTCGCCGCCGCCGGGGACAGCCTGGACGTGCGGCACTGGGTGGACTGCCTGATCCGCCCGTACACCGAGCACCTCGAAGCGCTGGGCAGCCCGAGCTGGTACGCCCGGTTCAGCGCCCAGGTGCTCACCGACCCGGTCCTGCGCCAGGCCGTGGTCGACGACGCGCTCAGCGGCGGGACGGTGCGCCAGGTCGTCGAGGGCCTGAACCGCTGCCTGCCCGCGCTACCGCTGCCCGTGCACCTGGAGCGCGGCGGCATGGCCCGCACCCTGCTGTCCCACACCTGCGCCGAGCGCGAGGCCGCGCTGGCGCGGGGCGAGCCGACCACCAGGACCAGCTGGGACGCCACCGCGACCGGGCTGGTCGACGCGATCGTCGGCCTGTGGCTCGCGCCGGTCACCCCGACCGGCCCGCGCCACGACCGCCAACCCTCCCCCGATTGGAGTGCCCGATGAAGATCACCGTCGACGAAGGCAAGTGCTGCGGCGCGGGTTCCTGCGTGCTGGCCGCGCCGGAGGTGTTCGACCAGCGCGACGAGGACGGCGTGGTGGTGCTGCTGGACCCGGAGCCCGGCGCCGAGCTGCACCAGGCCGTCCACGAGGCCGCGAGCGTCTGCCCGGCCGCCGCCATCGCGCTGGCGGAGGCGCAGTGAGCCTCACCGGGAACGCGGGGACGACCGGCGCGCCGGAACCGAGCGGGGGCCCGGCCGGGGAGGGCGCGGGCCACCCCGGCCACGTGCTGGTCGTCGGAGCCGCCGCCGCAGGCCTGTCCACGGCGGAAGCGCTGCGCCGCAAGGGCTTCACCGGCCGCCTCACCCTGCTCGGGGCCGAGGAGCACCCGCCCTACGACCGGCCACCGCTGTCCAAGCAGGTGCTCGCGGGCGCGTGGGAGCCCGAGCGGTCGCGCCTGCGCACCGCCGAGGTGCTCGCCGCCCTGAACGCCGAGTTCCACCTCGGCGACCCGGCCGTCGCGCTCGACGTCGCCACCCGCACCGTCCGCACCGCCTCGGGGGCCGAGCACACCGCCGACGCCGTCGTCGTCGCGACGGGCGTGCGACCGCGTGTCCTGCCTGGGCAGGACGGTCTGGCCGGGGTGCACGTGCTGCGCACCCTGGAGGACTCGCTCGCGCTGCGGGCCGACCTGCTGCCCGGCCGCCGCGTCGTCGTGGTCGGCGACGGGGTACTCGGCGCGGAGGCCGCCGCCACCGCGCGCGGGCTCGGCCTGGACGTCGTCCTCGCCGGACCTCAGGACGCCCCGCTCGCCGCCCAGCTCGGACCGCTCGTGTCCGGGCTGCTCCGCGAGCTGCACGCCGAGCGCGGCGTGCGGCTGCGCCTGGGCTCCGCCGTCCTCGGGCTGGAGTCCGAGGACGGTCGGGTCACCGGCGTGCGGCTCGACGGCGGCGAGGTGCTGCCCGCCGACGTGGTCGTGGTCGCGCTCGGGGCCGTGCCCTGCACCGAGTGGCTGGAGGGCAGCGGTCTCGCGCTCGACAACGGCGTTGTGTGCGACGCGCGCTGCCGGGCCGCCGACGGCATCTACGCGGTCGGCGACGTGGCCCGCTGGCAGCACCCCGGACTCGGTCGCCTGGTGCGGCTGGAGAACCGCACCAACGCCACCGAGCAGGCCTCCGCCGTCGCCGACAACCTCCTCGGCGACCCGGTCGAGTACGCGCCCGTGCCGTACTTCTGGACCGACCAGTTCGACGCGAAGATCCACGTGCACGGCGTGCTGCCCGTCGACGCCGAGGTGACCGTCGAGGACGGCGACCCCGCCGCGCGCCGGTTCACCGCCGTCTACCGCAGCGGCGGACTGGTGACCGGCGTCATCGGCTGGAACATGCCCAAGCAGGCCAGGCAGACCCGCCAGCGGCTGCTCACGCCGGAGGGGCTCGCGGCTGCGCGGGTGCCCGCCGTCGCGCCCGCCGGACCGACCCTGCCCGTCGCGCAGACCCCGCCCGCTCTCGCGCAGGGCGCAGCGGCGGGAGCAGTGGCTCCCGCGTTGACGACCGCGCTGACCACGGTAGCGCCCACCCCCGACAGAACCGCCCCGAGCGCCGACCTCCGCACCACCCCGGAAGGACGAGCATGACCAGCACGCAGGTCCCCGCAGAGGCCGCCGAGCTCCCGGACTACCCGATGCCCCGCTCCGAGGGCTGCCCGTTCGACCCGCCGCGCGAGCTGAACGAGCTGCGGGAGCAGGCCGCCATCACCCGCGTGCGGCTGTGGGACGGCAGCACGCCGTGGCTGGTCACCCGGCACGCCGAGCAGCGCGCCGTGCTGTCCGACCCCAGGGTCAGCGCCGACATGACCCACGAGCGCTACCCGCGCCAGGCCCCCGGCCGCGCCGGTTCGCTCAGCTTCATCGGCATGGACGACCCCGAGCACGCCCGCCAGCGCCGCATGGTCGGCTCGGCGTTCACCATCAAGAACGTCGCCGCCATGCGCCCCATGGTGCAGCGCGTCGTGGACGACGCCGTCGCCCAGCTCCTCGCGGGACCCAAGCCGGTCGACCTGGTGGAGGCGTTCGCGCTCCCGGTCCCGTCGCTGGTGATCTGCGAGCTGCTCGACGTCCCCTACAGCGACCACGACTTCTTCCAGGACAACAGCAAGCGCATCATCAACCGCAACTCCACGCCCGAGCAGCGCGCCGAGGCCTCCGGCGCGCTCGCCCAGTACCTCGGCGGCCTGGTCGCCGCCAAGCTCGACAACCCCGGCGACGACCTGGTGTCCCGGCTCGCGGGCAAGGTCAAGGCCGGCGAGCTGAGCACGGAGCAGGCCACCTCCATGGCCGTGCTGCTGCTGATCGCCGGGCACGAGACCACCGCGAACATGATCGCCCTCAGCACGTTGCTCCTGCTGCGCCACCCCGACCAGTTCGCGCTGCTGCGCGACTCCGACGACCCGGCGCTCGCCGCGTCCGCCGTGGAGGAGCTGCTGCGCTACCTCAACATCACCCACGGCGGGCGGCGCAGGTTCGCCACCGAGGACATGGAGGTGGCGGGCTGCCCGGTCAAGGCCGGTGAGGGGCTCGTGCTGCCCACCGACATCGCCAACCGCGACCCCAGGGCGTTCGACGACCCCGACCGGCTCGACATCACCCGGTCCGCGCGGCACCACCTGGCGTTCGGGTTCGGCGTGCACCAGTGCCTCGGCCAGCCGCTCGCCCGGCTGGAGCTGGAGGTCGTGTACCGGACGCTGTACCGGCAGGTGCCCGAGCTGCGCCTGGCCACCGACTTCGAGTCGGTGCCGTTCAAGCACGACGGGTTCGTGTACGGGGTGTACGAGCTGCCGGTGACCTGGTAGCCGACCGCCCCGCCGCGCTCCCCGGCGCGGCGGGGCCCACTCCCGGACCACCGCCTCCACCCGCCGCCACCCAGCGACCGACCGGAGAGACCGTGGCCGACCAGCTCCGCTACCCGTTCACCGCTCCCGACGCGCTCGACCCGCCCGCCGAGTGGGCCGAGCTGCGCGCCGACCGCCCCGCCGCCCCCGTCACCCTGCCCAGCGGCGACACCGCCACCCTGGTCACCAGCTACGCCGACGTCCGCACCGTCCTGGCCGACCCGCGCTTCAGCCGCGTCGGAGCCACCGGCGAGGGCGCGCGGGTGGGCGAGCAGGAGTCCGGCGGGGTGTTCAGCAGCGACATGTCCACCGTCCTGCCGCAGAGCGGCGAGGGCCACCCGCGCTGGCGGCGGCTGCTGAACCGCTGGTTCACCGCCAAGCGCATGGCCGCGCTGCGCCCCGGCATCGACGCCATGGCGGACCAGCTGCTCGACGAGCTCGTGGAGCGCGGCGCGCCCGGCGACCTCAAGGCCGGGTTCGCGTTCCCCCTGCCGGTCCGGGTGATCTGCGCCATGCTCGGCGTCCCCGACTCGGACCGGGACCGGTTCGCGCACTGGTCGGACACCCTGCTCAGCATGACCCGCCACACCCAGGCCGAGATCGCCTCGGCGCAGGCGGAGTTCGCCGACTACATGGCGTTCCACGTCGCCGCGCAGCGGGCCGACCCCGGCGACGACCTCATCGGCGAGCTGATCACGGCCACCGCCGCCGAGGGGCGGCCCATGTCGGACGCCCAGCTCGCGGCCACCGCGCAGGGCCTGCTGGTCGCCGGGCACGAGACCACCGCGAACATGATCGCCAAGATGGTCGCGATGCTGCTCGCCGACCGGGGGGAGTGGGAGCGCCTGGTCGCCGAGCCCGCGCTGGTGCGGTCCGCCGTGGAGGAGGCGCTGCGGCTGGACCCGAACCCCGGTTTCGGCATGGTGCGCTACCTCGACGCTGAGCTGGCCGTGGCCGGGACCGTGCTGCCCGCGGGCACGACGGTGGTGTGCAGCATGGCCTCGGCGAACCGCGACGACGAGGCGTTCGAGCGCGCCGGGGAGATGGACCTGGGCCGAACCCCCAACCCGCACCTGTCCTTCGGCGCCGGGGCGCACTCCTGCCTCGGGCAGGCGCTCGCCCGCACCGAGCTGCAGGCCGCGCTGACCGCGCTGCTGCGCCGTCTGCCAGGTCTGCGGCTGGCCGTTCCGGTGAGCGGGCTGCGCCGGGTGGAGGGCCTGCTCGTCGGAGGTCTGCGGGAGCTGCCCGTGGCGTGGTGAGTAGGGTCTCGCCATGCGCGTGCTCTTCGCCGCCCTGGCGTCTCCCGGTCACACCTTCCCGATGATCCCCCTGGCCGTCGCAACCCGAGAGGCCGGTCACGAAGTCCACTTCGCGGCGGGGGAGGGCGTGCACGCGGCGCTGGCGGCGCAGGACCTGCGACCGTTCCGGCCCGCCGACGCCTTCTACGAGCTGTACCCGGAGGACCTGGAACCGGAGCTCGCCCGCCTGGAGCCCGACCTGGTCGTGCACGGCTGGGGGGTGCCCGGCGCGGCGGTCGCCGCCGAGCGCGCGGGCATCCCCGCGCTGTGGCACGGGTTCGGCCGCATGTTCGACGAGGGCATCGGGTTCGACCGGCCGTTCGGCACCGGGAGGCCGCACCTGGACGTCTGCCCGCCGTCCTTGCAGGACAAGGAGTTCATGGCGAGCGAACGGCGCGTGGAACTGCGCCCGGTGGCGCTGCCGGAACCGGGCGCGGTTCCCGAGCGGGACGCGTCGAAGCCGCTGGTGTACCTCACCCTCGGCACCGCGTTCGCCACCGCCGGCCTGCTCAGCACCGCCGTGCGGGCGCTCGCCGGGGTGGGCGCGCAGGTCGTGGTGTCGACCGGGCGGGTGCACCCGCAGGAGCTCGGCCCGCTGCCCGAGGGCGTCACGGCGCACGAGTGGGTGTCCCAGGGCGCGCTGCTGCCGCACGCCTCGGTCGTCGTGCACCACGGGGGCAGCGGCACCACGCTGGCCTCGCTGGCCACGGGTGTGCCGCAGCTGTTCCTGCCGCAGGGGGCGGACCAGTTCAGCAACGCCGACGCGGTCAGCGCCGCGGGCGCGGGCGTGGCGCTGCGCGGCGAGCAGGTGACGGCCGAGGCGATCACCGCGAGCGTGCGCAAGCTGCTGTCGCCCAAGGACGGGGCCGGACACCGGGAAGCCGCGCGGGCGATCGCCGAGGAGATCGCGGGGATGCCCGCGCCGAGTGAGGTCGCGCGACAGCTGCCGGAGCTGGCCGCGAGCTGACCTCCGGTCGCCTTCGAGCCTACCGGCGCCGACCTCGGGAGTCCCGCACCGCCGGTGGTGCTCGTGAAGTTCGCCCCATCGGGGAAGGTGCGGGTTCGCCCCACCGGCACGGCGAACCCGCACACTGTGATCAGGCCCGTTTTGCGGTGCGGTGGTGCGGTCGTCAGGTCCGGTCCGGTGGTGCGGCCGGTGTGGCGTGGTGCTGTGGTGCGACGTGGTGTGGTTGTGCGGGCGGTCTTACGGTTGCCCTTGGTCCCGGCTCTGGCCCCATGAGGGCCCGTGAGGTCTGTCGAGGCTGATCGGCGCTTGGGGTTCTCGGGGTGCTTCGGGAGCCCGTGGTGCGCGGTTGTGGCGCGCTGACTGTGAAGCGCCAGTGACCGGGTGTGATCGTGAAGTGGCGATTTACCCCTTTTGTGCGCCTCTTGGTGGTTGTGCTGGAAAACTGATGGGCATGAGCACGCCGCCACCGGGCCGGGCACCCCGGCACCCGCACCACCAGTCGCAGGTCACGCCTGCTTCGCCACCCGTCGCGGTGGGGTCGCGGTGCGGCTCGCGAGGGTTCGGTGGGCGCTGGGGTGATCACGGCGTGCTACCGGTCGCCCGGCGCGTTCGGCGGCGGCCAGCCGCCGGACGGGTCATCGGCCCGTCCGCCGTCGCGGTCGTGGGCTGAGGCGGCCGTGACCGCTCACCACCCACCCCTGGGCGGGCAGTCCCGGTCCGGCGGGGAGGATCTTCCGAGCTCACGCGCGGGGGACGGTTCCGCCCTGGTCGACGTGCCCGTCGCGAAGCGGGTCGGGTTGCTGCGCAAGCACCTCGTCGCGCTCGCGGTGTCGACCGCGGTGCTGGCCACCGTGCTGTTCGGGCTGCCGCTGGCGCTCGGCGTCGCCCAGTACAACCTGGACAACGAGCGCGCCGAGCTGGAGCGTGCCGCGTCGCGGGTCGCGCTGTCGCTCGCCGACGACCCGGACCGCCTCGTGCCGCCCGTCGGCTCGGGCAGCGATCCCGCCGCGACCATCGGCGTCTACTCCGCGCAGGGGTGGTTGCTGTCCGGTGAGGGACCGGCCGAGGACGCGCTCGCCCGGCGGGCCGCCGAGTCCGCGCACGTCGCCGACTCCGACGGCATGGTGGTGGCCGTGCCCGTCACCGACGAGGGCGAGGTCACGGCCGTGGTGCGCGCCGCCGCGCCACCCGGTGAGGTGATCGGCCGGACCATGGTCGTCTGGGCCGGTATGCTGGTCAGCGGTGCCTTCGCGATCGCGCTGACGTGGCTCGTCGCCAAGCGGATGGCGGCCAGGCTCGCCCGGCCGCTGGAAGAGCTGTCGGTGCTGGCGCACGACCTCGGTGACGGTGATTTCACCATCCGCCCCGCTCGCAGCAGCGTCGCGGAGATCGACCAGGTCGCCACCGCGCTGGAGTCCACGGCCCGCAGGCTCGGCGAGATCCTGCGCCGGGAGCGGTCGTTCACCTCACGGGCCTCGCACCAGCTGCGCACGCCCGTCGCCGGGCTGCGCCTGCACCTGGAGTCCGCGCTCGACGCCCCGGAAGCCGACCTGCGGCCCGCGCTCCGCACCGGCGTGGAGGCGGCGGACCGGTTGGAGCGGACCATCGACGACCTGCTCGCCCTGACGCGTGCCACGCCCGCCCGGTCGAGGCTGGACCCCGAGGCGCTGCTGACCGACCTGCACCGGACGTGGCGGGACCAGTTCGCGCTGCACGGGCGCACGCTCCGGGTGGAGGTGGCCGGGGCGCCGGGGCCGCTCGCTGCAGAGGCCGCGGTGCGGCAGGTGCTGCACGTGCTGCTGGACAACGCCGTGGTGCACGGCCGGGGCGCGGTGGAGGTGACCGCGCGGGACGCGGCCGGGCTGTTCGCGGTGGACGTCGTGGACGAGGGCGAGGTACGCGGCGACGATCCCTTCCAGATCCGCGACGGTGATGGGGATGGGGATGGGGACGAGCGGGGAAGTAGTGGGAGTGGGGGCGAGCGCGGGAGGAGCGCCGATGCGCGCGGCGTCGGCGGGAACGCGGGCGGCGGAGCCCTTGGCGGCGGGAGCACCGGCGGCGGAACCCCTGGCGGCGGGAGCATGGTCGGCGGAACCCCCGGTGGCGGCAGTGCGGGTGGCGGGAGTACGGGCGGCGGAGGCGCGGACAGCGGCGGCGCGGGGAACGGGAGCGCTGACAGCGGAACCTCTCCTAGCGGAGCCTTGGCCAGCGAAAACCTGGGCAGTGGAGCCTTGGGTAAGGGGACTCCTGGTGGCGGGAGTGCAGGCGGTGGGGCCTCGGGCGGTGGCACCCCTGGTAGTGGGAACGCAGTCGGCGGCACCTCGGGCAGCGGTACCTTTGGTGGCGGGAGTGCAGGCAGTGGAGCCTCGGGTAGCGGCATCCTCGGCAGCGGGAGCGCGGGGAGCAGGAGTGCTGGTGGTGGAAGTGCTGGTGGTGGGCACGGCGCGGGGCGCAACGGTACGCGGGTGCACGGCATAGGGCTGCCGCTCGCGCGTGACCTGGCCGAGGCCGAGGGCGGCAGGCTCGTGCTGTCCGATCGCTCCCCAACCAGGTTCACCCTGCTGCTCCCCACCGGTGGCGCCGACCGGCCGGGGGTGTCGGGACCAGCCTGACCGAACGGCTGGATCGGGGGTCACTGGTCGGGGAGGTCGTCCTCGAAGGTCTCGTCCTCCTCGAAGTCGGTGACCGTCGCCGAGATCTCCACGCTGCCCTCGTGCAGCAGGTAGCGGGGGGACCAGAAGGCGATCATCCGGTTGATGCGCGCCGAGTGGTCCACCAGTCGGTTGAACACCGCGCCCAACCTCGGCAGCGTGTCCCTGCCCGGTAGCACGATCGACACCTCCTCGTGCGCTTCGAGGACGTGGGTGTGGACGTCGGCGGGCAGGGCGTCGGGGGTGATCGGGGTGAGCACGGGCAGGGCGACGAACAGGTCGTTCCCGTCCGGGTCCATGGTTTTCGCCTTCTGCTCCTGGGTTTCCAGGGCGTGTTGCTTCCACGGCGGGCCGGAGACCTCGGCGCCTGCTTCCGCCGCGATCTGCCGGAGTCGGTCCACTGCGGTCGAGACTCGTTCCGCGAGCACGTCCTCGTGCCTGCTTCCCGGCACGATCGTCCGGAGTGCGGTGATCTCGGGGACGGAGTGCTCACGCACCTGCGGCCAGTCGGAGACGAACACCTCCGCGTCCCGCAGCGCCTCGTCCTCCAGCTTTCGCTTGCGCAGCAGGGACTCCCGGTGCTCGGTGAGCAGACCGAGCGCGGTGTCGGGGGCGTCCAGGGCCTGGCGGACGTGCCGGACGCTGAGTCCGGCTGCGCGCAGGGTGCTGATCAGCATGGCTTGTTCGACCTGGACGAAGTCGTACGAGCGGTAACCGGTTCGCTCGTCGACGTGGGCCGGGACCAGCAGGCCCCCGGAGTGGTAGAAGCGGAGGGTTTGGGCGGGGAGCGCGCACATCTCGCTGAACTCGCTGATGGAGAGGAACACCATATGGCCAGCATGGGCCTTGAGGTAACTGCAAGGTCAAACACGACCTCTGTGGCGGGGTGGATGACGCCGATCGGCGTGGATGGTTGGCTGTCATGGTGGCTGGTGGCTGGTGGCTGGTGGCTGGTGGCTGGTGGCTGGTGGCTGGTGGCTGGTGGCTGGTGGCTGACTGCCGCTGGCCGGTGGCGGGCTGGTGGCCGGGGCCGCAGCTGGGGCGAGGGCCGGTGGTTGGTGCCGGGCCGTGGTCGGGGCTGGGGCGAGGGCTGCTGGCCGGTTGCTGGCGCCGGTAGCTGGGGCTGCCGGCCAGCGGTTGTGGTTGGTGGCTGCGGGTAGGGACGGGGTGCGCCCGGTGGCTGGTCGTGGGGAGTGAACCAGCCTGTCCGGGCGCACCGGTCTGCGCGCGCCGATCTGTCGGCCTGGGCGCGTTTGGTTCGCTGACAAGGCTCCTTGGAGCAGTGGTCAGTCCCTCGCCCACTCCGGTGCGTTCGCCGCCCCCGCCGCCGCCATGTGCTTCAGGACGCCTTCCGGGCGTGGCGGGAGGAGGCCGCCTCGGGCGTTGATCCTCGGGGTCAGGCGGGCCCACGTCGTGTCCGCCAGGTCGGTCGCGCGGTCGGCTCGGTCGCCGAGGAGCAAACCGGCGCGCTTCACCACCTCGCCTGCCACCAGCACGGTGTCCACGTCGCTCGCCCGCGAGTGCAGCACGACGGTCGCCACCGGGTCGACCACCGGGCGCTGGTGCACGCCGTCCGTCCGCAGCACCAGTACGTCCGCTGCCTTGCCGACCTCCAGCGAACCGGTCACCTCGCCCAACCCCAGCGCCCGCGCGCCACCCAGGGTGGCGTGGTGCAGGACGTCGCGCACCGACGGCGTCGGGGCGCCCAGGCCCGCGCTGCCCTCGGTCTCCAGCACGCGCTGGTGCCGCCGGCCCCTGACCGCCTGCAGGGCCGCGCGCATCCACGCGAACGGGTCCGCCGGGCTGCCCGCCTGGATGTCCGTGCCCAGGCCGGTGGGGATGCCCAGTTGGGCCGCCCTGGTCAGCGCGGGGTAGCCGAGGCCCAGCATCAGCTCGGTCTCCGGCGTGCTGGACACGGCGGCGCCCGCCTCGGCGAGGAGGGCCAGCTCCTCGTCGGTGGCCGCGTTGGCGTGGGCGTGCACCTGGTCCGCCGCCAGCAGGCCGTCGCGGTGCAGCCAGGTGATCTCGGGCGCGCTGAGCTCGCCCCACAGGGAGCGCGAGTGGACCGTCGACGGCAGACCGAGTTCGCGGGCCAAGTGGAACTCGGTGCGGGTCTGGGTCCACGGTACCGAGCCGATGTCGTTCACGGCCAGCCCCAGGCGGACGCGGGTTGTGGCGTGCTGGGAGGTGAACTCGTTCGCGTGAAGGGCGCGCAGGTCCGCCAGCCGCTGCTCGGCGGTGAACGCCTCCGCGCCCGGCGTCGTGGTCAGGCCGTAGCAGAACAGGGCGCGCACGCCCGCCTCCCGCACGGCCCGCAGCCCCTCGCGGGCGTGCTCGGGGGTGTTCACCGCGTGCGCGACGTCCAGGACGGTGGTGATGCCCGCGTCCAGCGCGGCCACGGCGCCCGCGTACGTCCCGGCGTGCACGTCCCGCGCCTCGTGCGCGCCCGCGTGGTGGGCCCTGACGCCCCAGAAGAAGTCCAGCGCGCTCCAGTCCGCCGTCAGGCCGCGCAGCGACGCCTCCCACAGGTGGTGGTGGGTGTCCACGAAACCCGGCAGCACGAACGCGCCCGCGGCGTCGACCCGATCGGCGCCCGGCGCCTCCAGGTCGGGGCCGATCGCGGCGATCAGGCCGTCCCGCACGAGCACGTCGGCCCGCGCGAAGCGCCCGTCGCGGGGGTCGCCGAGCAGGACCGAACCACCCGTGATCAGCAGGTCCGCCAACGGCAGCGGCATGTGCGCCTCCTCGATGTAAAAGCTTTTAACATCAAGTTAGGCGGGTAGGGTCTCGGTCGTCAACCACGGCGGGGAGGGTGCGGTGACCAGGGAGGCCGCTGGCAAGCGCGGGTACCACCACGGCGACCTGCGGCGCGCGGTGATCGACGCGGCGCTCGACCTGGTGTGGGAGCGCGGCGCGCACGGGTTCAGCCTCGCCGAGGCCGCGCGGCGGGCCGGGGTGTCGGTCGCGGCGCCCTACCGGCACTTCGCCGACCGGGAGGCCGTGCTGGCCGCCGCCGCCGCGGAGGGGTTCGACGCGCTCGCCGACGTGCTCCTCGCCGCGCAGGCGAGCGCGGGGGAGGGGCGGCTGGCCGAGGAGTTCGCCGCCGCCTACGTCGCGTTCGCCCTGGAGTCGCCCGCGCGGTTCACCGTCATGTTCGCCGCCCGGCTCGACAAGCCCCGGTACCCGGAGCTCATGGCCGCCGCCGACCGCACCGGACCGCCGCTGCGCGCCGCGGTCGAGCACCTGCCCGACCCGGACGGCGCGGTGGCGCGGGTGTGGGCCATCGCGCACGGCGCGGCGACGCTGGCCGTGGAAGGGCTGCTGACCCGGTACCACGCCACGGGTGAGACGGCGGACTCCGTCGTGCGGTCGGCGGTTCGGGACTGGGAGGCGGGGACGGGCGGTCGGGCCGGGGGGCAGTAGCGCCGGTTCCTGCTGCGGGACGAGGGAAAACCCGCGACCGCCACCGGTGGCGGCGGACGGCGCGACGTGCGCCCGCAGGCGCCGGTCCTCCGCCGCGCCGCCCGCCAGCACCACGACCGCCGCCGACACCTCCGGCGTCGAGTTCAGCAGCGTCTCGATCTCGCCCAGCTCGATCCGGAAACCGCGCAGCTTCACCTGGGTGTCCCGCCTCCCTGGGCACTCCAGCCCGTCCCCGGCCACCCGGCCCAGGTCGCCGCTGCGGTACGCGGGCGCGGTCGGGTCCAGCGGGTCCGGCACGTAGCCCTGTGCGGTGCGCTCGAGCAGGTTCAGGCAACCGGGGCCCACGCAGGCCTCGGAGATCCACAGCTCGCCCACCTCGCCGTCCGGCAGCACCGGCCACGACGCCACGTCCTCGGGCAGCTCGTGCCACGTCGACACGTGCGTCTCCGTGGTGCCCCACTGGTTCACCAGGCGGCAGTCCGGGAGCCGGGTGAACAGCGCCCTGATCCGCTCGCTGATCTGCATCTGCTCCGCCGTGGTCAGCACCCCGCGCAACGGGTGCGCCCGCAGCGAGGCGTCCTCGGGGAACAGCGCCAGCGACTGGAGCACCAAGAAAGGCAGGAACAGCCGGTTGACCCGCTCGCGCTTCACCAGGTCCCACAGCAGTTGCGGGTCGAGCCGCTCGTCCTCGCCGCACCGGCTGGCCCCGATCTGCCAGGCGATCAGGTTCTCCAGGTTGTGGTGCTCGTGCTGCACGCCCTTGGGCAGCCCGGTGGAGCCGGAGGTGCAGACGACGTACGCCAGGTCCATGCCCTGCGCGCCGGTCGGCTCGGCGGCGTCGGCCACGCGGGCGAACATCCCGTCGCCTAGTTCGTCCACAACGGACAGACCGGTGAAGCGGTCGACCGGTTCCCGGTGGCCGATCACCAGGCGCACGCCCGCGTTGTCGCGCATGTGGACCAGCCGGTCCGCCGGGTGCGACACGTCCAGCGGCACCACCACCGCGCCCGCGCGCAGCACCGCCAGGATCGCCACCACCAGGTCGGCGGAGCGCTCCAGGTGCAGGCCGACCCGGCCGCCCGAGCCGCCCAGCCCCACCAGTCGCCCGGCCACCGCCTCGGCCTCGTCCCACAGCTCTCGGCAGGTCAGCACCCGGCCCGCCGCGCGGACGGCCTCGCTGAGCCCGTAGGTCAGGTACAGCTCCAGCCCTGGGGTGGACGTGAGCAGGGCGCGGGTCAGCTCGGGCGGGCAGGTGTCGCCGCCGACGGTCAGCACCCGCAGTTCCGGTGGCGGTCCGGCCCGGTCGAGTTCGCGCACCAGCGAGTGGGTCAGCGAGGAGACCGTGACCCCTTGGCGCGCCACGACTTCCCGGTACTGGGCGGGGGTGAACGGCGGGCCGCGCTGGCCGATCGCCTCGGCGTGGCGGCGGGCGTTGCGCAGCAGGGCGTTCAGGCCGTGCACGCACCCGCTGGCGATGCCGGATGTGCCGGAGGTGGTCACCACGACCTCGCCCGGTGCCAGGTGCGGGTGCGGCGCGTCGGGCAGGCGCACCAGGTCGAGGTCGCTGGCGCGCGAGGCGCGCCCGGCCCCGTAGCGGCGCGGGTCGAGCATCGGCGCGAGCACCACCGGGACGGGGACCAGACCCGCGCTCAGCACGGCGAAGAACGCGGTGAGCATCCGGACGGCGTTGGGCGCGGACTCGGCGCTCGGCGGGGTGATCTCCGCCGGGGCCGGCGCCGAGGTCGCCGGTGCGGCCAACCAGCGGCGGACCACCGTCGCCGCGCCCGTCGACGGCGGTTACCGGATCACCGGCGAGAAGGTGTTCATCGGCAACGGATCGGTCGCCGTGCTGCTCGACGTGTCGGCCACCGTCGTCGCCGCTGGCGGCTCTGAATCGGTGCGGTTGTTCTTCGTGGAGACCGGGAGCCCTGGTTTCGCGGTCGTCGGGCGGCACGAGTTCATGGGGTTCGCGGGTCGACCATCGCCGCGCCGCGGTTCGACGGGGTGTTCGTGCCCGAGGTCAACGTCGTGCCCGAGCTGTCCGACAGGTGGCGGATGCGGCCCTCCTGGGACGTCGCCGGGCCCGGTGAACTGGCTGACCTCGGTGAGCTGGCGCTGTTCGGGCGGCACCTGGTGGTGGCGCCCGCGGCCCTGGCCGTCACCTCCGCCGCGCGGGGGTGGGCTGACGAGTTCGCGGCGCAGGATCGACGGGCGGGTGCTCGGGCAGTGCGAGGAGGTGCGCAGGCTCCGGGCGGAGCTGGAGAGCGAGCGGGAGGCGTGATGTCGGTGGAGGAGCTGGCCTGACTGGTCGCGGGCGTGTGGGCGGAACTGCACGGCGGCGCGGTTGCGCGCGGAACTCGGGTTGCGGGTGCCGGTTCGGGTGATCATGGAGAACCCGACGCCGAACGCCCTCGCCGCGCTGCTCGCCGATGCGGTCGCCTCGGCGGCGCGGTAGCCGCCCCCGGTCCCCTTTCGGACGGTGAGCGGGCGGTCACTTATGGAACAAAGTGGCACCACCGTGTTGATCCAGTCCGGGATGTTGAAACACTGACGCCTACTCACGTGCTGGACGACCTGCCTTGACCTGGGCGGGTGCCTGCTGTCGGGGAGGGCTTCATGAGCTGGTGGAGGCGTTTGCTGGGAATCCGGGAAAAGACCCAGGACGGGCAGCACCTGCCTGCGGTACCGGAAGCTCAGAAGACGGAGAACGAGTCCGAGAAGGCGGACGCGCCTGGCGCGCCCGCCGTGAGTGCTGTGAGTGAGGAGAAGGCGTTCGGCGGCACCGGGGAACCGGCGGCGCCGAACAACGAGGGGTGGAAGTCCGAAGCCCCTGGGATCGATGTTCCGAAGGCCGCCGAATCCAAGCCGGTGGTCGTGGAGAGCGCCGCGGTCGCGAAGGGCGCGGGCGAGGTCGAGGGGGATTCGGTGGACGCCGTGAAGCCCTCGGTGACGCCTGCGGCTCCCGAGGCCGTGGCCGAGGTCGTCGAGCCGGAGGCGGTCAAGGTCGACCCGCCGAAGGCTGACGTTCCTGCGGCGGTGACGCCCGAGGTCGTGACGCCCGAGGTCGTGACGCCCGAGGTCGTGACGCCCGAGGTCGTGACGCCTGAGGTTCAGGCACCTGTGGTCGAGGCTCCTGCGGTTGAGGCGCCGAAGGCCGAGGTGCCCGAGGTCGTCGCGCCGAAGGCGGAAGCGCCCAAGGTCGAGGTGCCCGAGGTCGAGGCGCCGAAGGCCGAGGTGCCCGTGGTCGAGGCCCCGAAGGTGGAAGCGCCCAAGGCGGTCGCTCCGGTGGCCGAGGTGTCCGAGGTCGTGGAGCCCGAGGTCGTGAAGACCGAGGTGTCCGAGCCCGAGGTCGTCGCGGTCGTCGAGAAGCCCGCCGAGGTCGTGGTCCCGGAGGTCGAGGCCCCCGTGGTCGAGGCCCCGGAGGCCAAGGTCGCGGAGCCCGAGGCCGTCGCCGAGGTCGTCGCCCAGGACGTCGAGAGCAGGAGCGCGGTGGCCGGCTGGCCCGTCGCGCAGCAGGCCGAGGCCGAGGCCGTCGTGGACGCGCCCGTGGTCGAGGCCCTGCCCGAGACGCCCGCCGAGCCGGTCGTGGAGGCGGAGGCCGTCGCGCCCGAGCCCACCGCGGTCCCGGAACCGCAGGCGGCGGTGGCTCCGGGGTCCGCCAGCGCCCTCAAGGGCTGGCGGGTCGCGGTCGACGGGAGCGGGGACGAGGTCGTCGCGCTCGCGGCGCTCGTCGCCGCGCACGGCGGCGCGGTCGCCAAGCGGATCACCCCGACCGTGCGGTTCATGATCGCCGAGAACCCGGATGCCGCCAGCGCGCCGCTGCGCCAGGTCCGGGACCTGGGCATCCAGATCCTCACGACGGCGCAGGCCCGCGAGCGCATCGAGCAGGCGGTCAACCCGCAGGCCGCGAGCGCCGCGAAGCCCGTGACGTCCGGCTGGCCGACGCTGGCCGCCGCCGTGGAGCTGCCGCGCGGTCAGGAGCTGCTCGACGCGTGGGAGCCCGCGCGCGACGCGGCCTCGCCGACCGCGGAGGAGGCCGCCGAGCTGGGGTCCGCCCTGCGCAAGGCCCTCACCGCGTACGGCAGCCCGGTCCCGGCCGCGATCACCGACCTCGACCGGTTGGCCAAGGCCGCCGGTCAGGTCCGCGACCGGTTCTTCGCCGACTGGCTCCCGGTGCTCAACGAGCACCGCACGGCCAAGCGCGACGACGACGCCCTGGAGCTGCTCCTGGTCGTCGTCGAGGCGGCCGAGCGGCACGCGGCCGTGGCGGGCACCGCGCCCGTCCCCGTGTACACCGAGCGCGCGGCCGTGATCCTGCGGCGGCGCAAGGACTACGCGGGCGAGGTCGAGCTCCTGGAGCGCTGGGTCCGGGCCAACCCGGAGCCGGTGCCCGCGACCGACAAGCTGGCCCAGCGCCTCGAGTCGGTCCGCAAGCTCCAGAGCAAGGGCAGGTGACCGGAGCGCGGGCGTCGCGGCACCCCGCCGCGGCGCCCGCGCCCCGTCAGACCTGGAGACCGGTCGGCTCCCGCTCGTCCGCGCACTGCTCCGGCACGAGCACCGCCGACAGGTCCGCCACCCCGCCGAACGCCTCCAGCACGCGCAGGTTCCGCACGTCCGCGCGCGCGTGCGGCAGCAGCGGCCTGCGGTGCCGCAGCGGCACCACCACCGCCTCGTCCAGCACCAACCGCTGCGCCTCCCGCGCCGCCGCGCCCGCCCGCTCCGGGTCGTCCTGCGCGGCCAGCGCCGCCTCGACCAGCGCGTCCGCCCTCGCCAGCCCGTGCCCGCCGGGGTTCGCGACCCCCGTCGAGTGGCACAGCGGCAGCAGGAACGCCCGCGCGTTGCCCCGCGCCCAGTCCGGCAGCCACGTGCCCAGCAGCAGGTCCCACTCCCCGGCCTCGGCCCGCGACCGGTCGGCCAGCAGCGCCGCGTGCTCGGCCTGCGGCAGCGCGCGGGCCAGCACGTCCAGGCCCGCCGCCATCAGCTCGGCGGCCACCGCGACCGCCGTGTCGTAGCCCTCCGGCGTGTCCGGGTGGATCATCGTCAGGGTCAGCGGCGGCGGGAGGAGCAGCGGGCCGCGCTCCGGCGGGGCCGCGTCATCGGGCGGGGCGCCGGCGTCGGGCGGGACCAGCCAGTGCGCGCCGCGCCGCACCGCGCCCGCCACGGCCGAGCGCACCACCCGGTCCCGCAGCGGGCCGCGCGGGTTCAGCGCCAGGTAGTCCACGCCCAGCAGCGGCGAGCACTCGTCCCTGCCCACCACGCGTTCGCCGGTCAGGTCCAGGTGCGGGTCGTCGTCCAGCGCGCTGACCAGCACCGATCCGGGCACGCGGGCGCGCACCGGGTCGCTGGCCGCGCGCCAGGCCGGGTTGTGCTCCAGCCGCACCGCGTCGCCGGTGACCAGCGCCACCCGGTACGGGCCGGTGCTGCGCAGGTTGTGGCGGGCCTCGCGGCTGTCGGGCAGGAACGCGTCGTACTCGGCGGGGGCGGGGGCGGCGCAGGGCAGCGCCAGCAGGTCCGCGAACTCGGCGGCCGGGTGCAGCAGCTCCACGAGCACGGTCCGCCCGTCCAGCGCCCGCACGCCCGCGATGTCGTGCGCTGCGGCGTGCTCGGCCAGGTCGGCGGCGGTGCGCAGGGTGGCGGGGTGGCCGTCGCGGTAGGCGGTCATGCCCCGGATCGTGCTCAGGAAGTAGGGCAGCGCGGTCGAGGTGTGGTGCGGCGCGCACAGCCGCTTCAGGCCGCGCACCACGTCGTGCGCGGTCACCGCCCGCGCGGGGGAGGTGTCCCAGCGGACGTCGGCGCGCAGCCTGATCAGGTGCGCGGTCGGGCCGACCCGCTCGACGGACTCGGCCAGGTCCGGCACCGGCGCGCTGGACCCGTTCGGGTAGGCGAACAACCCGCGCGTGTGCAGCAGGGTCACCGGGAGCAGCGGGTGCCGGTGCGAGGCCACCGGTTCCGGCAGCTGCGGGAGCGCGCGCAGGCGCAGCACGCCGCCGAGGTGGGGCTGGGCCATCTGACGCGGTCCTCCAGCTGGATCGACTTCCTCGGAACCGTCCCGATTCGGCACGGCGGCGAACGTAGCACGGTGCGCGGGATTGTCCGCTCCGCCTTTCCGCCCGGCGCGGCGCGCGCTCGGACGCAACGCTGCCACCTGCGGCGGAAAGGGCGAAGGGGGATGCGGTGAATGCCCGCCCCTCGGGTGCCGGGCGGTTTTTCCGGCACCGCCGATACGTGGGCAAGATACTTCCAACGGGCTATTCGATCCCGCTTTCGGGTATTACTCGCCGTCACTATCCGGAGTGGTATTCCCCGGCGATGGAACCGCGCGCCCGCGTGCCGTGGTGCGAACGACCGGCGTGGGCTGTCGGACCCCGCCGCTAGCGTCCGATGCGGACGGACCGGGAACCGTCCGACGTGGACGGCGGCCAACCCGGCGTCGAGCGCGAACCACCCGACCGGGTGATCGACCGAACGCCCGGAATTGTCGGACCCCGTCTCTAGCGTCGGCCTCGACGTGCAGGACCGTCCGGAGAGGAACACCGAGGTGCCGCAGGAGAACGCAGGGGCAGCAGCGCGCGAGTGGCCCGACGAGGACGCGTTCGCGCCGGGCAGGCCGGCGCGGGCGCACCACCCCCGCCACGACCAGGACCCGCCCCGCTACCAGGCTCCGCCCGAGGCGCGGGGCGCGCTGGCCGGCCTGGTCGCGCGGCACCCGGACGTGCTCGCGAAGGCGCTCGCGCACTCGCAGTCCGACCCGGAGCTGGTGGCCTCGGCCCGGCGGCACCGCGACGGCTCGCCCGACCCGCTGGGCGCGGCCGTGCTGCTGGAGGTGCTCGCCGCGAACACCCCGCACCACCAGCGCGAGGTCCTCCGGCTCGTCGCGGCCGAGTGGGTGGTGGACCACGGGGTCGGGTTCGCGGCCCAGGCGGTCGTGGAGCTGGCCGAGGTGAGCGCCGAGCGGGTCGAGCGCTCGCTGGAGGGGCAGCTGCGCGTGGTGCGCCAGCGCGCGCCGGGCCGGTTCTCCTTCTACTGGCACGGCCTGCAGTGCGCCACCGAGGTCAGGCGCGCGCTCGCCCCGCTCGGGGACGAGGAGCACGCGCGGGTCGTCGCCCTGCTGGACGGGGTGCGCTCGCGCGGTCCGAAGGCCGGGGTCCTCGCCGCGTTCCTCGCGCCGACCGAGACGGGCTGGCTGGACGAGCTGCTGGCCGCGGGCGTGGCGCAGCGGGCGGACACCGTGGAGTCCGCCATGCTGCTCAGCTCCGCGAGCACGCGCGCGCAGGCCGAGCGGGTGCTCGCGGACGCGGGCACGTGGGGGCTGCACCGCGACCACCGGGTCGCCGCGACCCTGCTGCGCACCCTCGGGCCGGAGGCCGCGGGCGCGTTCATCGCCGCGTTCGACCGCGCCGACGCCGACACGACCCGCAAGCTCGCCGGGTACCTGGTCGCGATCCCCACCGACGAGGCGCTGCGCGCGCTGGTCGAGCGGGCCGAGGACCGGCGGGTGCGGCCACTGCTCCAGGAGGCCGTGCGGGCCTACCCGCGCCGCGCCGCCCGGCTGCTCGCCGAGTCCCTGGCGGGGGGCGGCAAGTCCGTCGACGCGCTGCTGCGCTCGCACCTGACGGCGTTCCCGGAGCTGGCCGACGAGGTGCTGCCGGGGCTGCCCGACGACCAGCGGGCCGCCGCCGAGGCGCTGCTGGTCCCCAGCGGGCCGGTGCTGCCGCAGGCCCCGCCCGAGCTGCTGCCCGAGGTGCTGACCAGCCCGCCGTGGACCAGACCCCGGCCCAAGGCCCCGCCCGCGCTGACCGACCTGGCCCCGGCCGGGGAGGCCGCGCTGGTGTGGAAGCCCGGCGAGGAGCGCGAGTGGGCGGCCGAGAGCGACCGCAACGTGCCGTACCACCGGACCGTCGACTGGGACCAGGAGCTGCGGCGCGGGCTCCAGCGCGTCGGCACGATCTCCTACATGACCCTGCTGCACGCGCCGGAGGAGGTGGCGCTGCCGCTGCTGGGGGCGTTCGTGCCCAAGCACAACTGGAACATCCACTCGTGGGGGCGGGCGCTCCTCGCCCGGTTCGGGCTGCGCGCGCTGGACCGGCTGCTGCTCGCGCCGGTCAACGCCGACGTGCTGCGGGTGTTCGCGCCGGTGCTCGACCAGCGGGTGGCCGACCTGATGGCCGACGCGCTCGGCAAGAAGAAGCTGCGCTGGCAGGGGTTGGCGTGGCTGGCCAGGCACGGCGCGGCGGCGCTGCCGTTCCTGCTGCCCGCGGCGCTCGGCAAGGCGGGCAGGGCGCGCGGCGCCGCGCGGGACGCGGTGGCGGTCGTCGCCGAGGCCGAGGGGCGGGACGTGGTGGTCGAGACGGCCCGCGCGCACTGGGGCGACCGGGCGGCCGAGGTGACCGCGCTGGTGCTGCGGATCGACCCGCTGACCGTGCTGCCGTCGAAGCTGCCCGCGCACCCGGCGTGGCTGGACGTGGCGACCCTGCCCGGCATCCGGGTGCGCGGCCACGAGCTGGCGCTGCCCTCCGGGTCGGCGGCCGACGTGGTCACGATGCTCATGCTGTGCTCGGCGGGGGAGCCGTACGCGGGGCTGGCGCAGGTCCGCGAGGCGTGCGACGGGAGGTCGCTGGCCGAGTTCGGCTGGGAGGTGTTCGACCGCTGGCGGCAGGCCGCGCTGCCGCCCAAGGACGGCTGGGCGCTGGCCGCGCTCGGCGCGGTCGGGGACGACGAGGTGGTGCGGCGGCTGTCGCCCCTGGTCAGGGCGTGGCCGGGGGAGGGCGGGCACACGCGCGCCGTGGCCGGGCTGGACGTGCTGGCCGACATCGGCACGGACGTGGCGCTCACCCACCTCAACGGCATCGCCGACAAGGCCCGGTTCGCCGGGTTGAAGAAGCGGGCCCGCGAGAAGATCGCGCAGGTCGCGGACAAGCTCGACCTGACCCCCGAGCAGCTGGCCGACCGGGTCGTGCCGCACTTCGACCTGTCCGGGTCCGAGGCGCTGGTGCTCGACTACGGGCCGCGCCGGTTCCTGGTCGGCTTCGACGAGCAGCTGCGGCCGACCGTGGCCGACGAGGACGGGGCCCGCCGCAAGGCGCTGCCCAAGCCGGGCGCGAAGGACGACGCGGAGCTGGCGCAGGCGGCGTGGGCGCGGTTCGCGGCGCTGAAGAAGGACCTGCGGGTGATCGCGGGCGACCAGGTGCGCAGGCTGGAGCGGGCCATGGTCGGCGGGCGCGCGTGGGGCGCGGACGAGTTCACCCGGTTCCTGGTGGGGCACCCGGTGCTGGTGCACCTGGTGCGCAGGCTGGTGTGGGTGGCCGTCGACGGGCAGGCGACCAGGTCGTTCCGGGTGGCCGAGGACAACACCCTCTCCGGTCCCGCCGACGAGCCGTTCGAACTGGTGGACGGCGAGCACGTGCTGGTGGCGCACCCGCTGCGCCTCGGCGGGGACCTGGCGGCCTGGTCGGAGCTGTTCGCGGACTACGAGATCCTGCAGCCGTTCCCCCAGCTCTCCCGCCCGGCCCACCGGCTGTCGGAGGAGGAGCGCGCGGACACCAGACTGCGGCGGTTCGAGGGCGCGAAGCTGCCGGTGCGCGAGGTGCTGTCCCTGCTGTCACGGGGTTGGCAGCGCACCGAGCCGCTGGACGGGGGCGTGGAACCGGGCCTGGTGAAGCCGGTGCCGGGCGGTCGGTACGCGGTGGTGACCCTGGATCCGGGGCTGGTCGCGGGGGACCTGGACGCGATCGGCGACGAGCAGGAGCTGAGCGAGGTCTTCCTGTCCGACGAGGCCCACGGGTACCGCTGGGGGCGAGAGCGGCAGCTGGGGCTGGGGGAGCTGGACGTGATCAGCGCGAGCGAGCTGGTGGAGGACTTCGTGGCGCTGACGGGGAGGACGGGTGGGTGATGGGGGCTGTGACCAGGTGAAGGAGCTGGCGGCGGGGCGCGGGCGAGGGGTGCCGGAGAGCGGCGAGCTGAGCTGGACGCAGGTGCCCTGACCAGGGGGCTCAGGGCGGGGTGGTGGCCGGGGTGAGCGGGTCGCGGCCACCGGACCCGCTCGTGGGACCGGTCCTGGTCAGGCTCCTGGGTGGGGCTCGGGAGGCTGCTCTCAAGGCTGCGGTCAGGGCTCCTCCGGGTCCGGCCCCAGGGTGAACCGGACCGTGGTGCCCACGCCCGGTTCCGAGTCGAGGGTCAGGACGCCTCCGTGCCTGGACACGATGCGTTCCACTATCGCCAGGCCCGCGCCGTGGCCGCCGCCGTAGGTTCCCCTGGGGTGCAGCCTGCGGAACAGGCGGAAGACCTCGCGCTGGTGGGTGGTCGGGATGCCTATGCCGTTGTCCCGCACGTGCACGACCCGGTCGTCTGTCAGGCCCACCTCCACGGTGCGGCCCGGCTCGTCCCTGGCGTACTTCGCGGCGTTCACCAGCAGGTTCACCAGGACCTCCTGCAGGCGGTCCGCGTCGGCCGAGACCATGGTGCCGGTCGGCGGGAGGCTGACCGACACGGCGCGCTCCTCCAGCCTCGGGCCCGCGATCTCCAGCGCGCGCTCGCAGGCCCCGCGCAGGTCCACCCACACCCGGCGCAGGTCGGCCTGGCCGAGCTGGGCGAAGTGCAGCAGGGAGTTGATCAGCTCGTCCATCCGGTGCGCCAGCGCCTGGATCGTGCCCAGCCTGCGCACCGTCACCTCGTCCAGCGCCTCGCCCGCGTCCTCGCCGATGAAGGCCGCCGCGTTCGAGATCCCGCGCAGCGGCTCCTTCATCTCGTGCGCCGCGACGTGCGTGAACGTGTCCAGGTCCGCGTTCACCCTGCGCAGCTCGTCGTTCAACCCCGTCAGGTGCGTGGTGTGCCTGAGCGCGACCGTGGTCACCGCGTGGCCGAACTCCACGGCCACCGCCTCGTCCGCCGCCGTCCACGGCAGGCACCTGCCGCGCACCACCGCCCGGTACACCGCCGACGACCCCCTCGGGGTCAGCCGCTCGCCGTGCGGGCCGAGGCGGACCGGCTCGTCGGGGTTCGTCGCCCACGTCCGGGACGCCCGGCGCTCCCGCCGCGTCCACGCCACCAGCTCGCTCCCGCCGTCCAGCGACAGCACCAGCGCCCCGCTCAGCTGCTCCGCGCACCACGCCAGCGCCGGGTCGTGCTCCGCCAGGCTCTCCGCCGCCCACACCTGCCCCGCCCGCAGCGGCGGCAGCGCCGCCCACAGGGCGTCCAGGGCCGCCTGCTCCGGCGGGTGCGGGCTGTCCGGCGCGGGCGCCGCCACACCGTTCAGGCGCAGCACCACCGCGTCCGCCTGGATCAGCTCCGCCAGCAGCGCGCCGCTCTCCAGCACCGACCGGACCACGTCCGCCTCCAGCCCCCCGACCAGCCGGGACAGCGCCGTCCGCGCCCCGTCCCGGCCGCGGGACGCCTGCGCCTCCTGCAGCGCGGCCAGCTGCAGCGACAGCGTCACCCCGAAGAACTCGCACGCCGCCCGCACCTCGGCTCCCAACCTGCGCGGTCGCAGGCCGTGGCAGGCGATCAGGCCCCACAGCTCGCCCTCGCGCAGCAGCGACACCGACATGGACGAGGTCACCCCGATGTTGCGCAGGTACTCCAGGTGGAACGGGGACACCGTGCGCAGCGTCGAGTCCGACAGGTCCAGCGGCTCGCTCGTGCCCGGCAGCGCGGGCGGGACCAGCGCGGCCGTCTCGTCGTCCACGTCCTGGATCACCCGGATCCAGTTGCGCTCGTACAACCGCCTCGCCTGCGGCGGGATGTCCGTCGCCGGGAACCACAGCCCCAGCCACGGCTCCAGCTCGTCGGACACCGACTCGGCGATCACCTCGCCCGGCCCGCCCGGCCCCTCGAAGCGGTACGCCACCACCCGGTCGTACCCGGTGAGCGCCCGGATCTCGGCCACCGCCGCCGCGCACACGTCCTCCACCGTGCGGCCGTGCTGCAACCGGGTCAGCGCCGCGCGCACCGCCGGGTAGAAGCGGGAGAACGCGAACGGCCGCTCGCCCGTCGGCGGCTCCAGCTCCAGGACCACGCGCCCGTCGGCCCGGTAGACGGTGACGTCGAACTCCCGCCCGCCCTCCGGCACCGCCAGGCTCAGCAGGCCCCGGTCGCCGGTGGGCGCCCCGAGGGTGGCGTCGACCGCGGCCACGCCCTCGGCGCCGACCAGCGCCTCCAGCGCGGACCCGACCAGGTCCCCCGGCTCGCGGCCGATGATCGACGCGCAGGTGGTGCTGGCGACCTCGATCAGCCCGTCCGCGCCCACCGCCAGCAGCGCGCCGTACGATTGGACGCCGCCCAGCCGGTGGATCGGCTCGTTCACGCAGACGGACAGGTCGAACGGCGCCCCGGACTCGGCCTCGGCCGCCAGGTCGCGGGCGCCGGGCAGCCACGACGAGGTGGGCTCCTCGGGGGTGTCGCCACCGGTTGTCATCGTGTCCCGCCTTCGGGTGTGGCCACGCCGACGCGGGGCGCGTGAACCGATTATCGTGCCGGAACCCTACAGTTGTGCAGCGCCGACGTCGCGGCGCTCGGAAGAGCGGAGACCCGGTGCCTGCGAACCCGTCGACCCCCTGGTCGACCCGGCTGCACGCGCTGTGGCGGTCGGCGTCGGACGCCATGAGCACCAAGGGGTTCTCCGAGGAGCTGTACTTCGGCCTGCTGTCGCTGCCCGGCGCGTGCGGCCTGGTCGGGGCCCGGTTCGGGCTGCGCGGCGAGGTGCAGATCGTGCGGTGGGCGGACCACGACGGGCTGGTCACCTCGCCGATCGGGCTCGCCGAGCAGCTCCTCGACTGGACCGCCGCGCACCCCGCGCGGCCGACCGAGAGCGTGCTGACGCCCCTGGACGAGCTGCGCCAGCAGTCGGCGGACCTCGCCGACCGGGTCGCGGCGATCGGGGCCACGGGGCTGCTGGTGACCTGGTTCGAGGTGTCCGCGGGCGAGTGGGGGCTGCTCGGGCTCGCCGTCTCGACGCCGGACGTGCACGCCGCGCCCGCCGACGCGGTCGGCATCGACATCGTCACCGCCATCCGGCAGGCCACCGACGTGATCGTCGCCGCCGACCACCACATCACCGAGCGCCGCGCCCTCGACGACCAGCAGGCCAGGGACGCGATCCTCGCCGAGGCCTCGCTGCGCATGGACGCCTCGCTCGACATCGAGGACACCCTGCGCGCCGTCGTGCGGATGGCCGTGCCCGGTCTCGCCGACGGGGCCGCGATCCACGCCGAGCGGGACGGGCGGATGGCGCTGATCGCCGTCGCGCACGTCGACGCGCGGCGCGAGCGGCGGCTCGGCGAGCACCTGCGGGCCGGGCGCTGGGCCGGCGAGCCGGTGGTGCTGGGGACCGACAGCTCCTCCTGGGATGAGGAGACGCGGCTGTCCGGGCTGCCCGACGAGGTCGGGCTGGAGCTGATGACCATCAGCGTGCTGCGGGCGCGCGGCCGGGTCGTCGGGATGCTCGCGTTCTTCCACCGGGACGGGTCGCCGCGCCGCCCGCTCGGGGCGTTCCTGCGGGACCTGGCAGGCCGCGCGGCGCTGTCCATCGACAACGCCACCCTGTACGAGCGGCGGCGGCGGGACGCGCTGTCGCTCCAGCAGCACCTGCTGCCGACCGTGCTGCCGGACGTGCCGGGGCTGGAGTTCGCGACCACCTACAACGTCGCCGACCACACCCTCGAGGTCGGCGGCGACTTCTACGGGGCGGTCGACCAGTCCGGCGGGCGGGTCACCGCGCTCATCGGCGACGTGTGCGGCCGCGGCGCGCCCGCCGCCGCGCTGACCGGGCTGGCCAGGCACACCCTGGAGACCGTGCTCGCGGAGGGGCGGTCGGCGCAGCACGCGGTGCGCACCCTCAACGACAAGATGCTGCGCATCGGGGTCACCCGCTTCCTGACCCTGGCCACGGCCACGTTCTGGGCGGCCGAGTCCGGCTTCCGGGTGCGGACCCTGTCGGCCGGGCACCCGCCGACCCTGCTGGTGCGCCGCGACGGCGTCGTGCGGGAGAGCCGCAGCACGGGCAGGCTGGTGGGTGTGCTCCCCGACCTGCGCCTGCGCACCGCCACCGACGTGCTGCGGCCCGGTGACGCGCTGGTGATGTACACGGACGGCCTGATCGAGGCCCGCGACGCCGAGGGGCGGTTCTTCGGGGACACCGACCTGGAGCCCACGCTCAGCAGGCTGCGGGACCTACCGCTGTCGGACCTGGCGTCGTCGCTGATCGCGGGCAGCGGCCGGTACCACATCGGCGACGACGCGGCGGTGCTCGCGATCCGGTGCACGGGGGCGCGGGCGCTGCGGGCCGAGCTGCCGCCCTCGGCGGCCGGGGACGCGGCGCTGGCGGCGGTGCGGGGGCTGCGGGGCGACTCGGCTCCGGCGGAGCTGCCCGAGCGGCTGGTGGCGTTCCTGGCGGAGTGCGCGCTGGAGGGCGTGAGCGCGGTGCGGGTGGCCGTGGACGGCGACGCCGAGTGGGCGCGCGTGGAGATCACTGGGGAAGGGCGCGTGGCGTGGGCCGAGCTGACGGACTGACCGCGCAGCGGCTGCTCCTGGTGGTGGAGGACAGCGAGGAGGACCGGGAGGCGATCGACCGCGCCCTGTCGCGCTCGCACCCCGAGCTGCTGCTGGAGTTCCTGCCGGACGGGGGCGACCTGCTGGCGCGGTTGCGCGACGGCTCGCGGTCCCGGCCGAACCTGATCCTGCTGGACCTGAACATGCCGGGGGTCGACGGGTACCGGCTGCTGGCGGACGTGCGGGCGGATCCGGAGCTGGCGTCGCTGACGGTGGTGGTGTTCACCTCGTCCACGGCGTCGGCGGACATCGACCGGTGTTACGCGGCGGGGGCGGACAGTTATGTGTACAAGCCGGTGAACTTCTCGCTGTTCCGGACCGTGCTGCAGGGCGCGGTGGATTACTGGCAGGACAACCCTCGGTAGGTCGGTTTCACCCGGTTGGGGTGGGGCGTCACTCTGGCGTGTGGGTGTGACGGAATTCCTGCTATAAGTGCGATGGCTTCAGTGTGGAATAAAATCAGTGGTGAGGCGGCCCGTGAGTGCCGGCTCACCCGAACGCCGGGTGATCCAGCGAGAGATCACCAACGGTGATGCTGGGTCCGTCTTGCGGCAGCGTTGGGGAGTCGCTTCCCCATGTGCCTGCGACCGCTCGGTCCCGAGTTCCTCCGCTGCGGCGGGCGTGCCGGTTCGCAAGGGGGATTCTCGTGATACGCAGGATGCTGCGTGAATTTGTGCTGCGCTCTTTAGCCGGTGCGCTGGTCGCTGCCTCGGTCACCGTGGCGCCGACGACCGCCGTGAT